>NZ_PQHW01000019.1 GCF_003385215.1 Amycolatopsis thermalba | reverse complement strand
GCCCGAGCGCCCGCGCCAGCAGCCCCAGCCCCAGCAGCCTCAGTACGGGCAGCCTCAGTACGGGCAGCAGTACCCGCCGCCGCAGTACGGCGCCCAGCAGTACCCGGCAGCGCAGCAGTACCCCGCGCAAGGCGCCTACGGGCAGCAGCCGAAGAAGAAGGGTGCCAAGGGCCTGCTGATCGGGCTCGGCGCGCTGGTCGTCGTGGTGGCGGCGTTCTGCGTCACCGCGTTCCTGGCGCCCGGGTTCCTCAAGACCACCGTGCTGAGCCAGAGCGCCGTGCAGGACGGCGTCAAGCAGATCCTCACCGGCAACTACCAGCTCACCGACGTCAGCGACGTGCAGTGCCCGGCCGATCAGGAGGTCAGGTCGGGGGCCACGTTCGACTGCGCCGCGGTGGTCAACGGCCAGGGCAAGACCGTCACCGTGACGATCAAGGACGACGCCGCCAACTACGAGGTGGCCTACCCCCGGTAATTGGCTGGCGTGCGGCCGTGCCGTCGGCAACGATCGCGTGGTGAGTGACTACACCGTGCGCACGTTGCGACCCGACGAGCACCGCGCCGCCGCCGACCTGTTCCGTCTCACCCTCCACCACGTCCCCGCGACCGACGAGACGTGGCGGCGGTTCACCGAACGCATGCTGCAGCCCGGCCGCACCCTGGGCGCCTTCGACACCGAGCTGATCGGCACCGCCCGCTCGTTCGACGCCGAGATCACCCTGCCCGGCGGCGCCCGCGCCGGGGTCGCCGCGGTCACCGGCGTCGGTGTCCGGCCCGACCGGACCCGCCGCGGGATCCTCACCGAGCTCATGCGCGCCCAGCTCACCGACATCGCCTCGCGCGGCCTGCCCTTCGCCGCGCTGCGCGCCAGCGAAGGCGTCATCTACAACCGCTTCGGCTACGGCGTCACCACACGCAGCCGCAGCTACCGGATCGACCGGCGCCGCGCCGTGCTCCGCGCGGACGTCCCTGCCGCCGGGCAGGTCGAGCTGTGGCCGCTGGACACCGCGCTGGAGCGGCTGCCCGAGCTGTACGCCTCCCTGCCGCACACCCGCCCCGGCATGATGACCCGCCCGCCGTACTGGTGGCCCGGCTGGGAACGGCACGCCCGCGAAGCGACCAGCCCGGTCGTGACGGCCGTGCACCACGGCCCGAACGGCCCGGACGGCTACGTCGTCTACACCGTCGAGCGCAAGAACTGGAACGACCCCGCGGTGCTGGAGGTCCTCAGCCTGCACACCGCGACCGGTGAGGCGTTCAACGGGCTGTGGCGCTACCTGCTCGCCGTCGACCTCGTCGACACGCTGCGCGCCGAGGAACGCCCGGTGGACGAGCCGGCCGAGCTGCTGTTCACCGACCTCCGCGCGGTGCAGGACACCGGCGGCGGGGACGAGCTGTGGCTGCGGCTGGTGGACGTGCCGGCCGCGCTCGGCGCGCGCGAGTACGCCGGTGAGCCGGTCGTGCTGGAGGTGGTCGACCCGGCGCTGGAGACCAACTCCGGGCGCTACCAGGTGTCGCCGGACGGCGTCCGCCGCACCGGCGCGGCGGCGGATCTGCGGCTCGGGGTGGACGCGCTGGCCATGATCTACCTCGGCGCGTGGCGGCCCTCGCTGCTGGCCGCCGCCGGGCGGATCCAGCCGGCGGACCCGGCGGTGCTGGAGCGGGCCGACCGGCTGTTCGCCACATCCGTTCCCGCGTGGTGTGGTACCCACTTCTGACCAGCCTGTCCCGGGGGTGATCGGTACGGTGCGCGACGCGGTCTCCCGGTTCCGAGCCGTGACCGGCTTCGAGATCCGGCCGCCGGCGGCGGGGGAGGAGCGGGCGGCGTTCGAGCTGCTCGGCCGGGCCCTGCACACCACGGTCACCGACGAGCTGTGGGCGCGGCGCGCGGCTTCCTTCCCCGCCGAGCGCCGGTTCGGTGCCTTCGCCGGCGGGGAACCGGTGGGCGTGGCGGGCTCCTTCGCCACGCGGCTCGCCGTGCCGGGCGGGAAAGCGGTTTCCGTGGCCGCACCATCTACGGCCGCTTCGGCTACGGCATCGCCAGCCGCGGCCGGACCCTGCGCGTCACCGGCGCGCGGTTCCGCGCCGACGCCCCTTCCGGCGGTGACGTGCGGCTGCTCGGCACCGCCGAGGCGCCGGAACTGGTTCCCCGGCTGTACGCGGAGATGGGGCTGCCCCGGGCGGGCATGATCGAGCGGCCCGGAGTGTGGTGGTCCTCCGCGCGGCACCGCCTGATCGGCGAACACCAGGTCGCCGTCCACAGTGGACCGCGCGGGGACGATGGTTTCGTGCTGTTCCGCACCGAGGACGTGCGCCAGCGTCTCCGGGCCGGTGCGCAGGTCCGCGGCCGCGGTGGTGGCCCCGGCCCGGCCGGGGGTGATGCGGTAGCGGCCAGAATCAGCTCCGCGACGCGATGAGCGCCTCGACGCCGTCCAGGATGCGCGCCAGGCCGAACTCGAACGCGTGCGGATCGGCCGGTGCCTGGTAGGCCTCCCCGGAGGCGGAGCCGACCCGGGCGGCCACCGGGAAACGCTCGGGGTCGAAGATCTTCTCCAGCAGCGGCGCGTACGACTCCCACCACTGCACGTCGCTCTGGCCGCTGCGCCGCGCCGCCTGCTCGGTCTCGATCACCCCGCGCATGGCGGTGTGCACGAACCCCAGCACCAGCGCCAGCACCTGGTCCATCTCGACGTCGGTGAGCCCGGTGCCCTCCAGCGCGCGCAACTCGTAGTCGTACTTGGCGATCACGTTCGGGCCCATCGGCGGACGGGCCGTGGCGACCTGCAGCAGCCACGGATGCCGCCGGTACACCGCCGCGTTCTCGCGCGCGACCTGCTCCAGCCGGCCCCGCCAGCCGCCCGGCACGTCCTCCGGGCGCGCGGTCTCGGCCACCACCGCGTCGACCATCAGGTCCAGCAGCTCGGCCTTGCCGGGCACGTAGGTGTAGAGCGACATCGTGCCGACGCCCAGTTCCTCGGCGACCTTGCGCATCGACAGCGCCGCCAGGCCCGCGGTATCGGCGAGTTCGATCGCGACCCGGGTGACCTCCTCGACGGTGAACCTGGCCTTCGGGCCCCTCGACGGCGGCTCCTGCAGACCCCACAGGAGCTCGAGGCTGCGTTTCGGATCGCCGCTCGCGCTGAACTCGGTCATCTCGGGAGCCATTCTGCCGGTAACGAACTCCGTACGGCGTACGATAGTTTGTCCGTACAGCATACGGAGTTGAAGGAGGCGGGTGTTGACCACCGAAAACGCCGTCGTGGCCGAGGGGCTGCGCAAGCGCTACGGCGACAAGACCGTGCTCGCGGACCTGGACCTGACGGTGCCGGCCGGGACCGTGTTCGGCCTGCTCGGCCCCAACGGCGCGGGCAAGACCACCTGCGTGCGCATCCTGGCCACGCTGCTGCGGCCCGACGCCGGGAAGGTCCTGGTCGCCGGATTCGACGCACGCCGCCAGGCCGCGCAGGTCCGCTACCGGATCGGGCTGGTCGGGCAGCACGCCGCGGTGGACGAGGTGCTGTCCGGGCGGCAGAACCTGGAGATGTTCGGCCGGCTCTACCACCTCGGCTCGCGCCGGGCGCGGCAGCGGGCCGGGGAGCTGCTGGCCCGGATGGGGCTGGCCGAGGCGGGGGAGAAGCCGGTGAAGCAGTACTCCGGCGGCATGCGGCGGCGGCTCGACCTCGCCGCCGGGCTGCTGCGCTCGCCCGAGGTGCTGTTCCTCGACGAGCCGACCACCGGCCTGGACCCGCGTGGCCGCAGCGAGGTGTGGGCCGCGGTGCGGGAGCTGGTCGCCGACGGCACCACGGTCCTGCTCACCACGCAGTACCTGGACGAGGCCGACCAGCTCGCCGGGCGCATCGCCGTGCTCGACCGCGGCGGGATCGTCGACGAGGGCACCCCGGCCGAGCTGAAGTCCCGGCTGGGCGGCGACCGGGTCGAGGTCGTCCTGCGCGACGCCGCCGACCTGCCCGCCGCGGCCGCGCTGGCGAGCCGCGTCACCGGGGCGGAAGCCGACCTGAGCGAGGGTGGCCTGAGCGTGCCGGTGTCCGACCGGGTGCGCGGCCTGACCGGGCTCGCCGCTGCCTACGACGAGGCCGGGATCGGCATCGCCGACCTCACCCTGCGCCGCCCCACGCTGGACGAAGTGTTCCTGAAGCTGACCGCACGCGAGGAGGTGCCGGCATGACCACCCTGCGGTGGACGATCGCCGACGGCTGGACCATGACCCGGCGGGAGCTGGCGCACTGGGCGCGCCAGCCCGCGCCGGTGATCGTCGGGCTGCTGTTCCCGGTCCTGACCCTGGTGATGTTCGGATACGTGTTCGGCGGCGCGATGGCCGCGCCGGGGGACTACCGCGAGTTCCTGGTGCCCGGCATGTTCGCGCTGGCCATGGTGTTCGGCATCGAATCCACCTACACCGCGATCGCCACCGACGTGGCGCGTGGCTCCACCGACCGGTTCCGCTCCCTGCCGATGGCCGCGTCCGCCCCGGTGGCCGGGCGCGCGGTGGCCGACCTGCTCAACTCGGTGGCCGGTCTGGTGGTGCTGGCCGGGTTCGGGTGGCTGACCGGGTGGCGCTGGCACCACGGCCTCGGGGCGGCCCTGGCCGCGTTCGGGCTGCTGGTGCTGCTGCGGTTCGGGATCCTGTGGCTGGGGCTCTACCTCGGGCTGGTCGCGAAGGGCCCGGAGAGCGTGGTCGCGCTGCAGATCCTGGTGTGGCCGCTGGGTTTCCTGTCCAACGTGTTCGTCTCACCCGGCACGATGCCCGGCTGGCTCGGCGCGGTGGCCGACGCCAACCCGCTGTCGGCCACCGCGGCCGCGGTGCGGGAACTGTTCGGCAACCCGGGCTGGCACAGCGGCGGCTGGTTCGCCGAGCACGCCCTGCTGCTGGCCGTGCTGTGGCCGGTGGCGCTGATCGCGGTGTTCCTGCCGCTGTCGGTGCGCCGCTACCGGCGGCTGAGCCGCTAGGCCGGGAAGCCGGGCCGCGCCGCCCGCACCGCGGCGGCGCGGCCCTTCGGCTCCTCCCACTCCTCCTTCGTGCGGTAGTTGTAGGTCGAGGACCCGTCCAGGGTGACGCCGAAGTCGTGGTTGAAGTCGCTGCCGTGGGAGGAGTACCAGGGGAAGCGCCAGCCCTTCTTCGCCTGGTAGGCCTCGATCTTCTCCAGCGGCGCGCGCGGCACGATCTCCGGCAGGCTCTTCGTGTGGAACGCCGGCCCCGCCCCCAGGCGGGGCCGGCTGGCTTCCGACCCTAGGAGACGATCGGGCCGCCGGTCTTCTCCGTTCTTGCGCTCCTACGCCGCGCGCAGCGCCTCCCGGAAACCGACCTTCGCGCCGGTGCGCAGCACGGCGTTGCGGTAGATCCGCGCCGACAGCCACACCAGCACCGGGATCAGCGCCACGACCAGCCCGACCGACAGGATCGCCTCCCACGGCGCCACCCCGCCCATCGCCAGCCGCATCGGCATCAGCGTCGGCGCGAACACCGGGATCACCGACAGGATCGCGACCAGCCCGCTGCCCGGATCGTTCGGCAGCACCGAGATCCCCACGACGTACCCGGCGATGACGAAGAACAACGCCGGCGTGATCGCGCCACCCACGTCCTCCTGCCGGGACACCAGCGCGCCCAGCCCGGCGAACACGATCGAGTACATCAGGAACCCGAGCAGGTACCACACGATCAGCCACACCACCGTGCCCGCCGCGGCCGACACCGAGATCGTCAGCACCCCGGTGGCCAGCCCGGCGACGATCCCGACCACCCCGATCACCACCATCTGGATCAGCCCCACCGCGCCGATGCCCAGCACCTTGCCGGTCATCAGCTGCCACGGCCGCACCGTCGCCAGCAGCAGCTCGACCACCCGGCTGGTCTTCTCCTCGACCACGCCCTGCGCCACCGACTGCCCGTTGAGCAGCAGCGACAGGTAGATCAGCACCCCGGCGATGATCCCCAGCACCAGCTGCTGCCCGTTGTAGGGGTAGGGCTGTTCCATCGGCCGCACGTCCACCCCGGCACCGGCGACCGCCGCGTTCACCTGCGCCGGATCGCCACCCAGGCCGGTGATCTGCTGGTTGAGGGCCAGCTGGCCGGCCAGCACGTTGAGCGCGGTGCGCAGGCTGCCGTCGAGGTCCTTCTTCACCACGACCTGCACGCGCGAGCCGTCACCGACCAGCAGCGCGTCCAGATCGCCGTCACCGACCTGGGCGCGGCCCGCGGCCTCGTCGGGCACCGTCCGCACGTCGACGGCCTCGCCGACCGCCTGCCCGGCGGCCTGCAGCGGCGCGGCCAGCGCCGACGCCGGCCCGGTCACGCCCATCGTGGCGTCCGCGCCACCACCGCCGATCAGCTTCAGCACCACGGTGAACCCCACGATCACCACCAGCAGCGCCAGCGTGCTCAGCCGGTAGGCCTTCGACCGCAACCGGATGCCGATCTCCCGAGACGCGATGAGCGAGACACCCGCCCAGCCACCCTGGTTCACGCCGCCACCTCCTCGGTCGTGACGACGTCCCGGAACAACTCGGTCAGCGACTGCCGCCGCCGCGCGAACTCGTGCACCGGCCCGCTCGCCAGCGCCGCGCGCAGCACGGCCTGGTCGTCGGCGCCCTCGGCCAGCTCCAGCTCGGTGCGGCCGTCCGACTGGCCCAGCACCGTCACCCCGGGCAGCGCGTCGGCCCACCCGGGCGGCGCGGCCGGCGCGTCGACCAGCAGCCGCACCACCGAACCGGCCTGCAGCTCGGCCACCGTGCCGCAGGCGACCATCCGGCCGTCCCGCACGATGCCGATCCGGTCGCACAACCGCTCCACCAGGTCCAGCTGGTGGCTGGAGAACACCACCGGCACCCCCTCGGCGGCCTTCTCCCGCAGCACCTGGCTCATCACGTCGACCGCGACCGGGTCCAGCCCGGAGAACGGCTCGTCGAGCACCAGGATCGCCGGGTCGTGCACCAGCGCCGCGGCCAGCTGGACGCGCTGCTGGTTGCCCAGGCTGAGCTTCTGCACCTCGTCGTCGCGGCGGGCGGCCACCCCCAGCCGCTCGGTCCAGGTCTCCACCGACCGGCGCGCCGCCGCGGCCGGCATCCCGTGCAGCCGCGCCAGGTAGACCAGCTGCTCACCGACCTTCATCTTCGGGTAGAGCCCGCGCTCCTCGGGCATGTAACCGATGTGCCGCCGGGTCTCCAGCGTCACCGGCGCGCCGTCCCAGCGCACCTGGCCGTCGTCGGCCGCCAGGACCCCCAGCACGATCCGCATCGTCGTGGTCTTGCCCGCGCCGTTGCTGCCCACGAACCCGAACAGCTCACCGGCGCGCACGTCGAACGTCATGTCCGACAACGCCGTCCGTTCCCCGTACCGCTTCGTCAGGCCGTCGATCTCCAGTTGCCTGTCCGCCACGTCGTCCCCCTTCCGTGCAGCTGAAAAAGTGATATCACTATGCTACATTCGAGCCATCGAGGCAAGGGAGTGAGGGGAGTCCCCATGGAGACTGTCGTGGACATGCCGGCGCCGCGGACGCGGGAACGCCTGGTGCGTGCGGTCAACGGGTTCGTGATGCTGGGCGTCGCGGTGGTCCTGGTGGCCGGCGGGGTGGCGCTGCTGGCCACCAGCGGCGGCTCGGCGGCGATGATCGCCGGCGGAGTGGTCGCCGTGCTCGCCGGGATCGTGCTGGCCGGCGGGCTGACCCCGGTCGCGCCGGGCGAGGCGCGCGTGGTGCAGCTGCTGGGCCGCTACGTCGGCACGCTGCGCACCGCCGGGCTGCAGTGGGTCAACCCGTTCACCCAGCGGCGCAAGGTCTCCACCCGCATCCGCAACCACGAGACCGGGGTCGCCAAGGTCAACGAGGCCGACGGCAACCCGATCGAGATCGCGGCGGTGGTCGTGTGGCAGGTCGCCGACACCGCGCAGGCCGTGTTCGAGGTCGACGACTTCGTCGAGTTCGTCGCCATCCAGAGCGAGACCGCGGTCCGGCACATCGCCAACGCCTACCCCTACGACAACGCCGACACCACCCGGCTGTCGCTGCGGGACAACGGCGACGAGATCACCGAGAAGCTGTCGGCGGAGATCGCCACCCGCGTCGCCTCGGCCGGGGTGAAGATCATCGAATCCCGCATCACCCACCTGGCCTACGCCCCGGAGATCGCCCAGGCGATGCTGCGGCGCCAGCAGGCCGGGGCCGTGGTGGCCGCGCGCCAGCGCATCGTGGAAGGCGCGGTCGGCATGGTGGAGATGGCGCTGGACCGGCTGGCCCGGCACGACGTCGTCGAGCTGGACGAGGAACGCAAGGCCACGATGGTGAGCAACCTGCTCGTGGTGCTCGTCGGCGACCGCGACGCGCAGCCGGTCGTCAACACCGGGACGCTGTACCAGTAGATGCCGGCCGAACGGAAGAAGATCCTGCTGCGGCTCGACCCGGCCGTGCACGACGCGCTGGCGCGCTGGGCGGGTGAAGAGCTGCGCAGCACCAACGCGCAGATCGAGTTCCTGCTGCGCAAGGCCCTCGCGGACGCCGGGCGGCTGCCCCGCGAGGTGGGCCGCATGCGCCCCCGGGGGCGCCCGAAGAAGGGGGACGAGGATGGACACGCCTGACTCGCTGGCCGCGCGGCTCTTCCTGCTGGCCTACGACACGACCAAGCAGCGCCTGGTGTCGCGGTCCGAACTGGGCTACGCCCTGCGGGCCGCGGCGCTGGCCGACCTGGTGCTCGGCGGCTACCTCGCCGACCACGGCGGCAAGGCGGCCCCGGCCAGTCCCGCGCCCGGGCTGGACCCGGTGCTCGAACTGGTCCTGCTGGAGATCACGGACAGCCCGCCCCGCTCGTGGCGGCGCTGGGTGTCCCGCCGCGCCAGCCGCATCCTGCCCCTGGTGCGCGAGCACCTGGCGGCCGAGCGGGTGATCAAGGTCGACTCGCGGCGCGTGCTCGGCCTGTTCCCGGTGCACCGGATCACGCTGCGCCGGCCAGCCGAGGCCAAGCGGCTGGCCGAGGAGGTGCGGCGCGCGGTGCGCGGCGGGCGGCCTGCTGGCCGGGTGGACCCGCGGCTGGGCGCGCTCTGCGCCCTGGCCGGCACCGCCGAGCTGCGCACGGTCTTCAGCCGCGGGGAACGGCGCCAGTACAAGGCACGGCTGGCCGAGCTGGGCCGCCCGGTCGAGCCGGTGGTGAAGGCACTGCGCAAGACGCTCCAGGCCCAGCGAGCAGCAGCCTCCTCCGGCAGCTGACCGCGAGTCCCACGCTCGGGCGCGCGAGTCCCACGCTCGGAAGCGTGAGTTCTGCGTTCAGGGCCGCGAGTTTCACGCTGGGCCCGGGGAGGGTGGCCTTCGTCGGCTGCAGCACGGCGCGCGCAGTAGGAGCGTGCCTGCGCCGCCCGGCCGGGCGGCGCCGCCTTTGGCTGCGAGTTCCACGCTCAGGAGCGTGAGTTCTGCGTTCGGAAGCCGAGGTCCGCGGTCGCGAGCGTGCGGTCCGGTCCAGGCCGCGTGCGGCCGCCACCTCCTGCCCGCCGGGGCCGGGTCAGCGGGCGTTCGCGGTGAGGGCCTTGACCAGGCGCGTCGCGGAGCTGCCCAGGTTCCACCGCTGCGCCAGCTCGAGCACCCGGTCCGGATCGGCCGGGGACGCCGGCACCGCGTCGGAGCCCGACACCGACACCGGCGCGTCCGCGGCCACCCGGACCACGGTCGGCGCGACCCGCAGGTACTCCTCGGCCTCGGCGAGCTTCGCCCGCGTCTTCGGCGGCACGTCCTTGCTGCCCTCGGCGGCCGCGGCGATCAGCCCGTCGAGCGAGCCGAACTGCGTGATCAGCTTCGCCGCGGTCTTCTCGCCGATCCCGGCGACACCCGGCAACCCGTCGGACGGGTCGCCGCGCAGCACGGCCATCTCGGCGTAGGCGGCGCCGGCCCCGTCGACCGGCACGCCGTAGCGCTGGGCAATCTCCGCCGGGCCCAGCACCTCCGCCTTGGCCCAGCCCTTGCCCACGTAGATCACCGACGCCGGGGTCGGCTCGGTGCGCACCAGCTGGAACAGGTCCCGGTCCCCGGTGATCACCTCGACCGGATCGTCATTCTCCCGGGCGGTCAGCGCGCCGATCACGTCGTCGGCCTCGTACCCGGCCGCCTCCGCGGTGGCGAACCCGAACGCCTCCAGCACCTCGAGGATGATCGGCACCTGCGGGGTCAGGGTGTCCGGCACCTCCTCCTCGTTCGCGACGGCGTCGGCCACCCGGTGCGCCTTGTAACTGGGCAGCAGGTCGGTGCGGAACTTCGGGCGCCAGTCCGCGTCCAGGCATGCCACCAGCCGCGAGGGCCGCCGGTCGGTGACGATCCGGGCCAGCGTGTCGGTGAACCCGCGCACCGCGTTGACCGGCGTGCCGTCCGGCGCGGTCATCGACTCGGGCAGCGCGTAGAACGAGCGGAAGTACAGGCTCGCGGAGTCCAGCAGGGCAAGTGTCACGGAGCACAGCCTGCCAGACGCGGTCCGGGCCCGGGCCAGATACGCTGCGTGCATGTCCTCCCGTGCACCCGAGATCCCAGCACTGGCCCCGGAAACCCTGCGCGCCCGGCTCGAGCGGGCCCGCGCGGCCACCGCCGACGCCGGCACCGACGCCCTGCTCATCGCGCCGGGCTCGGACCTGCGGTACCTGATCGGCGAGGCCGGCGGCTCCTTCGAGCGGCTGACGACCCTCGTGGTGCCCGCCGAGGGCACCCCGGCGCTGGTCGTGCCGAAGCTGGAGGCTCCCGGTTACGCGGCGGTGCCCACCGAGGAACTCGGCGTCGAGGTGGTCACCTGGGTCGACGGTGAGGACCCCTACCGGATGGTCGCCGACCGGCTCGGCAAGCCCGGCCGGGTCGCGGTCAGCGACGGGCTGATCGCCCTGCACGTGCTCGCCTTCCGCGCCGCGCTCGGCACGGCTGAGCAGACGCTGGCCGGCCCGGTGATCCGCGAGCTGCGGATGCGCAAGGACGCCGCCGAGATCGACGCGCTGCGCCGCGCCGGCGCCGCGATCGACCGCGTGCACGCCCGCGTCGCCGAGTGGCTGCGTCCCGGCCGCACCGAGGCCGAGGTGGGCGCCGACATCGCCGTCGCGATCGTCGAGGAGGGCCACCTGCACGCCGACTTCGTGATCGTCGGCTCCGGCCCGAACGGCGCCAGCCCGCACCACGACGTGTCCGGCCGGGTCGTCGAGCGCGGCGACGTGGTGGTGGTCGACATCGGCGGCCCGATCCCCGAGGGCTACAACTCCGACTCCACCCGCACCTACGCGATCGGCGAGCCGCGCGACGCCGACGTGGCCGAGACCTACGCGGTCCTGCAGCGCGCGCAGCGGGCGGCAGTCGAGGCGGTGCGGCCCGGCGTGGCCGCGCAGTCGGTCGACGCCGCGGCGCGCCGGATCATCGCCGGCGCCGGGTACGGGGAGTTCTTCATCCACCGCACCGGGCACGGCATCGGGCTCGACGTGCACGAGGAGCCCTACATCGTCGAGGGCAACGACCTGGTCCTGGAGCCGGGCATGGCGTTCAGCGTCGAGCCGGGCATCTACCGGCCGGGCCGGTGGGGCGCCCGCATCGAGGACATCGTGGTGGTCACCGCCGACGGGGCCGAAGCACTCAACCAGCGCCCGCACGAGCTCGTCGTGCTCGACTCGTGAGCGGGCCGCTGGAGCCGCTGGACCAGGCGATCGCGCGGGAGCTGGCCGGCGACGGCCGCTGCTCCTTCACCGACCTGGCCGAGCGGGTGGGGCTGTCGGTGTCGGCGGTGCACCAGCGCGTGCGGCGGCTGGAGCAGCGCGGCGTGATCCAGGGGTACGTGGCGCGGCTGGACAGCGAGCAGATCGGGCTGCCGCTGACCGCGCTGATCTCGCTGACGCCGAACGACCCGGCCGCGCCGGACGACTACCCGCAGCGCATCGAGCACATCCGGGAGATCGAGTCGTGTTACTCGGTGGCCGGCGACGAGTCCTACATCCTGCTGGTGCGCGTGGCCTCGCCGCGGGACCTGGAGGACCTGCTGCGCCGGATCCGCGAGGCGGCGAAGGTGTCCACCCGGACGACGGTGGTGCTGTCCACTCCGTTCGAGGGCCGTCCGCCGACCGTGTGACAACCACCGGGCGAAGGGTACGATAAAAGGTATGGCAACTCGTAAGGTCACGCTCTCGCTGGACACGGCGGCGATCGAGTACGCCGAGCGCGCGGCGAAGGCGCACGGGATCTCGCTGTCGGCGTGGTTGTCCCGCGCCGCCCGGCGGGAGGCGGTCCGCACCGGCTACCGGGCCCCGGCCCGGCCCGACGCGGAGGCACTGGCGGCGGCCGACGAGGCGGAACTGGCCGCGGCGGAGAAGGACCTGGGTGCGTAAAGGCGAGATCTGGGCGTACAAGCCGCCCACCCAGCCGTCCCGGGAGCGCACGGTGCTGCTGCTGTCCTCCGACGGCGTCAACGAGTCCGAACGGCCGTGGCTCATCGGCACCGAACTGCTGGAGGAGGACCCGCAGGACATCCTGGGCGTCGCCCTGGACAGCCGGTTCTGGATCTCGACGCTGTTCCTGACCCGCCTCTACCGCGGGTGGCTCGTCGAACGCATCGCCGAGATCGACCAGCAGACGCAGGAGCAGGTCGACATCGCCCTGCGCGCCGCCCTCGACCTCTAACCGGCGGTGACCGTCGCGGCCGGGTGGAGGTTGCCGTCCTGTCCCTTCAGGCACGCCGCCGCCGGGGCGTCGGTCGCCAGAAACTCGGTCAGGCAGCGGCCGAACTGGGCGTGCCCGTTGGCGTTGGGATGGAACGATTCCTGAATGGCATGGCTCGCCCTGTCGGCGTCGGCCAGGTCGTTGAGCTGCAGCGTCAGCCGGCTGAACCACTCCGTGGAGGGGTCGGCGCCGCCGCTGCACGCCTCGTGGCCGAGCCCGCCGCGGGAGAGGTCCAGGAACCGGACCCCGGCCTGCGCCGCCGCCGAAGCCAGGCCGCGCGAGAGCACCGGCACGCCCTCCTCGACCACCCAGCGCAGGTCCTCGGTGCGGAACGGGCACCCGTTGAGGTTCTGCAGGTTCGCCGGGATCCCCGGGCCGATCGGCGCCGCGTAGGACTGCAGCACCAGCTGGTAGTCCCCGGGCTGGTACCCGGCCCGGGCGAGGACCGTCTTGATGTCGCCCAGCGCCGCGACCACCTTCGGCACCATCGCGTCCACCCGTTGCTGCCAGGTCGGGGCGATCGCGGTGCGGCAGGGCGCGTTGCCGGAGACGAACCACGCCTGGAAGCACTGCGAGATCAGCTGGGAGAAGTGCGGGTCGTCGTTGGCGCCCACGGCCACCACGATCGCCGCGACCCGGTGGGTCTTCACCAGCTCCGCCAGCTGCCCGGCCTGCGAGGGCTCGGTCCACTGCCGGGTGTCGCCGAGCCCGACCTGCGCGGCGGGCGCGCCGGAGCAGGCGAGGTTGACCTTCTCCACGATCCCCGGGATGTCGGTCTTCTCCACCGTCGCGTTGGGGGAGCGGTGGCACCAGTCGCCGTTGGTGCCGTTGGTGTCCGGCGTGTAGTCGCCGGCGCCTTCCCCGGACAGGGTGCTGTCGCCCATCGACACGATCGTCAGCGGGCCGGTGCCGGGCGGGCCGGGGCGGTCGACGGGCCCGGGTGGCGCGCTCGGCCCGGTGAACGCGAACATCCCCACCAGCACCAGGACGAAGAGCAGGACGCCCCCGCCGATCCACCACCGAAACCGTCGCACCGGTGGCAGTTTAGAGAAGCCGGGCCAAAGCCCTTGTGAGCCCGGTGCCCATGATCATTCGCGCCGCCCGCCCCGGAGTTCAGGACGGGTGACGCGCTTGCCAGAACCGCGTGGCGCGGCACATCCTGGACGTTCCGGGCAGGAGGTGGTCGCGCCGTGACCGACGTGCTGTTCCCGCTGCTGTCGGAGTCCGATCCCGACGCCGAGGGCGTGGTGGCGACGTGGTTCGTCCACGACGGCGAACGCGTCGCCGAGGGCGATCTGCTCGCCGAGGTCGCCCTGGACAAGGCCGACGTGGAGATCTCCGCGCCCGCGGCCGGGGTCGTGCGGCTGCTGGCGAAGGAGGGCGACGCGCTGGTGCAGGGCGCGTTGATCGCGCGCGTGGAGTGAGCGGGTTTCCCGCCCCGGCCGGCGGGGAAGACTCCGACGATGCGGTGCAGGTTCTGCGACACCCCGCCGGCGGCCGGTGAGCGCCGCGTGCCCGGTCCGTCCGGGCCGATCTGCGCCCGCTGCGTGGAAACCGGGCTCGGCCTCGTCCGCGACGGCCGCCCGCGCACCAGCCGGGGTGGCACGGAGCTGGACCGGGTCCGGGCCGGGGGAGCGCCGTGCGAATTCTGCGACCGCACGGACCGGCGCACCTTCCTCGGCTTCACCCGCGGCCTGCCGCGCATGCGCTGTGCCCAAACCGGCGCCGTGATCTGCCACGACTGCCTCGACCACAGCGGCAACCTGCTCAACCAGGCGCTGCGGCACGTGTGAGGAACCCGGTCTCGCGGCGGACCATCACCGTGCACGCGGCCGGCGTGTCGTAACCGAGCGCCGAGGCGACCGCCGTCACGGTCGCGCCGGTCGCGAGGAGCCGGATCGCGTGCAGGACGCAGGCCCGCTGGCACCGCCGCTGGAATTCCCCTCAGGGGCGCGCAGCCGCGGTACTCCGGCTCGATGCCGACGGTGCCGAACAACAGTTCCCCGCAGCAGTGGGAAAACCGCGACGACCCGGCACCGGGCGGGAAACCACGGCACGGCGTCGGGTTCGAGGTAGAGGCTGCGGGTGCTGACGTATCAGGACCTGGTGCGGCCTCCGCGGCGGGATGAGGACCGGCGGGCCGGGGGCACGGTCCAGGCACCCTCGCCGCTTTCGACCGGTGATGGTGGTGAACTCCCTGGCCGCCACCGTCGCCCAGGCCCGCGCCGGCCGTGTGCGCCGGGACCGCGTGTGGCCGCTGATCGCGTCCTCGCGCTCGGCGCCGTCGTCGGCTCACTGGCCGCGACCCGCCTGCCGGAGGGATCCTGCACGCCGCGTTCGTCGCCTACCCGGCAATCACGTTCGTGGACTGCCTCCCGCGGGGCCGGGATCGCCGCGGCCTGTCCGGCTCAGCCCTGCGCCGCCCACCAGGTGCGGCCCTGCTCGGGCAGCGTGGAGATCGGATCGTAGAACGGGTAGCGGCGGCGCAGCGCCTCGGGGTCGGCGTGTTCGATTCCGGTGCGGTAGTTCTTCGTCCAGTAGGAGATGCCGCGCTCCCGGTCGTACTCGGCGACCTGGTGCACCCACCGCTTCCCGACGTAGGGCACGTCGCACACGATGCGGGGCGTCGCGTAGCCCGGCAGGTAGCCCATGATCGCGTGCTGCAGGTCCTGCGCCTCCCACACCGCCAGCCGCCAGTGCTCGGCGTTGGGGATCATGTCGCACAGGTAGAAGTAGTACGGCAGGATGTTCGCCTCACCCTGCAGCGCGAAGCACAGATCGAGCAGCGCCGCCGGGGTCGCGTTCACCCCGCGCATCAGCACCCCCTGGTTGCGCACGTCCCGCACCCCGACCTCCAGCGCGGTCCGCGCCGCCTCGGCCACCAGCGGCGTCACCGATTGGACGTGGTTGACGTGCGTGTGGATCGCCAGGTTCACCCCGCGCCGCCGCGCGGTGCCGGCCACCCGCTCCAGCCCCTCGACGATCTTGGGCTGCAGCCAGTGCTGCGGCATCCCGGCCAGCGCCTTGGTCGCCAGCCGGATGTCGCGCACCGTCTCGATGTCCAGCAGCCGCATCAGGAACGACTCCAGCTGGTGCCACGGCACGTTCGCCACGTCCCCGCCGGAGACCACCACGTCCCGCACCCCGGGGGTGCGGCGCAGGTAGCCGATCATCGCGTCCTGGCGGTCTGCCGGCTTGAGGTCCAGCTTGTGCTTGACCACCTGCTCGGTCGAGTTGCCCACCAGGTCCATCCGGGTGCAGTGGCCGCAGTACTGGGGGCAGGTCGAGATCAGCTCGGCCAGCACCTTGGTGGGGTAGCGGTGGGTCAGGCCCTCCACCACCCACATCTCGGCCTCGTGCAGCGAGTCGCGCGCCGAGTGCGGGTGGCTGGGCCACTCCGGGTCGCGGTCGCTGCGCACCGGCAGCATGTAGCGGCGGATCGGATCGGCGTAGAACGCCTCGGTCGACTCGACCGACATGGTGTTGAGCATCTGCGGCGGCACCAGCATCGACATCGTCGCCAGCTCGCGCTGGTCGGCGGCCAGGTCGTCGTAGAAGCGCTCCGCGACGAGGTCGCCCAGCACCGCCCGCAGCTGCTTGATGTTGCGCACGCAGTGCACCCGCTGCCACTGGGCGTCCCGCCACTGCGCCTCGGTCACCTCGCGCCACCCGGGGAACCGGCGCCAGTCCGGTTCGGTCAGCTCGGTGCGGCGGTAGGCGTAGGGCTGGTCGGCGACATCGGTGGTGTCGGCGGGGGAGACTTCCTGGATCGCAGTCAACTCTGCTCCTCGTCGGCGCTGCGGCGTCAAAACTTCCGGTGAAAGTGACAATACGACGTAAATGCTTTCGTCGCGACCCATCGTGCACACTCGACACCGTGACCGACGACAGCACCACGCTCCTGCTGGGCGGGCGGATCCATTCGCCCAGCAACCCCGACGCCACCGCGATGGCCGTCAAGGACGGCACGATCGTCTGGATCGGCCAGGACGGCCCCGGCCGCGCCCTCCACCCGGACGCCCGCGTGGAAGACCTCGACGGCGCGTTCGTCGCCCCCGGCTTCGTCGACGCCCACGTGCACGCCACCGCCACCGGCCTCCACCTGGCCGGGGTGGACCTCGGCGGGATCACCGACGCCGCCGGGCTGCTGGCCGCGATCCGCGCCGCCGCCCGCCCCGGCGAGGTCCTCATCGCCCACGGCTGGGACGAAACCACCTGGACCACGCCCCGGCTGCCCAGCCGCGCCGAGATCGACGAGGCCGCCGGCGGCGTGCCCGTCTACCTCAGCCGCGTCGACGTCCACTCCGCACTGGTGTCCACTGCGCTGGTCGGACTCGCCCCCACCGCCCGCGACGCCGCCGGCTGGTCTGCCGATGGACCCCTGACCCGCGACGCGCACCACCACGTCCGCGGCGCGGTGCGCGCCGCGCTCACCCGCGAGCAGCGCCGCCGCGCCCAGGAAGCGTTCCTCCGGCTGGCCGCGGCCCGCGGCATCGTCAGCGTCCACGAGTGCGCCGGGCCCGACATCTCCGGCGAAGACGACCTCGCCGACCTCCTCGCCCTGGCCGCCGAACCCGGCCACCCCGAGGTCGTCGGCTACTGGGGCGAACTCGAAGCCACCGGCACCGCCCGCCGCCTCGGCGCGCGCGGCCTCGCCGGGGACCTGTTCGTCGACGGCGCCCTGGGCTCCCGCACCGCCGCGCTGCACGAGCCCTACCTCGACGAACCCGCCTCCACCGGCGCCCGCTACCTCGACGCCGACGCCATCGCCGCCCACCTGATCGCGTGCACCGAAGCCGGGCTGCAGGCCGGCTTCCACGTCATCGGCGACGCCGGGGTGGCCGAGGTCGTCCGCGGCTTCCAGCTCGCCGAGAAGACCGTCGGCCAGCGGGCCCTGGCCGGCGGCCACCACCGGCTGGAACACCTGGAGATGATCGACGCCGAGCAAGCGAAGGCCCTGGCCGGGTGGGGCGTCACCGGCTCCATGCAGCCCCAGTTCGACGCGCTGTGGGGCGGCCCGGAGGGCATGTACGCCCGGCGGCTGGGCGCCGGGCGGGCCGCGGGCATGAACCCGTTCGCGATGCTCGCCGCCGAAGGGGTCCTGCTCGCCTTCGGCTCCGACTGCCCGGTCACCCCGCTGCAGCCGTGGGAGAGCGTGCGTGCCGCCATCCACCACCGCACACCCGGCTCCGGACTGTCCGCCCGCGCCGCCTTCACCGCCCACACCCGCGGCGGCCACCGCGCGACCGGCGTCACCGACGGCCTCACCGGCAGCCTGGTCCCCGGCGCCCCCGCGCACTACGCCGTCTGGGACGCCGCCGACCTCGTCGTCGCCGCACCCGACTCCCGGGTCCAGCGCTGGTCCACCGACCCGCGCTCCCGCGTGCCCGCGCTGCCGCCGCTCGACCCGGACGCGCCGCTGCCGGCCTGCCTGCGCACCGTCCGCGCGGGCGAGGTTCTCTACGACGCGTTCACCTCCGCGGCCTAGAGTTCAGCACGTGGCAGCACCTGTGGCCGAATCCGCCGGACCGTCGGCACCTCCCCGGAAGAAGCGGGCCTGGCGGCCGTGGCTGCTGCGCCTGGCGCTCGCCGCGGCGTCCGGGTTCGTCTTCTACCTCGCCTTCGCGCCCCGCGACCTGTGGTGGCTCGCGCCGCTCGGGTTCGCCGGGCTCGGCCTGGTGCTGCGGGGACGGCGGTTCTGGGGTGGCCTGGGCTACGGCTTCGTGTTCGGGCTCGGCCTGTACCTGCCGCTGCTGTTCTGGCTGCAGGACTTCCTCGGCCGCGGGTTCGGCCCGGCGCCCTGGGCCGGGCTGTCCGCCGCCCTGGCCGCCTACCTCGGGCTCGCCGCCGCCCTGTGCACCGTCGCCGCCCGGCTGCCCGGCGCGCTGGTGTGGATGGCGGCGGTGATCATCGCCAGCGAGACCCCGCGCAGCTGGTGGCCCTTCGGCGGGTTCCCGTGGGGCCGGGTCGCGTTCAGCCAGCCCGAGGGCGCCTTCACCCCGCTCGCCGCGATCGGCGGCGCGCCACTGACCGGGTTCGCCGTCGTGGTGACCGGCTTCGGCCTCGCCGCGCTGCTCGCGCACGCCGCCCGCCGCGACTGGCGCGCCGCGCGGCTGCCCGTGATCGCCACCGTGGTCCCGGTGATCGCCGGGCTGGCGTTGTGGCCCACGATCGGCACCGGCGCGCAGGCCGGCACCCGCACCGTCGCCACCGTGCAGGGCAACGCGCCCGACGTCGGCATCGACCTGATCAACGAGTCACCGGCCCTGCGCGCCAACCACCTCGCCCAGAGCGAAGTGCTGGCCGCGCGCATCCGCTCCGGCGCCGTGCCCGCGCCGGACCTGATCGTGTGGCCGGAGACCGCCACCGACCTCACCACCACCGACCCCGTGCTCGACCAGGTGGTGCGCGACCTCGGCATCCCCACCCTGATCGGCGCCCGCTACCGCGAACCCGGGCAGCGCACCCAGAACACCGAGTTCGTGTGGGACCCGGTCACCGGCCGCGGCGAGAGCTACAGCAAGCAGGAGCTGGTGCCCTTCGCCGAGTTCGTCCCCGCGCGGTCGATCGCGCGCTGGTTCACCCCGTTCGTCGACGACACCAGCGACATGCGGGCCGGGACCGCGCCCGCGGTGCTCGACATCGCCGGGACCAGGGTGGCCGTGCCGATCTGCTACGAGATCGCCTACGACTACGTCTCCCGCGACGCGGTCAACGACGGCGCCCAGCTGATCGTGCTGCCCACCAACAACGCCTGGTACGGGCACAGCGAGATGACCTACCAGCAGCTGGCGATGGCGCGGCTGCGGGCCGTCGAGCACGGCCGCGCGGTCGTGGTGTCGGCCACCAGCGGGGTCAGCGCCCTGGTCGAGCCGGACGGCACCGTGACGCAGTCGACCAGCCAGTTCACCGCCGCCTCCCTGGTCGGGGAGGTGCCGCTGCGCACACAGGCTACGCTGTCGGATCGACTCGGGGCCTCGACGGAGTACGGGCTGGTCGCAGCGGCGATCGCCGCCATCCTGGCCGGGCTCGTGCTCCGCTTCCGCACCCGGGTCACGAGCACGACGGCGACCAGGGCGGAGTGAGGTTCTCCGCGGGGGAGGAACAAGGGGATGGCGCACGCGCCACGGCCGACGCGACCGATCGATCCGGTGCTGGTGGTGATCCCGACCTACAACGAGCGGGACAACCTGCCGGTCGTCCTGGAGCGGCTGCACCGGGCGCTGCCCGCCGTGCACGCGCTGGTCGTCGACGACGGCAGCCCGGACGGCACCGGCGAGCTCGCCGACAAGATCGCCGCCGGTGACGACCGCGTCCACGTGCTGCACCGCACCGAGAAGGCCGGCCTCGGCGCCGCCTACGTGGCCGGGTTCCGGTGGGGCCTGGAACGCGACTACCGCACGATCGTCGAGATGGACGCCGACGGCTCGCACGCCCCCGACGACCTGCCCCGGATGCTCGACGCCCTCGGCGACGCCGACCTGGTGCTCGGCTCGCGGTACGTGCCCGGCGGCAGCCTGGTGAACTGGCCCAAGCACCGCGAACTGCTCTCCCGCGCGGCCAACCTCTACTCGCGGCTCGCGCTCGGCGTGCGGATCAAGGACGTGACCGCCGGGTTCCGCGCCTACCGGCGGGAGGTGCTGGAGAAGCTGCCGCTGGAGGAGATCGCCTCGCGCGGCTACTGCTTCCAGATCGACCTCGCGTGGCGCACCGTCCGCACCGGGTTCGACGTGGTCGAGGTGCCGATCACCTTCACCGAGCGCGAGATCGGCCAGTCGAAGATGAGCGGCGCCATCATCCGCGAGGCCCTGCTGCGGGTCGGTCTGTGGGGCGCTCGCCACCGGGCCGAGCAGGTGCGGACGCTGCTGCGCCGCTTCGGCTGAGGACGGCGACCGCGATCAGCGGCACCGCCGACGCACCCTGCATCGCGGCGTACCAGACCGGGCAGACACCCGGGATCAGATCGACCGCGACGATCGCGACCGGCAGGATCGTGGTCACGGCCCGCAGCCGCGTAGCTCCCGCGCGCGGCCATCCACTGGAACAGGGGAGCGGCCAGCAGCAGCAGGACCGCCCGCACCCACATGAACGTGTTCACCTCGCCGCCGGTGAGCGCGACGACGGCCACCGTCGCCAGCACGACGCCGCTCATCACGCCGTAGATCACCAGGCACTTGCGCACTGTCTCGTTCGTCATTCCGGCGACGCTATGCGGGCCGCCGTGCCGGCAGTACCGGTCCAGGCCCACACCCCGGTGGGGCTGGACCCACCGGGGCCGGCACAGGCGAAGGCCCCCGTGGCGGGAGGACACGGGGGCCTTCGGTGTGGTGGGAGAGGCAGGAGCGCTACGCCGACTTGGACGTACGCCGTCCCTTCAGCTCAGCGAGACGCTCGTTCAGCAGTTCCTCGAGCTCGGGAATGCTCCGCCGCTCGAGCAGCATGTCCCAGTGCGTGCGCGGCGGCTTGACCTTCTTCTGCTCGGGCTGCGCGCCATCGACGATCTCGGACTCGCTGCCGTGCAGGCGGCACTCCCACACCGAGGGGATCTCGGCGTCGTCGGAGAAGGGCACCTCGAACTCGTGGTTCTTCGGACACGCGTAACGCACCGTCCGGCGCGGGGCCAGATCGTGATTGCGGTCGGTCTCGTAGCTGACCGCTCCCAGCCGGCTTCCACGGAGAACACGGTCGGCCATGATGACGTCCTTTCAGTCGGCTCCGGGTCTAGAGCCAGGGTGATGCTCACCCTATGCAACGGCTACTGGCAACTGGGAATTCCCACCGCACCATGTCGTTACTCACGATGAGCTGCGTCACCCCTCGGCAACAGCTTCCTCTGTTGAGAGGTGATTCGGCGCGCGACGTGACGCGGATGTGGTGCTCTTCTCGGCATATTCCCCCGTGCGGGGGAGCGGCTGATCCGTTCAGGTCAGTCGTAGCTGACCATGCCGTGGTGTCGCGGGCCCGAGGTCGCCGAGCCGGAAGTGGCGGCGGCATAATACTTGATAACGCAACGTAGCCACTTCCGTCTCCCAGTGTGGTGAACTTGTGTTTTCAACTACCCCCGGAACGGTGTCGGCGACCACCACCGTGTCCCCCTCCCGGAGGACCTCCCCGTCAGCCACCCGGGCGTTGAACCGCCCCGGCGCGCCGCACCAGCACAGCACCTCCACCTGCACCGGCTGCAGCTCGTCGGCCAGCTCGAACAGCCGCCGCGCGCCCGGGAAGAGCCGGCCGCGGAAGTCGGTGGCGATGCCGAAGCAGTACACGTCCAGGGACACCTCGTCGGCCAGCTCGGCCAGCTGCTCGACCTGCTCGGCGGACAGGAACTGCGCCTCGTCCACGATCAGGTAGTCCAGGTGCCGCCCGGCGACCCACTCGCGGCGGACCAGCTGCCGCAGGTCGGTGTCCGCGCCCACCTCGGTCGCCCCGCGCGTGATCCCGATCCGGCTGCTGATCCGCGGCTCGCCCGAGCGGTCGTGCCGCACCAGCAGCATCCCGCGCCGGCCCTGCCGCGCGTGGTTGTGGTCGATTTGCAGCGCCAGCGTGGACTTGCCGCAGTCCATCGGTCCGTAGCAGAACCGCAGCCTGCCCCGCGCCGGCACGCCCGAGCCGTTGCGCGAGGGCAGCGGGGACAGGGCGTCGGTCGGGTCGGGATCGGAGTCGACAGGGGTGGTCACGACCGACGACCCTATCCAGCCCCGCCGACGGCTCCCTTGATCGGGTGAAAACAGCGGAGCCGCCGCCTCCGGGTGCCGATGACAGGGGAGTGGCGCTAAGGGGAGCACTTTGTCCGGTTTTCCGGGGTGTTCGCAGGTCCGCGCGCGAGGCGGGGGCCGGCCGGCGGGTGGTGCCGGTGATGCTGATGGGCTTGTTGTGACAGTTGTGGTTCCTGATGTCCAAACTTACGGTGGCCGCATGAGAAAGCCCCGGTGGAGACCCCCGGCCCGCGCGAGCGCCGGGCTCGTGCTCGCGGTGCTGCTCGCCCTGGGGGTCCAGGTGGTCACCGCCCCGTCCGCGGCGGCCGACCCGAGCGCGGCGACCTGGCTGAAGCTGCGCATGTGCGAGTCCAGCAACCGCTACTCGGTCAACACCGGCAACGGCTACTACGGCGCCTACCAGTTCGACCTGCCCACCTGGCGCAGCGTCGGCGGCAAGGGCCGCCCCGACCTCGCCACCCCCGCCGAGCAGGACTACCGGGCGCTCTACCTCTACCGCATGCGCGGCTGGCAGCCCTGGGAGTGCGCCGGCATGCTCGGGCTGCGCAACGACAAGGACGCCCGCAGCAAACGCGTCCCCAGCTACGCCGAGAGCGCCTACATCGGCGGCGGCGGAGTCCCCGCCCCGGCGCCGGTGACCAAACCCGCCTGGCCCGGAGTCGTCTACGCCTACGGCGACTGCGCCGAGGCCCTCAAGACCTTCCAGCTGCGGATGAACGCCTTCGGCTACGGCTTCACCGGCACCGGCTGCTACTACGACAAGACCCGCGACGCCGTCCTGGACCTGCAACGCGCCAACGGCATCAACGACTCCGGGCGCCTGGGCCCCAAGACGTGGAACGCGGCGTGGGAGGGCAAGCCGCCGCGCTAGGTCGCCGGTGGCCAGGCGCCGCGCTCGGTGAGCACCTCGCGCAGCACGTCCGGCCGGTCCGTGACGATGCCGTGCACACCCAGGTCCAGCAGCCGCTCCATGTGGGCCCGGTTGTTGATCGTCCAGGCGTGCACCTCGGCGCCGGCCCGCTCGGCGCTGCGCACGAACCCGCGGTCGATCACCGTCATCGCGCCCTGCCGGGAGGGCACCTGCGCCATCTCGCCCCGGCACAGGAAGCCCAGCCGCGCCCACAGCAGCCACCCGCTGGCCCACAGCACGGCCGCCGATCGCGGCCCCATCGACGTGATCAGCTTCGGCCCCGCCAGCTTGCGGATCGCGGCCAGCCGGGTGTCGGAGAACGCGGCCGCCGCGACCCGGTCGAACGCGCCCATCCGCTCGATCGTCTTCACGAACGGCACGACCGCCCGGCCGCTCTTGATGTCGATGTTGAACCGGGTCTGGGGGAGTTCCTCCAGCACGTCCTCCAGGCGCGGCACCGGCGTGCGGCCGCCGATCTTGGCCTGCCGCACGGCCTTCCACGTCTGCTTCGCGATCGGGCCGTGCGCGTCGGTCGTGCGGTCCAGCAGGGCGTCGTGGTGGACCACGACCACACCGTCGGCCGTGGCGTGCACGTCGGTCTCGACGTAGGCGTAGCCCTCGGCGGCCGCGCGCTGGAACGCGGGAAGCGAGTTCTCCAGCCCGTCCAGCTCGTCCAGGTGCCAGCCGCGGTGGGCGAACGCGCGGGGCAGGGTGCCGCTCAGGTACGGGTGGTTGATCTGCACCCGACCAGTGTGCGGCATCGGCGTGGCCGAGGCATGAGTGCGGAGTGGCCGGTTAGGGTCTGCTGCGTGAGCGGACAGGTGGACCAGATCGAGGCGGTGGCCCCACGCCGGCGGCGGGCGGGCGCCGTCCTGCACTGCGGATGGTGCGGCAGGCCGATCGAACAGGGCAGCACCGGCCGCCGGCGACGGTACTGCGGGCAGTCCTGCCGGCAACGCGCCTACGAACGCCGGGTCGCGGTCCAGCGCACCGGGCTGCCCGAAGACGCCGTCGTGCTGTCCGACACCGAGCTGACCGCGCTGCAGGACCGCCTGTTCCAGCTGCGCTGCGCCGCCGAGGACGTCGTCACCGCTGCCGACGACGGCGCCGACGCCGGCGAGCTGCGCCGCATGGCCCGCGAACTCGCCGAAACGGCCCGCGACCTGGAACGGCTGCGCTGACCCACCGGGTCGACACCACCGCCGCGGGCCGGGATGATCGTCGGCATGGCGGAGCGGTACGAGTACAAGGTGGTCGAGCTGCGCGAGAAGCTCATCGGCGGCAAGATGTCAGGCGCCCGGCTGGAGAAGGTGCCCAACGACCAGGCCGCCCAGGGCTGGCGCCTCAAGGCCATCACCACGGCGGACGTGAAGGGCCGTCTCGGGCCGGGTGGTGTCGAAGGCATCCTGGTGACCTTCGAACGGCCCGTGAGCTGAACCGCGACGGCCGGTGCGCCGATTCCGCCTCCGCGGCGGCGCCCGGTATGGCACGATTCCGCAGGTGACCAGGAGTACCGGCGAGGCCCAGCGCCTCCGCGACCTCGCGATGCTGCGCCGCGTCAAGGACCGGATCGACCGGGAGTACGCGCAGCCGCTGGACGTCGAGGCGCTCGCCCGCGGCGTGAACGTCTCGGCCGGGCACCTCAGCCGGGAGTTCAAGCGCGCCTACGGCGAATCGCCCTACTCCTACCTCATGACCCGGCGCATCGAACGCGCGATGGCGCTGCTGCGCCGGGGCGACCTGAGCGTCACCGAAGTCTGCTTCGCCGTCGGCTGCTCGTCACTGGGCACCTTCAGCACCCGCTTCACCGAACTGGTCGGCATGCCACCCAGCGCCTACCGCGCCCAGGCCGCCGACGCGACGCTGGGCATGCCCGCGTGCATCGCCAAGCAGGTCACCAGACCGATCAGGAATCGAGAAGCGCCGCCGGCGGCCCGGAAATAGTGTGGCCGCCATGGACATCAGCATTCACGCCACCTACCTCCCGCACAACGACCGGGACGCCGCCATCGCCTTCTACCGCGACGTCCTCGGCTTCGAGGTCCGCAACGACGTCGGCTTCAACGGCATGCACTGGATCACCGTGGGCCCGCCCGGCCAGGACGTCTCCATCGTGCTGTACCCGCCGGAGGCCACCCCCGGCATCACCGACGACGAGCGCAACGCCATCTCCGAGATGATGGCCAAGGGCACCTTCGCCAGCATCAACCTCGCCACCAAGGACCTCGACGGCGTCTTCGAACGCCTGCAGGCCCGCGACGCCGAGGTCGTCCAGGAGCCGGTCGACCAGCCCTACGGCGTGCGCGACTGCGCCTTCCGCGACCCCGCGGGCAACATGGTCCGCATCCAGCAGCTGAGCTGACCCCACCGCGTGGCCGGCGACCGCCGGCCACGCCCCACCCTCCCAGGAGACCCCATGACCAAGGCCGCCCGGAAGAACACGCAGGGGCCTGCCACGCACGCCGCCGACAGCCACGACCGCATCCGGGTGCACGGCGCGCGCGAGAACAACCTCAAGGACGTCAGCGTCGAGCTGCCCAAGCGCCGGCTGACCGTGTTCACCGGCGTGTCCGGCTCGGGCAAGAGCTCCCTGGTGTTCGGCACGATCGCCGCCGAATCGCAGCGGCTCATCAACGAGACCTACAGCGCCTTCGTGCAGGGCTTCATGCCGACGCTGTCCAGACCCGAGGTCGACGTGCTCGACGGGCTCACCACCGCGATCATCGTCGACCAGGAGCGGATGGGCGCCAACCCGCGCTCCACCGTGGGCACCGCCACCGACGCCAACGCGATGCTGCGCATCCTGTTCAGCCGTCTTGGCAAGCCGCACATCGGCTCGCCCCAGGCGTTCTCCTTCAACGTCGCCTCGATCAGCGGCGCGGGCGCGGTCACCGTGGAACGCGCCGGGCGGACCGTGAAGGAGCGCCGCAGCTTCAACGTCACCGGCGGCATGTGCCTGCGCTGCGAGGGCATGGGCCGGGTCTCCGACATCGACCTCACCCAGCTCTACGACGACAGCAAGTCCCTCAACGAGGGCGCGCTGACCATCCCCGGCTACAGCATGGACGGCTGGTACGGCCGCATCTTCAGCGGCTGCGGTTTCTTCGACCCGGACAAGCCCATCCGCAAGTACACCAAGCGCGAACTCAACGACCTGCTCTACAAGGAACCGACGAAGATCAAGGTCGACGGCATCAACCTCACCTACGAGGGCCTGATCCCGAAGATCCAGAAGTCGATGCTGTCCAAGGACAAAGAAGCGCTGCAGCCGCACATCCGCGCGTTCGTCGAGCGCGCCGTCACCTTCGCCACCTGCCCGGAGTGCGACGGCACCCGCCTGTCCGCGCAGGCGCGGTCGTCGAAGATCGACGGCATCAGCATCGCCGACGCGTGCGCCATGCAGATCAGCGACCTCGCCGAGTGGGTCAAGGGCCTGGACGAGCCGTCCGTGGCGCCCCTGCTGGAATCCCTGCGGCACACGCTGGACTCGTTCGTCGAGATCGGGCTCGGCTACCTCAGCCTCGACCGGCCCTCCGGCACCCTCTCCGGCGGCGAGGCGCAGCGCACCAAGATGATCCGCCACCTCGGGTCCTCGCTCACCGACGTCACCTACGTCTTCGACGAGCCGACCATCGGGCTGCACCCGCACGACATCCAGCGCATGAACAACCTGCTGCTGCAGCTGCGCGACAAGGGCAACACGGTGCTGGTGGTCGAGCACAAGCCGGAGGCGATCGCGATCGCCGACCACGTCGTCGACCTCGGCCCGCGCGCCGGCACCGAGGGCGGGGAAGTGGTGTTCGAAGGCACCGTCGAGGGGCTGCGGGCCAGCGGCACGCTCACCGGGCGGCACCTGGACGACCGGGCCGCGCTCAAGCCGTCGGTGCGTGAGCCGTCCGGCAAGCTGGAGGTCCGCGGCGCGAACAAGCACAACCTGCGCGACGTGGACGTGGACATCCCGCTCGGTGTGCTGGTCGTCGTCACCGGCGTGGCCGGGTCGGGGAAGAGTTCGCTGATCCATGGCTCGGTGTCCGGCCGGGACGGCGTCGTGACGGTCGACCAGGGCGCGATCAAGGGGTCGCGGCGCAGCAACCCGGCCACCTACACCGGGCTGCTGGAGCCGATCCGCAAGGCGTTCGCCAAGGCCAACGGCGTCAAGCCCGCGCTGTTCAGCGCGAACTCCGAGGGCGCGTGCCCGGCCTGCAACGGTGCCGGCGTGATCTACACCGACCTCGCGATGATGGCCGGCGTGGCCACCACCTGCGAGGAGTGCGAGGGCAAGCGGTTCCAGGCCGAGGTGCTGGAGTACAAGCTGGGCGGGCGCGACATCAGCGAAGTGCTCGCGATGCCGGTGGCCGAGGCGCTCCCGTTCTTCGCGGACGGCGAGTCGAAGGTGCCGGCGGCCCACAAGATCCTCACCCACCTGGCCGACGTCGGGCTCGGGTACCTGACGCTGGGGCAACCGCTGACGACGCTGTCCGGTGGGGAGCGGCAGCGGCTCAAGCTGGCCACCCACATGGGGGAGAAGGGCGGCGTGTACGTCCTCGACGAGCCGACGACGGGCCTGCACCTGGCCGACGTCGAGCAGCTGCTGGCCCTGCTGGACCGGCTCGTGGACGCCGGCAAGTCGGTCATCGTGATCGAACACCACCAGGCGGTGATGGCCCACGCGGACTGGATCATCGACCTGGGCCCCGGCGCGGGCCACGACGGCGGCTCGATCGTGTTCGAGGGCACGCCGGCGGAGCTGGTCAGCAAGCGATCCACGCTGACCGGTGAGCACCTGGCCGAGTACGTGGGTTCCTGAGCGCGGGGGAGCCGGTGCCGGTTACGGCTTGTAGACGTACGGGGTCGTGGTGCCCAGAGCGGTAAAGCCGAGCCGGTGGAGGATCGGCCGGCTCTCGTCGGAGGCGTCCACCTGCACATAGCGGTAGCCGTGCTGGGCGGCGACCTCGACGCGGTGTGCAACCAACGCCCGGTAGATCCCGCGGCCGCGCCAGGCGGGTACGGTGCCACCGCCCCAGAGGCTGGCGAACTCAGTGCCCGGGTGCAGTTCCAGCCGCGCCCCGCCGACCGGCACGTCGCCGGCCATCGCGACGACCATGCTGACGGTCCCCGGGCTCTCGGCCAGCATGTCGAGCAGGCTCGGCCGTAGCCAGTCCGCGGTCGTCTCGAACGCTTCCTCGTGCGCGGACAGCATGAGCTCCACGTCGGCTGGCGTGGTCACCGGATGCAGCCGGACACCCTCGGGCAGTCCGCCGCCATCGGGCAAGTCGGCGATCCGGGCAATCATCAGGGCCTCTCCGGACCCAGCCTCGAACCCGGCCGCCAGCAGCAGCTCGCCGAGATTGTCCGGCTGGTCGTGCGAGTAGTGCTTCCACTCGAATTCGCGGCCAAGCTCAGCGAAGAACTGCACCTGCTCGGCGATCGCCGACCGCGCCGTGGCCGCGTCCAGGCCGGACCAGACGACTGCGCTCCAGCCGCCCTTGGCGCCGACCTGCCGCACCACCTTGCCGACCCGCTCGATCCGGGCGCCGGGTGCGTCCGGGAGGGCATCCCGCCGCATCTGACGGTCGAAGAGAGCGAGTACTTCAGAAGCATCCATCGGGCGCATCCCAGCACGGGCGAGAGGGCTCGCCAAGCGGATTACCACCCACTTGGCGGGGAGCCGCCGCCGCAATGGGACATCACGGTCGAGTCCGGCCGCTTTGCTGCCCGACCTCGCCACCGAACCCGAACCTCACCGCGCTGTGCCCCTCTTTCCGACGTTGTCGCGGTCGCCGATAATGCACATTATGTCAAGTAGCTGCATCAGAGGCGGGCGTCGCCCACACTCACCACCCTCAACACGCTGCGGCGCAGGCGGAATTTGAGTGCTCTGGTGAGTGCTCATCGCGGACGAATCTGGGTGGCAGACCTCTGGCCGGCCGCCCACGACATCCGATGGGAAGCACTCCACGGCTACACCGCTGGATCGGGGTTCAGCGCTGAGCGGCCAGCACTGCCGCGAGACCCTCTCGCAGGTCCTTGACGAAATACCCGGGCATCTCCAGCGATGGGAAGTGTCCCCCGGTTTCGGGTGCCCTCCATCGGACGATCTGGCGGAACCGCTGCTGCTGCGCCCAGGGGCGCGGGTACTTCTCGATGTCGCGGGGATACACCGTGATCGCGGACGGGACGTCGACCCGCAGGTCGGGGTCCAGCGAGTTGTGGCTTTCGTAGTAGATGCGCGCCGATGACGCGCCGGACCACGTCAGCCAATACAGGGTGACGTTGTCGAGCACGCGGTCCCGGGAAATCGTTTCGAACGGGCTGTCTTCGGTGTCCGACCATTCGGCGAACTTGTCCAGGATCCAGGCAAGGAGCCCGACCGGTGAGTCGACGAGCGAGTAGCCGATCGTCTGCGGTCGGGTCGCCTGCTGCTTCGCGTACGCCGCGTGGTGGTGCCAGAAATGGTGGGTTTCCTCGGTCCACGCGCGCTCGACCGCCGTCAGCCCGTCGGCTGTCAGCCCGGGCGGCGCCTGCGCGGTCGTGGTGTGGATGCCGAGAACGTGCTCCGGGAACCGGCCACCGAGGATCGTGGTGATCACGCCTCCCCAGTCGCCGCCGTGGGCCAGGAACTCGCGGTAGCCGAGCCGTCCCATCAGCTCCGCCCAGGCGGCCGCGATCTTTTCGGTGCCCCACCCCGTGGTGGCCGGCTTGTCGCTGTAACCGAACCCCGGCAGCGAGGGCACCACGACGTGGAACGCCGGCGCGTCCGCGTCTTCCGGATCCGCCAGCTCGTCCGCCACGTCGATGAACTCGGCAACGCTGCCCGGCCAGCCGTGCGTCACGATCAGCGGAGTGGCATCCGCCCGCGCGGATCGGCGGTGCAGGAAATGGATTCCCACATCGTCGATCGTCGTGCGGAACTGGCCGATCCGGTTGAGCCGCGCTTCGAACGACCGCCAGTCGTACCCGGTGCGCCAGTAGCCCACGAGCTCGGTGAGGTCGGCGAGCGGAACGCCCTGGTCCCACCGCCGCGGATCGGGCGCGGCCCGGTAGACCGTCTCGGCCTCCGGCAGCCGCGCGGCGGCCAGTCGCGCGCGCAGATCGTCGAGGTCGGCGTCGGGTGCGTGGGTTCCCTGACTTCCGCCTCGGCCCCGTGCTGGCGACCACCTTCACGGGAACTCTGTCGGAGCGGCACGGCAAGCCGGTGGAGCGCATTCCCGTCCCGCAACGACTCATCGATTGGCTGGCGGTGAGCGGCCTCGCCGTGGAGTCCTGCACCACAGCCCAGCTCGAACTCGCCCGGGAACTACGGGAATCGATTCACGCCGCCGCGACAGCGGCCGCGCTCCACGACCCTCTCCCCGCGTCCGCTGTCCGAGTCATCAACGACCGCAGCGCTCAGGGCAGGGCCGCGGCTGTCCTGACGCCCGAGGGCAAGCGGCGATGGCAACTCAGCTCGGCAACCCGCGTGGAAGACGCCCTGGGCGTGATCGCCGCCGACGCGATCAGCATCATCGCCGGCGAACGGGACGGCAGGCTGGCCTTGTGCGCATCGGCGACCTGCAGGGCTGCCTTCTTCGACACCAGCCAGAGCCGCACCCGCAAGTGGTGTGACATGAACACGTGCGGGAATCGCCAGAAGAAGGCGCGCTTCAACGCCGCCCATCGCAAAAGCTCCTAGGCGTACCCGGCGGGCGCAAGCGCGGCCGCCCGTTCTGCCCGGTCCAGGATTCCCAGACGACCGGCCCGGGCGGCTCATGCGCCCGGTTTCGCCCGTGATCGGGTCGCCGTGTGCCCGTCCGTTGATCAGGGGAAATCCGTCTGCTCGGTCCCCTCCCCCGGCCAACCTGCTCGACGAGATGGCGCGGCTCCGGGCGCGGGCCCGGGCGGACCGGCACGCCTACGTCCCGCCGCTGATCCTGTTCGCCGTGCTCGTGCTGCTCGCGCCGCTGGGGACCGCCGCCCGCCCGCCGCTGTTCGTCGTCGCGGGTGTGCGGTTCGGCGAACCTCGCAGTCGGCGGAGCCCTGTCGCTCCGCTCGAAGCTCGATAGCCGGACCGCGCGCGGCGTCACCACCGCCGCCGCGATGGTCTTCGGCCTCGTCGCGGGGCTGGTCCTGCTGCTGGGCGGCGCGGTCGCGGCGTGGCACGAGCGGCGGGCGCGCGCGTGAGCGAGCACCCCGCGGCGGGCCTGGACGAGACCGTGCACCAGCGGCACCGGCTCGGCATCCTCACGATCGCCGCCGAGGCCGGGCAGGTGGACTTCGGATACCTGCGCCGGACCCTCGCCAGGTGCCGGGAACCTGTCCCGGCACCTGGCGATCCTCGAGGAGGCCGGGGGCTACTCCTCGAGCCGGTTGGTTCCCCCACCTTCGCGGGTCGCCCAGGTGAAGTGCTCGGTGAGGCGCCACCGTCCGTCGGGCAACCGGGTCACCTCGCCCTCCGAGTGGCCGCTGTCGACGGTCCCGTCGGTCTGGATCTGCAGGTAGTGGAAGCGGGCCCGGGCGCCGTCGAGGGTGCCGGCCAGCCAGCCGTCGGCGATCCCGCCGCCGCCGTAGCGCGCGGTGATCGCCTCGCCGTTCTGGTCGAAGCAGAAGACGGTCCCGGGGCCGAGCGCCGAGCTCTCCGCCGTCGCGACGGTGCGCAGCACGACGCCGTCCAGGAAACCGGTGCCGGACAGGCGGTCGAGCAGGTCCCGGACGGGCCCGGCCGCGGCCTCGGGAACCCCGTAGTAGTCGAAGATCCCGCCGCGCTCGCTGTTCTGCCCGCAGATCACGAACAAGCCGCTCCCGGTCGAGGCCTTGACGCGAGAGGACAGCCAGCCCACGAACCCGCTGTCGTCGGCGCCCTTCGGGAGCACGACGCGGAACACCGCGAACCGCTCACCAGCTCCGGCGGCCGGGCACAGGGCGCTGGGGCGGCCTTCGTCGCGGACGAGCGCGATCGCGTCCGCACGGCGAACGGCATCCGCACCTTCGACGAAGGACCACGCCCCAGGCAGCCAGTCGATCGCGCTCGTACGAAACACCCGGCGCAGCCGGGCTTCGGTCTGGGCGCCCGTTTCCCGGGAGATCGTCACCATGACCAGAGGCTCGCACGAGCCGAACTAATGAGTCAACCCATTAGTTTGGTACGGTGTCGTCGATGACCGAACCCCTGGCACTGGCCTTCGCCAACACCCGGTCCTCGCCCGGGCGGGACCGGATCGCGACCGTCGAGCGGTTCCGGGCGTGGGCCCGGCCCTGGCCCGCCCTGGCCGCGTGCGTGACCGCCACGCCGCCGGGCGCGCTGCCGGAGGTTCTCGCGCGACGGGACGCCACACAGGTCGTTCTGCACCACCTCGCGGCCGGCGAAGCACCGCCGGCCGGAGAACTGGCGTTCGCCACCGCACCCGGGCTCGCCCGCGCGGAGTTCCGCGTGCGGCCCGCGGCCGGCGGTGTCGCGGTGGACGACGCCGGACCGGAGGCCGTCCCGCAGGTGCTCGGCCGCGCGGTGGTGGACTTCCTGCTCGGCCCGCAGATCGCGCACCTGCGGCGATGCCAGGGCGGTGGCTGTCACAAGGTCTTCGTCTCCGCCCGCGCCGACCGCCGCTGGTGCGACAGCAAAGTCTGCGGCAACCGCGCCCGCGTCGCCGCCCACGCACGCCGCAGCCGTTGAGCTGCCCTGTTCCGGAGGTTCTCGTGTCCCTGCCGTCCGAGCCGGCGATCGTCCTGCTCACCGGGATCCAGGCGGCCGGCAAGTCCACCGTCGCGCAGATGCTCGCCGAGCGGCTTCCCCGGTCGGTGCACGTGCGTGGTGACGGGTTCCGCCGGATGATCGTCAACGGGCGCGCCGACATGAGCCCGGACCCCTCCGCCGAAGCGGCGGTCCGGCAGCTCCGCCTGCGTCACCGCCTCACCGCGGCCACCTGCGACGCCTACTTCGACGCCGGGTTCACGGTCGTCGCGCAGGACGTCGTTCTCGGGGAACACCTCGGCGAGATGGTCGAGCTGATCCGGCGGCGGCCCCTGCTGGTGGTCGTGCTCGCGCCGCGGCCCGAAGCCATCGCCGCCCGCGAGGAGGGGCGCGGCAAGACCGCCTACGACGACTGGGCGATCACCCAGCTCGACGCGGTGCTCCGGCGTGACACGCCCCGCCTCGGACTGTGGCTCGACTCCTCGGACCAGTCCCCCGCCGGCGCGGGCGAGGAAATCCTCGCCCGCGCCTGGACCGAGGCGCGCGTCAGCTCTGCGGCAGGTTCTCCCACAGGCCGATGACGTTGCCCTCGGTGTCGGTGAAGTACGCGTAGCACCCCATGCCCGGGATCTCGGTGCGGCCCACCAGTTTGGCGCCGCCGAGCTGCTCGACCTTCCCCAGCGTCTCGTCGATGCTCGCCACGTCGATGGTGATCACCGGGCTCTTCGGGGCCGACTCCTCGCGCGCGAACATGCCGCCGTTGATGAAGCCGGGTTCGCTCGGCATGCCCTGCTCGGAGGTCGGGCCGGTGGCCACGCTGGTGTAGTTCATGTCCGGCATCTCGGTGACGTTCCAGCCGAACGCCTCGCGGTAGAAGCCGCGCGCGCGTTCGCCGTCGTCGAACGGGATTTCGAAGTGGACGATCCTGCCGCTCATCGCCGTCTCCTGCCATGGCTCGATGGGTCACCGACGCTAGGCCCGGCCACGGGGACGCGGCCAGAGGATTTGGTCCCGCTGTCACCCGGTCAGGTCGTTCTGGTGGCCCGGTCGTGTGTCAACGCCGCCGTGGGCTTCGCGGCGGCCGAGCATGGGAGGCCGGAGCGACGAAAGGACCGTGCGATGGCGACCAAGCTGCAGAGCCGCTGGCGGCGGCTCCTCGACCAGCACCCGGCCTGGGAGGACGCGGACGACCTGGACAACCTCGCGTTCGACCCGCCCCGCGAGTCCCTCACCGACCACAGCGACTGCCCCATCGCGCCCACCTGCGACGGCTGCGGCTCGACGGAGGACCTGCGGGTGGCCACGTCGGTGTTCAGCCGCCCCGACGGCTACGACGTGGCCTGCGCGACCGTGTGCGCGCGCTGCGCCGGGCGGCCGTTCCTGTTCCTGCTGACCGAACGGCAACTGCGCTGCGCGTTCGACGCGCACAGCACGCATCTCCCCCGGCCCTGACCTGCCGGATCTGCCGTGGCCGCAGGAGGACCGGGCTGCTGCTCCGCACGTGAGTCCTCAGACGTCTGCAGTGCTACCGTGCGCCCATGACGGAGCTGCGCCGTGGACCGGTCGTGCCCCAGGTCGCGAGCCTGCTGCGGCAGCGGCTCCGGCGCGGTGACTGGCGGCCCGGCGACCGGCTGCCCAACGAGGTCCAGCTCGCCGCGGAGTTCGGGGTCGGGCGCTCGTCGGTGCGGGAGGCGGTTCGCCTGCTGGTCCAGGACGGGCTCCTGGACGTCCGGCACGGCTCCGGCACGTTCGTCGCCGCCGGGACGGCCGACACCGGCGACGTGCGGCGGCTGGTGCGGCGCGCGCGGGTGCTCGAGGTGTACGAGGTCCGCCGTGCGCTCGAGGTCGAGGCGGCGCGGCTCGCCGCACGGCGGGTCCGGCCCGAGGACGTCGATCGTCTGCGCGCCGGCCTGCGGAAACGGCAGGACGAGCGTGGCGCGGACCCGGCGGTGTTCGTCGACGCCGATCTCGCCTTCCACCGCGGCGTGGTGGAGCTGTCCGGCAACGCGCTGTTGCTCAGCCTGTTCACGGCCGCGGAGCCGGTGCTGCGCGAGATCCTGACCGACCTGGTTCGCCACGAGACGCAGCTGCCGGACTCCTCCGCCGCCCACGCCGACCTCCTGGACGCCCTCGAACGCGGCGACGCGGACGCAGCGGTCGCCGCCACGGTCGCCAACCTCGAACCCGTGCTCCGCGGCCTCCGCTCAGCTCCCGCCTAGCCCCCGCCCCCGGCGGGCCACGAGCGCCGTGGCGTCCAGCTCGTCGGAGGTCGCCACACGCGGGACCAGTCCGGCGCCGGTGGCGGCGCGGACCAGTGCCGGCGCCTGGCGTTCGCTCGTTTCGATCAGGAGGTGCCCGCCCGGCGCGAGCCAGGCCGGGGCACCGGCTATGACGCGGCGGGCGATGTCCAGGCCGTCGGCGCCGCCGTCGAGTGCCAGCTGGGGTTCGTGCAGGCGTGCTTCCGGCGGCATCAGCGCGACAGCTTCGGTGGGTACGTACGGCACGTTCACGACCAGCAGGTCCACCCGCACGCGCAGCCCGTCCGGCAGCGCGGCGTACAGGTCGCCTTCGAAGACCTCACCGGGAACGTTGCGGCGCGCGCAGCGCACCGCGGCGGGGTCGAGGTCCGCGGCGTACAGCTCGGCGAGGTCGAGTTCGGCGGCCAGCGCGGCGCCCACCGCGCCGGAGCCGCAGCACAGGTCCACCGCCACCGGACGCGGCGGGGCCAGCCGGACCGCCTCCTCGACCAGCAGCTCGGTGCGCCGCCGGGGCACGAACACGCCCGGTTCGACGTGGATGCGCAGGCCGCGGAACCCGGCCCAGCCGAGGACCTGTTCGAGGGGTTCGCCGGCGACCCGCCGAGCGGTCAGGGCCTCCAGCTCGGCCGGGGTGGCCGCGGCGGCCAGCAGCAGCCGGGCCTCGTCTTCGGCGAAGACGCAGCCGGCGGCGCGCAGGCGGCCGACGAGGACGGTTTCGGAATCGACGGACAAGAAAGAGCGCCTTTCACGGGGGAAACGGGCGCTCGCGGCTCACTCGTCGCCGGAGGCGAGCACCCGGGTTGGCGGAACGGAAACGGGTCTCACCTCCTCGGTCGGTCGTGGTGATCACCCTAGCGGAGGCGGCGGGGTACAGCACCGCGGCCGCTCTCGCGCCGGCACGGAACGGTCGGCGCGTCTGAGTAAGATCATCGCGCGTGGACGAGAATGCGCGCCTGAACGTCGTCGTTTTCCAGGTGAACGGCGACGAGGACGATCTGTTGCGGGCAGCGGCGCCGGCCCAGGCCGAGGACGCCATCCGGCAGGCCTGGCGCCAAGTCCAGCGGGAGCGGCAGGTCCAGCCGCCCGACATCACCCGCGTGCACAGCGTCTGGCAGCCCTCGCGGGTGGACCGGATCTTCCTCGCCGCGACGTTTCGCGGTGCCGAGATCACGCACGACTTCGACCGCCCCGCCGACGGCGACTGGGACACAGCCTTCGAAGCCGCCCGCGAGGAGAACACGAAGGTGCAGCTCGAGAGCCTGCGCGACGCGTTCGTGCGGGCCGAATCCGAGGGGGAATGGCTGCCCATCCTCCACACCTACGACGGTCCGCTGAAGCTCTACTACTCGCTGCCGCTGGTGGACGACCGGCTGCACCTCGGCTTCGCCAGGGCGACCGCCACGCCCGAGGGCCGGGTCGGCATGTCCCACCTGCTGAGGAACCAAGCCGATGCCTTGAGCGAGGACGAGTTCCACGAACTGATCGACGAAGCGGTCGGCAACCTCCGGCGCGGGCTCATCGTCAAGGTCGCCCCGGACCCGGACAAGGGCCCCCTGGTCATCCTGGAGCGCGGCGACAACAGCCTGTGCGCCGCGTCCGCGGTCGTGATGGACGACTTCGCCGAGACTATCGGCGCGCACGTCGGCGAGGACCAGCTGCTGGCGGCGCTGGTCAGCCCGGACCACATCTACGTCGCCGGTGTGAGCTCCGGCTGGGCTGCGGAGCTCACCGAGTGGGTGCGCACCTCGCCCGACACGAGCGGCGACCTGGTGCCCACCCTCCTGCGGGTGGACAGCCACGGCATCCGGGAGATCATCGCCGAGCGGCCGACCGGCCGGGTCCCCGCGAGCACTTCCGTGTGATCCGGCGGGTGAGCCTGCCAGCCGGCCGAGGCCGCGGTGCGGACGACCTCACGCCGGGCGGCGGATCTCCGGCCGGTCGATGATCCGCAGCCAGGTGCCGTCCGGCTGCCGCCGCGCGACCTGCACCCGTCCCCCGGTGTCGTCGGCCGGCTTGGTCGAGCACAGCGCCAGGTCGCCGTAGTAGACGGTCGGCATCGGTTCCTCGACCTGGAACTCACCGCCCTGCTCCACCAGGCGCTCCAGCACCTCCCGGATCGCGTCGCGGCCGACCGTCTGCGAGCCGGGCGGGAACGCCAGCACCGCGTCCTCGGCGTACAGCTCGGCCAGCGCCTTCGCGTCCCGCGCGTTGGCGCGCTCCACGAACATCACGGCCAGATCCTCCGGCCTCCGGGCCTTGTCGATCATGTTTCGCTCCCTTCCTCTCCACCCAGCCTCTCGCCGCACGAGCCAGAAGTCCAAGAGCTGGTAGGTCTCGCTACTAGAATCAGCGGTTATGGAACTGCGGCAGCTCGAGTACTTCGTGACGGTCGCCGAGGAGGGCAACTTCACCCGCGCCGCCGAACGCGTGCACGTGGCCCAGCCCGGCGTGTCGGCGCAGGTCCGGCGCCTGGAACGGGAGCTGGGGCACGAACTGCTGGACCGCTCCGGCCGCCCCGTCCGGCTCACCGAGGTCGGCGCCGCCGTGCTGCCCTACGCCCGCGCGGCGCTGGCCGCCGTCGCCGGGGCGCGGCTGGTCGCCGACGAGTTCCGCGGCCTGGTCCGGGGCAAGATCGCCTTCGGGATGGTCACCTCGCACAGCTTCGACGTGCCCGGCCTGCTCGCCGCCTGGCACGACGACCACCCGGGCGTGGAGATCACGCTCGTCGAAGGCCGCTCCGAGCAGCTGTCCGAGGACATCCGCGGCGGACGCCTGGACGCGGCGATCGTCAGCCTCGCCACCGACGAACGACCACCCGGCCTGGACGTCCTGGTCCTCACCGAGCAGGCCATCACCGCGGCGGTCGGCCTGGACGACGAGTGGGCCGGCCGAGCCGAGGTCCCGCTGGCGCACCTGCGGGACCGGCCGCTGATCAGCCTGCCCGCCGGCACCGGCCTGCGCGCCCGCCTCGACGAGGCCTGCGCCGCGCGGGGCCTCACCCCGCGGATCGGGTTCGAGGCCAGGCACCCCGCGGTGCTGGCCGACCTCGCCGCGCGCGGGCTGGGCGTGGCGATCCTGCCGGAGTCGGTGGCCACGACCCGGCCCGACCTGCACGCGATCACGATCACCGATCCCCCGCTGCGCGGCTGCCTGGCCCTCGCCTGGCGGGCGGCGGGCCCGGTGAGCCCGGCGGCGCGGGTGTTCCTCGACCGCGCCCGCGCCGCACTGCGCTGAGGACCCGCCCGATGCCGGAAAAGGATTCGCCCGGGCTGGCTAGGGTGAGGACCATGCCCGCCGAGCAGCCCGCCGCCTGGCAGCCGAGCGACACCGAGCTCTTCACCACCCACGGCGACGCGTTCGTGCCGCACCGGCGCGAGCAGATCGCGGTCGTCTGCGACCTCCTCGCCGGCATCCCGGAACCGCGCGTGCTCGACCTGTGCTGCGGTGAGGGCCTGCTCTCCGCGGAGTACTTGCGCCGCGACACCCGGGCCCGCGTCACCCTGCTCGACGGCTCACCCGAGATGCTGGACAAGGCGGCTGCCCGCCTCGCGCCGTTCGCGGGCCGGTGGGAACGGGTGCGGGCGGACATCCACGACCGGGACTGGCGGCGCGGCGCGTTCGGTGGCGTGATGACCTCGCTCGCCGTGCACCACCTCGACGGCGCCGGCACGCGCGAGCTCTACCGCGACCTGCACGGCATGCTCGTGCCCGGCGGGGTGTTCGTCATGGCCGACCTGGTCGAACCCGCGGGCGCCCGGGCCCGCGCGGTGGCCGCCGAGCACTGGGACCGCGCCGTGCGCGACGCGGGCGGCGACGAAGCCGCCCGGGCGTTCGAGCGCGCGGAGTGGAACTACTACCGCCTGCCCGGCCCCGACCCGCTCGACACGCCCTCCTCGGTCGCCGAGCACCTGACCTGGCTCGCCGACGCCGGGTTCGCCGACGCCGACGTGGTCTGGCTGCACGCCGGCCACGCGATCTTCACCGCCACCCGCCCCTGAGAGGAACCTCCATGTTCACCGGCCTGTCCGCCTTCCCGCTCACCCCGATCACCGGCACCGGCCTCGACACCGCCGCCTACGCCCGGCTGGTCGAGCGCCTCGCCGCGGCCGGGGTCGACTCGATCGGCGCGCTCGGCTCCACCGGCTCCTACGCCTACCTGACCCGCGACCAGCGCGCCGAGGCGGCCAAGATCGCCGTCGGCGCGGCGGCGGGCACCCCGGTGATGGTCGGCATCGGCGCGCTGACCACGAGCGAGGTCCTCGCGCTGGCCGAGGACGCCCAGAACGCCGGCGCGGCCGCGGTGCTGCTCGCCCCGGTCAGCTACCAGCCCCTCACCGACGACGAGGTGTTCGGCCTCTACGAAGACGTCACCCGCGAACTGTCGGTCCCGCTGTGCGTCTACGACAACCCGCGCACCACGCACTTCCAGTTCAGCGACGAGCTGCACGGCCGCATCGCCGGACTGCCCGGCGTGGGCTCCATCAAGATCCCCGGCGTGCCCGCCGGCGCCAAGGCCCGGGTGGACGCCCTGCGCGCCCGCATCCCGGACACCGTCACGATCGGGATCAGCGGCGACCCGTTCGCCGCCGCCGGACTCGCCGCCGGCTGCGACGCCTGGTACTCGGCCCTCGCCGGCACGTTCCCGGACGCCGCCCAGGCGATCATGCGCGATCCCGCCGAGTCGGAGCGCCTGCGACCGCTGTGGGACCTGTTCGCCCGCCACGGCGGCATCCGCGTCCTCGCCGCCGCGGCCACCCACCTCGGCCTGACCGGCGATCGCGTCCTGCCCCGCCCGCTGCGCGAACTCGACGGCCCGGCGCGGGAGGAGGTCATCGCCACGCTGGCGGCGCTCAGCCTGTAGCCCGCCGCGCCCGCAGGACGGTGTCCCGCGTGTACCGGCCGGGTGTGGCGCGCGGCCGGATCTCGTCGACCAGCACGGTCCACTCCGCGGCGAGCAGCGCGGCGATGTCGGCCGGGTGGTAGTAGTCGGCCGGGTCGAACCCCTCGCGCGCGGTCAGCTCGGCGGGATCGTGACTGGTCACCAGCAACGTGCCCCCGGGCGCGACCGCGGCGAGCAGTCCGCGCAGCACGCCGGGGTCGGCCTTGGGCAGCGGGACGTAGTGCGCCGACACCAGGTCGAAGCAGCCCGCGGGTGGCGCCATGGCCGTCAGGTCGGCGTGCATCCACGCCACGCGCCCGGTGTCGTCCGCCGCGGCCGCCCGTTCCAGCGCGACGCGGGAGGCGTCGACCGCGGTGACGTGCCAGCCCCGCCGCGCCAGCCACAACGCGTCGGCCCCTTCCCCGCAGCCCGCGTCCAGCGCCTGCCCCGGCGCCAGTCCGGCGGCTTCGGCGACCAGCACCTCGTTGGGTTCGCCGCTGAACACCCGCTCGCGGCTGCGGTACATCTCGTCCCAGTCCATGACCACCACGGTGCCCCGCACGCCCGCCGGCTGACAAAGTTCTTTGCGGAATCGGCAAAGCCGCGGGCACAGTGGAGAGATGAGCGAGGAGTTCGACGCCGTGCTCGGCGCCGTCGGCCCGCGGCTGCGTGAGCTGCGCCGGCGCCGCGGCACCACCCTGACCGCCCTGTCGGAGGCCACCGGCATCCCGGTCAGCACCCTGTCCCGCCTGGAATCCGGGCAGCGCGCCCCGAGCCTGAAACTGCTGCTGCCGCTGGCCAAGGCCCACCAGGTGCCGCTCGACGACCTCGTCGGCGCGCCCGCCACCGGCGACCCGCGCGTCTACCCGCGGCCCCGGACCCACCACGGCATGACCGTCATCCCGCTCACCCGCAAACCCGGCGGGCTGCAGGCCTTCAAACAGATCCTCCCGGCCGGGCCGTCCGGGCTCGACCCCGATCCGCGCTCGCACGAGGGCTACCACTGGCTCTACGTCCTCGACGGACGGCTCCGGCTCGTCCTCGGCGACCAGGACCTCGTCCTGTCCGCCGGCGAGGTCGCCGAGTTCGACACCCACCTGCCGCACTGGTTCGGCAACGCCGACACCGGCCCGGTCGAGTTCCTGAGCATCCTCGGCCCGCAGGGCGAACGCTTCCACATCCGGGCCCGCTACCGGCCCTCCTGACCCTCCGGCGGGTTGCGCCGCACCCGGCGGCTGCGCCACTTGCTCGCCAGGCGGGAGTGCGGCTGCCACTCCAGCCCGTTGGGCAGGTTCCACCCGAACTTCACCGCCGCCAGCCGGAACGACAACGCCCCGACCACCCCGGCCACGACACCCACCAGCGGGGCGCCCAGGTAGTGGCAGATGACCATCGTGGCCGCGACGGCCGCGGCGACCGTGCCGTAGAGCGCGTTGCCGCCGAACACCGCGGGCACGCGCCGCAGCATGATGTCCCGCAGCGCGCCGCCCCCGACCGCGGTGGCCGTGCCCAGCAGGATCGCCGGCAGCCAGCCCAGCCCGGCGGCCAGCGTCTTCTGCGCCCCGGTGACCGCCCAGAACCCGATCACCGCCGCGTCCAGGGCCGTGAACAGCTTGTCCCACGCGCTCTCGCTGATCGAGATCACGAACGACAGCAGCGCACCGGCCAGCGCGGTCGGCAGGTAGGCGTAGTCGGTCAGCGCGACCGGCGTGCCGTGCTGCAGCAGCGTGTCCCGGATGACCCCGCCGCCGAGCCCGGACACGCTGCCCACCACCAGGAACCCGAACAGGTCCAGCCGCTCGCTCCGCGCGATCGCGCCGCCGAGGATCGCGCAGGCGAACACGCCGGCCAGATCGAGGTAACGCGTGACGTGGTTGATCGCCTCGACCGCCGTTCCACCCGCCATACCGGGCACCCTAGTCCGCAGTGGACGGACGATCAGGACACGGCGAGGCACTCCGCGCAGCGCGGCACCCGCTCGCCTCCGGGCACGTGCTCGATCGCCGTCCAGATGCGCCGCCGCTCCCCGCACCGCGCGATCCGGTAGCCGAGGTAGGGCTGCTCGTCGGCGAACAGGTGGGCCCGCCGCTCGTCGGCGAACGGGGCCGGCACGTCCGGCACGAACCACGGGAGCGCCTCGAACAGGCTGAGCTGGTCCTTCGCCTTCACCGTGGCTCCTCCACGCGTCGTGCTCCTGCGTGGACGGTACCCGCGGGGTCCGACGAGGATGCGCAGCCGGCCCCTCACTTCCCGGCGGATGCGCGGGGCGTGAGACCGAGCTCGGCGACCAGGACGGCCACCCCGAGCACGTACCCGAGCTGGCGGCCGGTGTTGACCACGGCGCTGCCGGTCGCCGCCCGGGCGGGTGGGAGGCCCGCGGTCGCGGCGGCGAGCATGCTGGGCAGCGCGAGCCCGATGCCGATGCCGGTCACGATCCAGCCGGGCAGGATGTCCGTCCCGAACCGCGCCTGCGCCGAGGCGTTGCACGCCAGCATCACCGCGCCCACGCAGAACACCAGGTTGCCCACGGCCACGAGCCGGCCCACCGACAGGTACCGGACCAGCCGCTGGCCGACGACGGCGAAGATCGGGAGCATCAGCGGCCCCGGCAGGATCGCGACACCGGTGGCGATGGCGCTGTACCCGGCGACGTTCTCCAGCCACAGCACGACGCTGGGGAACAGCGCCCCGAACGCCGTGCAGAACACCAGCACCGTGACGTTCGCCCAGGCGAAGGCCGGCACCCGGAACAGGGCCGGATCCACGACCGGTGCCGGATGCCGCAGCACGCGCGCGACCAGGAACGCGATGCCGAGCACCCCGGCGCCGAACGCGGCCAGCGTCGCCGCCCCGGCCCAGCCCCACTCGTCGCCCTTCACCAGCCCGAGCGCCACCGCGAGCACGACGGCGCCGAGCGGGTCGGGCAGCCGGGTGATCGAGTCGTCGCGGGACTCGGGCACCAGCCGCAGCGCCCCGGCGAAGGCCACCACACCGACCGGCAGGTTGATCAGGAACACCCAGTGCCAGGACAGCTCGACCAGCGCCCCGCCGGCGACCGGGCCGAGCGCGGCGGCGAACGAGCTGGTGGTCGCCCAGATCTTCACCGCGCCCGCACGCCGCTCGGCGGGCAGGGCGGTGAGCAGGAGCCCGAGGCTGGTCGGCGTCAGCACCGTGGCCCCGGGGGCCTGCAGCACCCGGAACGCGACCAGCCACCAGAGCCCGGGCGCAGCCCACGCTGGCGAGGGTGAAGACGGTGAGCCCGACGAGGAAACCCGCCTTGCGGCCGTGCCGGTCCGCCAGCCGCCCGGCCGGGATCAGCAGCGCCGCGTAGACGATCGTGTAGCCGTTGAGCACCCAGCTCAGGTCCGCCGGCGACGAGCCGTCGAAGCTCGCGCCGATGTCGGTGAAGGCCACGTTGACCACGAAGACGTCGAGCATGGCCGTGAACGCGGCCGAGCGAGCCCGCCGTGATGGAAGGTCCGCTCGCGGATCTCAGTTCGTGGAAGACCGACCACTGCTCGCTGGTCAAGGCCCTGGAGATCGTCGGCACGAAGTCGGCGCTGCTGATCCTGCGCGAGGCGTTCTACGGCACCACCCGGTTCAGTGCCTTCGCCTCCCGGGTCGGGATCACCGAGACGGCCCGGGCCCGGCAGCTGCGGCACCTCACCGGGGCCGGCCTGCTCGACAAGCAGCCCTACCGGGACGTTGGCGGCCGCACACGCGACGAATACGTGCTCACCGACATGGGCCGCGACCTGCTCCCGGTCGTGCTCGGCCTGATGCAGTGGGCGGACAAGTACCTCCAGGACGGCGGGCCCCCGCTGCTCTACGTCGACCACGACACCGGGGCCCCGGCCCGGGTCGGCCTGCGCACCGACGAGGGGCACCCGGTCGAGCTGGACCAACTGGGCGTCCGGCTCAACCCCGCCTGGCGGCGGCCCCGGCCGGGCGGCTGATCCGCCGGCTCGGCGCCGGCTAGGACAACGCCGTCGCCGCCGCGTTGCGGATGTGGTCACGCCACAGGGCGCTCGCCCCATCGGCGTCCCGCGCCGCGATGCGCTCCACGACCTCTTCGATCTCGGCGATGCTGGACCGCGGACGCCCCTGGTGGGCCAGGGACCGCGCACGCAGCTGCGCCAGGCGGCCGTGCAGCAGCCGCGCCTGGGCGTGCAGCACGTCATTGCCCGCGCCCGAGTACAGCACGTCGTAGAACTTGTTCTTCGTGCTGAGCATGCGGGTCACCCGGCCGGACTCGTGCGCCGCCTTGACCTTCGCGAACGCCTCACGCAGGCGGGTCATCACGTCGTCGTCGGCCCGTTCCACGAACAGCCGCACGGCGAAGCACTCGAGCGCCTCACGCACCTCGTAGATCGCCCTGGCCTCGTCGTCGCTCAGCTGCGCGACGGTCGGGCCCTTGTGCGGCGGGATGACCAGGAACCCCTCGGCCTCCAGCTGGCGGCAGGCCTCGCGGATGGTGTTGCGCGAGACGTCGAGCCGTTCGCACAGCTCGCGTTCGACCAGCCGCTGCCCGGGTTTGAGCACACCACTGACGATGTCGGCGCGGATGGCCTCGACCGCCTGGGTGCGGACCGGCGCCGCGGCATGGACCACCTTCACGCCCGCCAGCCTAACGATTGCCCGATTGTAGGTCAAACTCTTCCGATCTACTGTGACCAAAGAAGCAGGTCATAGACTTGTATTTGACCGATTGTGGGACAATCATCTAGCATCCTGGTCACCCGAAGACGACCAGAAAGGCGCATCCATGCCCCCGTCATCGCCGGACACCTCCGCCGAAGGTGTCACCCGCTACGGCCTGTTCATCGGCAACCAGCAGATCGCCCCGATCGACGGCGAGTACCTCGACGTCGTCAACCCGGCGACCGGCCGCGTGTGGGCCCAGGTGCCCGACGCCTCGGCCAAGGACGTCGACGCCGCGGTGGACAGCGCGCGCCGCGCCTTCGACGACGGCGACTGGCCCGCCTGGCGCGCGGCCGACCGGGCGAAGTTCCTCATCCGGTTCGGCGAGGCGATCGCGGACAACGCCGAGGAGATCGCCCAGCTGCAGGTCAACGAGAACGGCAAGCTGATCCGCGAGATGGCCGGCCAGGCCAAGCTGATGCCCGAGTACTTCAACTACTACGCCGGCCTGGCGCAGATGCCGACCGGCAGCACCAACCCGCTGCACGTGCGGCAGATGATCAACTACACGGTGCGCGAGCCGCTCGGCGTGGTCGCCGCCATCACGCCGTGGAACTCGCCGTTGCTGCTGCTGGTGTGGAAGCTCGGCCCGGCGCTGGCCGCGGGCAACACCGTGATCGCCAAACCGTCCGAGGTCACCCCGGTGTCGGCCATCCGCTTCGCCGAGCTCGCCGCCGAGGCCGGTCTGCCCCCGGGCGTGTTCAACGTCGTCACCGGCCTGGGGCACCCGTCGGGCACCACGCTGACCGGGCATCCCGGCGTGGACAAGATCGCGTTCACCGGCTCGACCGCCACCGGACAGGCCATCGCGTCCCAGGCCGGCAAGACGCTCAAGCGCGTGTCGCTGGAGCTGGGCGGCAAGTCACCCAACATCGTCTTCGACGACGCCGACCTCGACAGCGCGCTCAACGGCCTGGTCGCCGGGATCTTCGGCGCCAGCGGCCAGACCTGCATGGCGGGATCGCGCATCCTGGCGCAGGACAGCGTCTACGACCGCGTCGCCGAGGAGTTGGCGCGCCGCGCCGAGGCGATCCGGGTGGGCGACCCGCAGGACCCGGCCAGCGAGATGGGCACCATCGCCTCCCGCGCCCAGTACGACAAGGTCCTGTCCTACATCGACGTCGCCAAGGACGACGGCGCCCGGCTCGTGGCCGGCGGCGGCCCGGCGCGGGTCGAGGGCCTTCCCGACGGGTTGTTCCTCCGCCCGACCGTGTTCGCCGACGTCACCAAGGACATGCGGATCGCGCAGGAAGAGGTGTTCGGCCCGATCGCCGCCCTCATCCGGTTCACCGACGAGGACGAGGCCGTGCGCATCGCCAACGACACCCAGTTCGGCCTCGCCGCGGGCGTGTGGACCGGCAACGTGCAGCGCGCGCACCGCGTCGCGGGCCGCCTGCGCGCGGGCACGGTGTGGATCAACAACTACCGCAAGACCTCCTACGCCACCCCGTTCGGCGGCTACAAGCAGAGCGGCCTCGGCCGCGAGAACGGCGCCGACGCGCTGCGCGAGTACACCGAGGAGAAGAGCGTCTGGGTGGACACCGGCCAGGGCGTCAAGGACCCCTTCAACCCGCGCGCCTGACACAGGAGAAGAGCATGACGACATCGGCATCGTCGCCGGACCCGGTGCCGCAAACCGGTCACCGCCGGCGCGCTCGGCGAACTGGCCGCCGCACTGGAACTGCCCGCGGACCGGCTCGCCGAGACCGTCGCCGCGTACAACGCGTCCGTTGTGGACGGTCCCTTCGACTGGCGGCGGCCGGACGGCAAGCACACCGCGGGCCTCACCCCACCCAAGAGCAACTGGGCTCTGACCATCGACGAGGCGCCGCTGCTGGCCTATCCCGTGGCGTGCGCGATCGTGTTCACCTTCGGCGGCCTGGCGACCGACGCGGAGGCCCGCGTCGTCGGCGAGCGGGGCACGCCCATTCCCGGCCTGTACGCGGCGGGCGAATGCACCGGCATCTACCACGACAAATATCCCGGCGGCACATCCGTGCTGCGCGGCATGGTGTTCGGGCGGGTGGCCGGCCGCGCGGCCGCCACGGCCTGACCCGTCCGGAGGAGGACCCATGACGGCTCCCATCTCGGTGCCAGCCACTTCGAAGGCCGGCACCGCACCCGGCACGTTCCGCACCCTGCTCGGCGCCGGCATCGGCAACACGCTCGAGTGGTACGACTGGAGCGTCTACGCCATCTTCGCCCCGTTCTTCGCCAAGCAGTTCTTCGTCGGTGGCGACGCCACGAGCGCACTGCTGTCCACCCTGGCCGTGTTCGCGGTCGGGTTCCTGATGCGCCCGCTCGGCGGATTCCTCTTCGGCTGGCTCGCCGACCGCCGCGGACGGCGGTTTTCGCTGACCACGTCGATGGTCACCATGGCGCTGGGCAGCCTCATCATCGGGATCGCGCCCACCCACGCGGCCATCGGCGTCGGCGCGGCGGTGATCCTGCTGCTCGCCCGGCTGCTGCAGGGCCTGGCCCACGGCGGCGAGATCGCCGCCTCCTACACCTACGTCGCCGAGATCGCGCCCGCCGCGCGCCGCGGACTGTGGTCGACCAGCCTCTACATCTCGGTCACCGCCGGGATCGTGCTCGCCTCGCTCATCGGCGCGGCGGGATCGAGCGTGTTCGGTGAGCAGGCCCTGCGGGACTGGGCCTGGCGCGTGCCGTTCCTCATCGGCGGTGTCCTCGGGTTCGTCGGCCTGTACCTGCGGCGCACCCTCAAGGAAACCGACGCCTACACCGAGGGCGCCACACCACGCAGCACGCGCGAGCTGGTGCGTGCGCTGGCCCGCAACAAGAGGAGCCTGGCCCGGATCCTGGGTCTGACCGCCGGTGTCACCGTCGTCTACTACATCTGGGCAGTCGGTGTGTCGGGGTTCGCCATCAGCGCCAAGGGCGTCGACGCGACGGCGGGACTGTGGGCCACGGTGGCGGCGAACGTGTTCTTCATGATCACGTTGCCGCTGTGGGGATGGCTGTCCGATCGCTTCGGCCGCAAACCGATCTTCATCGCCTACGGTGTCGCGTTCCTGGTGCTGTCGTTTCCGCTGATGACCCTGATCGACGACTCCGCGATCCGGCTCGGCGTCCTCATGGGAGTGGCGCTGTTCTTCCTCGGCGCGTTCGTCGGCATCATGCCGGCCTACTTCGCCGAGCTGTTCCCCACCGAGGTCCGCGCCTCCGGCGTCGGCGTGCCGTACTCGCTGATGGTCGCCGTCTTCGGCGGTACCGCACCCTACGTGCTGACCTGGCTGCACGCGCACCAGCTGGAGTGGGTGTTCTCCGGCTACCTCGTCGTGCTGGTCGCGATCGGACTGATCACCACCCTCCTCACCCCCGAAACCAAGGGCAGGCCCCTGACGTGAAGCCCCTGTCGTCCCGGGCGGACTCGATCCGCCCCTCGCCGACACTCTCGCTCCACGCCCAGCTCACCGCTCGCCGCACCGCCGGGGAGGAGGTGCTCAACCTCTCGGTCGGTGAGCCCGATTTCCCGATGCCCGACCGGGCCCGGGAGTACGCGGCGAAGGCGATCGCCGACGGGCGCAACCGCTACACCGACGTCGCCGGGATCCCCGAACTGCGGGAGCGCATCCGGCGCAAGCTCGCCGAGGACAACGCACTGGAGTACACACCCGACGACGTCGTGGTCGCCAACGGCGCGAAGCACGCCCTGTTCAACGCGTTCCTGGCGCTGTGCGAGGACGGGGACGAGGTCGTGGTGCCCGCGCCGTACTGGGTGACCTACCCGGAGCAGGTCCGGGTCACCGGCGCCCGGCCGGTGATCGTGCCCACCGCGGCCAAGCTGACCGCGGAGCAGCTGGCGGCGGCAGTCACGCCGCGGACGAAAGCGGTGGTGCTCAACAGCCCCGGCAACCCGACCGGCGCGACCTACAGCCGGGCGGAACTGGCGGCCCTCGCCGAGGTGGTCCTGCGGCACGACTTGTTCGTCGTGGAGGACCTGATCTACGAATACTTCCACTACGGGGACGGTGGAGTGCCCAGCATCGCCTCGCTCGGGCCGGAGCTGCAGGCCCGGACGGTGGTGGTGAACGGGGTGTCGAAGAGCTGCGCGATGACCGGCTGGCGCGTCGGTCACACGGCGGCGCCGCCGGAGATCGCCCGGCTCATCCGGCGGTTGCAGGGCCAGGCGACCTCGAACGTGTCCGTGGTCGCGCAGTACGCGGCGCTGGGCGCGATGGACGACGTGCCGTGGGACGCGATCAGGTCCTACCGGTACCGCCGCGACCTCGCCCACCGGAGGCTGACCGCGATCGACGGCGTGCGGTGCCCGTTGCCGACCGGGGCCTTCTACCTGTTCCCGGACGTCTCGGCGCTGCTCGCCGGACGTACGGCGGACGAGTTCTGCAGCGCTCTGCTGACCGAGACCGGGGTCGGCCTGGTGCCGGGCACGGGCTTCGGCGCGCCGGACCACGTGCGCCTCAGCTACGCGGTGGACATCCCCGTGCTGGACGAGGCGCTCGACCGGCTCGCGGCCTTCGCGGCCGCATGATCGTTGTTACTGTTCCGGAGGTGCATGTGAATTCTCTCGCTGATGTCGCCGGCCTCGACCCCCTCCGGCTGCGCACGCCGTCGCGCGTGCGGACCGCCGTGCTGGGGGGCGTCAGGCTCAGCTACGTCGCCGACGGGTGGATCCAGCTCAACCCGCGGGTGTGGTTTGCCGACAGCGGCCCGGATTTCTGGGACCGCCACCGGGAATACCTCGACGACGAGGGCTTCCTGCGGGTGGGCGCGGGCGGTCTGCTCGTCGAACGCGACGGCCGCGCCCTGCTGATCGACACCGGTTTCGGACCGTGCGAGGTGGCCACCGACCCGGCCCAGCCGCAAGTGGGGGCGGCGTCCGGTGGCCGGCTGCTCGCCAGCCTCGCCGCGCTCGGCCGGGCCCCGGCCGATGTCGACACCGTGGCGATCACGCACATGCACCGCGACCACATCGGCTGGGTCGCCGCGCCGGCACCGGACACCGGGGTGCCGCCGTTCGCGCACGCGCGAGCGGTGCTGACGAAGGCCGAATGGGACCACGGCTGTTCGCGGCGGGAGGCGCCGTTCCCGGAGACGGTGGTGGCGCTGGAACCGCGGCTGGACCTGGCCGACGACGGTGACGAGGTGTTCCCCGGCGTCCGGCTCCTCGCCACGCCCGGCCACACACCCGGTCACGCCGCCTACGAGATCACGGCCGGCGAGGAGACGGTGATCGCGTTCGGGGATCTGTTCCACTCGCCGCTGCAAATCGGGCACCCGGAGTGGTCGCCGCCGGTCGACGTGGATCCCGAGACGACCGCCCGCCACCGGCGCGCCCTCGTCGACCGCCTGGCGACGCCTGGAACGTACGGTTTCGGAATCCACTTCGCCGATGTCGCGTTCGGGCGGGTGCGCCAGGACGAGGGCGGCCGGCGCGCCTGGCAACCGGTGGTCACGGAAGCGCGCTGACCTGGTCCTGGCACCCGCGGGCTCGGACGCCCGGATCCCGAGCCGGGTGCGCTCGCTCTGGGCGGGCGCCGGTGGGTTCACCTCTGATGGCCCCACCGGCCACCGGATCGGGTGGAGCTGGTCCTGGCGCCTGCGGGCTTGGAGGCCGGAGCGGCTTGGGCACTCTCGAACAGAGTCGGCTGCCTCGATCTGGAGCGGGCGCCGGTGGGAGTCACCCCTGATGGCCACCGCCCGCCGAGTCCCGCTGAACTGGTCCGAGCGCACGCGGCCTTGAATGCCCGGAGCGGCTTGGGCTCGATCCGGGGCAGGCACGCCGCCGTCCAGCAGGCACCGGTGGGGTCACCCCTCGTGGCCCTCGCCCCCCACGGGCGCCGCGGTGCCGGCGAGCAGTGCGCGGAGCCGGGCAGAAAGATCAGCCGCCGGCTCGGCCAGGGCCGTGAGCACCCCCTCCCGCAGCGCGCCGAGCCGCGCCGCGGCGGCCTCCGAGGTCCGGGCGGTCGTCCGCGCCTCGGTGGCGGCGGCCTCGGCCCGCGCGGCGGTGGTGACCAGCTCGGTGATCCGGTCGCGGGCGGCGGCCAACGCCGTCTCGTGCTGCTCGCGCAGTGCGGTGATCCGCTGATCGTGCTCGTCGCGGGCCTGACGGTGCTTCTCGCGTTCCTCGGCCAGGGCCTGGTCGTGCCGGGCGCGCAACCGCTCGAGGTCCTCGTGGTGCTGAGTCGCCAGGTCGCGCAGGTCGGTTTCCAGCTGCCGGGCGCGGGCGTGTGCGGCCTCGGCCTCGGTGGCGCGGGCGGCGGCCGCGGCGGCGAGTTCCTCGATGCGGGCGGCGGCGGCCTCGGCAGCCTGCCGCTGCTCGGTCTCGACCTGGTCCAGGCGTTCGCGCAGCTGGCGGATCTCGCCCTCGGCGGTGAGCCGGTCGGCGATCGCGCGCTGGGCCTGGGTTCGCTCGCTCGCGGCGCGCTCCTCCGCCTCCCGCGCCCGCGCCTCGGCGGCTTCGGCCCGCTCGGCGGCCTCCGCGGCGACCACCTCCGCGGCCGCCGCGGAGGTCTCGGCCGCTGAAGCGCGCGCCTCCGCATCCGCGGCGGCGGCCTCGGCTTCCGCGACCCGGGCGCGGGCCTCCGCCACCTCCGCGCCGAGCCGCTCGTCCAGCGCGGTCAGGGTCCGCTGCAGCGGCGTGATCTCCGCCAGCGCCCGGCTCACGTCCCGGCCCACCGCCGCCACGTCCAGCCCCGGCATCGCCGGTCCGTAGGCGGCGAACGAGATCTGGTCGGCCTCGTCCAGCCGCGCGCACGTCACCTCGCGGCCGCGCTCGTCGACCGCCCACACCGTCGTGCAGTACTCCCCCGGCCGCCCGCCCCGCGGGCCCGGCTGTTTGCGGGGGTGCCGCCGGCAGTACCGGCACAGCCCCGGATCGGACAGGGGCTCACGACTCCCCGACGCATCCCTGCGTGGCGGTGGTGGGGGTGCTTCTTCCATAACCACAGCGTATCAGTTCGAGTTGCAGAACCTAAACCGGCAGTTAGATTTCATAAATCCGAACAAACAAAAGTCCGCGATAATCACGGTTATCGTGGATGAGAGATCCGGCTGTCCTGGAGGGCGAAAACTGGAGCTCGTCACCGTGACGAAACGACCCGGTACCCCGGGAACCCCGCGACTGCGCGTCCGGAAGGCCTACCGAGCTCACCCGGCCGGTGTAACCCCCCGCAGATCGAGTGCGACTTCACGGAAAGCGTTCCGGACGAAGGTGATGACCATGACCCAGACGGTCGGCGGCGGAGTGGCGGACCTGCGGGCACTGCTCAACGGCCCGGTGTTCGGCCCGGAGGACTCCGGGTACGACGAAGCCCGGAAGGTGTGGAACGCCGCCAACGACCGGAGACCGGCGATGATCGCCCGCTGCGCCTCCGCCGCCGACGTCGCCGCGGCGATCCGGTTCGCCGGTGACCACGACCTGGAGATCGCCGTCCGCGGCGGCGCGCACAGCCCCTCGGGCAACTCCACGGTCGACGACGGCGTGGTCATCGACCTCAGCGCCCTCAACCACGTCACCGTCGACCCGGACGCGAAGCTCGCCCGCGCGGGTGGCGGCGCCCTGCTGGGCGACCTGGACGCCGCCACCCAGGCACACGGCCTCGCGGTGCCCGCCGGCATGGTCAGCCACACCGGCATCGGCGGGCTGGTCCTCGGCGGCGGGATGGGCTGGTTCACCCGCAAGGCCGGGCTCAGCATCGACAACCTGGTCTCCGCCGAGGTCGTCACGGCGGACGGCCGGATCCTGCGCGCCTCGGCGACCGACCACCCGGACCTGTTCTGGGCCCTCCGCGGCGGCGGCGGGAACTTCGGCGTGGTCACCGAGTTCGAGTTCCGGCTGCACGAGGCCGGCCCCCTGGTGCAGTACGCGCTCGTGTTCTGGGAACTCGACCAGGGACCAGAAGTGCTGAGGCTGGCGCGCGAGCTGGTGCCCACGCTGCCGCTCGACCTCAGCGTGGTGATCGGCGCCCTCAACGCGCCGCCCGCTTCGTTCGTCCCCGAGCAGTACCACTTCACACCCGGCTACGCGCTTCTCGTGACGGGGTTCGGCGACCCGGGCACCCACGCCGACGTGCTCGCCAGGATCCGGCAGGCGCTGCCGCCCGCGTTCGAGTTCGTGACCCCGATGCCCTACGTGGAACTGCAGCAGCTCATCGACGAGGCCAACGCCTGGGGCCTGTACTACTACGACAAGAGCCTGTACCTGGAGGAACTGTCCGACGAGGTGATCCAGGCGGTCGTCGAGCAGGTGCCGCGGCGCACCTCGCCGATGTCGATCGTGCTGTTCTACCGGCTCGACGGCGCCTACTCGGCGGTGCCCGACGACGCCACGGCCTTCAGCGGCGGCCGCTCACCCCGGTACTGCGCCTTCATGATCGCGGCGACGCAGACCCTGGAGACGTTGCCGGCCGAGACGGCCTGGGTGCGCTCGTGCGCGGAGGCGCTGCGCCCGTACGCCCCGCACGTCGGCACCTACGTCAACGCGATGGACGACACCGGGCAGGACCGGGTCCAGGCGGCCTACGGGCCCGCGAAGTACCAGCGGCTCCGCGACATCAAGCTGCGGTACGACCCGCGCAACGTCTTCCACCGCAACGTCAACATCCCACCGGCCGACGGCGCGCCGTCGTGACATGATCGGCGGTGATGACCGTCGACCACGCCCCGTACGAGCCCCGGCCGATGCCCGCTCGCGCCCCCGACAAGCCCGCCCTGCGGCGCCTGGTCGAGGACGCGGTGGCCGGGCTCCCGGCCTTGCCGGACGACCCCGCCGGCGCCCGGGGCCCGCGCGGGGTCACCCGCTCGTGGCTGCTGGAGATGAAGAGCCACCAGACCCGCCGCTCCTACTGGCGCGGTCTGGGCCTGTGGCTGTCCTATTGCGACTGGCACCGCGTCGACCCGCTGGCCGCGCGCCTGGCCGACGTCAAGGACTGGATCGCCCTGCTCGACCCCGGCAGCCCGGTCACCCACAACGCCCGCCTGGCCGCCGTCAGCTCCTGGTACACCGAGCTGATCAACAACCGCGTCCACGACGACAACCCGGCGCGCCTGGTCCCTCGCCACAAGCGCGACCAGGAATCCCAGACCCGCGCCCTCACCCACGGCGAACTCCTGGCCCTGCTCGGCCACGCCCGCGGCCGCGCCGAGACCGCCGGCACCGAGGCCGCGCTGCGCAACCTCGCCATCCTGGAGATCATGGCCACCACCGCCGTGCGGTCCGGCGCGATCCTGCACGCCCGCTGCGGCCCGGACGGCGACCTCGGCGTCGACCGCGGCCACCGGATCCTGCGTTACGTCAACAAGGGCGGCCACCGCAAGACCGCCGACATCCTCGGCCTGGCCGACGTCGCCCTGGGCAACTACCTCGCCGCCCGCGCCGCCCGCGAAGGCAAGCCCGTCGCCGAGCTGTCCGGCTGGTTGTTCGCCACCCGCACCGGCACGCCCCTGACCTCCCGCGACCTCGGCAACCTCCTGCGCGACGCGGCCCGCGGCGACGGCCTGGACCAGCCCGACGACGTCGTCCCGCATTCCCTGCGGCACACCGTCCTGACCCTCGGCTACGAACAGGGCGTCTCCGTGGAGGACCTGGCCGACCTCGCCGGCCACGAAAGCGTCGCCACCACCCTGATCTACGTCCGCCGCAGCCGCCGCCGCCAGACCACCCAGATGCTGGCCGACCTCACCAGCGGCACCACTCCGGAAACCCGGGACGAGCCGCGCCACCTGCGGCTGGTCCGCGACGCCTGACACCCCTGGGTGGCCCTCGCAGGGCCACCTATCCGGTTGGCGGGCGACCACGGCGAGTTCAGACTGGAGGCATGGTCAACAAGGAACTCGGCGACTTCCTCCGCGCCCGCCGCGCCGGGCTCACGCCGGAGGAGATCGGGCTCCCGGTCGAGCCCGGCCGCCGGGTCACCGGCCTGCGGCGCGGCGAGGTCGCCCGGTTGGCCGGGGTGAGCGCCGAGTACTACACCCGGCTCGAACAGGGCCGCGCCGGACAGCCCTCCGAGCAGGTGCTGCACGCCCTGTCCGGCGCCCTGCGGCTGGACGACGTCGAGCGGCGGCACCTGTTCACCCTCGCCGGCACCGCGGCCCGGAAGCCGGACCGCGGCGAGCGCTCGACGCGAGTGCGGCCGGCGATGCGCCAGGTGCTGGAGTCGATGCACCTGTGCCCGGCCTACGTCCGCGACGACAACCTCGAGATCGTCGCCGGGAACGCGCTGTGGGCACTGGTTTTCCCCGACATCGCCGCACTGCCGCGCCGGGAACGCAACATGGTCCGCTGGACGCTGCTGGACCCGCGGGCGCGCGCGGTGTGGCGCGACTGGGAGCAGGTGGCCCGCGACTACGTCCACGTGCTGCGGCTGGCCGCCGCGGCCCAGCCCCGCAACCAGCGGATCACCAACCTGATCGGCGAGCTGATGGTGCGGTCACCGGAGTTCCCGGGCTGGTGGTCCGAGCACCGCGTCCACGAACGCAGCGCCGGCCGGAAACGGATCCACCACCACCTGGTCGGTGACCTCGAACTGCACTTCGAGATCTTCACCCCGGTGGCCGACCCGGCCCTGTCGATGCTGGTCTACTCCGCCCCGCCCGGCTCCCCCAGTGAGGAGCGCCTGCGGCTGCTCGCCAGCTGGGGAAGCGAGTCTGCGGCCGCGGCTCCCCACAGCGCCGACGCCGGCTCCTGACCGGCGCGGAGCCGACATCGCCCGCGCGCACCCGCGCGCGGCGCTCGATCACGGCCTCGACGGCCGTCACGGAAAGGAAAACCCCTGATGAGCAAGACGTTCCTGGTCACCGGTGTCAGCACCGGGCTCGGACTGGCGATCGCCCGGCGGGCGCTGGCGGCCGGGCACCGGGTGGCCGGCACGGTGCGCACCGAGCAGGACGCGGCGGCCTTCCAAGCCCTGGACGCCGACCGCGCCCGCGCCTTCATCCTCGACCTGACCGACGCGGACCGGATCGAACCGACCGTGCGTGCCGCCGAGGACGCGCTGGGGCCGATCGAGGTGCTCGTGGCCAACGCCGGCTACGGCGTCGAGGGCACCTTCGAGGAGTCCTCGATGGCCGATCTGCGCCGCCAGTTCGAGGTCAACGTGTTCGGCACGGTGGCGACCATGAAGGCGGTGCTGCCCGGGATGCGCCAGCGGCGGGGCGGTCACATCTTCGTGATCACCTCGATGGGCGGGATGACCACGTTCCCCGGCCTGTCGTTCTACGAGGGCAGCAAGCACGCGATGGAAGGCATCACCGAGGGACTCGCGCAAGAGGTCGCGCAGTTCGGGGTGCGGGTGACCGCGGTGGCCCCCGGCGCGTTCGCGACCGACTGGGCGGGCCGGTCACTGGTCCGCGCGCCCCGCAGCATCCCCGACTACGACGAGCTGTTCGATCCGATCCGCGCCCGCCGGCAGACGCTGGCCGGCCAGGGGATCGGCGATCCCGACCGCGCCGGGCAGGCCATCCTCACCGTGCTCGACTCCGACACGCCACCCGTGCACCTGCTGCTCGGCTCGGACGCGCTGCGCCTGGTCACGGCCGGGCGCAAGCGGGTCCAGGAGGACATCGACACCTGGCAGGAGCTCACCCTGTCCACCGATCGCCCCGATGGCGGAGTCACCGTCTCCTCCTGACGGACCCGCCTTGACACCGCCGGGCGCGGCGTGCCTGACTGTCCACTGTGACCAATGAAGTTCCGGACGGCTTCTCCTACCTCGAATGCCCGCGCTGGCACGAGGGACGCATCTGGTTCGCAGATTTCTACACCCACCGCGTGTACTCCAGCCTGGAGGACGGCGGTGACCTGCGGGTCGAGGCCGAGGTTCCGCAGCAGCCCTCCGGCTTGGGCTGGCTGCCCGACGGCCGCCTGCTCGTGGTGTCGATGCGCGACGCGCGGCTGCTGCGCCGGGAACCCGACGGCAGTCTTGTCACCCACACCGACCTGTCCGCGTACGTCACGGGGCATCCCAACGACCTGGTCGTCGACGCCCAGGGACGGGCCTACGTCGGCAACTTCGGGTTCGACCTGATGAACGGCGCCGTGGTGGCTCCGGCGAACCTGCTGCGCGTCGACCCGGACGGCACCGTGACGGTCGTGGCGGAGGACCTGTGGTTCCCCAACGGCAGCGTCATCACCGACGACGGCGTGCTGCTGGTCGACGAGACCTTCGGCAACCGGGTCACCGCGTTCGACATCGCCGCCGACGGGTCGCTCACCAACCGGCGCGTGTGGGCGCAGTTCGGGGAGCCGCTCACCGAGCGGGAGCTGGAGAAAGCGCTTCCCGAGATCGCCGTCGCGCCGGACGGGTGCTGCCTGGACGCCGAAGGCGCCCTGTGGGTGGCCGACGGCATCGGCGGCCGGTTGCTGCGGGTCCGCGAGGGCGGGGAGATCAACGACGAGATCCAGCCGGGAACCGGGGTGTTCGCCTGCATGCTCGGCGGCGCCGATGGCCGGACGCTGTTCGCGTGCGCGGCGCCGGACTTCAACGAGCACGCCCGCAAGGACGCCCGCGAGGCGAGCCTGCTCGCCTTCCGGGTCGGCGTGCCGCGCGCCGGCCGCCCCTGAGCGCTGCCGCCGGGGCCGCGGAACTCCGCTACCCCCAGAGAGCCGCGACCTCGGCGGCCGCGCGCACGGCCTGGTCGTACCCGGCGCGTGCGGCCGCCTCGCGGACCGACGGGTCCAGCAGGTTGGGGCCGATCGCCTCGATCGCCGTCGCGTCGGGGGCGATGACCAGCACCTCGGCGCCGTCCCGTCGCAGTGCGGCGACCTGGTCGTCGAGGTCGGTGTTGCCCGGCACCTCGGTGACCCGCAGCACCAGCACCCGGTCGCAGCCCGCGGCCAGGTCGGCGTTCTCCATCGAGCGCACCCCGCCGTCGATGTAGCGGCGGCCGCCGATCGTCACCGGCGGCCAGGTGCCCGGCACCGCACAGCTGGCCGCGACCGCGTCCACGAGCGACACCCCGGACTCCACGGTGAACACCCGCTCGTCGCCGGTCGTGGCCTCCACCGCGACGATCCGCAGCGGCACCGCGGGCCACTCGTGCACGGGCAGGCGCGCCTCGATCACCTTCAGCCGCTCGGACTCCGGCACGGTCTGCGTCGCCAGCGCCAGCTCGCCGATCCGCCGCCGCGCGTCCCGGGCGTCGGTCGCCGCGCTCACCGCCGCGCCGAACATCTCCGCGATGGCCTCGGCGTCGACGTTCGCGGCGATCTCCGGCGTCTGCAGCGCCGGATCGACCTGCCGCCGGAACAGCTCCGCCAGTGCGGTGCCGCTCGTGATCTGGGCCGCCACCGTCGAACCCGCGGAGGTGCCGATGAACCGGTCCGCGCCCAGGATGTCCACTCCGGACTCCGACAAACCGTGCAACAGCCCGGTTTCCCAGGCAATTCCGGCCACCCCGCCACCGCCGAGTACGAGCGCACGCGTCATGCCTCGATCCTAGGCCCCCGCGTGGCGCCGGCGAGTGCGCCGTTGACGAGCAGCAGCCAGGTCCCGCACACGCAGCGGCGGTAGTCGAGGCGGCCATCCGAGACGGGATGGCTCGACCCGCCGCGAAGCAGCTCGGACAGCGGCCACTGGCAGCGGGGACAACGTTCGTCGGTCATGGCCCCAGCGTGCTGTAATGGGTCAGTGCACTTCAACCCTTACGGCGGCCCGGCCGCGCAGGTCGCCGCCGGCCTGGTGAACATGCCCGGCGCCACGGCCGCCGAGCTGCTGCGGATGATGCGCGCCGCGGGCATGTCGCTGACCCGGCTCACCGCCGCCGAAGCCGCCGCGGCGCAGGCGTGGGGCCGGCGGCTGCGGGCGGTGTTCGCCGAACCGGACCCGGACCGGCGGATCGACCTGGTCAACGAGCTGCTCGCGGAGACCGCGTGCCGCCCGTTCATCTCCCGCCACGACGGCCTGCCCGCCCACTTGCACTACGCCGCCGAGGACGACACCCTGACCCGCCGGATCCGGGCCTTCACCGCGGGCGGGCTGGCCCACCTGCTGGTCGAGGACGCCGGGCGCATCGGCACCTGCGCGCGCGCCGGCTGCGAGATCGTCTTCGTGGACACCTCGCGCAACGGCCGCCGCCGGTTCTGCTCCACCCGCTGCGCGACCCGGGTGCACGTCGCCGAACACCGAGCCCGCGCCACGTAGGTGCCGCGCGTCACACCGCGCCATGTCACGAACGGGCCGGCTCCTCCCATCTCGTGGTCGTCAACAGCCGATGAGGAGGCGACAACGATGACCACCCACAAGGTTCTGGTGCTGGGCGCGGGGTACGCGGGCACGGCCGCGGCGATCCAGCTCGCGGCACGCACGAAGGGCCGCGACGACGTCGAGGTGACGCTGGTGAACGCGCACGAGATGTTCACCGAGCGGCTGCGGCTGCACCTGACCGCGACCGGGCAGCCGGTCGCCGAGCTGAGCATCCCCCGGCTCCTGGACGGCACGGGCGCGCGGTTCGTGCGGGGCTGGGTCACCCCGCTCGACCCGGACACCAGGACCGTGCGCGTCGACGACGACCGGGTGCTGCATTACGACACGCTGGTGTACGCCCTCGGCAGCGTGGCCGACACCGTCACGGTGCCCGGCGTCGAGGAGCACGCGCACACCCTGAACAGCCCGGAGGACGCCGAGGTGCTGGCCGGCCGGCTGGCGCGCCTGGAACAGGGCACGGTCGTAGTGGCGGGCAACGGGCTCACCGGCGTCGAGTCGGCCGCGGAGATCGCCGAGCAGTACCCCGCGCTGCGGGTCGTGCTGCTGGGCCGGGGCGAGCCGGGCGCGGCACTGAACACCCGGGCCAGGGCACACCTCCGGGCCGCGCTCGAGCGGCTGGGCGTCGAGGCGCGCAGCGGCGCCGAGGTGGCCAAGGTGCTCCCGGACGCGGTCGAACTGGCCGGCGGCGAGACCGTCCCCGCGGACGTGGTCCTGTGGACCAGCGGCACCCGCGCCGCACCACTCGCGGCCGCCGCCGGGCTGACCGTCGACGACCGCGGCCGCGTCGTCACGGACCCCATGCTGCGCTCGGTCTCGCACCCCGATGTCTACGCGGTGGGCGACGCGGCCGCGATCCGGCAAGGCCACGGCGTCCTGCACGGCACCTGCCAGAGCGGCATGCCGACCGGCGTGCACGCCGCGGTGTCGATCGTCCGCGCGCGCAACGGCAAGGAGCCCAAGCCGTTCCGCTTCGGCTACTACCACACGCCGGTCAGCCTGGGCCGCCACGACGCGGTCGTGCAGTTCACCCACCCCGACGACAGCCCGCGGCGGATCTGCCTGACCGGCCGCCTGGCCACCCGGTACAAAGAGACGGTGACCGCCTCGCCCTGGCTGACCTACCTGCGCATGAAGAAGATGCCCGCCTCGGGCGCGTTCTGGCCGCGCGGCGGCCGCTTCACCCGGATCGCCCGGTGACCGGGCCCGAGGCGTTCCAGCAGCACCGCAAGCTGCTGTTCGCGGTGGCCTACCGGATCCTCGGCAGCGCCGCCGACGCCGAGGACGCGGTGCAGGACGCGTGGCTGAAGTGGTCCGCCGCCGACCGTTCCCAGGTGGCCGACCCGAAGGCCTACCTGGCGCGGATCGTGTCCAACCTGGCGCTGGAACGGCTGCGGTCGGCCCGGCACCAGCGGGAGACCTACGTGGGTCCGTGGCTGCCGGAACCGATTCTCGCCACCGGCGACGGCGCGGATGCCGTCACGGGCGCGGAATCGGTGTCCATGGCGATGCTGGTGGTGCTGGAGACGCTGAGTCCGCTGGAGCGCGCGGTGTTCGTGCTCAAGGACGTCTTCGGGTTCAGCCACGCCGAGATCGCCGAAGCCGTGGACCGCACGGAAGCGGCGGTGCGGCAGGCCGCGCACCGGGCCCGCGAGCACGTGCGGGCCCGCAGGCCGAGGTTCCCGGCCGATCGCGGGAAGCAGCGGGAGGTCACCGAGCGGTTCCTCGCCGCCGCGACCGGGGGTGACGTCAACACCCTGATGGACCTGCTGTCCCCGGACGTCACGCTGTGGACGGACGGCGGCGGCAAGGTCCGCCAGGCTCTGCGCCCGGTGGCCGGCGCCGAGACGGTGGCTGCCTGGTTCGCCGCCATCGGGACCGTCACCTACCAGGGCGTCGCGCCCGCGGACATGGTCGCGGAGCTGACCGGGATCAACGGCGGCCCGGGACTGGTCTTCCGCGGCCCGGACCGGGTGATCGCCACCGTCACCTTCGACTTCGACGCCGACGGCCGCATCACCAGCCTGCACAACGTGGCCAACCCGGACAAACTCGGCGCCGTCGCGCGTGCTCTCGGGGTGCCCGGACCGGTCGCCTAAAGTGCTGAGCATGTACAAGCGTTTCGTGGCCCTCGGCGACTCCTTCACCGAGGGCGTCGGCGACGAAGACCCCGCCCGCCCGAACGGCGTGCGGGGCTGGGCCGACCGGGTGGCCGAGCAGCTGGCGGCCGCCGACCCCGAGTTCCGCTACGCCAACCTCGCGATCCGGGGGCGGCTGCTCGACCAGGTCCTCGCCGAGCAGCTCGAACCGGCCCTCGCGCTGCGGCCCGACCTGGTCTCGATCTACGCCGGCGGCAACGACCTGCTGCGTCCCAAGGCCGGCATCGACGCGCTGGCCGCGCGGTTCGAGAACGCCGTCGAGCAGCTCGCCAAGACCGGCGCGACCGTGCTGCTGTTCACCGGGGTCGACGGCGCCGAGGACCCGGTGTTCCGCAAGCTGCGCGGCCGCACCGCGATCTACAACGAGCACACCCGCGTGATCGCCGCCCGGCACGGCGCGCTCGTGGTGGACATGTGGGGCATGCGGCAGCTGCGGGACCGGCGCCTGTGGTCGGCCGACCGGCTGCACCTCAACGCGCTCGGCCACGCCGAGGTCGCGATCGCCGTGCTGGACGTGCTCGGCCGCCCGCACGGGCTCTCCCCCGCCGCGCTCGGGCCGCGCGAGCTGGTCGACCGGCGGCGGCAGCGCGCGGAGAACCTGCGCTGGGGCCGCGAGCACGTGCTGCCGTGGATCGGGCGCCGCCTGCGGGGCGAGTCCTCCGGCGACACCCTCTCCGCGAAACGGCCGGTGCTGCTGCCCGTGGAGTGAGCCGCGGGGAACCCTGCCGGAACCGGACAACGGGTGGTGATTCGCCCTCCGGATCTGGACATCGTCACTCCTGTGAGGGATCGTTCACCGGGAAGTGAAGCCGATCACAGGAGGCTCGGCGGCATGGTTCTCGGACGCGACGAAGCGGACACCGTTCTCCAGGCGCAGACCAGCCAGAAGTCCACCCAGGTGCGGCGCGCGGCCTTCGCCAGCGCGATCGGCACCACCATCGAGTGGTACGACTTCTTCCTCTACAACACGGCCGCGGCGCTGATCTTCCCGCAGCTGTTCTTCCCCGCTTCGTCGAGTTACGCCGGGGCGATGCAGTCCTTCGCCACCTACGCGGTCGGCTTCGCGGCACGGCCGATCGGCGCGGCGATCTTCGGGTACTGGGGCGACCGGATCGGCCGCAAGACCACGCTCGTGGTCACGCTGCTGATGATGGGCATCGCCTCCGGGGTGGTCGGCGTGCTGCCCGGCGCGGCGACCATCGGGATCGCGGCGCCGCTGATCCTGGTGACGCTGCGGCTGATCCAGGGCATCGCGATCGGCGGCGAGTGGAGCGGCTCGGTGCTGCTCGCCATGGAATGGGGCGACCAGCGCAAACGCGGGCTGCTGGGCAGTTTCGCGCAGATCGGGGTGCCGGTCGGGCTCGTGCTCGGCACCGGCGGCATGACCCTGCTGTCCGCGGTGCTGTCGGAGGAGGCGTTCGACTCGTGGGGCTGGCGGCTGCCGTTCCTGGCCAGCCTGCTGCTCGTCGCCGTCGGGCTGCTGATCCGGCTGCGCATCCTGGAGACCCCGATGTTCGCCCAGGTCGTGGCGCAGCGGCGGACCTCCCGCAGCCCGGTGGCCGACGCGGTGAAACACCACTGGCGGGAGATCCTGCTCTCGGCCGGGCTGCGGTTCTCCGAGCAGATGCCGTTCTACCTCTACACCAGCTACGTCCTGGTGTACGTGGTCGCCGAGCACGGCTACTCGAAGACGTTCGTGCTCAACGCCGTCCTGCTCGGCGCGGCGATGGAGCTGGCGCTGATCCTGTGGTTCTCCCAGCTGTCGGACCGGTTCGGCCGCAAACGGGTGTACCTGACCGGGGCGGTGCTGACCGGGGTGCTGGCGTTCCCGTACTTCGCGGTGCTGAAGAACGGCGGCGAGGTACTGATCTTCGTCGCGATCGTGGTGTCGATGATCCCGCACGCCATGCAGTACGGTCCGCAGGCCGCGCTGATCGGCGAGAGCTTCCCGACGCACCTGCGCTACGGCGGGGCCGGGCTGGGCTACCAGCTGGCGTCGGTGTTCGCGGGCGGCCCGGCGCCGCTGCTGGCGACCTGGCTGCTGCACGCCACCGGCACGCCGTACTCGATCGCGGCCTACGTCGTGCTCTCGGCGGTGGTCACGATCGTCTGCGTGGCGCTGCTGAAGGACCGCTCCCGGGCCGACATCACCGACGACGCGGTCTACCGCCGCTGAGCCACTGGTACCAGCCGATCGCGGCCAGCACCGCGAGGGCGATCCCGTAGGGCAGCCAGTTCGACCGCGCCCCCAGCGCGCCGATCAGACCGGGCACGAGGATCGCCAGTGCCACGACGGTCGCCAGCACGGAACCCCACAAGAGGCGGCGCCGCTGCGTGGCGGGCCCGGGCTCTTCGTTCATGGGTCCAGGGTCGCATCCGCCCGCCGCGCCGTCGTCATCAGCAGCTGGGTGCAGCGGAAATGGGCGACCGGGCGCCGGCGCCGCCGGCCGTGACGGTCGCGTCCCACACCTGGGTGGTGCGGCCGGCGGAGGCGCCGACGAGTTCGATCCCCAGGTGCGTGGGCAGCCCCTCGGCGGGTGGCGGCGGGGTCATCGGGGCTCCGTGCGGGTGATCGCCCCGGTCCAGAGCGCCGTCAACGCCGCGAGCACGGCCAGGGCGATCAGGATGTGCGGCAGCGCGACGACCCGGGCCAGCAGCGCGATGAAGAACGGGCTGAGGTACCCCACGTAGGTCGCCGCCTGGTAGATCGCGACGGTGCGGCCGAGGTGCTCGGCCTCGGCGAGCCGCTGGATCTCGGTCAGGCCGCTGACCATCAGCGCGCCGTAGGCGGCGCCGAGCACCAGCGCGCCGGCCACGACGAGCGCGATCGACGACGTGCCCACGGCGGCCGCGCCGATCAGCAGACCGGCCACCACCACGGCGAGCGAGGAGAGGGTCAGCAGGCGCGACCGGTCGTGCAGACGGCGGGCGAGCGACTGGACCAGCACACCGGCCAGCGCGGGCAACGGCGTGACCAGCCCGCTGAAGAGCATGACGTGATCGCCCAGCAGGTCGCCGACGCTGCCGGGCAGCGTGGCCAGCGCGACCGCGGCCGTGAGGAACACCCACGGCGCCACCGGCAGGACGACCAGCAGGAACCGGCGGTGCCGCCACGCGGGCGTGCCGCGCCGCGCGCCCGCCGCGCCGGCAGCCGCGGGGACGCCCGGCGGAGTCCGCCAGGCCAGGACCAACGCGGCCACCGCGAGCAGGATGTGCGGCACGTACACCGCCACCAGCGGCGCCGGCGCGTACTGGGCGAGCAGCCCGGCGGCCAGCGGCCCGAGACCGAACCCCGCGGTCATCGCGACCGCGGCGCGGCGGGGAACCCGCCCGGCGGCGCCCGCGCTGAGCTCACCGAGCCAGGCGGTGCCGCAGCTGAACGCCGCGCCACTGGCCACCCCGGCGATCAGCCGGCCCGGGTACAGCACCGCGGTGGACCAGGCGCCGGCCGCGAGCACGACGCTGGCGGCCGCCGACAGCGCCAGTGCCCAGAGCATCATGTGCCGCCGCCCGCGCCGGTCCGACAGCGGCCCGCCGAACAGCAGGCCCGGCACCAGCCCGACCGCGTAGAGCACGAACATGCCCTGCGCCTGGGCGGTGCTGACCCCGCCGCGGGTCTCGTAGAGCGACAGCAGCGGCGCGAACTGGTTGGCGCCCCAGCCGACGGCCGTCATCGCGAAGGCGGCCACCAGCCACGCCCGGCCGCCCGCGCGGGGAGCGGCGGTGGAACGCGGGGTCGCCGCGGTGGTGGATTTCGTCATGCCGGTGATCGTTTCCGAGCCGCCGTCCGCGCACGAGCGTCCCGAACGACACGTGCCGTACAGTTTGGGACATGACCAGGGTGGGCGTCGTGGTCGTCGAGGGCACCTCGCTGTTCGAGCTGGGGGCGCCGTGTTCGGTCTTCGGCACGCCGCGACCGGAGGTGCACGATCCGTGGTACGAGTTCGTGGTGTGCGCCGAGTCCGGGGCGCACGTCGGTGACGGCTGGCTCCAGGTCAGCGGGTCCGGCACCGCCCCGCTGGAGGGCCTGGTGGATCTCGACACCGTGATCGTGCCGCCGCTGCAGGACTCCTCCGCCCCGTCGTCGCCCGCGCTGGCGTCGCTGCTGCGGGAGGCGCACCGCAACGGCGCGCGGATCGCGTCGATCTGCACGGGGGCGTTCACGCTCGCCGAGGCCGGCCTGCTCGACGGGCTGCGGGCCACCACGCACTGGTTGCACGCCGGGCGCCTGGCGCGCGAGTTTCCCGCGGTCGAGGTCGTGGCCGACGTGCTCTACGTCGACAACGGGCAGATCCTGACGTCGGCGGGCAAGGCCGCCGGGCTCGACCTGTGCCTGCACATGCTGCGCTGCGACCTCGGGTCCGAGGTGGCCAACGCGGTCGCGCGGCGGCTGGTCGCTCCCCCGCACCGGCAGGGCGGCCAGGCCCAGTACATCGAGACGCCGGTGCCCGCCGCGGACGGGCACGGCCTGGGCACGCTGCTGGACTGGGCGCGCGCGAACCTCCACCAGCCGATCACGGTGGCGACCCTCGCCGCGCGGTTCCACGTCAGCCCCCGCCACCTGACGCGGCTGTTCCGCGCGACGACCGGCCTGACGCCGCTGCACTGGCTGCACCTGGAACGGATCCGGCAGGCGCAACGCCTCCTGGAGGACACCGACGCGCCGCTGGAGCACATCGCCGCGCGGGTCGGCACGGGCACCGCGGCCACCCTGCGACGCCACTTCACGCGCACGATCGGCACGACGCCCAGCGCCTACCGGGAGGCGTTCCGCACGCCGTCGGCCGCAGCCGGGTAGGCGGATCAGGCGGTGCGGACCTCGACCTCGCCGAAGGCGCCGCGGTCGAGGTGGGCGAGCGCGGACGGGAGATCGGACAGGGCGTACTCGGCCGCGATCACGGGGCGGAGCGCGAGGTGATCGGCCGCGCGGACGAGGCCCTCCAGCGCCCGCCGATACCCGGCCTGCAGGCCGTCGATGCGCAGCTTCTTGCGCCCCAGGTGGGCGACGGGCCGGAGATCTCGTAGCCGTCCAGGATGGCGATCAGGGAAATGTGCCCGCCGACCGCGGCTGCCTCGATCGAGCGGGCGAGGTGGTGGCAGCCGACGGTCTCCAGGATGTGGTCGGCTCCGCGATCCCGGGTGAGTTCGTACACGGCCTCCACCCAGTCCCCCGGATGATTCGGTTGACCCCGTGGGTGGGGCCCAGGTCCTCGGCGCGGGCGAGCTTGGCGTCGTCGCCGGAGACGACGATGACCTCGGCACCGTGCGCCGCGGCGATCTGCAGGCCGAAGAGCGCGACCCCGCCGGTCCCACAGACGTCGGGATCGCCTCGTACGGGGCGCGGCGCGTTCCCGGGCTCCGCCGGGAGGAACTGGCCCAGCTCGCGGGCGTGAGCGTCACCTGCTACACGCGACTGGAACAAGGGCAGAGCCACCAGGCGTCGGAGGCGGTCCTCGAGCCGCTGGCCAGGGCGCTGGAACTGACCGACGACCAGCGGGACTACCTGCACAACCTCGCCCGGCCCGCCCCGGCTCGCCCGCGCACGGCGGCACCCGCGCGGGCCTGCCACAGCACCCGCCAGCTCATCGGTTCCCTGTCCGTGCCCGCCGTCCTGGTGGGGATGCGCACCCCGGCCGCGACCGAGAAGCAAAAGGGGCCGCACCGGATCCGGTGCGGCCCCTCGGAAAGCGCCTACTGCTGCGGCGCCGCGGGTGGCGGCTGCTGCGGCGGGTACGGGGGCCGTGGCGGGGTGCCGTAGTGCTGGCCCGGGCTGCGGGTCGGCAGCTGGCCCTGCTGTCCGCCGGCCGCGGGGAACTGCGGCGTCGTCGGCGGGGACAGCGCGGGCGGTTCCGGCTGGACGGGCGGTTCGGCCGCCGGGGCCTCCTGCGCCTCCTCGGTCACCGGGGTGCCGCGCAGCGCGCTGGTCGCCTGCGGAGCCGGCGGCTGCGGCTGGTGCGACAGCGGCCCGGGCACCTCCTGGCGCGCCACCGCCTCGGCCTCGCGCACCGCCTCGGCGATCCGCGGGTCCGTGGAGGTGTCGAACCAGCTGGCGACCTCCTCGTCGTCCAGGGTGGGCGGCTCGGCGCCGTCGGTCTCGGCCGGCTCGTACCGGAACACGCCGTCGGCGTCCTGCTTGGCGAACGCGCGGGCGAACTGCTGCAGCGCGTTGCCGTAGTCGCTGGGCACCAGCCACACCTTGTTCGCGTCGCCCTGCGCCATCTGCGGCAGCGTCTGCAGGTACTGGTAAGCCAGCACCTCCGGCGTCGGCTTGCCCGCCTTCACCGCCGCGAACACCTTCTCGATCGCCTTGGCCTGGCCCTGCGCCTGCAGGTACCGGGCCGCGCGTTCACCCTGCGCCCGCAGGATCCGCGACTGCCGCTCCGCCTCGGCCGCCATGATCGTGGCCTGCTTGGCGCCCTCCGCCGCGAGGATCTGCGACTGCTTCTGCCCCTCCGCGGTCTTGATCTGCGCTTCCCGCTGACCTTCGGCGTTGAGGATCATCGCGCGCTTCTCCCGGTCGGCGCGCATCTGCTTCTCCATCGAGTCCTGGATGGACGGCGGCGGGTCGATCGCCTTCAGCTCGACCCGCGCCACCCGGATGCCCCACCGGCCGGTGGCGTCGTCGAGCACGCCACGCAGCTGGTTGTTGATCTGGTCGCGGGAGGTCAGCGCCTGCTCCAGCGTCATGCCGCCGACCACGTTGCGCAGCGTCGTGGTGGTCAGCTGCTCGACACCGACGATGTAGTTGGAGATCTCGTACACCGCGGCGCGCGCGTCGGTCACCTGGAAGTAGACGACCGTGTCGATCGACACCGTCAGGTTGTCCTCGGTGATCACCGGCTGCGGCGGGAACGACACGACCTGCTCGCGCAGGTCGATGCGGGCCCGCACCTTGTCCAGGAACGGCACCAGGAAGTTCAGGCCGGGCGAGGCGACCGACTTGAATCTGCCCAGCCGCTCGATCACCGCGGCCTGGGCCTGCGGGACCACCATGATCGCCTTCGCGATCGTCACGATCACGAACAGGGCGATGACCGCGACAACAATGATCGCTGCGGTTCCCAAGATCGCTCTCCCGGTATGTGGGTTGTGGTTACGGCTCGGGCGCCACCACGGCCGTGGCGCCCGCTATCTCTACCACGGTCACGGTCGTGCCGGGTTCGATTCGCTGACCGTCGGCGACGGACCGTGCGGACCACACGTCGCCGGCCAGCTTGACACGCCCGGAGTCGCCGTCCACAACGGACACGACCACGGCCCTGGCGCCGATCAGGGCCTCGGTGTTGGTGCGGTGACCCGTCCCGGTCAGGAACCGGCGCTTGAGCGCGGGCCGGGCCAGGAGGATCAGCGCCCCGGACGCGACCGCGAACACGACCGCGTCGATGACGATGTTGCCGGTGATCAGGGCCGCGCCGGCCCCGAACAACGCGCCGAGGCCGAGCATCAGCAGGAAGAAGTCGCCGGACAGCACTTCGGCGGCCATCAGGACGATGGCGACGATCAGCCAGACGAGCGCCGGTGTCATGCGCCCATCGTGGCAGAAAGTGACCGCTCGCGACCAGCGGACGACCCGAAGTGATCTCGGTGTGACCTGCCGGATTCAGCCTTCCGGGTCGGTCACGAAGTCGATCAGCCGCTCGACGGCGCCGATCAGCGGCGTCTCCAGGTCGCGGTAGCTGCTCACCGCGGCCAGCACGCGCTGCCAGCCCTCGTAGGTCTCGCCCCAGCCCAGCGCCGCGCACACGCCCTCCTTCCACGGCGTGCCGCGCGGCACCGAGGGCCACTGGCGGATGCCGACCGCGGACGGCTTCACCGCCTGCCACACGTCGACGTAGGGGTGGCCGGTGACCAGCACGTGCTGGTCGCGGATCGCGTTCACCAGGCGGGATTCCTTGCTGCCCGGCACCAGGTGGTCGACCAGGACACCCAGCCGCCGCCCGGGACCGGTGCCGAACTCCTCGATCGCTTCGGCCAGCACGTCCACGCCGTCCAGCGGCTCCACGACGACGCCCTCGACGCGCAGGTCGTGCCCCCACACGCGTTCCACGAGTTCGGCGTCGTGCTTGCCCTCGACCCAGATGCGCGAGTCGCGCGCGGTGCGGGCCCGCAGCCCCCGCACCTTCACCGACCCCGACGCCGAACGCGCCGAAGCCGGTGACGGCGGCGCGGCCTTCGGCCGTACCAGCGTCACCGGCTTGCCTTCGAGCAGGAACCCGGCGGGTGCCAGGGGGAACACGCGGTGGCGGCCGTGGCGGTCCTCCAGCACCACGTTCCCGTGCTCGAACCGGACCACCGCGCCGCAGAAACCGCTTCCCGGTTCCTCGACCACCAGCCCGCGCTCCGCCACGACCTCGGGGATCTTGCGTCTGCGCGGGCCGGCGAGGATGTCGTCATAGCTGTGGGAGCGCACGATCCGCGACGGTAGCGCCGGATTCACCGGTTCGTCGCGCCGCCACGCCGGGGCGCAGCATCAGCGCGGCCGCGGCGAAGGCGGCCGCCACGAGACCGGTGCCCACCCAGAAGGCGAGGTGGTAGCCGGAGGTGAGCGCCTCCTCCGGGCGCACCCCGGTCAGCGACTCGGTGCGGGTCGCGGCGAGCACCGCCAGCACCGACAGCCCCAGCGCGCCCGCCACCTGCTGTGTGGTGTTGAACAGGCCGGAGGCCAGGCCGGTGTCCTCGGCGGCGGCGTCGCGCATGCCCAGTCCCATCAGCGCGGGCATGGCCAGGCCGAACCCGACGCCCATCGCCACGGTCGGCCCGAGCACGTCGGTGGCGTAGCCGCCGTCGGCGGGCACCCGGGCCAGCCAGGCGAGCCCGGCGCCGATCAGCGCCAGCCCGGCCAGCAGCACCTTGTAGTCGCCGAAGCGGGTGGACAGCCGCGGCGAGACCACCAGCGACACCACCGCGATCGATCCCGCGATCGGGACCATCGCCAGCCCGGTCGCCTGCGCGCTCAGGCCCAGCACCTGCCGCATGTAGAGCACGACCAGGAACTGGAACCCGAACATCGCCGACACCAGCAGCGCCATCGTCAGGTTCGCGCCGGACAGGCCACGCGAGGCGAAGATCCGCAGCGGCAGCAGCGGGTCCCGGGTGCGGGCCTGGCGGACGCCGAACGCGGCCAGCAGCACCAGCGACAGGGCGCCGAAGCCGAGCGTGTGCGCCGAGGCCCAGCCGTGGGACTCCACCTCGACGATGGTGTAGACGCCGAGCATCAGCGCGGCGGTCACCAGCGCGGCGCCCAGCCAGTCGGCGCCGGCGCGCAGCCCGAGGCCGCGGTCGTTCTCCAGTACCCGCACCGCGACCGCACCGGCGACCAGGCCGATCGGCAGGTTGATCAGGAAGATCCAGTGCCAGCTCAGCGCCTGGGTGAGCACACCGCCGGCGATGCTGCCGATCGAGCCGCCCGCGGCCTGCACGAAGCTGAACGTGCCCAGCGCCTTCGCGCGTTCCGCCGGTTCCGGGAACAGCCGGACGACCATGCCCAGCGCGACCGCGGTCGAGGCGGCGCCGCCGGCGCCCTGCAGGAACCGCGCGGCCATCAGGGTTTCCGGGTTCCAGGCGAGCCCGGCCAGCAGCGAGGCCAGCGTGAACACGACCATCCCGGCGAGGAAGACGCGGCGGCGGCCGGCCAGGTCACCGAGGCGCCCGGCGAGCAGCAGCAGCCCGCCGAAGGGGATCAGGTAGGCGTTGATGACCCAGGACAGGTTCGACGGCGTGAAGCCGAGGTCGTCGCGGATGGCGGGCAGGGCGACGTTCACGATCGTCTGGTCGAGCACGATCATCAGCGTCTGCGCGGACAGCACGGCGAGCGCGAGCCACCGCGACCGTCCTGCGGGCTGATCGAGGGACATGGCCTTGACCTCCAAAGGGGCACGATTTGTTACTGGGGCCATCATGTGAGCCCGTAACCGTGGCCGGAAGAAGGCAGTTCCCTGTGCCAGAGGAACACCGATGTACCACTCCTGGTCCCGCCGGTGGTGCTGTGATGCGGGTCACGATCCCCATGGAGAACGGGTGGTAACCGAGGGGCGGACGTGGAACCATCGGGGTATGGCTGCTGACACCGCTTCCCCGGTCACCGAGGCGTGCCCGATCGTCGAGGTCCTCGATCACGTCGCCGGCAAGTGGGCGATCGGCATCCTGGTCACCGCCGCGCACGGCCCGGTCCGCTTCACCGAGCTGGAGCGCGAGGTGGAGGGCATCAGCCGCCGCATGCTGACGCTGACGCTGCGCAAGCTGGAGCGCGACGGGCTGCTGGTGCGCACCGTGTACCCCACGGTGCCGCCGCGCGTGGAGTACACGCTCACCGACATGGCGCGCGAGCTGCATCAGACGCTGCTCGGCCTGACGTCGTGGGCGGAGAAGTACCGGGTCGAGATCGCCGCGGCCCGCCACGCCTACGACGCCCAGCAACCCGCGGCGATCGCCTAGATCACCCGCGCGGCCGCCTCGGCGGCGATGCGGAACTCGATCACCGTCGGCAGCTCCGTCAGGTCCAGCGCCTGCCGCAACCGCGCCACGCCGTCGGTGACGATGTGCTCCCGCAGTGCCGTCAGGTCCGTGCCCGGCTCGGCGGTCACCGTCACCAGCAGCGTGGGCCGGTCCGGCGCGCCGGACAGCGTCGCGTCCGCCGAGCGCACCTGCGGGTACGCCGCGATCTCCGACTCGAACGGCGCGACCGCCGCGTCCGCCGCCAGCTTCGTGACGCCACGGGCCGGATCGTCCTCCAGCCGCCAGGTCTGCGTCTTCGGGCGGCGCATCACCTGCGCGGCCAGCCACCGCAGGAACAGCAGCCCCAGCACCACCGCGACGACCACGGTCACGTACAGCACCCACGTCGCGGGCCGGTCGTCGCCCGGCACCAGCGGCTGGTCGCGGCCGAGCAGCCGCAGCCAGCCGAGCGAGGTGGCCAGGGCGAACCCGCCCGCGGCGAGCAGGACGAGCCCGGTCAGCGCGAGCAGGGCCCGGTTGAGCCGGGCGGGACGGTTCAGGCTGGTCATGCCGTGCTCCTCACGCGCACCTTCACCCGCGGCCGCCGGGCCGGGGCGATGCGGTCCAGCTGGTCCTCCATCGCCCGCCGCACCTGGGTGGCCACGTCGTCCGCGGCCAGCCGGCTGCCACGCACCTTCGCGGTGACGCTGCGCCACCTCAGCCGCACCTTCGCCGCCTCCACCCCGTCGGCCGACTCGGCCGCCGAGCGCAGGCTGCCGGTGATGCTGCGGCGGCTCGCGCCGGCCTTGACGGGCGCGCTGCCTCCCCCCGACAGGGGCAGCACGAGCGCGCGGCCGGGCAGCACCGCCGCCAGCAGCACCACCAGTCCCACCGCGGCCAGCACGCCCCCGCCGATCGCCACGGGAAGCGCTTCCCAGCGGGTGGCGTGCAGCCGGGCGGCGACGGCGTCGTAGTCCAGCACCGGCCGCTCACCCAGCAGGAGCTGCACCGCGCTGGTCGCCACCAGCGCACACGCGATCAGCCCGGCCAGTGCCACCAGCGTGGCCGCGAGGCTGCGCCGGGACCGGCGGATCATGCCACGCTCCTCTCCCGCGACCGGTCGCTGTGCAGGGCGGTCACCGTGATGTCCACCCGCTCCACGACCAGCCCGGTCAGCTCGCCGACCTTCCGGACCAGCCGTTCCCGCGCCGCCCGCGTGGTGCGGGCGATCGGGGCCGGGTAGCCGACCGAGAGTTCCACGGCCAGGCTGACCCGGCCGTCCCGCACCCGCGCGGTGACGTTGGCCGGCTGCTCCGGATCGCCGGTGCCCAGGGCGACCCCGAGCACCCGGCGGGCGGACCCGCCCACGCCCTCCAGCCCGCTGATCACCTGCTCGGCGATGCGCTGCACCGCCCGGTCGGCCACGACCGTGGTGCCGCGCCGCTCCGGCGCTTCGACGGTCACCGGCTCACCTCCGCTCGCGGCCGGTCAACTGGGACAGGTCGAGCTTGCCGTCCAGCACCCGGCCCGCCAGCAGGCCCAGCCCGCCCAGCACGGCGACGATCAGGAACGCGCCGAACCCGCCGAACGCGGCCGCCAGGCCGAGCACGAGCCCGGTCAGCAGACCGGCGATCGTGGCGTTCATGTCACTGCACCCGCGCGGCCGCGCCGTCGCCGGGCTCGTCGTCGCCGGGCAGGTGGACGTCGTTGACGGTGATGTTGACCTCGACGACCTCCAGGCCGGTCATCTGCTCGATCGCGCCGATCGCGTTGGCCCGCACCGCCTGCGCCAGGTCGGCGATGGGCACCCCGTACTCGACCACGATCTGCAGGTCCACCGCGGCCTGCTTCTCCCCGACCTCGACCGACACGCCCTGGCCGACGCTGCCGCTGGCGCCCGGGATGCGCTCGCGCAGCGCGTTGAACGCCCGCGCCGCGCCGCCGCCCAGGTCGTACACGCCCGGGATCTCCCGCGCCGCCAGCCCGGCGATCTTCTGCACCACCGTGCTCGCGATCGTGGTGGTGCCCTGGCTGGTCACCAGCGAGCTCTCCGGCGCCTTGCGCACCGCGGTGGCCTTCTCCTCGGTTCCACTGCTCATCGTTCGTCCCCTTTCCGGTTGGTGTTCCCACTTCTCCGACACCGCTGCCGCGGCAACGTCACGCGCCGAACGCGGATCCGTCCACATCGGTCACCACGAGCCGGATGTCCGCGTCCGCGTAAGCACTTCCCACCAGGGCCTTCGCCACCGCGTCCCCGGCCAGCCGCAGCCGCGGCGGCAGCGGCAGCGCGGTGGCGACCAGGCGCACCCGCACGAGTTCCGGGGTCAGGTCGACCGCCAGCGCGGCCGGGTTCCACGACGCCACCGGCCGCACCGCCGGCGCGGCCGGGCGCAGGCCGTCCACTTCGGACAACGCGGTCAGGATCGCCTCGACCCGCTCGGCGCGCGGGGTCATCGTTCGATGTCCAGCACGGTCACCGACACCTGACCGGGCCGCACCCCGGTGTCCCTGGTCAGCCGGGCGCGCACCTCGCGCTGCACCGCCCTGGCGACCGCGGCCGCCTGCGCCCCGGCGCGGGTGGCGATGCCCACCCACACCTCGACGTCGTCCCCGGCGCGCCGGACGCTCACCCCGTCCGCGGGCGCCGGCGTGAGCCCCTTGACCTGCTGCCACCGGGTGCGGCCCCAGCCGCGCACCAGCCCCGCCACACCCGGCTCCAGCCGGGCCACGCCCGGCACCGACCGCGCGGCGTGCGCGGCCACCGACGCCACCACAGCGTCCTCGACGATCCACTCGACGTGCACCAGTTCCCCCTCTCACCGGTCGTAGAAGTCGTCGACCGTCAGATCCAGCCGCACCAGCCGCACCCCGATCCCGGACGAGCACGCGGCGCCGACCCGGTCCCGCAGCCGCGTCAGCACGTCGGCGAGGTCGTCGCGGTAGGCGGTGGCGATCGTCAGCTCGGCCTCGATCCGCGTCCGCCCGTCGGCGTCCAGCCCGGCGGTGGTGACCCGGCAGCGGCGGGCGCGGACGCCGTCCATCTCGTCGGCGGCGAACCGCAGCACGGCCGCGACCGCCTGCTCGCTCACCTCGAGCGTGCCGGGCTCCGGCGCGGACAGCGGCACCATGCCGCGGTGGCGCCGCACGTCGGCGCGGACCGCGGACATGATCCGCTCGGTCAGGTCCCGCGAGGGCTCGGTCTCCTCCGCCGCCAGCTCGCGGGTCGCCTCCCGCAGGGCGAGCAGGCTGCCGCGCGCGGTCGAGCAGTGCGGGCAGGTCAGGTCGTGGTCGGTGACCGCGTCGAGGCGGTCCCACACGTCCTCCAGCGACCGGCCGCAGGGCAGGTCGTGGGTGGTCTGGTCTAGCGCCATGGCTGCATCACCTCCGCCAGTTGCGCACGGGCTCGCGCGATGCGCCCGCGGACCGCGGTGGGCGAGGTCGACACGGCCTCCGCGATCTCCTCGTAGGACCGGCCGTGCACCTCGCGCAGCAGCCAGCAGGCCCGCTGCTCCGGCGTCAGCCCGGCCAGCGCGGTGGTCAGGGCGGCCATCTGGGCGCTCACCTCGGCGGCGCGCTCGGGCCGGGCGTCGCCGCGGCGGGTCTCGGTGTCGTCCGGGTCGACGTCGGTGACCGGACGGCGGGCGCGGATGACGTTGAGGCACCGGTTCGTGACCGACCGGTAGAGCCAGCCGACGAACGCCCGGTCGTCGGCGAGCTGCTCCAGCCGCCGCCACACGGTCAGGAACACCTCCTGCACCACGTCCTCGGCGTCCCCGGCGCTGCCCAGCATCCGCAGCGCCAGCCGGTACATGCGGCCCTGGTAGCGGCGCACCAGCTCCTCGTAGGCGCGCACGTCACCGTCGCGCGCCCGCGCGACCAGCGTCGGGTCGTCCAGGACCTCGCCGAGGTGGGTCCCGGCCGTCACCGCGTCCCGCCCATGCACAGCCTCCCCGGGTTCACACTCGCTTCAGTAGCCCAGACACCGGGCAGGGCGGAAGCTCACGCACCGGCCCGTCACGAATTCGGGTGAGGGCGGTCACCGGATTGGTGGCTGCGGTCAGAACAGCGGCCAGGGGATGGCGCGCCAGTCGTCGCCGGGTTCGGGGAACACGCCGGTCGCCACGAGCATCTCGGCGCGTTCGGCGATCGCGCTGATCTCCAGCTTCGTCAGGTGCGGCGCGAGCTGCTCGCCCAGGTCGCCGCGGATCTTCTCCGGGAGGGCGCGCAGCTTGTCCAGGGTCTCGCCGGGCAGCGGGTCGCCCACCCAGCCCCACAGCACCGTGCGCAGCTTGGGCTCGGCGTGCAGGCAGATGCCGTGGTCGACGCCGTACACGGTGCCGTCCGTGCCGACCAGGACGTGGCCGCCCTTGCGGTCGGTGTTGTTGGCGATGATGTCCAGCACCGCCAGGTCCCGCATGCCCGGGTGGTCGGCGTGCGCGAGCACCGCGGGCTCCCCGGACCGGTCGTGGGCGTGCAGCACGATGCGCCAGTCGTCCGGCACGTCCTTCGGGGACCGGACGTCGATCAGCTCCTCGTCGCCGGTCTCCACCCACAGCTGCACCATGCCCTCGCCGAACGGCCCGTCGCGCAGCACGGTCGGCGGCACCCTGCCCAGCCCGGCCGCCTCGGACAGCAGGGCGGTGGCGACCTCGCGGCCGGCCAGCGTGCCGTCCGGGAAGTCCCACAGCGGCCGCTCCCCGGACACCGGCTTGTACACCGCCTGCGCGGCGAGGCCGTCCAGCTCCACCGAGCAGAACAGGGTGACGTTGGAGGCGTCGACCAGGCGGCCTTCGACGGTCAGGCGGCCGCGGGTCAGCAACTCCCTGGCGTGAGGATCGGCGGGGCCGACCGGTGGGGCCACGTCTAGCTCTCGTCGGCCAGGTCGGTGTTGCGCCGGTAGCCGTTCTGCCGCGGGCAGATGTGGCCCTCCGGGTCCAGCGGCTCGCCGCACAGCGGGCACGGCTTGCGTCCGGCCCGCACCACCCGGTCGGCGCGCTCGGCGAACGCCCGCGCCGCGGCCGGGCTGAGGAACACGCGCACCGCGTCCGGGCCCTCCTCGGTGTCGTCGAGCACGACGGTCTCGTCGACCTCGCCCTCCGTCATCGCGAGCAGCTCGATCACGACCGCGCTGGTTTCGGCGTCCCAGCCCAGGCCCATCGTGCCGACCCGGAACTCCTCCTCGACCGGCACCTCGAGCGGATCGACGTCGACGAGGTCGTCGGGCACGGTCTCGGGCACCTCGGCGCCGAAGCGCGCGACGATCTCCTCCAGCAGCGAGGACAGGCGTTCGGCGAGCACCTGCACCTGCTGCTTCTCGATCGTCACGCTCACCGTGCGGACGTCCTCGGTGGCCTGCAGGTAGAAAGTGCGGTCGCCCGGTTCCCCGACGGTCCCTGCGACGAACCGGTCGGGCTGGCGGAAGACGTGGATTACACGAGCCATGGCACCCCCGACCCTATGCCACTGTTTCATGATCGGCATCCGCCGCCCCCGCTTGCATCTTAGTTAGAGTGCGGCGGTGGCTGAAACCGCGCCGTACGGCACCTGGACCTCCCCCATCTCCGCCGCCGACGTCGCCGCCGCGGGCGGTGGCGCGCAGTGGCTCGACGTCGTCGGCGGCACCGTCTGGTGGGCCGAGGCCCGCCCCGCCGAGAGCGGCAGGCTGACGCTGGTCCGCGCTGGTCAGGACGGCGCGGAGGAGATGCTGCCCGCGCCGTGGAACGCGCGGAACCGGGTGCACGAGTACGGCGGGCGGCCGTGGCTGGTGATCGGCCGGACGCTGTTCTTCACCCACTGGGACGACCAGCGGGTCCACGCGCGCGACCTGGACAGCGGCGAGGTGGTTCCGGTCACACCGGAGCCGCACGTGCCGCAGGGTGTCCGGTTCGGCGATCTGCGTCCCGGCCCGGACGGTGCGGTGTGGGCGGTGCGGGAGACGAGCACCGGGCCGCGGCGCACCGACATCCGCCGCGATCTGGTGTCGCTGTCCGGCGGCGAGGTCGTGTCACTAGGGGCCAGCCACCACTTCCTGACCGCGCCGCAGCTGTCCCCGGACGGGCGGCACGCGGTGTGGCTGGGCTGGGACCACCCGGACATGCCGTGGGACTCCACGCAGCTGTGCGTCGCCGAGGTGCGGCCCGGCGGGTTCGGCCCGCACCGGGTCCTCGCCGGCGGGCCGGGCGTGTCGGTCTGTCAGGTGGAGTGGGCGGACGCGGGCACGCTGCTCGCGCTGATGGACCCGGACGGCTGGTGGAACCTGCACCGGATCGGGCTCGACGGCACGACGGTGGCGCTCGCCCCGGGCGAGCGCGAGCTGGGCGGGCCGCTGTGGAAGATCGGGGCGAACTGGTTCGTGCCGCTGGGCGGCGGCCGTCACGCGGTGCTCGACTCGGGGCGGCTGGCCGTGCTCGACGAGCACGCCGGGACGGTCACGCCGGTCGCGGAGCACCTGACCAGCTGGGCGGCCACGCTGGCCCGGCACGGGAACGGGGTCGCGGGCATCGCCGCCGGACCGCGCCACGAGAGCGCCGTCGTGCACGTGGACCTGGACAGCGGCGCGGTGACCGAGCTGACCGCGCCCACCCACCCGCTGCCGCCGGCGGAGTACGTGCCGGTGCCGCGGGAGCGGACGTTCCTGGGCCCGGACGGTGTGCCGATCCAGGCCTACGTCTACCCTGTCGCTTATAAACATCTGAAGCTGCCG
>NZ_PQHW01000189.1 GCF_003385215.1 Amycolatopsis thermalba | reverse complement strand
GCCCAGACGGGCCAACTCGACGGCGCGCTGACGGAACTCAGGCGGGTGTGGTGCAGGCACCGCAACATCCTCCCCGGTAACCGACGGTCACCTCAGGTCAGGTGTCCGGGCCACAGGGCCAAGCTCACCTTCTCGCGCGCCACGACACGCCCACTCGCGCAGGCGCCACTCGCACCCACACGACAGGCACTCTCGCGCACCAAGAGCTGCCCACTCACAGCCGCACGAGTGGCACTCTCACACCCGCGCAAGTGGCACTCTCCTGCCCACACGAGAAGCACCACTCGCGCCCGGGCGAAGAAGCCAGTCGTGCGCGCACGACTGGCACGGTCGTCGCCGCACGAGGTGTCCACCGGCTCGCCGCCGAGCGAGAGGGCCAGTCATGAGGCCACGAGGGGTCCACTCGTGAGTGCACCCCCGCCTGACGCACCCGCCAGGCGAACCCACCCGCCAAACGAACGGCCCCACCAAGCGAAGGCGCCTGCCAAGCGAGCACCCCACCAAGCGAAGGCGCCCACCAAGCGAACGCACCCACCAAGCGGAGGCACCCCGCCTCGCCGAGCGCGCCTACCAGCCGCGCTCGGCGAGGCGGTGCGGTTCCGGCACCTCGTCCACGTTGATGCCCACCATCGCCTCCCCGAGGCCGCGCGACACCTTCGCGATCACGTCCGGGTCGTCGTGGAACGTGGTGGCCTTCACGATCGCCTCGGCGCGCTTCGCCGGGTCGCCCGACTTGAAGATCCCCGATCCGACGAACACGCCCTCGGCGCCGAGCTGCATCATCATCGCCGCGTCGGCAGGCGTCGCGATTCCGCCGGCGGTGAACAGCACGACCGGCAGCTTGCCCTTCTCCGCGACCTCGCGCACCAGCTCGTACGGCGCCTGCATCTCCTTGGCGGCCACGTACAGCTCGTCCTCGGGCAGCGACGTCAGCCGCCGGATCTCGGCGCGGATCTTGCGCATGTGGGTGGTCGCGTTCGACACGTCGCCGGTGCCGGCCTCGCCCTTGGAGCGGATCATCGCGGCGCCCTCGTTGATGCGGCGCAGCGCCTCGCCCAGGTTCGTCGCCCCGCACACGAACGGCACGGTGAACGCCCACTTGTCGATGTGGTTCGCGTAGTCGGCCGGGGTGAGCACCTCGGACTCGTCGATGTAGTCCACCCCGAGCGACTGCAGCACCTGCGCCTCGACGAAGTGGCCGATGCGCGCCTTGGCCATCACCGGGATGGACACCGTGCCGATGATGCCCTCGATGAGGTCCGGGTCGCTCATCCGCGCGACCCCGCCCTGCGCGCGGATGTCGGCGGGCACCCGCTCCAGCGCCATCACGGCCACCGCGCCGGCATCCTCGGCGATCTTCGCCTGCTCGGGGGTGACGACGTCCATGATCACGCCGCCCTTGAGCATCTCGGCCATCCCACGCTTGACACGCGCGGTGCCCCGCCCGGGCGCGGCGGAACTGCTGGACTGAACTTCGGACACGACAGGACGCCTTTCACGAAAACACGAAGGGGTTCGACGTCCAGTTTAGGTTCTGGTGGACCGCTCCCCCAGGCCAGTTCGCCGCGATCTCAGCAGTCCACTTTTCGCCCCGCAGGCGCAACCTGACCCCGCGGGCTTGCCGGACCATGCTCCCCGGGTGTGTGATCGAGGACACACCTGTAGACAGCGTCGCCCCCGGGGAGCCCGCCATGGCCGACAAGCAAACCCGCACCGCCGACACCGGAGCCGCGGTCGCTGTGGACGACCCGGTCAAGGTCCGCAACGTGGTCCTGGTGGGTCCCTCGGGATCCGGCAAGACCACCCTCACCGAGGCCCTGCTCGCGGTGTCCGGCACCGTGACCAGGGCCGGTTCCGTTGTGGAGGGGACCACGGTCTGCGACCACGACCCGGCGGCCGTGCGTCAGCAGCGTTCGGTCGGGCTGTCGGTGGCGCCGGTGATGCACGCCGGCCACAAGATCAACCTGATCGACACCCCGGGGTACGCCGACTTCGTGGGCGAGCTGCGCGCCGGGCTGCGCGCCGCCGACGCCGCCCTGTTCGTGGTGTGCTCGGCCGAGGGCGTCGACCCGGCGACGGTGGCCATCTGGGAGGAGTGCGCCGCCGTGGGCATGCCCCGCGCCGTGATCGTCTCGCGCCTGGACCACCACCGCGCCGACCCCGAGGGCGAGATCGCCGCGTGCCAGGACGCGTTCGGCGCCGGCGTGCTGCCGCTGTACCTGCCGGCGAGCGGGCCGGAGCCGGGCCTGGTCGGGCTGATCACCCGTCGCCGCTACGACTACTCGCAGGGCTTCCCGCCGCGGCTGACCGATCCCTCGCCCGAGGACCTGGAGCGGCTGACCGAGGCACGCAACGAGCTGATCGAGGGCATCATCGCCGAGAGCGAGGACGAGACCCTCATGGACCGCTACCTCGCCGGCGAGGAGATCAGCGAGGACACCCTGATCGCGGACCTGGAGACGGCCGTCGCCCGCGGGTCGTTCCACCCGGTCATCCCGGTGTGCGCGACCACCGGCGTGGGCCTGGCGGAGGTGCTCGACGGCATCGTGCGCGCGTTCCCGTCACCGCTGGAGCACAAGCTGCCGCCGGTCACCACGCCCGACGGCGCGCCGCACCCGGAGCTGAACACCGATCCCGACGGGCCGCTGGCCGCCGAGGTGGTGCGCACCGCGGTGGACTCCTACGTCGGGCGCGTGTCGCTCGTCCGGGTGTTCTCCGGGACGCTGCGGCCCGAGCGGCCGGTGCACGTGTCCGGGCACGGCCTGGCCGAGCGCGGCCACGAGGACCACGACACCGACGAGCGCGTGGCGCACCTGTACTCGCCGCTGGGTGCGAACCTGCGCGAGGTGCCCTACTGCGTGGCCGGCGACCTGTGCGCGCTGACCAAGGTCGGCTCGGCCGAGACCGGGGACACCGTCTCCTCCCCCGACCACCCGCTGCTGATGCGCCCGTGGCCGATGCCCGAGCCGCTGCTGCCGGTGGCCGTGGTCGCCCGCAACCGCAGCGACGAGGACGCCCTGGCGCGCAACCTGTCCCGGCTCGTGGCCGGCGACCCGACGCTGCGGCTGGAGCGCAACGCCGAGACGTCGCAGCTGGTCCTGTGGTGCATGGGCGAGGCGCACGCGGACGTCGTGTTGTCGCGGCTGCGGGCCGGTGGGGCCGAAGTGGACACCGAGCCGGTCAAGACGAGCCTGCGCGAGACGTTCGCCGGCCCGGCGAAGGGGCACGGGCGGCACGTGAAGCAGTCCGGCGGGCACGGCCAGTACGCGGTGTGCGACATCGAGGTCGAGCCGCTGCCGCGTGGCGCCGGGTTCGAGTTCGTGGACCGGATCGTCGGCGGGGCGATCCCGCACCAGTTCATCCCGAGCGTGGAGAAGGGGGTGCGGGCGCAGCTGCAGCGCGGGCTGGTGGCCGGCTACCCGGTGGTCGACGTGCGCGTGACGCTCGTCGACGGCAAGGCGCACAGCGTGGACTCCTCGGACGCGGCGTTCCAGACCGCGGGCGCGCTGGCGCTGAAGGAGGCCGCCGCGAACAGGCGGGTGGTGCTGCTCGAACCGCTGGACGAGGTCGACGTGCGGGTGCCCGACGAGTACCTGGGCGCGGTGCTGGGCGACCTGTCCTCGCGGCGGGGCCGGGTGCTGGGCACCGAGTCGGTCGGTGGTGGGCGGAGCGTCATCCGCGCCGAGGTGCCGGCGACCGAGTTGCTGCGGTACACCACGGAGCTGCGTTCGCTGAGCTCCGGCACGGCGACGTTCACCCGGCGGCACACGCGGTACGACCCGCTGCCGGAGAACCTGACCGCCGCGTACGCCTGAAATTCACCAGCGCGGGCGGCGGTGTGTTGCCTATTCTCACGGGATGACCGGACAGTACTCGCGCTACCGCGAGGATGCGGAGGTGCTGGCGGCGATCGGCACGGCGATCGGGGAGCACCGGATCACCGTCCGGCTGCCGCGCGCGCTCGCGGAGGCCGCCGTGGCCGCGTGGCAGCGCGACGAGACCGAGCCAGTGGGGGCGGAGACGCCGGAGCAGTGGGCGCTGCGCGACCTCGCGGCCGAGCTGGCGCTGATCGGGCTCGCGGTGACGGAGCGGGGCCGGGCGGACGGCGAGTTCGTGACGGTGGATCTGGACGTGGGCAGCGCCGGAGCCGCGGCGCGGGCGGCACTGCGCTGAGCCGAGTTCCGCGCTCGCGGCCGCGTGCGGAACCCGCGCCGCGGAGCGGGCAGTTCGCGCCCGCGAACGGGGAACTCGCGGCCACGAAGGTGGGACTCGCAGCCACGAAGGTGGGACTCGCGGCCACGAAGGTGGGACTCGCGCAAGGTCGCTCGGCCGCGCGAGTCCCGCGCTCAGCCGCGCGAGTTCCACATTCAGGCACGCGAGTCCCACATTCAGGAGCGCGAGTCCTGCGCTCAGCCGCGTGAGTTCCACATTCAGGAGCGCGAGTTCCGCACTCGCCGCGGGAGTTTTGGCTCTGGCGCGTGAGTTCCGGGGTCGCGGGTGGGATCGATCTTCGCCACGCAAGGCGCGGCCGGGCGCGCGAGGCACGCCGTCGGGCGCGCGAGGCGCGCCGTCGCCTCCGGGGGTGCCGCGCGGATTGCTGGCGGGTGTGAGTCGCGCCGGCCGGCGCGCGCGGCCCGCGCGAACATCCCGGCCGCGCGCCCCGCGGCGGGCGCGGGCGCAGCGCAGCGTCGACGTCTACTGCGCGCCCAACACCGGCGGCGAGAGCTTCGGGATGATCCTGACCGAGGCGATGGCGGCCGGGACCGCGGTGGTGGCGAGCAACCTGGACTCGTTCCGCCGTGTGCTC
>NZ_PQHW01000188.1 GCF_003385215.1 Amycolatopsis thermalba | reverse complement strand
ATAGCCGGATCGATTTTCTAGCATTGTTGGAGAGTTTGATCCTGGCTCAGGACGAACGCTGGCGGCGTGCTTAACACATGCAAGTCGAACGCTGAAGCATCTTCGGGTGTGGATGAGTGGCGAACGGGTGAGTAACACGTGGGTAACCTGCCCTGTACTTTGGGATAAGCCCTGGAAACGGGGTCTAATACCGGATACGACCTGCTGAGGCATCTTGGTGGGTGGAAAGTTTCGGCGGTACGGGATGGGCCCGCGGCCTATCAGCTTGTTGGTGGGGTGATGGCCTACCAAGGCGACGACGGGTAGCCGGCCTGAGAGGGTGACCGGCCACACTGGGACTGAGACACGGCCCAGACTCCTACGGGAGGCAGCAGTGGGGAATATTGCACAATGGGCGGAAGCCTGATGCAGCGACGCCGCGTGAGGGATGACGGCCTTCGGGTTGTAAACCTCTTTCGCCAGGGACGAAGCGTAAGTGACGGTACCTGGAGAAGAAGCACCGGCTAACTACGTGCCAGCAGCCGCGGTAATACGTAGGGTGCAAGCGTTGTCCGGAATTATTGGGCGTAAAGAGCTCGTAGGCGGCTTGTCGCGTCTGCTGTGAAAATCCGGGGCTTAACTCCGGACCTGCAGTGGATACGGGCAGGCTTGAGTTCGGTAGGGGAGACTGGAATTCCTGGTGTAGCGGTGAAATGCGCAGATATCAGGAGGAACACCGGTGGCGAAGGCGGGTCTCTGGGCCGATACTGACGCTGAGGAGCGAAAGCGTGGGGAGCGAACAGGATTAGATACCCTGGTAGTCCACGCTGTAAACGTTGGGCGCTAGGTGTGGGTGACTTCCACGTTGTCCGTGCCGTAGCTAACGCATTAAGCGCCCCGCCTGGGGAGTACGGCCGCAAGGCTAAAACTCAAAGGAATTGACGGGGGCCCGCACAAGCGGCGGAGCATGTGGATTAATTCGATGCAACGCGAAGAACCTTACCTGGGCTTGACATGCACTGGAAACCGGCAGAGATGTCGGCCCCCTTGTGGCCGGTGTGCAGGTGGTGCATGGCTGTCGTCAGCTCGTGTCGTGAGATGTTGGGTTAAGTCCCGCAACGAGCGCAACCCTTGTCCTGTGTTGCCAGCGCGTAATGGCGGGGACTCGCGGGAGACTGCCGGGGTCAACTCGGAGGAAGGTGGGGATGACGTCAAGTCATCATGCCCCTTATGTCCAGGGCTTCACACATGCTACAATGGCTGGTACAGAGGGCTGCGATACCGTGAGGTGGAGCGAATCCCTTAAAGCCGGTCTCAGTTCGGATCGCAGTCTGCAACTCGACTGCGTGAAGTCGGAGTCGCTAGTAATCGCAGATCAGCAACGCTGCGGTGAATACGTTCCCGGGCCTTGTACACACCGCCCGTCACGTCATGAAAGTCGGTAACACCCGAAGCCCATGGCCCAACCCGTAAGGGAGGGAGTGGTCGAAGGTGGGACTGGCGATTGGGACGAAGTCGTAACAAGGTAGCCGTACCGGAAGGTGCGGCTGGATCACCTCCTTTCTAAGGAGCACAACACATCCACTCGCCGATGGTGAGTGGAGTGGCCAGGCTCAGTGTCCGACTGTGGCACTGTCTGGTTGCTCGAGGAATTGTGGACGACTGGCTGATGCTCATCACCTGCTTCGAGGATGTGTCTAGTACTGCCGGCTTCGGTTGGCGTGGAACGGGCATCGGAGGGGCCGGGTGGTGGGTGTTCATCTTTACGCTGTTGGGTCCTGAGGCAACACGGTGTGTTGTTTCTGGGTGTGGTGTTTGAGAATTGCAGAGTGGATGCGAGCATCTTTGTGGTCAAGTTGTTAAGGGCACATGGTGGATGTCTTGGCATCAGGAGCCGATGAAGGACGTGGGAGGCTGCGATAAGCCTCGGGGAGCTGTCAACCGAGCTGTGATCCGAGGGTGTCCGAATGGGGAAACCCAGCACCTGTTATGAGGTGTTACCCGTACCTGAATATATAGGGTGCGTGGAGGGAACGCGGGGAAGTGAAACATCTCAGTACCCGTAGGAAGAGAAAACACTAGTGATTCCGTGAGTAGTGGCGAGCGAAAGCGGAGGAGGCTAAACCGTGCGCATGTGATACCTGTCAGGGGTTGTGTGTGCGGGGTTGTGGGATCCATCTTCCAGAATCTGACAGTTCTGGCATCGTGCTGCATGGCTAGTGGAACCGCCTGGGATGGTGGACCGGAGTGGGTGAGAGTCCCGTACGCGAAAGCTGTGTTGGTGTGGTGTGGTGGTGTTCCCGAGTAGCAGCGAGCTCGTGGAATTTGCTGTGAATCTGCCGGGACCACTCGGTAAGCCTAAATACTTCCTGGTGACCGATAGCGGACGAGTACCGTGAGGGAAAGATGAAAAGTACCCCGGGAGGGGAGTGAAAGAGTACCTGAAACCGTGTGCCTACAAGCCGTCAGAGCGATCGTTTGATTGTGATGGCGTGCCTTTTGAAGAATGAGCCTGCGAGTTAGTGCTGCGTGGCGAGGTTAACCCGTGTGGGGTAGCCGTAGCGAAAGCGAGTCTGAAGAGGGCGTGTGAGTCGCGTGGTCTAGACCCGAAGCGGAGTGATCTACCCATGGCCAGGCTGAAGCGAGGGTAAGACCTCGTGGAGGGCCGAACCCACCAGGGTTGAAAACCTGGGGGATGAGTTGTGGGTAGGGGTGAAAGGCCAATCAAACTCCGTGATAGCTGGTTCTCCCCGAAATGCATTTAGGTGCAGCGTCGCATGTTTCGTGGTGGGGGTAGAGCTACTGGATGGCCTAGGGGCCTTACCGGGTTACCGAAGTCAACCAAACTCCGAATACCATCACGTGAGAGTGCGGCAGTGAGACGGCGGGGGATAAGCTTCGTCGTCGAGAGGGAAACAGCCCAGAACACCGGCTAAGGCCCCTAAGTGTGTGCTTAGTGGGAAAGGATGTGGGGTCGCCGAGACAACCAGGAGGTTGGCTTAGAAGCAGCCATCCTTGAAAGAGTGCGTAATAGCTCACTGGTCAAGTGGTCCTGCGCCGATAATGTAGCGGGGCTGAAGTACACCGCCGAAGCCGTGTCAATGACACAATACATCGGTTCTCGTCCTTGAGGCGAGTATCTAGTGGTGTTGTTGGGTAGGGGAGCGTCCTGCATCCAGGGAAGCGGCGAGGGAACTCAGTCGTGGAGGGTGTGGGAGTGAGAATGCAGGCATGAGTAGCGAATGCAGAGTGAGAAACTCTGCCGCCGGATGACCAAGGGTTCCTGGGTCAAGTTAATCTGCCCAGGGTAAGTCGGGACCTAAGGCGAGGCCGACAGGCGTAGTCGATGGACAACGGGTTGATATTCCCGTACCCGCGTATGTTCGCCCATGATGAGGCGCATGATACTAACCACCCGAGCCGGTGGAGACCTTCGGGTTGAGATCGGTGAGCGTGGGGCCTGAGTGTGTAGTAGTCAAGCGATGGGGTGACGCAGGAAGGTAGCTCCGCCAGTGAGTGGTTGTACTGGTGTAAGCGTGTAGCCTGGGACATAGGTAAATCCGTGTCCCGTTGAGGGTGAGACGTGATGCGTAGCCGTTGAGGCGAAGTAGGGTGATCCTCTGCTGCCGAGAAAAGCCTCTAGCGAGAACATGTGCGGCCCGTACCCCAAACCGACACAGGTGGTCAGGTAGAGAATACTAAGGCGGTCGGGTGAACTGTGGTTAAGGAACTCGGCAAAATGCCCCCGTAACTTCGGGAGAAGGGGGGCCAAAGCACTTGAAGCCCCGTGCGGGCTAGGGTGAGTTGGCCGCAGAGACCAGCGGAAAGCGACTGTTTACTAAAAACACAGGTCCATGCGAAGTCGTAAGACGAGGTATATGGACTGACGCCTGCCCGGTGCTGGAACGTTAAGAGGACCGGTTAGCTCCTTTGGGGCGAAGCTGAGAATTTAAGCGCCAGTAAACGGCGGTGGTAACTATAACCATCCTAAGGTAGCGAAATTCCTTGTCGGGTAAGTTCCGACCTGCACGAATGGCGTAACGACTTTCCGGCTGTCTCAACCACAGGCCCGGTGAAATTGCACTACGAGTAAAGATGCTCGTTACGCGCGGCAGGACGGAAAGACCCCGGGACCTTTACTATAGCTTGGTATTGGTTTTCGGTTCGGCTTGTGTAGGATAGGTGGGAGACTGTGAAGCCGTCACGCTAGTGGTGGTGGAGTCGTTGTTGAAATACCACTCTGGTCGGATTGGGAATCTAACCTAGGGCCCTGATCGGGTTCAGGGACAGTGCCTGGTGGGTAGTTTAACTGGGGCGGTTGCCTCCTAAAAGGTAACGGAGGCGCCCAAAGGTTCCCTCAGCCTGGTTGGCAATCAGGTGTTGAGTGTAAGTGCACAAGGGAGCTTGACTGTGAGACTGACGGGTCGAGCAGGTGCGAAAGCAGGGACTAGTGATCCGGCATCTCCTGGTGGAAGGGATGTCGCTCAACGGATAAAAGGTACCCCGGGGATAACAGGCTGATCTTGCCCAAGAGTCCATATCGACGGCATGGTTTGGCACCTCGATGTCGGCTCGTCGCATCCTGGGGCCGGAGTAGGTCCCAAGGGTTGGGCTGTTCGCCCATTAAAGCGGCACGCGAGCTGGGTTTAGAACGTCGTGAGACAGTTCGGTCCCTATCCGCCGCGCGCGTAGGAGACTTGAGGAAGGCTGTCCCTAGTACGAGAGGACCGGGACGGACGAACCTCTGGTATGCCAGTTGTCACGCCAGTGGCATGGCTGGTTAGCTACGTTCGGAAGGGATAACCGCTGAAGGCATCTAAGCGGGAAGCCTGTTCCTAGATGAGGTCTCCCACCCCTTTGTGGGTTAAGGCCCCCAAGAGACGATTGGGTTGATAGGCCAGACATGGACGCACAGTAATGTGTTTTTGAGTGGACTGGTACTAATAGGCCGAGGACTTGCCCACGAAGCTGCTACGCATCCGCTCTGCAACTCTGAGACACCACACCACACCTGTGGTTGTTTCACAGAGTTTCGGTGGTCATGGCGGCAGGGAAACGCCCGGTCCCATTCCGAACCCGGAAGCTAAGCCTGCCAGCGCCGATGGTACTGCACCCCCGCGGGTGTGGGAGAGTAGGACACCGCCGAACAC
>NZ_PQHW01000187.1 GCF_003385215.1 Amycolatopsis thermalba | reverse complement strand
GGCCCAACCACACCCACACCACCCGCCCACTCGCACCACCACGAGGCGGCCCCCTCATGACCCAGCTCCTCACCAAGGCCCGCACGGCGCCCCATCCCGCCAACCGACGCTCGCTCCTCGTTTGTGTCGCCCTTGCGGTCGCGGTCGTCGTCTTCGGGGTGCTCGCCCTGGGCACCGGGTCGATCGCCGTCGCGCCGCTCGATGTCGTTCGCACCTTGCTCGGCAATGGCAGCCGCATCACGAACTTCGCCGTGCTCGACCTCCGGCTGCCCCGCGTGCTCATCGCGCTGGCCGTCGGGGCCGCGCTCGGCATGAGCGGCGCCGTCTTCCAGAGCCTGTCGCGCAACCCGCTCGGCAGCCCGGACATCATCGGGTTCAACTACGGCGCCACCACCGGCGGCCTGCTGATCATCCTGCTCTTCGGCGGCGGCACCCTGGCCGTCTCCGGCGGCGCCCTCGCCGGCGGGCTGGTCACCGCGCTCGCCGTCTACCTGCTCGCCTGGCAGCGCGGCGTCCGCGGCTCCCGCCTGGTCCTGGTCGGCATCGGCGTCAGCGCGATCCTCCAGGCCGTCAACTTCTACCTGATCGTCAACGCCCAGCTCGCCGACGTCGCCCGCGCGACGGTCTGGCTCACCGGTAGCCTCAACAACCTCGGCTGGACCCAGTTCTGGCCACTGGCGATCGCCCTGGTCGCGCTGATCCCGCTGCTGCTCGCCGGCGCGCGACGGCTGGACATGCTCGAAATGGGCGACGACGCCGCGGCCGCGCTCGGCGTCCCGGTCGAACGCAGCCGCGTCTACCTGCTGGTCGTCGGCACGGCGGCCTGCGCGATCGCGACCGCCGCGTCCGGGCCGATCGCCTTCGTCTCCCTCACCGCGCCCCAGCTGGCCAAGCGCCTGACCAGGGCCGCCGGCGCGGGCATCCTCCCAGCCGCATGGATGGGCGCGTTGCTGGTGCTGGCCGCGGACTTCGTCGCCCAGCGCATCGCCGGCTCGTCGACGCTGCCGGTCGGGGTGGCGACCGCCGCGCTCGGTGGCGCCTACCTCGGCTGGCTACTCTGGCGCCGCCGCTGAAAAAGGCCCCGGGCAACCCCGGGGCCTTTTTCACGAGTCAGGCGCGCACCACGAACGGCGCCACCGAACCCAGCTTCTCGCAGGTTTCCTCGAACTCACGCTCGGGCGTCGAGTCCGCGACGATCCCGGCGCCCGCGCGCAGCCACGCCTGCGCACCCTCCTGGTACACCGCCCGCAGCACCAGCGCCGCGTCCAGGGCGCCGTCGTGGGAAAGCGCTATCACCGCGCCGCTGTACAACCCGCGCGGATCGTCCATCCGGGAGATCGCGTCCAGGGACTCGCGCTTGGGGATGCCGGACGCGGTCACCGCCGGGAAGACCGCCTCCAGCGCGTCCCACGCCGACCGGCCGTCCGCGAGGTCCCCGTTCACCAGCGAAGCCAGGTGCTGCACGCTGCCCCGCTCCTTGATGCCCATGAAGTCGCCGACCCGCACCGACTCCGGCACGCACACCCGCCGCATCTCCTCCTGCGCGGTCCGCACCGACACGGCGTGCTCGAACACCTCCTTGGGGTCCGACTCGAGCTCGGCCCGCGCGGCCGCGTCCGCCGCGGCGCCCCGGCCGAACGCGCGCGTGCCGGCCAGTGGCTGCGTCGTGACCTGACCACTCGCGTCGACCGACACCACGATCTCCGGGCTGAACCCGGCCGCCTCGGCACCGCCCAGCCGCAGCAGGAACGACCGGGCCGGGGTGTTGCCGCGCCGCCCGAGTTCGTAGGTCGCGACCAGGTCGGCCGGGAACGGGATCCGCACGACCCGGGACAGGATCACCTTCTGGTACTGGCCCTGCCGGATCTCCTTGACCGCCTGCGCGACCCGCTCGCGGTAGCTCTCGCCACCGGCCCGGACGTCCACTTCGGCCGGTTGTGGCTGGTCCGCCGCGAACGACGCTTCGAGGATTTCGCGGACCCGCGCCCGCTCGGCGGCGTCCACGCCGCGGATGCCGACCGTGTGCCCGTCGAGCCGCACCTCGGTGCGCGGCACGATCACCCGCACCACCTCGCCCGGTGGGGTCGCGGCGCCCCGCAGTCCCAGCCCCGGCACCAGCCCGGCGAACGAGAAGTGCACGCGGCCGTAGGCGTTCCATCCCGTGACGGGCAGTTCCGCCAGCGCCCACCGCATGGCCTCGCCCGGCGACCCGGTCCACGCACGATCGGTCACCTCGCCGCCGTACGAGATGCGCACTCGCTCGGCGTCGAGTGACACCGTCGCGAGCGCCCCACCCGCGAACGTCCACACGCCGTCCCGCTCGTAGACGACGTAGTCGTCGAACCCGGCACGCGCCAGCCTGGTCACGAGGCTCAGTGGCTCAGCCACCGATCCAAAGGTCTCGAGGTCGTACTCGGTCACGCCCACTCCTCGGTTTTCACACCACTGACCGCGTATTCGGCCGGCCAGTCGAACGACGGTTCCCGCCGGTCGAGGATCGAGCGCAGGATTTCGCCGACCCGCACCGCGGTGTTGGAGAGCAGGGAGGCGGTGATGCCGTGCGAGTGCTCGGTGCCGCCCTGCAGGTACAGCCCGGCCTTGACGTCCGGGGCCACCAGCCGGTAGTCGCGCTCGACGCGCAGACGGCCCTGCTCGTCGCGGCGGCACTTCGCGGCCAGCTCGCCGAGCAGTGACGTCGGATCGGCCGGACGGTATCCGGTCGCGTAGACGACGAGGTCCGCGTCCAGCACCGTTTTCTCGCCCGTGGTCAGGGACTCGATCGCCATGCGGACACCGGACTCGGTCTCGTCGACGTCGATCGGGCGGCACGCGTTGAAGATCCGCAGCCGCTGCACGCCCTGCACCTTCTCGCGGTACACGCGGCGGTACAGGTCGTCGATGAGGTCGAGGTCCACGGCCGAGTAGTTCGTGTTGCCGTGGTAGTCCATCAGCCGACGCTTGACGTCCTCCGGCGCGGTGTAGAACGCGTCGACCGCTTCCGGGTCGAAGATCCGGTTCGCGAACGAGCTGTCGTCCGACGGGCTGTAACCGTAGCGGGCGAACACCGAGCACACCTCGGCCCGCGGAAACCTGTCGTGCAGGAAGGCGGTGACCTCGGCGGCGCTCTGCCCGGCGCCGACGACGACGCACCGCTCGGGGTCGGTCACCTTGCCGATCCGGTGCAGCAGCTGGTGGTTGTGCCAGATCCGGTCACTGGTCGTGACGCCCTCGGGGAGGTTCGGCCGCAGCCCGGTGCCGAACACGACGTTGCGGGCGCGGAACACCTGCCCGTCGGTGGTCCGCACGTCGAACAACGTTTCCTCGCCCGGAACCGGCGTGATCCCGGCGACCTCGCGGCCGTAGGAGACGAGGTCGTCCACCTTGGCGGCCGACCACTCCAGGTAGTCGTGGAACTCGATCCGCAGCGGGAAGAGGTTCTTGTGGTTGATGAAGTCGACGAGGCGCCCCTGACTGTGCAGGTAGGACAGGAAGCTGAACTCGCTGGCCGGGTTGCGCATGGTGACGAGGTCCTTGAGGAACGACACCTGCATCGTGGCGTTGTCCAGCAGCATCCCCCGGTGCCAGCCGAAGCGCGGCTGCCGCTCCAGGAAGTGCGCGGTGACCGCCGCCCCGCCGCCGGCGTTGTGCTCGGTGACGGCGATCGCCAGCGCGAGATTCGAAGGGCCGAAGCCGACCCCGACCAGGTCGTAGACCGGAACTTCCTGCGGTTCTGGCATGCCCGTCCTATCCGTAGATGTACAACCGAGGCAACCCTAACCTAAGTTAGGGGAGGCTTAACTACTACATTCGGGCGTGATGTTGATCCCGGAACGAGGAGGACCGATGCGGGTCGCGATGTTCGGCTACCAGACGTGGGGGCACCGCACGCTGCGTGCACTGCTGGACGCCGGTCACGAGGTGGTGCTCGTCGTGACGCACCCGAAGAGCGACCACGCGTACGAGAAGATCTGGTCCGACTCGGTCGCGGAACTCGCGCGGGAGAACGGTGTTCCGGTGATCGAGCGCAACCGCCCGGACGACGAGGTGGCGGCGCGGCTCAAGGAGGCCGAGCCGGAGATCATTGTGGCGAACAACTGGCGCACCTGGCTGCCGCCGGAGATCTTCAACCTGCCGCCCCGGGGCACCCTCAACGTGCACGATTCGCTGTTGCCCGCCTACGCCGGTTTCTCCCCGCTGATCTGGGCGCTGATCAACGGGGAGAATGAGGTCGGCGTAACCGCGCACATGATGAACGACGAACTGGACGCGGGCGACATCATCCTGCAGCGGGCCGTCGAGGTCGGTCCGCGGGACACGGTCACCGATCTGTTCCACCGCACCGTGGACCTGATCGCCCCGGTGGTGTCGGAGGCACTGGCGAAGCTCGAATCGGGCGACTACGAGCCGGTGCCGCAGGACCGCTCCAAGGCGAGCTTCTTCCACAAGCGATCCATTGAGGACAGCCGCATCGACTGGACCTGGCCGGCCGAAGACATCGACCGCCTGGTCCGCGCCCAGTCCGACCCGTACCCGAACGCCTTCACCACCCACAAGGGACAGACGATCCGGGTGATCAAGGCATCCGTCTCGAAGGGACGGTACGGCGGCACGCCCGGCCGCATCTTCATCCCGGAGGGAGAAGGCGTGGTGATCGTCGCCGGCGCGGACGCCCGCTTCGGGAAGAACCACGGCCTGGTGATCGAGCGGGTACGTCTGGAAGACGGCACGGAGCTGGCGGCCACGCAGCACTTCAAAACGATGGGCGGATACCTGGGCCGCTGACGGCGCGCCAGCGCCGTCAGCGGCCCAGGTAGCTGGGTGGTCATCCCGTCGCCTGACACGTGACGATCACCTTGAGCCAGGGCCGCAACCCAGGCCGCCAACCGGCGGCCGACCATGCCAACCTTGCGGCCCTGGCTCAAGGTGATATGCACAAACCGGAAGGCGACGGGATGACCACCCAGCGACCACCTCGCCAAGGCGAGGTTCCTGCATTCCCCGTCATCCCGGAGCCTGCCCGTCCGGCGAGGACATCTTTTGATCTTTAGTCTTGCTTTTGGGCAGGCGAGGAGCCCGCCCTGCGGGCGGTTAAAGCGCCTCACGGCGCCGAACGGTCACCTTCCGACCACCCCCGCCCCCGATGCCTGATTGTGTTTCAGTCGCCGAGCAGGCGTGCCAAGGCGGGAAAGAGTACCTTGACACGCCTGATCGGCGACCAAAGACCGGCTGTGGATCGGGGGCGGGGGAGGTCTGGTTGGGGTAGTCGGTGCTGTCGCGTTGCCGGCCGCCGGTAGCGCAGGGCT
>NZ_PQHW01000186.1 GCF_003385215.1 Amycolatopsis thermalba | reverse complement strand
GGTGTGTACACCTCTCTATGCGGCGGCAGCGTCAGATGTGTATGAGGGGGGGGGGGGGGGGGGGGCCGGCGGGCGGCGGCGAACGCGAGCGCGGCCGCGCCGCCGAGGGTGGTGAGCGCGTGACGGCCCAGACGGCCCGGCCCGGCCGCGCACAACTCCCTCCACTGTGGACCGAACTTGCGGCGCATCAGGGCGTTGTCGGCGTTGCCGCGCTGGGCGCGCAGGCTGGCGAAGAACCCGCCGCGGCGCGCCGGGTGCAACGTCCGGCGCGTGCCGCGCTCCAGCCGCCACCCGGCCTGCCGCACGCGCAGCGCGAGGTCGGCGTCCTCGCGGAAGGCCCGCGGGAACCGCTCGTCGAACCCGCCGACGGCGGCGAGGACCGCGCGCCGGTAGGCCATGTCCGCGGTGATCCACTCCGCGGTGGCGAGCCCGGCCGTGTCGCGTTCCTCGTCGGTGGGCCGGCGGCCGCCGGTCGGGCCGGGCACGATGATCCGGCCCTGCGAGGCCGCCACGTCGGAGGCCAGCGACTCCAGGTCGGTCACCAGGCGGGACGGCCAGTCGGCGGTCGGGCGCACGTCGTCGTCGAGGAAGGCGATCCACTCGGTGTCCGCCGCGCGCCAGCCCACGTTGCGCGCCGCGGCCGGGCCCCGGCCGCCCGAGCGCAGCACGCGCACCTTCAGGGTCGTGTCGGGCAGCGGCAGCTCGCCCGGTTCGGGGCGGTCGTCGACGAGGACGACCTCGGCCGGGGCCGGCCCGATCCCGTGGTCCAGCGCGGACAACAGGGCCCGGAGGCTGTCCCGGCCGGTCGTCGGGACAACCACGGTGTAGGCGGTCATGCCGGCCTCCGCACCACGAACGGGCCGATCGCCAGCAGGTCGATCGGGCTCGATCCGAAGCACTCCAGCGCGTCACGCGGCGAGTCGACCATCGGGCGGCCCGCGGTGTTCAGGCTCGTGTTGACCACGACGGGAATCCCGGTGCGGGCGGCGAATTCGCCGAGCATGCGCGCGACCAGCGGCTCGGTGGCCGGGTCCACCGTCTGGATCCGCGCCGTGCCGTCCACGTGCGTCACGGCCGGGATGCGGTCCCTCCACTCCGGACGGACGTCGTGCACGAACAGCATGTAGGGACTGGGCACCGGGCCGCGTTCGAACAGCTCCCGCGCGCGGTCGGCGAGCACCATCGGCGCGACGGGGCGGAACTGCTCGCGGCCCTTGACGTCGTTGAGGCGTTCCAGGTTGCGCTGGTGGCCGGGGTGCGCGAGCAGCGAGCGGTGGCCCAGCGCGCGCGGGCCGAACTCGGCGCGGCCCTGGAACCACGCCACGACCTCGCAGGCGGCGAGCGCCTGCGCCACGGTGGCCGCGAGGTCGTCCGGCCGTTCGTAGGGCAGCCGGGCGACGTCGAGCGCGTGCTGGATCTCGGCGTCGGTGAACCCGCGGCCGAGGTCGGCGCCCGGCATCGGCGCGGCGGGTTCGCCCAGTTCCGCGGCCAGGTGCAGGGCGGCGCCGAGCGCGGTGCCCGCGTCGCCGGCGGCCGGTTGCACCCAGATGTCGTCGAACGGGCCCTCGGCGAGCAGCCGGGTGTTGGCCACGCAGTTGAGGGCGATGCCGCCGGCCATCGTCAGGTTCCGTTGCCCGGTCTGCAGGTGCAGCCACCGGGCGAGGTCGAGCAGGACCTCCTCGATCCGCTGCTGCATGCTCGCGGCGAGGTCGGCGTGCGCGGGCCGGAAGTCCGCGCCGGGCTCGCGGCGGGGCGCGAACCGGGACAGATCCACCGGCGCGGCGCGGAAACCGCCGTCACCGAGCGCGGCGATCTCCGCGCGCAGCGCGTCGGCGAACCGCGGTTTCCCGTACGAGGCCAGGGCCATCACCTTGTACTCGTCGCTGGAGCGCGCGAACCCGAGGTGCTCGGTGAGGTCCTCGTAGCGCAGCCCGAGCGAGTGCGGGAGCCGCTGCGCGGCCAGCTCGACCAGCTTGCCGTCGCGGTACTCCCCGGCCAGGTAGGAGGTCGCCTCACCGCGCCCGTCCGCGACCAGCACGGCGGCGTCACCGAACGGAGCGGCCAGGCCACTGGACGCGGCGTGCGCGACGTGGTGGCGGACGAACCGCACCTTGCCCGGGTTCAGGCCGGGCAGTGCCGTCTTCAGGAAGTTCGGGGCGCGCCGCGCGAACGTGGTGCGCAGCTCCTCCCAGCCCGGGTCGACGCCGTCGAGGTCGTGGTCGACCAGATCGGGGTCGTAGGAATAGCCCACCGCGTCCAGGTCGCGGGGTTCGATCCCGGCCTGCGCCAGGCACCAGCGGGCCGCCTGCTCGGGGAGTTCCCAGGTGGAGAAGGGAACCGGGCGTTTGCCGTGTTTGCGGCGGCTGAACCGCTCTTCCTCGGCGGCGGCGACCACCCGGCCGTCCACCACGAGGGCGGCGGCCGGATCGTGGAACACCGCGTTGATCCCGAGGACCCGCAAGCTCGTTACCTCCACATCCCGTCACTACTGCTACTTAGCGCTACCCCTGCTACTCCGCGTCTAAACGAGACTGAGGTGGGCGGCGAACCACTCCAGGGTCCGGCGCAGGCCCTCGTGCAGCTCCACGCGCGGCTGCCAGCCCAGTTCCCGTTGCGCGACGGCGATGTCCGGGCACCGTCGTTGCGGATCGTCCACCGGGGCGGGGATGCTGCGCACCGGCACGGTCGTGCCGGCCAGCCGCTGGATCTCCCCCACCAGGTGGCGGATCTGGAGTTCGTGCGGGTTGCCGAGGTTGACCGGGCCCGGGAAATCGCTGTCCGCCAGTGCCAGCAGGCCGTCCACGGTGTCGTCCACATAGCACAGGGAACGGGTCTGGGTGCCCGCACCGGCGACGGTGACCGGTTCGCCGGTGAGGATCTGCTTGATGAACGTGGGGATCGCCCGCCCGTCGCCGGGGCGCATGCGCGGGCCGTAGGTGTTGAAGATGCGCGCGATGCCAGTGTTCACGCCGCGGGTGCGGCGGTAGGCGGCGGTGAGCGCTTCGGCGTAGCGTTTCGCCTCGTCGTAGACGCTGCGCGGGCCGACCGGGTTGACGTTGCCCCAGTAGCTTTCGCGCTGCGGGTGCTCGCGCGGGTCGCCGTAGACCTCGCTGGTGGAGGCGAGCACGAACCGGGCGCCGGTGGCCTCGGCGAGGTCCAGGGCGTGGTTGGTGCCCGCGGCGCCGGTCTGCAGCGTTTCCACCGGCAGGCGGTCGTAGTCGCGGGGCGAGGCGGGGCTGGCCAGGTGCATCACCAGGTCGACCGGGCCGCCGACGTCCAGCCCGCGGGAGACGTCGGCCTCCACGAAGTGGAAGTCCTTCCCGGTGAGGTGCGCGATGTTGCCGGTGGTGCCGGTGCACAGGTTGTCCACGCAGGTGACGCGCATGCCGCGGGCGAGCAGGCGGTCGCACAGGTGGGAGCCGACGAAACCCGCTCCGCCCGTGACCACCGCATGCCCGCGCATGCGCTTCTCCTACCCGGCGGAGTCACTTCAAAACGCTACGGAGGTACTTCTCCTACGCCAGGGCTAACAGCGCCAGCGCGGCGGCGGCCCCGCAGACACCGAGAGTCTGCTTCCGGCTGAGGCGTTCACCCAGGAAGAGCAGTGCGAGCACCACGGGGATGGCCGGGTAGAGGGCGGCCAGGACGGTCGCGACGGCCAGCAGCTGCTGGTGGGTGGCGACCCAGTAGAGCACGATCGCGACGCTGCCCAGGGCGCCCGCGGCGGCGGCCGGCCAGGCGAGGCGGGGACGCAGCGTGAGCGGGGTCCGCGTGGTGAGCACGAGCGGCAGGATGGCGGCCACGGAGGCGGCGCGGCTGACCACGATCGGCCACAGCCCGGCATCCTGGGGCACGGGTTTCATGGCGAGGAACTGGACGGCGAAGCCCGCTCCGGCGATGAGCGCGTAGCGGATGCCGGGGCCGGTGGGCCGCCCGCCGCCGGAGACGAGCCAGATGGCGGGCAGGGCGAGCACGATGCCGGCGATCGCCGCGGGCGAGGGCCGTTCCCCGAGGAAGGCGAGCCCGGCGACGACGGGCAGCACGACGGCCCCGACGTCGCTGACGGGCACCACGACGCTCAACGCGTCCCGGCTCATGGCGCGGTAGAGGAACGCGACGCCGATGCCGGTGCCGACGCCGGACAGCGCGCCCCACAGGAGCCCCGTGAGGCCGGGCGGGGACCAGACGACCGCGACGACGAGCGTGACGAGGGTGCCACCGAGCTGCGCGTACAGCGAAACGGTGAGGCCGGGCGCCCGGCGAGCGATCACCCCGTTGACGAAGTGCGTGACGCCGAAGCACCCAGCGGAGGCGAGCGCCAGAAGCTCACCGGTCATCGGCGGCCTCCCGCACCCGGCGAAGTGGCCACCACCGTCGCACGCGGCCGCGCCGCAGCGGCACGCGGGCGCGGGCCGTCCACGGACGCGCCCCGGCCGCCACTGATGCGCACCGGCCGCCGCGCGGCACCGGCATGCGGCCCCCGGCCGCCGCCGCTCGCACCCCGGCCACCTCGCCGCGGCGCGGCGCGCCACCGGCACCCGAAGTCACCCCTCATTCCCCCGCCTCCCGCGCCCGGCAGGCCGCGCCCACCGGGCAGGTCTCGCCCTCGGCGGTGCAGGCCGCGCGGTCGCACAGGCGGCACAGGCGGTCGGCCTCGGGGAGTTGCTCGTAGGCCGCCGTCAGCAGCTTTCCGGCCAGCTCCGCGAACACCTCCCGCTCCCGTTCGTCGAGCGCGGCCGCCAGCGAGCCGAGCCGTCCGCCGCGCTCGCCGAGGATCCGCGCGGCCGCCTCGGCGCCCGTCGGCGTCAGGTGCACGGCGACCGCCCTGGCGAGCGTGGGCCGCCGCTCCACCAGGCCCCGCCGCTCCAGCACGTCCACCATCCGCGCCGCGGCGGGCTGGCTCAGCCCCACCCTCCGCCCCAGCTCCGTCACCGACAGCCCGGGCGCGGTGGACAGCACCACCAGCGCCGCCGAACCGCTCACGCTGGTGCCCGCGGCGGCGGTCGCGTCGGTGAGGGCGAGGTCGTTCACCGTCAGCGCGAGCGCGCCGAGGAGATTCGCCAGCCGCTCATCATGCATGACTCATGCATAGTTCATCGGGGTGGGATCCGCAAGTCGGCGGCGTGAACACGAATAACCGGCGCGTGCGGGGGAAGCCCTCCGTCTGCGTACGCGTACCGAAATGCAACTTTCCTTCGTTTCCCAAGGAGATCTCTGTGTTCCGACACACGAAACTGCTGCAGTTCGAGGCGAAGCCGGAGCGTCCGGACCCGTATTACGCCCGGAAGCTGCAGGAGCTGATCGGTGGTGCCTACGGTGAGATGACGGTGACGATGCAGTACCTGTTCCAGGGCTGGAACTGCC
>NZ_PQHW01000185.1 GCF_003385215.1 Amycolatopsis thermalba | reverse complement strand
CGCCGGCCCACCCCCGCCGCCTTCGCCGGTATCGCCTGGCTCGGCCTCACCGCCGAGTTCGCGCTCCACCGCATCCTGCCCGGGCCGAAAACTCCGGAGGAACTGGCGAAGATGGCGGTCACGAGCGTGCTGATCCCGCCCGCCGCGCTGGGCCACCGGCTCGCCGGGGAGGTGCGCGTCCGCCGCCCGCGCCCGGCGGCCAGGGCGATCCTGTTCGACCGCGACGACACCCTCATCCACGACGAGCCCTACAACAACGACCCGGAGCTGGTCCGCCCCGTGCCCGGAGCCGAGGACGTGCTGCGCCGCCTGCGCGCCGCCGGTGTCCCGGTCGGGGTGGTCAGCAACCAGTCCGGCGTGGCCCGCGGGCTGATCACGCCGGCGGAGCTGGCCGCGGTCAACGCGCGGGTCGAGGAGCTGCTCGGGCCGTTCGGCACCTGGCAGGTGTGCGTGCACGCCGACGGCGACGGCTGCTGCTGCCGCAAGCCGAAGCCGGGCCTGGTGACCCGTGCCGCGCTGGCGCTCGGGGTGCGTCCCGAGGACTGCGTGCTGATCGGGGACATCGGCGCCGACATCGAGGCCGCGCGCGCCGCGGGCGCGCGCGGTGTCCTCGTGCCGACTCCCCGCACGCGGGCCGCGGAGATCGAAGCCGCGCGGCGGGACGCGCTGGTGGCGGGTGACCTGGCCGAGGCGGTCGGGCTGGCGATGGGGGACCGGGCGTGGTGAGGTCACGGGTTCTGGTGGCGCGGCTGGACAACGCGGGTGACGTCCTGCTGTCCGGGCCGCTGGTGCGCGCCGTCGCCGCGCGGGCGGAGTCGGTCACGTTCCTGGCCGGGCCGCACGGGCGGGCGGCCGCCGAGCTCGGGCCCGGCGTCGACGAGGTCGTCGAGTGGTGCGCGCCGTGGATCGACCCGCAGCCGCCCGCGGTGACCCCCGCCCACCTGGCCGAGCTGCGCGCGCACATCCGCGCGGCGCAACCGGACGCGGCCCTGATCGTGACGTCGTTCCACCAGTCGCCGCTGCCGCTCGCCCTGATCCTGCGGGAGTGCGGGGTGCCGTGGATCGGCGCGATCTGCGAGGACTACCCGGGCTCGCTGCTGGACCTGCGGCACCGCGTCGAGGGCGACCCGCCCGAGGCCGAGCGCGCCCTGTCGCTGGCGCGGGCCGCCGGGTTCGAGCTGCCGCCCGGCGACGACGGGCGCCTGGCCGTGCGCGAGCCGCTGCCGGACGTGTCCGGCCTGGTCGGCGAACCCGGCTACGTCGTGGTGCACCCGGCCGCGTCGGTGCCCGCCCGCCAGTACCCCGCCGAGCACAACGCGGAGGTCGTCCGGCTGCTCGCCGAATCCGGATACCGGGTCGTCGTCACCGGCGGCCCGGCCGAACGCGACCTGACCGCCCGGGTCGCCGGTGACCACGGCCTGGACCTGGCAGGCAAGACCGATCTGCACGGCCTCGCCGCCGTGCTCGCCGGGGCGCGCGTGACCGTCGCCCCCAACACCGGGCCGGCGCACCTCGCCGCGGCCGTCGGCACCCCCGTCGTGTCGCTGTTCGCGCCCGTGGTGCCGGCCGCGCGGTGGGCGCCCTACGGGGTGCCGCTCGTCCTGCTCGGCGATCAGGACGCGCCCTGCCGTGACACCCGGGCCCGGAGCTGTCCGGTGCCCGGGCACCCGTGCCTGGACCGGGTTCCGCCCGAGGAGGTCCTGCGGGCCGTGGAGAAACTAGGAGGTGCAGCGTGATCGAAGAGCGGTTCGCGGCGTTGGCCGCGACCATGCGGGATCTGACCGCGCTGGCACCGAGGATCGAGGCGTGGGGTCGTCACCTCGCCGAGGTGCTCGGGGCCGGTGGACGGCTGCTCGCCTGCGGCAACGGCGGCAGCGCCGCCGAGGCCCAGCACCTGACCGGCGAGCTGGTCGGCCGGTTCGTCAGCGACCGGCAGCCGCTGTCCGCGATCGCCCTGCACGCCGACACCTCGGCGGCCACCGCGATCGTCAACGACTACGGCGACCACGAGGTGTTCGCCCGCCAGGTCCGCGCGCACGGCCGCCCCGGTGACGTGCTGGTGGCGCTGTCCACCAGCGGCCGCAGCCAGAACGTGTGCGCGGCGGCGAAGACCGCGCACGAGCTGGGCCTGACCACGTGGGCGCTGACCGGGCCGGGCCCGAACGCGCTGGCGTCGGTCAGCGACGACGCGGTGATGATCGACGCCCCGAGCACCGGCACGGTGCAGGAGGCGCACCTCGCGGTGATCCACGGCCTGTGCGCGGCGCTGGACGAGGCGCTGGGAGTGCCCTCGTGAGCGGCCCCCTGGTGGTGGTCGGCGACACGCTGCTCGACATCGACGTCGACGGCAACGCGGACCGGCTGTGCCCCGAGGCGCCCGTCCCGGTGGTCGACGTCGGACGTGAATGGCACCGGCCCGGCGGCGCGGGCCTGGCCGCGCGCCTGGCCGCCCGGTCCGCGGCCGACGTCGTGCTGGTCACCGCGCTCGGCGGGGACGAGGGCGGGGCGCGGCTGGCCCGGCTGCTGGCCGGCGAGGTCGAGCTGTGCGCGCTGCCGCTGGAGGGTGAGACCGTCCGCAAGACCCGCATCCGCGCGGCCGGGCAGTCGGTCGTGCGGCTGGACCACGGCGACGGCCGGGCCGCGCACGAGGCGCTGGACGCGCGCACGGTGTCCGTGCTGCGCGGCGCGTCCGCGATCCTCGTCGCCGACTACGGGCGCGGCGTCGCGAGCCACCCGCAGATCCGGCAGCTGCTGGCCGAGACGGACGCGCCGGTGGTGTGGGACCCGCACCCGCGCGGCGGCCCGCCGGTGCCCGGCGCCGCCCTGGTCACGCCCAACGACAGCGAGGCCGCCAAGTTCACCGGCGAGCCCGGCACCCCGGAGGAGCTGGCCGCGCGGCTGCGCGTGGAGTGGGCGGCCGAGGCGGTCGCGGTGACCGTCGGCTCGCGGGGCGCCGTCCTCGCCGACGGCACCGGCACGCGCGCGGTCCCGGTGCCCCACGCGGCACGCGTCCCTGCCAGCGTCCGGCCGGACACCTGCGGCGCGGGCGACCGGTTCGCCAGCGCCGTCGCCGCGGCCCTGCACGACGGTGCCGCGCTGCCCGACGCGGTCGCCGCGGCGGTCGAGTCGGCGGCCCGGCTCGTCGCCGCCGGCGCGGCCACCGCCCTGTCCGAGCCCGCCGAGCCGATCCGCCCGCCCGAGGGCCTGTCCGGCTTCGAGCTGGCCGAGCGGGTGCGGCGCCGCGGCGGGCGGGTCGTCGCGACCGGCGGCTGCTTCGACATCCTGCACCCCGGGCACGTGACCCTGCTGCGGCGCGCCCGCGAGCTGGGCGACGTGCTCATCGTGTGCGTGAACTCCGACGAGTCGGTGCGCCGGCTGAAGGGACCGGGCCGCCCGGTCGTGACCGCCGCCGACCGGGTGCGCGTGCTCAGCGCGCTGGAGTCCGTCGACGCCGTGGTGGTGTTCGAGGAGTCCTCCCCGGTCGAGGTGCTGCGCACGCTGCGGCCGGACGTGTGGGTCAAGGGCGGCGACTACGCGGGCGCCGACCTGCCCGAGGCGGAGGTGATCCGCGAGGGCGGCGGCAAGGTCGTGCTCGTGCCGACCGTCGAGGGCTACTCCACCACGCGGCTCATCGAGACCGTGTCCAACGGATAGAAAGGCAGAGATGGCTGCATCGCCAGGCAAGGTACTGATCACCGGGGGCGCGTCCGGGCTGGGCGCGCTGGCCGCCAAGGCGGTCGCCGACGCCGGCGGGACCCCGCTGGTGCTCGACCGCAAACCCCCGGCCGCCGGCGTGCCCTACGTGCCCGTCGACCTCACCGACACCGCCGAGACCGAACGCGCGGTCGCCGAGCTGGCCGAGCAGGCCGGCGGGCTGGACGCGGTGTTCACCGCCGCGGGCATCGACTTCCCCGGCAAGCTGACCGACGTGTCCACATCGGACTGGGAGCGCGTGGTTCAGGTCAACCTCTTCGGCACCGCCGCCGTGGTCCGGGCCGCGCTGCCGTACCTGGAGCGCTCGCACGGCAAGGTCGTCACCGTCGCGTCCACGCTGGGCATCAAGGCGGTCAGCGACGCCACCGCCTACTGCGCCTCGAAGTGGGGTGTCGTCGGGTTCACCCGGGCACTGGCCGCGGAGACCGCGGGCCGGATCGGCGTCACCATGCTGGTGCCGGGCGGCATGCACACCGCCTTCTTCGACGCGCGCGACGAGCAGTACAAGCCGCCCGCCGACGCGAAGCTGAACAACCCGGAGAACGTCGCGCGGACGGTGCTGTTCGCTCTGTCCCAGCCGGCCGGGTGCGAGGTGCGGGAACTGGTCGTGGCGCACTCGGAGGAGGGCTCCTGGCCGTGACCGGCGACGTCCTGGTGCTGCGGGCGCTCGGGGTCGGTGACCTCCTGGTCACCGTCCCGGCGCTGCGTGGCCTGCGGGCCGCGTTCCCGGACGCGCGGATCACCCTGGCCGCGCCCGCGGCACTGGACGAGCTGGCCGCGCTCACCGGCGCGGTCGACCGCGTGCTGCCCACTCCCGGCCTGGGCGCGCTGCGGTGGACCGGCGCGCCGCCCGCCGTGGCGGTCAACCTGCACGGCAGCGGCCCGGAGAGCGTGACGGACCTGCTGGGCACGCGGCCGGGGCGGCTGCTGTCGCACCGGCACCCGGACTTCCCGGACCTGGACGGCCCGGAGTGGCGCGAGGACCAGCACGAGGTGCTGCGCTGGTGCCGGATGCTCGCCTGCCACGGCATCGCGGCCGACCGGCACGACCTCGCGCTGGCCCGGCCGGACGTGCCCAGCCCGGCGGGAGACGCGATCGTCGTGCACCCCGGGGCGGCGTTCGAGTCCCGGCGCTGGCCGCCCGGACGCTTCGCCGAGGTGGCCCGCGAGTTCGCCCGCGCCGGGTCCCGGGTCGTGGTGACCGGTAGCGCCGCGGAACGGGACCTCGCGGGACGGGTCGCGGCCGCGGCCGGGCTGGGCGAGGACGCCGTGCTGGCCGGCCGCACGAGCCTGACCGAGCTGGCCGCGCTCGTGTCCGGGGCACGGCTGGTGATCAGCGGCGACACCGGCGTCGCCCACCTCGCCACCGCCTACCGCACCCCGTCGGTGCTGCTGTTCGGCCCGACCCCGCCGTGGCGGTGGGGGCCGCCGCCGGGCACCGGAGACCGGCACGTCGTGCTGTGGGCGGGGGAGGCCGGCGATCCGTTCGCGGACGCCCCGGCTCCCGGGCTGCTGCGGATCACCGTCGACGAGGTCGTCGCCGCGGGCCGGTCGGCGCTGCGGCCGGTGGTGGGGGCCTGACGTCGGGCCGGTGGGGGTCGCCGGGGCCGGCTACGTCGGCCTGACCACCGCCGCCTGCCTCGCCGCGCTGGGCCACGACGTGGTGTGCACCGAGGTCGACGAGTCCAAGGT
>NZ_PQHW01000184.1 GCF_003385215.1 Amycolatopsis thermalba | reverse complement strand
CCTCGGAGCACATCAAAAGAGTACCTTGACACGCCTGAGCGGCGACCAAAGGCGGGCTGGGGGGCGGGGGCGGGGGAGGTGTGGGGCTTGGTCGGTTCTGTTGCGTTGCCGGCTTGCGTTTTCTGGTGGTTGGTAAAAGAAAAAGGCGCCCTCCCCGCTTCGCGGAGAGGGCGCCTTTCCTGGCTGGATCAGCTGAACGCCTTTGCGATCAGTGCCTTCTGCTCCACCTCGTGCACCTTGGACGAACCGGCCGACGGGGCAGCCATCGGCCGCCGCGAGACCACGTCCAGCTTGCCGAGCACGTCCGGGAACGTGCGCGGCAGGTGGAGGCCGAAGAACGGCCACGCGCCCTGGTTCTCGGGCTCCTCCTGGACCCACACGACCTCGGCGCCGGTGTAGCGCTCCAGCGCCGCCAGCAGCTTCTTCTTCGGCAGCGGGTAGTACTGCTCGATGCGCACGATCGCGACATCGTCGGCCTCGCGCTTGGCTCGCTCGGCCACCAGCTCCCAGTAGAGCTTGCCCGAGGTCAGTAGCACCTTTCGCACCTTGCCGGGCTCGACCTGCGCGTCGTCGATCACCGACATGAACTTCGAGTCGCCGGTGAAGTCCTCCAGGCCCGACGTCGCCGCCTTGTTCCGCAGCATCGACTTCGGGGTGAAGACGATCAGCGGGCGCTGGATGCCGTCCAGCGCGTGGCGGCGCAGCAGGTGGAAGTAGTTCGCCGGGGTGGACGGCACCGCGACGGTCATCGAGCCCTCGGCGCACAGCGACAGGAACCGCTCGATGCGGCCCGACGTGTGGTCCGGGCCCTGGCCCTCGTGGCCGTGCGGCAGCAGCAGCACGACGTCCGACCGCTGGCCCCACTTGGCCTCACCGGACGAGATGTACTCGTCGATCACCGTCTGGGCGCCGTTGACGAAGTCACCGAACTGCGCTTCCCACAGCACCAGCGCGTCGCTGTTGGCCACCGAGTAGCCGTACTCGAAACCGACGGCCGCGTACTCCGACAGCGCCGAGTCGTAGATCATCACCCGGCCCTGCTCGTCGGCCAGGTTCTGCAGCGGCGCGTACTCCCGGCCGGTCTTGCGGTCGATCAGCACCGAGTGGCGCTGGGTGAACGTGCCGCGGCGGGAGTCCTGACCGGACAGCCGCACCAGGCGGCCCTCCATCGCCAGCGAACCGAACGCCAGCAGCTCGCCGAAGGCCCAGTCGATACCGCCCTCGCGGGACATCTTGTGCCGCCGCTCCATGACCGGCTTGACCCGCGGGTGCGGGGTGAAGCCCTCGGGCACGTTGACGAACGCGTCGCCGATCCGCTCGATGACCTCGGCCGGCACCGCGGTCGGCACCTTCGCCGGCACCTGCTGCTCCTCCTCGACCGAGGGGCTCGGCGCGATCGGGTGCTTCTCCAGCTCGCGGACCTCGTTGAACACGTGCTCCAGCTGGCTCGAGAAGTCCCGCAGCGCGGCCTCGGCCTCCTCGACGGAGATGTCCCCGCGGCCGATCAGCGACTCGGTGTAGGTCTTCCGCACCGAGCGCTTGGTGTCGATGATGTCGTACATCGCCGGCTGCGTCATCGACGGGTCGTCGCCCTCGTTGTGGCCGCGGCGGCGGTAGCAGATCATGTCGATGACGACGTCCTTGTTGAACGCCTGGCGGTAGTCGACGGCCAGCTTGCCCACCCAGTGCGCCGCCTCCGGGTCGTCCCCGTTCACGTGGAAGATCGGGGCGCCGATCATCTTCGCCACGTCGGTCGCGTACTGCGAGGAGCGGGCGTGCTCCGGCGCGGTGGTGAAGCCGACCTGGTTGTTGATGATGATGTGCACGGTGCCGCCGGTGCGGTAGCCGCGCAGCAGCGCCAGGTTCAGCGTCTCCGCCACGACACCCTGGCCGGCGAAGGCCGCGTCACCGTGCAGCAGCACGGGCAGCACCGAGAAGCCGCCGGTGTCGCTGTCGCCCTTGTCGAGGATGTCCTGCTTGGCGCGGACGATGCCCTCGAGCACCGGGTCGACCGTCTCCAGGTGGGACGGGTTGGACGCCAGCGACACCCTGGTCTCGCCGTCGCCGAACATGCGGAAGTACTTGCCCTCCGCGCCCAGGTGGTACTTCACGTCACCGGAGCCGTGCGCCTGGCCCGGGTCGAGGTTGCCCTCGAACTCCTGGAAGATCTGCGAGATCGGCTTGCCGACGATGTTGGCCAGCACGTTCAGGCGGCCGCGGTGCGGCATGCCGATGACGACCTCGTCCAGCTCGTGCTCGGCGGCCTTGTCCAGGACGGTGTCCAGCAGCGGGATCACCGTCTCGCCGCCCTCCAGCGAGAACCGCTTCTGGCCGACGTACTTGGTCTGCAGGAACGTCTCGAACGCCTCGGCCGCGTTCAGCTTCGACAGGATGTACTTCTGGACGTTGGGGTCCGGCTTGGCGTGCGGGACCTCCACGCGGTCCTGGATCCAGCGGCGCTCCTCCGGGTCCAGGATGTGGGTGTACTCGACGCCGACGGTCCGGCAGTAGGAGTCGCGCAGCACGCCCAGGACGTCGCGCAGCTTCATCTTCTGCTGGCCGGCGAACCCGCCCACGGCGAACTCGCGGTCGAGGTCCCACAGCGTCAGGCCGTGCGAGAGGATGTCCAGGTCCTCGTGGCGGCGCTGGCGGTAGTTCAGCGGGTCGGTGTCGGCCATCAGGTGGCCGCGCATCCGGTAGGCGTCGATCAGCTCCAGCACCCGGGCGGTCTTGTCGATCTCGCCCTCGGGGATGTCGGAGACCCAGCGGACCGGCTCGTAGGGCAGCCGCAGCGACGTGAAGATGTCGTCGTAGAAGCCGTCCCCGCCGAGCAGCAGCTCGTGGATGCGCTTGAGGTACTCGCCCGACTCCGCGCCCTGGATGATGCGGTGGTCGTAGGTCGAGGTCAGCGTCATGATCTTGCTGATGCCCAGGTCGACCAGGGTCTTCTCGCTGGTGCCCTCGAAGTGGGCGGGGTACTGCATGGCGCCGACGCCGATGATCGCGCCCTGGCCGGCCTGCAGGCGCGGCACCGAGTGGTTGGTGCCGATGCCGCCCGGGTTGGTCAGCGAGATGGTGGTGCCGGCGAAGTCGTCCGCGGTCAGCTTGTTGTTGCGGGCCTTCTTGACGATGTCCTCGTAGGCCTGCCAGAACTGGCGGAACGTCATGTTCTCGCAGTTCTTGATCGAGGCGACGACCAGCGTGCGACCGCCGTCCTTGCCCTTCATGTCGATGGCGAGGCCGAGGTTCACGTGCTCCGGCGTGACGGCGTGCGGCTTGCCGTCGACCAGCGCGTAGTGCCGGTTCATGTTCGGGAAGTCCTGCAGCGCCCGCACCATGGCGTAGCCGATGAGATGCGTGAACGAGATCTTCCCGCCACGGGTGCGCTTGAGGTGGTTGTTGATGACGATGCGGTTGTCGGCCATCAGCTTGGCCGGGACCGCGCGCACGCTGGTGGCGGTCGGCACGGCCAGCGAGGCGTCCATGTTCTTGGCGATCGCGGCGGCGGCGCCCCGCAGCTGCTTGCTCTCCGGCTCGGTGGCCGCCGGCTTCGGCGCCGCGGCGGCCGGCTTGGCGGCGGCGGGCTTCGCGGGCTGGGCGGCCGGCTTCGCGGCGGGCTTCGGCTGGGCGGGCGCGGCCGGGGCAGTCGCAGCCTGGTCGACCTGGCCGTTGCCCGGCTTGGCGGGCTGCTCACGGACGGGCGCGGGGGCGGCGTCCGGCTTCGACTCGGTGGCCTGCGTCGGCTTGAAGTCCGAAAAGAACTCGTGCCATGCGGCGTCTACTGAAGAGGGGTCGGCGAGGAACTGGTCGTACATCTCCTCGACGAGCCATTCGTTGGGGCCGAACTGTGACGCAGGGCTGCTGCTGGACACGGCAGGGACTCGCCTCTATCCATATCTCGATCTTGTTGTCCGCTTGATGCGCCTACCAGGCTAACCCCCTCGCGTTCGCCGTTGTGACCGAAGTGGCCCAAGTCCCGGGACTGGTGTTTGGGATTCCTCACTTGATCGGTCCAGCCTGCGTCCGGACGAGTAAGGGACCTGCCGGAATCGAGTACGGGGCCGGTGTGGAACCGGTACGGTCGCCGGACCGTCTCCAGTAAGAGCGGAAAGGGGTCGTCAGGTGGCGGATCTGTCGGACATCGAGCGCATGGTCGGCGACTGGGAGCGCAACGCGGTGGAGCGGTCGCAGCGCTTCCAGGCGATGCAGCACGAGGTCGAGCAGATCTCGATCACCGAATCGGTGGCTGGCGGCGCGGTCAGCGTGACCGTCGGTAACAACGGCATCCCCACGGGCGTGCGGATGACCGACGCGGTCCGGTCGATGAGCCCGGACGAGATCGCGGCCAACGTGCTCAAGGCGATGCAGAAGGCCCAGTCGAAGTATCCGCAGGTCATCCAGGAGATCGTGGCCGGGACCGTGGGCGAGTCGGACAGCGCGGCGCAGCACATCGTGCGGACCGCGGAGGAGAACTTCCCGGAGCCACCCGCGGAGGACCCCGAGCCGCCCGCGCCGGGCCGCCAGCTGCGGATCGAGACCGAGGCCGACGACGAGCCGCCGCAGCAGCCACGCAGGCCGGCGCCGCCGCAGCGGCCCCGCCGCGACGACGGTGACGACGACTTCGGGGACCAGTCCTTCCTGCGACGCGACTAGGGGGAGCGATGACCAGCAGCTTCGCGCGGGGTGCCGCGGCGAGGGCGGGCGGTTCGGCGTCCCGCGGGGCCGCCAACGGCTACGAGGTGCTCACCGACGAGCTCGGCACGCACGCCGGCAAGGTCGACGGGCTGGCACAACGCTTGCAGACCGCTGTCGACGCGGCCCGCCAGGTGAGCATGGACAACAGCGCGTTCGGCGTGATCTGCCAGCCGTTCGCGATGATGCTCGACCCGTTCGAGCAGATGGGCATCCGGGCGCTGGAGACGGCGAAGGAGTCGGTCACCGGCACGGCGGGCAACGTGCGCACGGCGGTCACCAAGTACGAGGGCCAGGACGAGGGCACCCGGCAGACGGTCAAGCAGCTGGGTGAACCACTGACATGAGCAACCCGCTGGTGGCGCAGGCGCAGTCCCAGACGACGGCGGTCACTGGCATCGGGATTCTGGAGTCGGCGCAGGACCTGTCCAACGGGGTGAAGGACGGGTCGTGGGTCGAGGGTGGGCTGGGTGCGTTGGGCACTGGTCTCGAGGTTCTGTCGATGGTGATTGATCCGCTGGGGACGCTGGCTCAGTACGGGGTGGCGTGGTTGATCGAGCACGTGCGGCCGTTGAAGGAGGCGTTGGACTGGTTGGCGGGGGATCCGCCGGTGATCCAGTCGTTTTCGGATACCTGGGCGAATGTGGCGGCCGAGGTGGGTGCGGTCGCGGGGGATTTGAAGAACGAGGTCGAGGGTGGTACGGCGGGGTGGGCCGGTCAGGGGG
>NZ_PQHW01000183.1 GCF_003385215.1 Amycolatopsis thermalba | reverse complement strand
CGCCCAGGCCGCGCCGCCGCGACCGCAGAACCGGCCCGCGCACGGCACGCCCGCACCGGCCCGGCCGCCGACCGTCCACACCGAACACACCACCGAACAGACCGAGCCGCCCGGTGAGCGCCCGGAGCACCGGCACGTGCCGGACCTGCCCGCGCTGCGGATCGTGTGCTGGCAGCTCGCCCTGGTGCTGGGCCTGGTCGCCATCGGCCGCCCCTGGCCGGTGGTGGCGGGCCTGCTGACCACCGCCGCCGGGCTGCTGGTCTGGACCGCCGGTCGCGTCGGGGGCCGCTGGCTGTCCGACGAGGTGGCGCTCCGGGTGCGCCTGCTGCTGCGGCGCCGGCGCGCCGCGGGCCGGCGGGACCTGCTGGACACCCTCGCCCCGGGTGCCCGGGTCGGCACCGCCGAACTCGCGGGCGTGCCGGCCGGGGTGATCAGCCGGGACGAGGAGCTGGTCGCGGTCCTGCGCCCGTCCGGCGACGATCCCGGCGCGTTCGCCCGGCTCGCGCTCGCCGGGGCGCTGGTGACCGGCACCGGGGAGCCGCCCGCGATCCGGCTCCAGCTGGTCCTGCACCGCGGGCCACGGCAGACGGACGCCACCCGGGCCTGGCTCGCGGTGCGCGCCCTGCGCGATCCGGCCGTCGCCGCCGACGCGGTGCTGGTCGCCGCGCTGACCAGCGTCGTGCGCCGCGCGCACCGCAAACTCCGCGGCGCCGGCCTGGGCGCGGTCGCCCTGACCGACCAGGAACTGCTCGCGACCCTGGCCGCGCTCACCCACACCGGCCCCGGCCGGGACGCGGTCGCCGAGGAGCGGCGGTACTGGCGGGCCGGCCCGATCACCCAGATCGGCGTGCGCGTGACCGGTCTCGGCGCCCGCCCGCCACGGGCCCGGGTCCACGCGCTGCACCAGCTGCTCGCCGCCGTGCCCGGCGCCGCCTGCACGGTCGCGGTCACCGTGCCCGGGCACGACGCCGTGCTGCGGGTCGTCGCCACGACCGACACCGCCGCCGACACCGCCGTCACGCGGCTGCTGTGGGCACCGCCCGCGGGGCTGCACCTGGAACGAATGGACAACCAGCACGCACCGGCCGTCGCCGCGTCGCTGCCGATCGGAGGAAAGCCATGATCCCCCAGCCCGCACTCGAGGCACGCCAGGCCCCGCCGCGACTGGCGGTCCTGAACGGACAGTCCACCGGCGCGCTGGTGTCCCGCCACGCGCGGGTCGCCACCAAGCTGGCCGCCGCCGAACGGGAGGTGCTGGTCGTCAGCTCGCTGTCCGGCGGCCCCGCCGACCCGGTCAGCAGGTTCGGCCCGGTCGACCACGCCAACCTCGCCCGCGGCGTCCGCTACCGCATGCTCGTCCCGGACTCCGCGCGCACGACGCCCGGTCCGGCGCGGCGCCTGGGCAAGCTGGCGCAGGCCGGCGCGGAGATCCGCACGATGCCGGTGGTGCCCGTCGAGGCGCTGGTCGTCGACGGCGCGCTCGCCGTGCTGCCCGGCGAGCAGCGGGACATCGCCGTGCTCCGCCTGCCCAGCGTGATCGGCACGATCATCGAACTCGTCGAGCACCTCTGGCCGGCCGCGGTGCCGCTCGTGCCGGCCGACCCGCCGGCCACCACCGAACTGGCGGGGCGCGACCGGGAGCTGCTGGCGCTGCTGTCCGCGGGCTGCACGGACGAGTCGGCCGCGGCCGCGCTCGGCGTGTCCGTGCGCACGGTGCGGCGCATGGTCGCCGGGCTGATGAACCGGCTCGGCGCGCGCAGCCGCTTCCAGGCCGGGGTCAAGGCCGCCGGGCACGGCTGGCTGGCGGGGAGGGCGAGCTGATGACCGCGGTCGGCGGCCGGACCCTCCTCGTGGCGCCGGGACGGCACGGCGCCTACGCCACCGTCGGCGAGGCGGTGCTCGGCGCGCCCGACGGCGCGTGCGTGTCCATCGCCGCCGGCACCTACGCCGAAACGCTGGAACTGCTCGGCCGCACGCTGACCCTGCGCGCGGCCGAGGGCGCGGAGGTCGTGTTCGACGGCACCGGCGCGGACGTGCCGGTGCTGTCCGCGCGCGGCGGCGCGCTCACCGTGCACGGGGTGACCGTGCGGGCGGGTGGCGCGGCCGGGGTGCAGGCCGAGAACGCGGCGCTGACGCTGACCGGCTGCACCGTGCACGCCGAACGCGGCCCGGCGGTGACGGTCCGCGGCCCCGGGCCGGTGGCGATCACCGACGTGTCGGTCACCGGCGCCGAGCACGGCCTGGTGCTGGAGGGCACGTCCGGGGTGGTGGAGAACGTGACCATCGACAACGTCGCCGCCGACGGGATGATCGTCGGGCTCGGCGCCGATCCGGTGATCCGGTCGTGCACGGTGAGCGGGTGCGGGCAACGCGGGCTCTACATCTACCAGCACGCGCGGCCGGTGGTGGAGAACTGCCGGATCACCCGCACCGCCCAGGCCGGGATCCTGGTGGCGCACCGCGGCGAACCCGTGCTGCGCCGGACCTCGGTGCGCGACGCCGGGGACGTCGGCATCGACGTGGGACCGCACTGCGGCGGGTCGGTCGAAGCGTGCGAGGTCACCAACACGGCCGAGCCCGCGGTGCGGCTCGCGTCCTCGGCGACCGCGACGGTGACGACCGAGCCGGCCGCGCTGACCGGCGGGTCGAGCCCGCTGGACGCGCTGCTCGCCGAACTCGACGGCATGGTGGGGCTGCCCGCGGTCAAGGCCGAGGTCCGCTCGCTGGTGGACGAGATCCAGGTGAACTCGTGGCGGTCGCGGGCCGGGCTGTCCACCGGGGCGCTGAGCCACCACCTGATCTTCGCGGGCGCACCGGGCACCGGGAAGACCACGGTGGCCCGCACCTACGGCAGGCTGCTGCGCGAGCTGGGGGTGCTCGGCGGCGGGGAGTTCCGCGAGGTGTCGCGCCGGGACCTGGTCGGCCAGTACGTGGGCCACACCGCCGAGAAGACGGCGACGGTGTTCGAGCAGTCCCTCGGCGGCGTGCTGTTCATCGACGAGGCGTACACCTTGTCGCGGCAGACGGGCAGCGGCGCCGACTTCGGCCAGGAAGCCATCGACACGCTGGTGAAGCTCATGGAGGACCACCGCGAGGAGATCGCGGTGATCGTCGCCGGGTACACCGCCGAGATGCGCCAGTTCCTCGCCGCCAACCCCGGGCTGTCGTCGCGGTTCGCCAAGACGATCGAGTTCGAGAACTACACGCCGGACCAGCTGGTCGGCATCATCGGCCGGATGGTGACGGCCGGCGACTACGACCTGGACCCGCGCGCCGACCCCGTGCTCGCCGCGCACTTCGACCGCCTGTCGGCCGCGCCCGATTTCGGCAACGCGCGCGACGCGCGGAAGCTGTTCGAGGCCGTGCGCAAGGCCCAGTCCGGGCGGCTGCGCCGGCTGGGGCGGGTTCCGGACGCCGCCGAGCTGCGGGAACTGCGGCTCGAGGACGTGCTCGCCGCCGTCGGGGCCTGATGGTTCGTACCATGGGAGCGGCGAGGGCGACTGTGATTCCGAGGACGACCACCATGACGGCTGCGGGGGACGCACCCGGCGACCTGGTTCCGCTGGGCGACGGGCCGAGCGCCAGTGTGCTCGCCGGGGTGGACGAGGCGGCCGGGACGGCGTTCGCGCTGAAGGTCTACCCGGGGCGGCTCGACCGCGGCACCCGCGCCCAGGTGGACGCGGAGCTGGGCGCGCTGGCGGCGGTGCGCGGCCGGGCGCCGGTGCTGGTGGCCGACGCGGTGCAGGACCTGCCCGACGGGCGGTGCGCGCTGCGGATGGAGCTGTGCGCGCAGTCCCTGCCGGAGCTGGTGACCGCGTTCGGGCCGATGACGGCGGCCGACGCGCTGGGGCTGGGCCGGTCGCTGGCGGCGGCGCTGGCCGCGGCGCACGCGGCCGGTGTGGTGCACGGCGGGGTCACGCTGGGGAACGTGTTGTTCCGGCCCTCGGGCGAGGCGGTGCTGTCCGACTTCGGCCTGGCGCTGCGCCGGGCCTTCCCCCGCGACCCGGCGCGCGACATCGGTTTCCTGGCACCGGAAACCCTGCGCGACGGCACCGCCGACGAGCGGTCGGATTTGTACGGCCTGGGCGCGGTGCTGTACCTGGCGCTGACCGGGCGGTCGCCGCACCAGGGGCGGCCCGGTGAGCAGGAGGGCGAGCTGGTGCTGCGGGCGCTGCACGAGCCCGTGGCGCCGATGGAGCGGGCCGACCTGCCGCCCGGCGTGGGGCAGCTGGTGGCCGCACTGCTGGCCCGCGACCCGGACGCCCGCCCCCTCGACGCGGCGACGGTGGCCGCCCGGATGGGCGCCGCCTTCGGCGAGCGAGCGCTCGGAATCCGCCCCGCGTTCGACGATTTCGGGACGGCGCCGGGCGGGGGGCCGTTCGGTGGGCCGCCGCAGGGTGGGTCGCCGTCGGGCGGGCAGGTGCCCCACCCGCCACCGGGGCGGCCAATCGCGCAGGTGCCGCAGGCGCCCTTGGCGCCCCCAGTCGCCCCTCTCAGGCCTCAGGCGCCGGTCGGGCCCGCGCCTTCCGGCGCCGCATGGCCCGCGGGGCCATCATCCACCGGGCAGCGGCGGTCAGCAGGTCCGCCGCCCACTGGGCCGCTCCCGGCGGCGCACGCGGCGCCGCCACCCGCGGGACCCCCGGCGCCGGCCAGGACGGCGCTGGGGCGGCCGCTCGTCGAGTACGGGCCCGGGGATCGGCCGCGGCGGGCTCGCCGCACCAGTTCCGTCCTCGTGGCGCTCGCCGTGCTCTCGGCGCTCGCCGTGGCCGCCGTGCTCGTGCTCGTCAACACCCCGGAGGAACTGGACGTCGCGGCCGTGCCGCCGCAGATCGGCTCGCCGGGGGTGCCCTCGGCTCCGGAGCGGGCGGTGCAGCTGGACCTCGACGACCCGGTCGACCAGGGCGACCACGTCGAGCTGTCCTGGCGCAGCAGCGAGGCGCTGGACTTCGCGGTGATCGTGGCCGCCGAGGGCGAACGGAGCACGACGGTCCTCGTGCAGCGCAACACCACCCACCGCGTGCCGGTGGACCCGGTGCGCAAGTACTGCTTCCTCATCCAGGGCACCGACGGCCCCCACATCTACGAAAGCCAGGCGAAACCGATCCGCGGCGCGAACTGCGTCAAGTGACCCGCCGCAGCAGCGTCCCCGGCTCGAACGCCGCCCGCAGCCACACCCGCACCCCCCGCCGCGCGAGCCCGCGCCGCACCCGCCGCACCGCCGTCCACGCCTGCGCGGCCCGGCCCTCGTCCGGTCCGGCACCTGACCACAGCGCCAGGTCCACCGTCCGCCCCAGCGACCGCAGCTCGTCCACAGTGGACTGATCGACGAACCCGGCGGCCGCCGTCGCCAGGTCCCGCACGGTCATCCCCGCCGTCACCGGCACGCCATGACCCCGCAGCCGGTCCCGCACCTCCTCCCACGCGCCGACCACCGCGCCGGCCCCGCCCCGCCGCCGTCGCCGCCAGGCACGCACGCCCTTGGCCAGCGGCGCACCGAGCACGCCCAGCAGGACCGCGCCGAGCACGATCGCCCCCGTCAGCGCCCACGGGAACCGCCCGGCTCCCGCGGGCGCCTCGCCGCTC
>NZ_PQHW01000182.1 GCF_003385215.1 Amycolatopsis thermalba | reverse complement strand
GTGGCCAGGGCCGGGGTCGAACCGGCGACCTTCCGCTTTTCAGCTCTCGGGAAGCCTGTTCGTCGAGGTCCGAACACCGTCGTGACCTTGTACGATACCGGGCTAGCCGACTCCGTGAACGTCTGTGAACGGGACTGAACTGCAACGCGGACTGCAACTGGTCGCGCCTTCCACCATCCCGGGCATCGCCGGGAAGGCTTCGAGGTCGGGCTTGGTCGCCGCGAGGATGCGGCCAGCGGGGCGCACTAGCCGACCATGGCCGCGTCGTAGCGGTCCCACAGCGCGTCCAGCTCCTCCGGTGTGGTCACCACCCCGCGGTAACGCCTCGGTCTCGCGCTCACGCCTCCTTGAAGAACTGCGGGTTGAACCAGCCCTCGATCACCTTGGCGCACCGTTTCCGGAAGTCGGCGTCGTGCAGCGCGGCCACGTGCGCCCGGTGCCAGCGCCAGAACCCAGCCTGCTCCAGCAGCTCGTGCAGCGCCGCCACCGCCAGTTCCCGATCGCCGTCCGGGACACCGGCCAGCCGTAGCGCCTCCTCCTGCCCGTTGCTGCTGTAGACCGCGACACGGGCCAGCGGCGCCAGCAGGGACGCCCCGCCCAGGATCAGCGGCACCGACAGCCCCGCCGACCGCCAGGCCGGGGTGATCTCGCCGCGCCGGAACAGGATCAGCTTCGGCGGGCCGTACGCCGGGACGCGGCGGTCGATCTCGTGCACCAGGCGCCCACCGGGGGCGAGTACCTCATCCAGCACGTCGGCGCCGGGGCCGGACACTGCGCCGTCGAAGACGTCGAAGTCCCGGTTGAGGTCGACCAGCGCGAACTCAACCAGCCCGACCTCGCGGTCCTCGTCCGCGCACAGCTCCAGCTCGTCCACCTCCGCCCGCACCCGCCACATTTCCGGCAACCGGCGGATGTTGGCCAGGTGGAACAGCGGAACCGGCTCGTGTTCGACCTTCAGGGTGATGGACAGCGGACTGGCTGGCAGTTCAATTCTCGTCATGTGATCCTCCGCGCGCCGGTGTCACAGCACCAGCTCTGACCTGCTCTTTCGAGTCCTCATCATGCCTGGGTCAGTGCAGATTGTCACAGTGCGATTTGAATGATGATGATCTTGTCTGTTCTCATCGCTTATAGACCGATACACCTGACGCTCGTGCCACCCCGCGCCGAGATCCCGCCTCGCGAGCCGTTCCTCGGCGCGCTCGGCGCACAGCTCCGTCGCGAGCGGGAAACCCGCGCGCTGTCGATGGAAGACCTCGAAGAACTGAGCGGCGTCGACGCCTCGATGATTGGCCTCATCGAGCGCGGCCAGCGAAACCCCTCCATCGTCATCCTCGGCAGGATGATCGTCCTCGGCCTTGGCATGACACTCGCCGAGTTTTTCAGCAAAGTCGAGGCTCTTCCTGCCCCGTCGCGGGGCATCTCCCCCGAGGAACGCCGGCGAATCGCGCGGGAGAAGCGTCGCGCCTCCCTCGGCGACTAGCCCGGCTCGGTCCTCCTAAGGCGCGGCCACTGAGGCTCAGTCTCCCGACCGGCCCTTGAATGCAGGCTGGTCTCCAGGTTCGATCGCCACCCTCGAACGCCCAAGACCTGCCACAATCCGTGGTGCGCGGACGACGAAGCGGAGGCGACATCGTGACCCAGACCCGACATGGTGAAAGGTGGCTTCACGTGGCCCAGGCAGTCGCCGCTCCCCCAGACGGCTCCGACGCGGGTGAGGTCATCCGCTGGTACCGGCAGCACCACAACCTCACTCAGCAGGAAGCCGCTGACCTGCTCAACACGACGCAGTCCTGGGTGTCCAAGGTTGAGAAGGGCAAGCTCGTGCCCGGCCTTGCCGAGCTGCGGTCCATCGCAGCCAAGCTGCACATCCCGCCGGAACGCCTCGGCATCCTGCCCGACCACTCCGCGGACGCCATCCCCAAGCCCGGGCAGGTCAGCGACGCCGGCGCCCCGCACGAGAGCCAGGAGCACTGGAAGCTCGTACGGCGTGAGCTGAATGCCAACCGCGCCCGACTCGGCGACCTCGCCTCGAAGCTGTACCCGCAGGCCCACTGCATTCCCGGCACCACCGTCTTGACCCAGCCGAGCTGGCTGCCCTCCGAGCCAGTCGAGCTGTCCGACATCGAGCTGTACTGGCTCGCCGAGGCCCTGCCCAAGCCCGCCATCGTCGGGGCCATCGAGCAGACCGAGAGCGTCCGGCCCCTGACCGCGGACGGCGAGCACTTCCGGCTCTACTCCCGCGCGCTGCGCGACCTCGCCCGGCCGAAGCTGCTGGACAACCGTGTGAGCTACCGGCTTGCCGAGGTCGACTGGACCGGCGGCAAGGGCCGCCTCGGGTTCAGCTACACCACCTACTTCGACGTCCTGGACGTCTGCGAGGCCGCAGCGCACGAGTTCGCCGATGGCTGGCTCCGCACTGGCCGGAAACGCCCCAGCCTGGCTCATTTGCCGCTGCGGCGGCACATCGAGGACCCGTTCGACCTGCTCGCGCGGCCGATGCTGCCCAGCATCAACACGCTGACCATACGGCGGGACCCGATCGACGGGCACCGGATGTATCTGCACCGCCGCGACGCCAAGGCCACCGCCGTGGCTGGCGGCATGTTCCACGTCATTCCGGCGGGGGTATTCCAGCCCGCCGCCCTGGCCCCTGCGCACCAGGCCAACGACTTCTCCCTGTGGCGCAACATCCAGCGCGAGTACTCCGAGGAGTTCCTCGGCAACCCGGAGCACGACGGCAACTCCCTTGACCCGATCGACTACGAGCACGACGAGCCGTTCCGGTCCTTCGCCGCTGCTCGCGCGGCCGGCGACTTCCGGGTCTTCACCTGCGCTGTCGTGCTCGAACCGCTGACCCTGTGGGTGGAGCTGCTGACCGTCGCCGTCATCGAGGGGCCAGTGTTCGACCAGCTCTTCGCCGACATGGTGGAAGTCAACGAAGAGGGCGCCGCCGTCAGCACCGACGCGACCCGGCCCACCGTTGGCATCCCCTTCAACACAGAGTCCCGCGAGCGGCTGAAGTCCGAACCGCTGTCGCCGATCTCGCGCGCCTGCATCGAGCTGGCCTGGCAGCACCGGAACACGCTCCTGGCAAGCTGAGCACGTGCGCGTTCTCGTCACCGGCGCTGCCGGGTACCTCGGACACGCCGTCGTCGCCGCCCTCGCCGAACGAGGACACGAGCCGGTGGCGTTCGTGCGCGACGCCGCCAAGGCCCCACGGCAGGCAGCGGCGACGGCAGTCGGGGACGTCGAAGACCCGGCCAGCCTCCGCGAAGCGGTCCCCGGCATCGACGGCGTGTGCCACCTCGCGGCCCGCGCTCGGGTCCGCGAGTCCCTGGCCGATCCCCTGCCGTACTGGCGCACCAACGTCAACGGCACGCTCAACCTGCTCGAAGCCCTCACGGACCGGGACGCGCCGGCCAGCCTCGTGCTCGCGTCGACGGCGGCCGTCTACGGCACTCCGGCCGCGCAGCCCATCAGCGAAGGCGCGCCGATCGCCCCCACGAACCCGTACGGAGCGACCAAAGCCGCGGCCGACCTCGCGGCAGCAAACGTCGCGGCAACCGGCCGGCTCGGCGCGATCAGCCTGCGCGCGTTCAACATCGCTGGCGCCGTCGACGACCACCCGGACCGCGACTTCACCCGCCTGATCCCCAAGGTGCTCGCCGTCCAGGCCGGCCTTGCCGAGGAGCTGGGCGTCAACGGCGACGGGACCGCCGTCCGCGACTTCGTGCACGTCGCCGACATGGCACACGCCTTCGTCCTCGCCATCGAGGCTTGCAGGCCCGGCCTGTGGCGCGCATACAACGTCGGCAGTGGCCGCGAAACGTCCATCAACGACGTCCTCGCGGCCGCCGAGCAGATCACCGGTCGCCCGGTTCGGATCAAGCGGAACCCGCCCGCGAACGAACCCGGCATGCTCCTCGCGGACAGCCGGCGCATCCGCGAGGAGCTGGGCTGGCAAGCCCCGAACTCGGATTTGTCACAGATTCTTTCGGACGGCTGGAAGGCCCTGACCAGCTCGTATGCCGCCCCGGAATAGTCCTTTCCGGAATAGCGCGGACGCGACTGCGCATCGCCTACCAGGGCGGCCGCCTCGGTGGTGTTCTTGGTTCATGACAGCGAACACGAACCCCACCGACGCGAGGTAGCGATGGGCAAGAAGAGCAACATGATTCCGCTGCCCAGTAGCGGCGGCAGCATCCTCCCGAAACTGATCGGCGGCTTGGTCATCCTCGCGACCCTCGCCATCGTGATCAAGCGTCCGAGCGACGCGGCTACCTGGGTTCGCGCAGCAATTGGTTCAGCGACAGACGCGATCGACGGCGTAGCCACCTTCTTCCGTCAGGTCGCCAGCTAGTCCTTTTCGGACTCAAGTTTGGCGACGCGAGCTTGAAGTAGACCAAGTTCGTCCCGCAGCTTGTCCAGCGATTGACGAAGATCATCGAGCGAGGCGACTGGAGTGTCCTTCGGCGGGTTATCCGCAACAAAGACGCCAACCGAAGCCCGCGACACCAGCCAGCCCTCGTCCTGCAGAAGGGCGATCGCCTTCTGGAGCGTCGCGAGCGAAACGCCCTGCTCTTTGGCCATCTCCCGATTGCTCGGAAGCTTGTGCCCAGGTTCCAGCTCCCCCGATCGAACAGCGCGCCGCACTGATTCCGCGACGCGCTCGAAGGGGGCCAACCCTGCCGACAGCATCTCCATGCGGTCAGCATACCTAGCCTGACCCAGCTTGACCTAGTTCACCTGGATGGAGTAGCGACAAACCGACCTAGTTCGACCTAGGCTGAGTCGTGTCAGTCGATGAGGTTCAAGCTTCGCGAATCGACCTCCAGTTGTTTGAAAACTTCATTTACCCGGCCTGGCTCGGAGAAAAGCTAGGGGCGGACAGGTAGCTAAGCCGTAAGCGACCCGCCTAGTCCGTCGCCCTGATGCAAGAAACTGGGCAAAATGCGAAAGCTGAAGCTCTGAACTCTGTCATCTCTCCTGTTCAGAGCCGTAGTGGGCGGGTGGTGCGACTCCTCAAGAGTCGCACCACCGCCCATTCCAACGTTTTCCTTTTTCGTTTCGACGAAGAGAGTTGATATGGAATCCAATGTGATTGAGCGTCCCGTTTTGGTGGCGCTTCGGCTGTCGGAAGAGCGAGCGGCCGAGGGGTACCTGGCTGCGCGCCGGGAGATGGTCCGGCTGGCGGCGCGGGTCGCCTCGATTCGCCAGCTGGTCACCGAGCAGCCGACGCGCGCGGACTACCGGGCCGCGTTGCGGGACGCGCAGGTCGCGCACGGCGCGGCAGTGGAGCGCACCGGGCTGGCCTACCAGCGCTGGCACGCGGCGCAGCTGCGATCCGACGCGCGCTGGACCGCGACCGAAGGGCGGGCTGCCTGATGAAGACCGTGCTGATCACCAGCCATGAGGCCAGCGAGGCGCTGTTCCCGCTGTTCGACGACGACATCGCCACGGTGGCGAGGGAGGACCAGATGGCGGCGGAGATCGCCGAGATTGACGCCCTGATCGAGGAGGCCGAGCGTGGCTGGGCCGCTGCCGAGCAGGTTGAGACGTTCCGCCTGTCGCGGGAGCTGACCGACCAGGTCCGGGCCCGGCGCACCGCCCGGCGGGCGGCTCAGCGAGCACTGCGGTCGCTGCCGGTCCGGCTCGATGCGGTCACGGGGGAGGCGGCTTGATGATCCGCTACACCAGCGTCGAGGACTTCTACGACCGGCTCGCCG
>NZ_PQHW01000181.1 GCF_003385215.1 Amycolatopsis thermalba | reverse complement strand
GTGCTGGGTGGTGGCGGGCTCCTCGCCGAGGGTGTAGGTCGTCGGGGGGCCCGTGCCGTCGTCGATGGTGATCACCGTGGGGCCGGTTTCGCCGACTGGGCGGTCGGCTGTGATGTGCAGCGGGCCCTCGTCGATGTGGATCTTGCCGTCGGCGGCCGGGGTGTGGGCGGGGTTGGCCGGGTCGGGGGCTCCCCAGGTCAGCTGGTAGTCCTTCGCCGGGCCGTCGCCCGTGTCGATCTTGATGGCCATCCGGCCGTTCTGGTCCGGTTCCGACATTTCGAGCTTGCTGTCGCCCCGCTGGACCGTCAGCGTGTCCTGCTCCGCCGCCACCGGCGCGACGGGGGCGACCGCCGGAGGGACGATCGGTGCGGCTGCTGGTGGCACCGCACCCGCGCCGCCCGCCGGCTCACCGGCACCGGCACCGCCAGCCGAGCCATCGGCACCACCCCCAAGAGCACCAGCCGCACCAGCAGCGCCCGCGAAACCACCGCCACCGCCGGCCGCGCCACCTGCCGAGCCACCGCCGGCCGCGCCACCAGCCGAGCCGCCCGAACCCCCGCGCGAGCCGCCCGCACCGGCGGTCACCGGCGCCGCGGCCGCACCGACGGCGGCGAACGGGTTGTCCGGCACCTTCTGCAGCTCGGTGTTCAGCGCCGACCACTGACTCGCCACGGCGACGCGCGTGTTTTCGCACATCGACTGGAACTCGCCGACGAAACCGGCGAACCAGCCGCAGAACTGCGCCAGCCAGCTCTTCGCCCACGCCTGCACCGCGTCCAGCAACTCGTCGGACATCCCGAACGACGAACCCAGCACCAACTGGTTCGCCAGCTGCGGGTTCTGCGAGTACAGAAATCCGATGAAGTGCTTGAAGTCGTCCGCGCTGGCGTTGCGCCCCAGCTGGGCGATCCGCGTGAGCCGGTCGGTGTCCTGCGCCGTCAGCCCCTGCTGCTGCGGCCACGTCTGGAACGCGTACTGCAGCACCCACGAAGCCTTGTCCCGGCACGACCCGGCAACCGCGGCGATCGTGCGGTTCACCACGTCCGCCGCGTGCTCCAGCGCCTGCTCGACCGCCTTGACCCCGTCCCCGAACTTCGTCCAGGACGCCGCCGCCGCGTTCTTCCCATCGCCGTCCCACGACCCGAACAGGGCCTGCATCGCCGAGTTCTGCGACGGCGCCGCGTCGGCCACCGACTCGCGCACCTGCACGATCTCGGTCACCCCGGCCGCGAACTTGTCGAACGGGATGTCGCGCTGCTCGTCGTACCGCTCGATCAGCTCCGGCAGGCGGAAGTCCGGCAGGCCGGGCGCGGCCACCGCGCGCGCCTTGCTGTAGACCGGCAGCCAGGTGCGGAAGCTGTCCAGCCCCGCCGCGCCCGCGTCCAGGATCTCGTTCGAGTTCGCCGCCCCCGGGCTGGTGTCCGTGCCCTTCAGCGAATCGAGGCGCGTCTTCCCGTCGTCGACCGCGCGCTTCTGCTCGTCACGCGCGGCCTGCACGTTCGCGTCGTGCTGTCCCTGCGCCTTCGAGTACGCGTCGTAGGCGAACGCGCCGTCCGTCAGGTCCCGATCGGTGAAGTCGAACCGGTCCTGATAGGACTCCAGCAGCTGCTTCTTCTCGTTCTCGTTCTGGAAGCCGTAGCCGACCGGGTCGTGGTCACCGATGGCGTCGAAGTACCGGACCAGCAGCGTCCGCTTGGTCTCGTCGTCGATCTTCGGGTCGTCGACGAGCTGCTGGACCTCCTGGATCGTGGGCAGCCGGGACGCCATCAGCTCGCCGCCGTCCGCACGCCGGCCTGGGACTGGTCGTCGGCGGCGGCGTAGGACTTGCCCGCGCCGCCCAGTCTGTCCGCGTACTCACCGGAAGCACGCACGTAGCTGTCCACACAGGCCACCAGCCGCGCCACGCCCGCCTGGTACCCGGCGAAGGACTCGTGGTGCTTGCGGCCGAAGTCCTCGGCCTTGATCTGCACGTCCCGCAGGTTGGGCAGCGTGTACTTCAGCTGCGTCCCGGGCTCGTCCCGGACCGTGCCCGCGGCGGCGCTCAACTGCTGCGGATCGACCTCGTACCCGGCCACGACCACTCCCCCTCACTCCGTGTCGTGCCCCGAATGTACCCAGGGGGTACGACAGTTCGCAGTCGGTTCAGGAGACGGACGAGACCACTCCCGCGAGCCGGTCCGCCGAGGCGTGCGCGATCTCCTGCGCCGGCGCCTCGACCATGACCCGCACCAGCTGCTCGGTGCCGGACGGGCGCAGCAGGACGCGGCCCTCGTCACCCAGCTCGGCTTCCACGGCTTCGACCGCCTCGCGCACGACCGGCGACTTCGCGACCGTCGCCTTGTCCGAGACCCGCACGTTGACCAGCACCTGCGGCAGCTTGCGCATCACCCCGGCCAGCTCGGCCAGCGGCTTGCCGGTCGAGGCGACCCGGCTCATCACCCGCAACGCCGTCAGCAGGCCGTCGCCGGTGGTCGCCAGCGCCGGGAACACCACGTGACCGGACTGCTCGCCGCCCAGCGCGTAACCGCCCGAGCGCAGCTCCTCCAGCACGTACCGGTCGCCGACGGCCGTCGTGCGCAGGTTCACCTGGTGGTCGCGCATCGCCAGGTGCAGGCCGAGGTTGCTCATCACCGTCGCGACGAGGGTGTCCTGCGTCAGCTCGCCGGCCTCGGCCATCGCCAGCGCCAGGATCGCCATGATCTGGTCGCCGTCCACCAGCTCGCCCGAGGCGTCCACGGCCAGGCAGCGGTCGGCGTCGCCGTCGTGGGCGATGCCCAGGTCGGCGCCGTGCTCGACCACCATCGCCTGGAGCTGCTCCGGGTGCGTCGAGCCGCAGTTCTCGTTGATGTTGATGCCGTCCGGTTCGGCGTGGATGGCGATGACCTCGGCGCCGGCCTTGCGGTAGACCTCGGGTGCGGCGAACGAGGCCGCCCCGTTGGCGCAGTCGACCACGATCCGCAGGCCCGTGAGCGGGTGCGGGGTGGCGGCGAGCAGGTGGTCGGTGTACCGGTCGATGGCGTCGCCGACGTCGCTGACCCGGCCGATCCCGGCGCCGGTCGGGCGGGGCCCGTCGCTGGTCAGGCCCGCCTCGATCTCGTCCTCGATGCCGTCCGGCAGCTTGTGCCCGCCGGCGGCGAAGAGCTTGATGCCGTTGTCCGGCATGGGGTTGTGGGACGCCGAGATCATCACGCCGAGGTCGGCTTCGAGGGCCCCGACCAGGTAGGCGACGGCGGGGGTCGGCTGGACGCCCACGCGCAGGACGTCCGCGCCGGCCGACGCGAGGCCCGCCACCACGGCGGCCTCCAGCATCTCGCCGCTGGCCCGCGGGTCGCGGCCGACGACGGCCACCGGGCGGTGCGAGCGGTCGTGCGCGGCGAGCACGCGGGCCGCGCTGGCCGCCACGGACAGCGCCAGCTCCGGCGTCAGCTCCCCGTTGGCCAGACCTCGAACCCCGTCGGTGCCGAAAAGGCGAGCCATCTCATCCTCTCCTCGAGCCGTGCAACCCCGACAACCTAGCGTCCTCCGGTTCGACCGTAACGCCGCCCCGGGACGTCGTCGCCGGGGTGCGTTCCGCTGGCAGAATGCCCTTTTCGCACGTGACGAACCCAGCCGGGGCGGGAACGACGAAGGCGCCCACCCGGAACCGGATGGGCGCCTTCGTGAACGAGCTGAGCGCGGGTCAGCGCTTGCTGTACTGCGGGGCCTTGCGGGCCTTCTTGAGGCCGTACTTCTTGCGCTCGGTGGCACGCGCGTCGCGGGTCAGGAACCCGGCCTTCTTCAGCGCGGGACGGTCGTCGGCGTCGACCTCGACCAGGGCGCGGGCGATCGCCAGGCGCAGCGCGCCGGCCTGGCCCGAGATGCCGCCACCGGTCAGGTTGCCGAAGATGTCGAACGAGTCCGGCTTCTCGACGGTCACCAGGGGCTCACGGATGAGCTGCTGGTGCACCTTGTTCGGGAAGTACTCCTCGAGGCTGCGCCCGTTGAGCTTGAACTTGCCGGTGCCGGGGACGAGCCGCACGCGGACGACGGCCTCCTTGCGACGGCCGACGGTCTGGGCGGAGCCACCGGCAGCGCGCGACGGCCGCGGAGCGGCCGGCGTCTCGCTGGTCACGACCGCTTCGGTGGCCTCGGGGGCCTCGGTGGCCGGGGAGGCCTCGGTCTCGGTGCTGGTCACAGACACTTCCTCACTCACTTGGCGACCTGCGCGATCTTGGTGATCTGGAACGGCTGCGGCTGCTGCGCAGCGTGCGGGTGCTGCGGGCCTGCGTAGACCTTCAGCTTCTTCGCCTGGGCGCGGCCGAGCTTGTTCTTCGGCAGCATGCCCTTGACGACCTTCTCCAGCAGCCGGTCCGGCCGCGTGTCGAGCAGCTCGCCGAACGAGCGCTTGCGCAGACCGCCCGGGTAACCGCTGTGCCGGTACGCGAACTTCTGGTCGCGCTTGTTACCGGTCAGACGGACCTTCTCGGCGTTCACGATGATGACGAAATCACCGGTGTCCACGTGAGGTGCATACGTGGGCTTGTGCTTGCCGCGCAGCAGCGTGGCGACCTCAGTCGCGAGCCGGCCGAGCACGACATCCTCGGCATCGATCACATGCCAGGCACGGGTGACATCGCCAGGCTTAGGGCTGTACGTGGGCAAGGGTCTACCTCGTGGTCAACGGTGCGTTTGGGGTCGAGTGCGTACCCAGCGCGAACGCTTGCTGCACGCACAACGACATATGAAGATACCCGCCGGGTTCGGCGACCTTGAAGGCGGGGTGTCCCCGGCTTACATACTAGGGTGACGCGCAGTCGACAACACGGTTTTCCGCCTGGAGGGGGCCACCGGCGTGTCCGCGCGAACGAGATCCAGACTACCGAGGTTGACCGCGGTGCTCGCCACGGTGGGCCTGCTCGCCGGCTGCGGCAGCGCACAGGCCGGTACGCCCGTGCCCGACGGCGAGGACGCCGCGGCGTACGTGAGCGCGAAGTTCGACGAGACGCTCAACAAGCTGTCCGACCAGTTCAGCGCCAACGAGACCCGCAAGACCCGGCTGGACCAGGTGGTCCGGTTCGACGAGAAGCGCCTGAACGCGACGATCAGCGCCGTTCAGCTGGGGCACCCGCCCGCCCGGCTGAGCCGCAACCACTCGAACCTCGACTCGAACGAGTACCTGGACGTCTACCACCCGGCCAACAGCCCGGTCGAGTACATGCTGCTGGGGCCCGTGTACGCGAGCCTGGCGCCGACGCCGTGGGTGCAGATGCCCTACACGTCCGGCAACTACAACGAGTGCTACTGGGAGGGCGCGCAGACGGTCTGCAAGATGCTGGGCGCCGTGCAGGACTCGGTGGAGGGTGGCCGCGGCGCGAAGCGGGCGAACAGCAAACCCGACGGCAGCCTGGAGCTGATGGCGGAGGTCACGCTGACGGCGTTCATCGAGCACGACGTGGTGACCTTCCCGGCGGCGATCGCCTCCGAGCTGACGGCCGAGATGAAGGCGCAGACGCTGCAGACGCGGGTCGCGCTGGACCCGCGGGGCAAGCTCACCGAGATCGAGATGACGGGCAAGATCACCGGCGACGGGCACGAGCTGGAGATCGACTACCACTACCGGCTCGACGGCACGCCCTCGGAGGTCGACCTGCCCAAGATCCCGGACCCGTCGCAGGTCACGGTGCTGGCGGACAGCGCCGCGGTGGCCGATTTCTACGCCCGGATGGATGACATCCAGGGGCAGGGTAGGTGAGTGAGGCGTGAACCAGCCGCAACAGCCCGGGTGGCAGCCGTGGGGGTCGGCGGGGTCTTCGGAGTCTTCGGGGT
>NZ_PQHW01000180.1 GCF_003385215.1 Amycolatopsis thermalba | reverse complement strand
GGACGCGGGGAACCGGGGTGCGGGGGCTGCTCGCTCACGCCTCACCCGCCCGTGCCCGGTGGGCGGCCCGGGCGTCGAGCCAGCCCTGCAGGATCTCCACGGCGGCGGCCTGGTCGACCACCGCGCGCTGCTTGCGGCCCTTCACGCCCCGCTGGGACAGCATGCGGGACGCGCTGACCGTGGTGAGGCGCTCGTCGGCGAGCCGCACCGGGACCGGCGCGATCCGCCCGGCGAGGGCGTCGGCGTAGCCGGCGGCGATCTCCGCAGCCGGTCCGTGGCGGTCGGCGAGTGTGCGGGGCAGTCCCACGATCACCTCCACCACCTCGTGTTCGGCCACCAGTGCGGCAAGCTGCTCGAGATCGCTGTCGCTGTTCGCATCACGCGACAGGGTAACCAGCGGGCTGGCGAGGACGGGCGAGGGATCGCTGAGCGCCACCCCGACCCGGACGGATCCGACATCGACGCCGAGCCGCCGGCCGGCCCCGGGATCGTGCTCCCCGGGGCGGTCCGGTTTCCGTGCGGTCACCCTGCCGCGACCGCGCCACGCAGCGCCGTGATGGCCTGCTCGATACCCGCCGGGTTGCTGCCGCCGCCCTGCGCGAGGTCCGGCTTGCCGCCGCCGCGGCCACCGACCGCCTCCGCGAAGGCCGGCACCAGCTTGCCCGCCGCGAAGCCCTTGTCGCGGGCCGCGGCCGTGGTGGCCACGACGAAGCTGAGCTTCTCGCCCTGCGGCGCGAACAACGCGACCACACCGGGGCGCGAGCCGAGCCGGTTGCGGACCTCCTGGGCCAGCGAGCGCAGCGCGCCCGCGTCGATGTCGCCGTCGAGCTTCTCCGCGACCAGCGACACGCCCTGGACGTCGGTCGCCTTGTCCGCGAGCGAGCCGGCCGAGCCGAGCACCTGCTGGGTGCGCAGCTGGGCGATCTCCTTCTCCGCGTTGCGCAGGCGGGTCAGCACGTCCTCGATGCGGGAGGGCAGCGCGTCGCTGGGCACCTTGAAGGTGTTCGCCAGCTGCGAGACCAGCAGCTGCTCCTTGCGCACGTGCTTGAGCGCGTCGGTGCCGACCAGCGCCTCGACGCGGTGCACGCCGGAGCCGATCGAGGAGTCCGACACCAGCTTCACCAGGCCGAGCTCGCCGATGCGGCCCACGTGGGTGCCACCGCACAGCTCGCGCGAGTACTCGCCCATGTCGACGACGCGGACGTTGTCGCCGTACTTCTCGCCGAACAGCGCGACCGCGCCCAGCTCCAGCGCCTTGTCCTTGGTCGTGGTGTAGGTCTGCACCTCGACGTCGTTCTGGAGGTAGTCGTTGACCTCCTCCTCCACCTCGGTCAGCACGTCGGTGGAGACCGGGCCGGGAGTGGTGAAGTCGAACCGCATGCGACCCGGCGAGTTCAGCGAACTGGCCTGCGCGGCGCGGCGGCCGTAGGCGCCGCGGACCGCGGCGTGCACCAGGTGGGTGGCCGAGTGCGAGCGCGCGATCGAGCCGCGGCGGGTCTGGTCGACCGACCCGGTGACCTCGGTGTCCAGGCCGATCTCGCCCGCGATCACCTCGACGCGGTGCACCCACAGACCGGGCACGACCTTCTGCACGTCGACGACCTTGGCCTCACCGCCGGAGCCGAGCAGGACACCGGTGTCGGCGACCTGGCCACCGCTTTCGGCGTAGAACGGGGTGCGGTCGAGGATCAGCTCGGCCTTGTCGCCCTCGCGCACGACCGGCACGCCCTGGCCGTCCTTGAGCAGGCCGATGACCTTGGCGCCGGCCTGCAGGTCGGTGTAGCCGAGGAAGTCGGTCTCGCCGTGCCGCTCCAGCAGCTCGCGGTAGACCGACAGGTCGCCGTGGCCCTTCTTGCGGGCCGCCGCGTCGGCCTTCGCGCGCTGGCGCTGCTCCTCCATCAGCGTCCGGAACCCGTCCTCGTCCACCGACAGCCCCTGCTCGGCGGCCATTTCGAGGGTGAGGTCGATCGGGAAGCCGTAGGTGTCGTGCAGCTGGAAGGCGCGGTCGCCGGCCAGCACGTTGCCGCCGGCCTTCTTGGTCTCCTCCGCGGCGAGGTCGAAGATCCGCGACCCGCTGGTCAGGGTCTGCAGGAACGCCTCCTCCTCGACCCGCATGACGTCGCTGATCCGGTCGAAGTCGCGCGCGATCTCCGGGTAGGACGGCGCCATCGCGTCCCGCACCACCGCGGCGAACTCGGGCAGCACCGGCTCGTGCACGCCGAGCAGGCGCACCGAGCGCACGATGCGGCGCAGCAGGCGACGCAGCACGTAGCCGCGTGCCTCGTTGCCCGGGGTCACGCCGTCGCCGATCAGCATCACGCCGGAGCGGGCGTGGTCGGCGATGACGCGGAACCGCACGTCGTCGGCGTGGTTCGCGCCGTAGCGGCGGCCGGAGAACTCCTCGGCGCGCGCGATCACCGGGCGCACCAGGTCGGTCTCGTAGACGTTCTCCACGCCCTGCAGCAGGTAGGCGACGCGCTCGACGCCCATGCCGGTGTCGATGTTCTTCTTCGGCAGCTCGCCGATCGGCGGGTGGCCGTACTTCGGGCTCTGCTCACCCCGGATGTCCTGCATGAACACGAGGTTCCAGATCTCCAGGTAGCGGTCCTCGTCGACCACCGGGCCGCCGTCGCGGCCGAACTCCGGGCCGCGGTCGTAGTAGATCTCCGAGCACGGGCCGCCGGGGCCGGGCACGCCCATGTCCCAGTAGTTGTCGCGGCCGTCGCGCGCCTGGATGCGCTCGGACGGGATGCCGGCGACCTTCTGCCACAGGCCCGCCGCTTCGGAGTCGTTCTCGTAGACGGTGACCCAGATGCGGTCGGGGTCGAAGCCGAAGCCGCCGTCGTCGGAGGACTTGGTGATCAGCTCCCAGGCGTTGGCGATCGCGCCTTCCTTGAAGTAGTCGCCGAAGGAGAAGTTCCCGGCCATCTGGAAGAACGTGTTGTGCCGCGTGGTCTTGCCGACCTCGTCGATGTCGCCGGTGCGCACGCACTTCTGGATGCTGGTCGCGCGCGGGTACGGCGGCGGGACCTCGCCCAGGAAGTACGGCTTGAACTGGACCATGCCGGCGTTGACGAACAGCAGCGTCGGGTCGTCCAGGATCAGCGACGCGCTGGGCACCGGGGTGTGGTCCTTGGCCTGGAAGTGCGCCAGGAACCGCTTGTTGATCTCGTGTGTTTCCACTGGTCAGTCCTCGTGGGGAAGCGGCGGGCGCCGCGTGTGTCAGGGGCTGCGGCGTCGGCGGAGGGCGCGGCTGGCTGGGCCGCGTCAGCCCTCCGCCCGGCGAGCTCGCGCCGGGCGCCGGGCCGCGTGCCGGCCTTCGGAGGCGCGCGGGGTGCTCACCCCGGACCGGTCCTCCACCATGTGACGCAGCTCCTGTTCCCGCTCGCTCATCCCGGCGCGCACGTCCGCGCCGAACGATCCGATGGCGCCGGCCAGCTCCGACACGGCGTCACCCAGGTTCGAGGCTAACCCCGCCGGCGACGCTTGACGAGCGGTTTGACCTGCCTTGCGGGTCAGTGCGACGCCGGTCACGACGCCGACGCCGAGCCAGAACAGGCGCTTCACTTGCGGCCCCGCTTCCGGCTGTGCTTGCCGTCGGCGAGCTCCTTGCTCTTGCGGCGGGAGCGGATGGCCTTGCTCAGGCCGTAGGACAGGGCGGCGGTCTTGACCAGCGGGCCGCCGAGGGTCGCGGTGAAGACCGACGACAGCGCGGACACGTTGCCGCTCACGGCCTGGGCGTTCGCGGTGATCCCGTCGACGCGCTCGAGCTGGGTGTTGACGTGGGTGATCGTCTCGTTGGCGCCGATCAGGATCGGGTCGGAGTTCTGGTGCGCCTTGCGGATGGCGATCGTCGCCTCGTCGAGCGTGCGACCGAGCTTGATCAACGGGATCGCCAGCAGCAGCACCAGCAGGACGAACGCTCCTGCGGCGATCAACGCGGCGATCTGCCCTGCCGACACGGGCCCTCCTCGGGTTCTAGCGGCGTGAATGCCGGTCAGGTTACCGTGCGTCGCCGTCAGTGGCTGGACGGCCCCTCCGGGCCGGAGCCGAGCGCCGGCATCGCTCGGCGTGGTGCGGACCCCGCGCCGGCGACCGCCTCGCGCGGCGTGTCCGTGACGATGCCGCCCCGGTCATCGGCAGGCCCGGGCGCGCCGGTCAGCCGCCGCGCACCGAGCGGCGCAGCCGGGGCACGCGCTCGGACAGCGTGCGTTCGGCGCCGCGTTGCGTCGGGTGGTAGTAGTCCACGCCCACCACCTCGTCCGGCGGGTACTGCTGCGCGACCACGCCTTCGGGCACGTCGTGCGGGTAGCGGTAGCCCTGGGCGTTGCCGAGCTTGGCCGCGCCCGCGTAGTGGCCGTCGCGCAGGTGCGGGGGCACCGTGCCCAGGCGGCCGGCGCGCACGTCGGCCAGTGCCGCGTCGATGCCGGTGACCACGGCGTTCGACTTGGGGGCGGTGGCGAGGTGGATGGTGGCCTGGGCCAGCGCGAGCCTGCCTTCGGGCATGCCGATGAACTGGACGGCGTGCGCGGCGGCGACCGCGGTCTGCAGCGCGGTCGGGTCGGCCATGCCGATGTCCTCGCTGGCGTGCACGACGAGGCGGCGGGCGAGGAACCGCGGGTCCTCCCCCGCCTCGATCATGCGGGCCAGGTAGTGCAGCGCGGCGTCCACGTCGGAGCCGCGGATGGACTTGATGAAGGCGCTGACGACGTCGTAGTGCTGGTCGCCGTCGCGGTCGTAGCGCACCGCCGCCTTGTCCACGGTGGACTCGACGATCGGCAGGTCGATGGTCTTGTGCTCGGTGGCCGACGCGGCGTCGGCGGCGGCTTCGAGTGCGGTCAGCGCGCGGCGGGCGTCGCCGGAGGCCAGGCGGACGAGGTGGTCCTCGGCCTCCGGCGTGAGTTCCAGCTCGCCGTCCAGGCCGCGCTCGTCGGCCAGCGCGCGGCGGATGAGCAAGCGCACGTCGTCGTCGGTGAGGGGTTTGAGCTGCAGCACGAGCGAGCGGGACAGCAGCGGGGAGACGACGGAGAACGACGGGTTCTCGGTGGTGGCGGCGACGAGCAGGACCGTGCGGTCCTCGACCGCGCCGAGCAGGGCGTCCTGCTGGGTCTTGGAGAAGCGGTGCACCTCGTCGATGAACAGGACGGTGTTCTCGGCGTTGTACTGGCGGCGGCGCCGGGCTTCCTCGATGACGCCGCGGACCTCCTTGACGCCGGCGGAGAGCGCGGACAGCGCGACGAAGCGGCGGCCGGTGGCGGTGGAGACGAGGTTGGCGAGGGTGGTCTTGCCGGTGCCGGGCGGGCCGTAGAGGAGCACCGAGGCCGGGGCGGCGCCCTCGACGAGGCGGCGCAGCGGGGCGCCTTCGCCGAGGAGGTGCTGCTGCCCGACCACCTCGTCGAGCGAGCGCGGCCGCATCCGGACGGCGAGGGGCGAACCCGGCGGGACCGGCGCCGTCTGGGGCTGCGTCACGCGCTCCGGCGGCGGCTCCAGGTCCGGGTTCACCGTGAAGAGTTCGTCCTGCACGCCTCCACCGTAATGCGGACCCCCGACGAAACCGTCACTGCTCCGCCGGTCGCGGCGCCGCCTCCAGTTCCAGGGGCTCGACGCGCCGGGCGCGCCAGGACTCGGCCGCCGACCGGGCCACGATGGCGGCCGCGTAGGGCAGCAGGTCGCGGCCGCGGCGCCACAGCCACGGGATGCCCTTGAGCACGAGCCAGCCCACGTGGTCGACGGTGCTGGGCGCGACGCCGCCGGAGCAGACGAGGCTCACCGGCGAGGGCACGGCGATCCCGGCGTCGGCGAGGAGTTCGGTCACCCCGCGCGCCAGGAGGCGGTGGCCCAGTTCGGAGGGGTGCAGCCGGTCGACGCTCCAGGCGGCGAGGTCGTACGCGCCGGGCAGCGAGCCCAGGTCGAGGCAGGTGGCGCCGTGGCGGCGGGTGACGAGTTCGATGACGTCGTTGAGCTCGGTGATGCGCGCGGTGAGGGCGCGGCGCAACGGGCCGGGCAGCCGGAAGACGCGGCTGTGGTCGTGGAAGCGCATGGTGACGACGGTGGCGCCGACGGCTTGCAGGGCGGTCACCACGTGTTCGAGGTCGCGGGCCATGCCGAGGGGGTCGAAGTCGGAGCGGAGGGTGTCGTTCATGCCGACGATCACGACCGCGACGTCGGGCCGGTGGTGCAGGGCCGCCGGCAGCTGGCCGGTGCGCACGCAGCGCATCCGGGCCCCGGTGAAGGCGGTGTTGAGGTACCCGGCGGGCGGGATGCCCAGCGCGGCGGCCACCAGCGGGCCGACGCCACGCCAGGAGCCGCCGGGGACGGGGTCGCCGAGGCCCACGGCGGTGGAGTCGCCGAGCACGGCCAGGCGAACGGCACGGCGGGGAAGCGGATCGGGGGTCTGGGTGAATTCTTCACGCACCGCAGTCACGTCTGAAGACCATCAGGCACGGAGCCGCCCACCACGTGATCGCCGGGTAACACGCCCCGGACGGCTCAGCGAACGTCTGGGTTTGTGGGGGTGGGCCGGGGAGGGTTTGCCTGGG
>NZ_PQHW01000018.1 GCF_003385215.1 Amycolatopsis thermalba | reverse complement strand
GCGTTCCCCGGCGACCCGGACCACTACCCGCACCGCGACGAGGTGATCGACTACCTCCGCCGCTACGCCGCGGCCCTGCACGCCGACATCCGCACCGGCCACCGGGTCACCGCCGTGACCCGGCCCGACGGCGAGTTTCTGGTGTCGACCGAGGCGGGTGAAGAATTCTCCGCGCCGACGGTCATCGCCGCCACCGGCGCCTTCACCTCCCCGTATCGGCCCGCGCTCCCCGGACTCGACGAGTTCACCGGGACCGTCCTGCACTCCGGCGACTACCGCGAACCGAGCCCCTTCGCCGGGCAGCGCATCGTGGTGGTGGGCGCGGCCAACTCCGCCGTCCAGATCGCCGTCGACCTCGCCCCGCACGCCCGCGTCACCCTCGCCACCCGCCACCCGATCCGCTACGCCCCCCGGAAACCACTCGGGCGGGACGTGCACTTCTGGCTCACCGTCACCGGATTCGACGCCCTGCCCATCGGCCCCTGGCTGCGCACCAAGCCGGGCATGCCCGTCCAGGACGCGGGCGGCTACCGCGCCGCGATCGACGCCGGCGCACCAGACCAGCGGCGCATGTTCACCGCCATCGACGGCGACACCGTGACCTGGTTCGACGGCACCCGCGAACGGGTCGACACCATCCTCCTGGCGACCGGGTTCCGCCCGGGACTGTCCTACCTGGACAAGCTCGGTGCCCTCGACCCGGCCGGGATGCCCAAGCAGCACCGCGGTCTGTCCACCACCCACCCCGGGCTCGGGTTCGTCGGGCTGGAATGGCAGCGCAGCTTCTCCTCGGCCACCATCCGCGGCGTCGGCCGCGACGCCGCTCACCTCGCCCGGCGGCTGCTCAAGCGCCGAGGGTAGGACGGCGAGGTCAGAAACCGGCGCCCTCGGCGGCTGCCGAGTCGAAGCGGGCGACGGCGTCGCGGACGGTGATCGTGGTGGGCAGGACGCCGATCAGCCCGGCGCGTTCGAGTAGTCGCTGAATCAGGCCCCCGAACCCCGCGAGCACCAGGCTCCCACCCCTCTCCTCGGCGGTGCGGCCGAGTACGAGGAAGACGTCGGCACCCGAGGAATCGCAGAACGTGACCCGGGACAGGTCGAGGACCAGGTAGTGGTGTCCGGTGTCGAGCAGGGCCATGCCTTGGTCGATCAACGCGGGGACCGTCGACCGGTCGAGTTCACCGGCCATGCGCAGGATGGAGCAGCCGGCCGACGCGTGTTCGACGGCGATCTCGATCGTACGGCTCATGCCGACGCTCCCCCGGGTACGCCGCGCGTCGTCAAGGCTCACATTGTGAGTATGGCGGTGACGAGCAGTGGGGGTGCGATCGAGACAACCTTGCCTCACTGAATCGATCACCGTCAAAATAGGGAGGTGTCGAACCAGGAGCTGTTGCTGAACCACCTCGTGGCCTGTTGCCCGCCGATGAGCCAGACGCCGCTGTCGGCGGAGCAGGCGGAGGCGCTGGCGCGCGGGTTCAAGGCGGTGGCCGACCCGGTCCGGTTACGGCTGTTGTCGCTGATCGCCTCGCACGCCGAGGGGGAGGCGTGCGTGTGCGATCTGACCGAGGGGTTCGAGCTGACCGGCCCGACGATCTCGCATCACTTGAAGGTGCTGCGGGAAGCGGGTTTGATCACGGGCGAGCGGCGCGGCACCTGGATCTACTACCGCGCCGTGCCCGCGGCGATGGCGCAGCTCTCGGCCGCGCTCGCGCCGGCCGAGAGCTGACGGGCTCTTACCTGTCGAGCAGTTCGGCCAGCAGGGCGCGCACGCGGCGGTCGATGTCGTCGCGGACCGGGCGGACCTCCTCGACGGGCTTGCCGGCCGGGTCGTCGAGCTGCCAGTCCAGGTAGCGCTTGCCGGGGAAGACCGGGCAGGTGTCGCCGCAGCCCATGGTGATGACCACGTCGGAGGCTTCGACGTCCTCGGTGGTGAGCTTGCTGGGCACCTCGGCGGTGATGTCCAGGCCCCACTCGGCCAGTGCCTGCGCGGCCGCCGGGTTGACCTTCTCGCCCGGTTCCGAACCGGCGGAACGCACGGCGACGCGGCCCAGGGCGTAGTGCTGCAGCAGCGCGGCGGCCATCTGGGACCGGCCGGCGTTGTGCACGCAGACGAACAGGACCTCGGGAATGTCGGTCACCGGATGCTCCTTGAGGATCGGCAGAGGTGCTTGGTTCGATAATGCCCGATCCAGGTGAACATCCGGTGACCGGTTCCGCTCAGGAGGACACGGCGTAGTACGCGGTCGAGATGACGAGCGTGACGCCGAAAGCCAGGCAGGCCCAGCCCGCCGCGACCGCTGCCTGTTCCCAGGCGCGGGCCCGCGACCTCCACAGGTCGGCGAGCTTGAGCAAGCCGAAGGTGAACAACGCGAGCGCCGCCATGACGCCGGCGAGCGTTCCGAGGAACTGTCCGGGCATCGGACCGTTCAGGCTTCGCCGAGCAGTTCCGGGAGCAGGTCGCGGACGCGCCGGTCGATCTCGTCCCGGATGGGCCGGATCTCTTCGATCGGTTTGCCGACCGGGTCGTCGATCTGCCAGTCGAGGTACCGCTTACCCGGATACACCGGGCAGGCGTCCCCGCAGCCCATGGTCACCACGACGTCGGCGGCGCGCACGACCTCGTCGGTCAGCGGCTTCGGATAGGCGCAGGTCAGCGGCACCCCGAGTTCGGCCAGCGCATCGACGATCTGCCGGGGGATGTGGTCTCGCGGCTGCGACCCGGCCGAGCGCACCGCGACCTTGCCGGAGGCGTGGTGGTCGAGCAGGGCCGCCGCCATCTGGGACCGGCCGATGTTGTGCACGCAGATGAACAGCACCTGCGGCACGGCGACCCGCGCGAGACCGAGCGTGTGACCGTGGTCGGTGAGGCGCTCCTTGGCGAAACGCGCCGTCAGGGTCGCCAGGTGGGTCGTCACGCTGGCCTGGGCGCGGAGGAGGGTGTGGGTCTCGTCGACGTAGCGGCGGACCGTCTCCGGGCTGAAGACGCCGTGGAAGGTGTCGGACAGTTCCTCGACGATCCGGTCGAGTTGAACGTGCAGATCATGCTGGGGTAGGCCGCTGGCGCGCGTCATGGTGGTGCCCCTCCGGGTACGATCCATCCTGGATCGAGTTTTGTCGAAACAAGCACAGCAGGGCAGCGAGATCGCTGTCAACCCTTGGATCGACATTGGTCAATCCATGACCTAGCCTTTACCTCATGACGAAGCTCGCCAGCCTCGATCTGGTGAACGACCACCGTCGCGGGCGCGGCGGCGAGCGCTGCGTGCCCGATGCTGTCGCCGCGATGTCCGAGGCCGCGGCGGGCGATGTCGCCGCGGTGTTCAAGGCGCTGTCGAGCCCCGCGCGCCTGCACCTGCTGACGCTCCTGGCGGGCGGCGAGCAGGTCTGCGTCTGCGACCTGGCCAAGCGCACCGCGCTGTCACAGTCCACTGTGAGCCATCATCTGGGCATCCTGAGCCGGGCCGGCCTCGTGCGTGGAGAACGCCGCGGCACGTGGGTCTGGTACGAACTGCTGCCGGATCGCCTGGACGAGGCGCGCGCGCTCCTGCTGCCCCGGGTCTCGCTCGACGCCTAGCGCGAGACCGCTGGAACGACATTTTTCGATTCGAGGCCCCGCCTTCACTCTTCGTTCACCCTTCGTTTAGAACGAAATTATTCGATGCAGGGGCCTCGCGACCGCGGGGCGGACGGATCCTCCCGGCGCGTGTGCCGGGGACCCTTAGCAGGAGGCACACCAAGTGACCATCCGCCAGTTCAAGCGGGCACGGGCTGCGGCCGTCGTGATGGCAGCCGGGCTCACCCTGGCCGCGTGCGGTGGCAGCGGAGACGACGGCGCGGCCACGGGCGAGGCGGTGTCCGGGCCGGTCGTGATCGACGGATCGAGCACGGTGGAGCCGTTGTCCTCGGCCGCGGCCGAGCTGTTCATGGGCGAGAACCCGGACACCAACGTCACCGTCGGGACCTCCGGCACCGGTGGGGGCTTCAAGAAGTTCTGCGCGGGCGAGACCGACATCTCCGACGCCTCCCGTCCGATCAAGGACTCGGAGAAGGCGGAATGCGCGGCGAAGAACATCGCCTTCAGTGAGCTGCTGGTCGCCAACGACGCCTTGAGTGTGGTGATCAACAAGGACAACACGTGGGCCGAATGCCTGACCGTGGATCAGCTGAAGAAGATCTGGGAGCCGGGCTCGACGGTCAAGAACTGGAACGAGGTGGACCCCTCGTTCCCGAACGAGCCGCTGCAGCTGTTCGGCGCCGGTTCGGACTCGGGCACCTTCGACTACTTCACCGAGGCGATCAACGGCAAGGAAGGTGACAGCCGCACCGATTACAACCCGACCGAGGACGACAACGTCACGGTGCAGGGCGTGTCGGCGACCAAGGGGGCGCTGGGCTACTTCGGCTTCTCCTACCTGGAGGCCAACGCCGACAAGGTCAAGGCCGTCAAGGTCGACGGTGGCAACGGGTGCGTCGCACCGTCGGTGCAGACCGCGCAGGACGGGACCTACAAGCCGCTGTCGCGCCCGCTGTTCATCTACGTCTCCGACGCCGGGCTGAAGAAGCCGCAGGTGCTCAAGTTCGCCGAGTTCTACCTGGAGAAGAACACCGAGATCGTCCAGGCGGCCAAGTTCATCCCGCTGACGCAGGCGCAGGTGACCACAGCGCAGTCCGAGCTGCAGGCACTCAAGACCAAGGCCGGCGCCTGATGGTCGCTGGACCGGTCACGGCGGGCTCCCCGGGTGCGGGGAGCCCGCCTTCGGGCGGCCGCCCGGTCGACCTTCGCCGCAAGCGGAGCCGAATCGGGGAACGGCTCATCCTGGCGGGGCTGGCCGGCTCGGCGCTGGTGTCGGTGGCGGTGACGGCCGGGATCGCGGTCGCGTTGCTGGCCCCACTGGTCACCTTCTTCAGCCACGTCGGGTTCGGCGAGTTCCTGACCGGCACGAGCTGGACGGCCGGGTTCGGTGACAAGGCCGCGTGGGACGACAAGAACTGGGGCGTGCTGCCGCTGGTGCTGGGCACGGCGAGCACGACGCTGATCGCACTGGTGGTGGCGGTCCCGCTCGGGCTCGGTGCGGCGATCTACCTGTCGGAGTACGCCAACCCGCGCACCCGCAAGGTGCTCAAACCGGTGCTGGAAATCCTGGCCGGCGTGCCGACCGTGGTCTACGGCGTGTTCGCGCTGACCATCCTGACCCCGGTGCTGCAGGACGTCGTCGGCGCCGCCATCTTCAACAACCTCTCCCCGGGCCTGGTGATGGGCTTCATGATCGTGCCGACCGTCGCGTCGCTGTCGGAGGACGCGATGTCGGCGGTGCCGGGCTCGCTGCGAGAGGGGTCCTACGCGCTGGGGGCCAACCGGATGAAGACCACGCTGCGGGTGGTGTTCCCGGCCGCGCTGTCCGGCATCGTCGCCGCGATCGTGCTCGGCATCTCCCGGGCGGTCGGGGAAACGATGATCGTGGCGATCGCCGCGGGCAACCAGCCGCAGTTCACCCTCAACCCGCTGGTCGGCGCGCAGACGATGACCGGGTTCATCGCGCAGGTCGCCAGCGGGGACGCCCCGCAGGGCAGTCCGGTGTACTACTCGCTGTTCGCGGTGGGCGCGCTGCTGTTCCTCATCACACTGGTGATCAACATGATCAGCATCGCGCTGGTCCGCAAGTACAGGCAGGCCTACTGATGACGTTGCTGGAGTACGACAGCGCCGCCACGCTCACCGGCCGCCGCCGGTTCGACGTCCGCTCCGCGGTGTTCGCGGGCCTGCTGTGGGCCTGCCTGGCGATCGCGTGCCTGTTCCTGTGCACGGTGCTGGTCGTGATCATCTCCGAAGGGCTGGCCCGGTTCGACGCCAACCTCATCGGCAACCAGCCCTCGAAGCTGCGGCCGGCGACCTCCGGTGTGCAGTCGGCGATCTTCGGCACGCTCTGGGTGATGGCCGGCACCATCGTGCTCGCGCTGCCGCTGGGCGTCGCCGCGGCGATCTACCTGGAGGAGTACGCCGACAACACCAAGTGGTGGAACCGGCTCATCGAACTCAACATCCAGAACCTGGTCGCGGTGCCGACCGTGATCTACGGCATCCTCACCCTGGCTTTCGTGGTGCGCGGACCGTTGTCGGTCGGCGCGGTCGCGCTGGCCGGTTCGGTGGCGCTGGCGCTGCTGATCCTGCCGGTCATCATCATCACCACCCGGGAGGCGCTGCGCGCCGTGCCCCGCGAGATCCGGGACGCCTCGCTCGCGCTCGGTGCGACGCAGTGGCAGACCACCTGGCGGCAGGTGCTGCCCGCGTCGGTGTCGGGCATCGCCACCGGGTCGATCCTGGCGCTCTCGCGCGCCATCGGCGAGGCCGCGCCCTTGATCCTGGTCGGCGCGACGGTCTTCGTCACCGTCAACCCCGACGGCATCTTCGACCGCTACACCGTGCTGCCGGTGCAGATCTTCAACCTGGTGTCGCTGCCCGCCATCGAGTTCCAGCACCTGGCCTGGTCGACGATCCTGCTGCTGATCCTCGTCCTGCTCGCCATGAACGGGCTGGCGATCTGGCTGCGCAACCGGTTCCAGCGACGCTGGTGACCCCCTCGACCACAAGGAAGACCCGAGCATGACCCGAACACGAGTGGAGCAGACCGGCGTGAACCCCGACGGACAGGGCAGGAGACTGCTCGATGAGATCTCCCAGCACAAGGCACCGGAGATTCCCGACAGCGAGCCCGACGGTGTGATCACCACCCGCGGTCTCGGCGTGAGCTACGGCGATTTCCTCGCCGTCGGCGAGGTCGACCTCGACTTCGGCAGCAAGGAGATCACCGCGCTGATCGGCCCCTCGGGCTGCGGCAAGTCGACGGTGCTGCGCTGCCTGAACCGGATGAACGACCTCATCCCCGGAGCGAAGGTGCACGGCCGGGTGTCCTACCACGGCGTCGACATGTACGACTCCGCGGTCGACGTGATCGAACTGCGCCGCCGGATCGGCATGGTGTTCCAGAAGCCCAATCCGTTCCCGAAATCGATCTACGACAACGTGGCCTACGGGCCCCGGGTCACCGGGATGAAGCCGGCGAGCATGGACGAGGTCGTGGAACGCGCCCTGCGCGGGGCGGCCCTGTGGGACGAGGTGAAGGACAAGCTCAAGCAGAACGCCGCCGGCCTGTCCGGCGGTCAGCAGCAACGGCTGTGCATCGCCCGCGCGATCGCCACCCAGCCCGAGGTGATCCTCATGGACGAGCCCTGCTCGGCGCTGGACCCGATCGCCACCGCCAAGATCGAAGACCTGATGGACGAGCTGGCCCAGACCTACACGATCATCATCGTCACGCACAACATGCAGCAGGCCGCGCGCGTGTCCCAGCGCACCGCGTTCTTCACCGCCGAGGTCGACGACCGGGGCAACCGGATCGGGCAGCTGGTCGAGTTCAACACCACCGAGCGGATCTTCTCCAACCCCGACGACCCCCGCACCGAGGCCTACATCACCGGCCGCTTCGGCTGAGGACGGCAGATGTCGGGGATGCTGACCCAAGGCTGGGAATCGGACAACTCCCAGTTCCACGCCCGCCGGCGGGCCTGCCTGTCGGCCGGCGGCAGGCGCGCCGGCCGCCTCGCCGTGCTCCTGGTCGAACGCGACACCGACCTGGTCCGCGAGCTGCTGGACGCCCTGGCCGGGCAACCGGTCGAGGTCAAAGCCTGCGCGGACCCGGCCGAGGCGCTTCTGCAGGTCGGGCGGACCTGCCCGGACGTGGTGGTCGTGGGCCCCGGCGGCGGCCGGCTGGACGCCGCCGAGTTCCTCACCATCCTGCGCGCCGACGACCCCGACCTGCCCGTCGTCGCGGCCGCCGGACCCGGATCCGGCGACTTCGCCGTCCGCGCCACCGAGCTCGGCGCCACCGCGGTCGTCCCGCGGCCCTACCGGCCGCGGGAGCTGCTGCGGCTGCTGCGCTCGTTCGCGCCCCGCCCGGACCAGGTCGACCTGCGCCCGCTGCCCATCGACCTGGGCCGGCTCCGGGTGGACGGGGCCGTCCCGCAGTTCTGGCTGGACGGCCGGACCGTCCCGCTGCCGCCGATGGAGTTCCTGCTCCTGCGCTACTTCGCCGAACGGGTGGGCGCCGTGCTCACCCGCAAAGAGCTGCTCCAGGCGGTGTGGGGTGATCGCGGCGCCGCGACCCACAGCAACACGCTGTCGGTGCACGTCCTGCGGCTGCGCAAACGCCTCGGCGACGACGAGGCCGACCCGCAGTGGATCAAGGTCGTCCGCGGCCTGGGATACCGGTTCACCGTGCCCGGCTCCGAGCCACGTTCACCGGACGTTCATCCCCGTTGATGATGATGACATCATGGCGGTGGGTGAGGTGCGCACGGAGCACAGGAACGGGGTGGTACCGCTGGCCGGCCTGCCGCTGCCTTCGTCGAAGGCGCAGTCCTTCCGCGGGGACGACGCGGCCGCGGCGGCTGCGTTGTTCAAGGCGCTCGGTGACCCGGTCCGGGTCCAGCTGCTCTCCCTCGTCCGCCAGGCGCCGACCGGCGAGGCGTGCTTCTGCGATCTCGCCGACGAGTTCGACATGCCGCAGTCCTCGCTGTCGCACCACCTCAAGATCCTGGTCAAGGCCGGCATCCTCAGCCGGGAACGCCGGGGCACCTGGAGCTGGTACCGCATCGTGCACGAACCCCTGGAACTCATGGACCAGCTCCTGCGACCCGGCGGCCCCCTGCGCGACCAACCCGGTGCCGACGACGAGGACCCCACCCGCTGCGACTGACCGCTCGCCCACCACGCGAGCACGGATCAGTCGGCACTGATGTATCATTCTTGACTGATGTCACTCGATACTGATGCGTTGCGGGTGCTGGCCGACCCGTTGCGGGCCCGGATCCTGGAACTCCTGGCCGACGAGGCGCTGTGCACGTGCCACCTCGTCGATGCCACCGGCGCCAGGCAGACCAACATCTCGAACCACCTGCGCCAGTTGCGTGAGGCGGGACTGGTCGAGGCCGAACCGGCCGGCCGGTTCACCTACTACCGGCTCCGCGCGGACGCGGTCCAGCGCGCCGCGGATTCCCTGGCCGCGCTCGCCGAGCGTGCCCGACACCAGACCGAGGCCAGGAGGCCCTGTTGAGCCAGACGACCGAGACGACGCCCGCCGCCGACGAGGCCGTCCTGCACCGGCTGTCCTTCCTGGACCGGTTCCTGCCGGTCTGGATCGGCGCCGCGATGATCGCCGGTGTGCTGCTGGGCAAGTTCATCCCCGGCCTGCAGCGGGTGCTGGACGCGGTCAAGGTCGGCGACGTGTCGCTGCCCATCGCACTGGGCCTGCTGCTGATGATGTACCCGGTGCTGGCCAAGGTGCGCTACGACCGGCTGGACACCGTCACCCGCGACCGGCGCACCATGGTGGCCTCGCTGGTGCTGAACTGGCTGATCGGGCCCGCGCTGATGTTCGCGCTGGCCTGGCTGCTGCTGCCGGACCTGCCCGAGTACCGCACCGGACTGATCATCGTCGGCCTCGCCCGCTGCATCGCCATGGTCATCATCTGGAACGACCTCGCCTGCGGTGACCGGGAGGCCGCGGCCGTGCTCGTCGCGCTCAACTCGGTGTTCCAAGTGATCATGTTCGGCGTGCTCGGCTGGTTCTACCTGGAGATCCTGCCCGGCTGGCTCGGCCTGGACACCGCCGCGCTCGACGTCGACGCCTGGACCATCGCCAAGAGCGTCCTGATCTTCCTCGGCATCCCGCTGCTGGCCGGTTACCTGTCCCGGCGGCTCGGTGAGAAGGCCAAGGGGCGCACCTGGTACGAGACGAAGTACCTGCCCAAGGTCGGCCCGATCGCGCTGTACGGCCTGCTGTTCACCATCGTCGTGCTCTTCGCCCTGCAGGGCGACACGATCACCTCGCGCCCGCTGGACGTCGCCCGGATCGCCCTGCCGCTGCTGGTCTACTTCGCGGTCATGTGGGCCGGGTCCTACGCCCTGGGCAAGGCCATCGGCCTGAACTACGCCCGCACCACCACCCTGGCCTTCACCGCGGCGGGCAACAACTTCGAGCTCGCCATCGCGGTGGCGATCGGCGTGTTCGGCGTGACCTCCGGGCAGGCGCTGGCCGGGGTCGTCGGCCCGCTCATCGAGGTCCCGGTGCTGGTCGCACTGGTCTACGTCAGCCTCTGGCTCCGCAAACGCTGGGCCGCGCGCACCGCGGCGTGAACCACACCCAGGTCGTCGTGATCGGCGGCGGTCAGGCCGGCTCGGCGGCGGGCTACTACCTGCGCCGGGCCGGCCTGGGCTTCGTCATCCTCGACAGCCAGCCGGGCCCGGGCGGGGCCTGGCGCCACGGCTGGGACTCGCTGCGGCTGTTCTCCCCGGCCCAGCACAGCTCCCTGCCTGGATGGCCGATGCCCCCGTTTCCCGGCCAGAGCTATCCGACGGCCGAGCACGTCGTGACCTACCTGCGCGCCTACCAGCAGCGCTACGACCTGCCCGTCCACCGTCCGGTCCGCGTGCACGGCGTGCACCCCCACCCGGGCGGTCTGCGGGTCGACACCGACGCCGGAACGTGGATCGCCGGAGCGGTCATCAGCGCGACCGGCACCTGGGACCGCCCCTTCATCCCGGCGGTGCCCGGCCGGGACGTGTTCGCCGGCAAGCAACTGCACACCGCCGACTACACCTCGCCGGAGACCTTCCGCGGCCAACGGGTCGTCGTGGTCGGCGGCGGCAACTCCGGCGCCCAGATCGCCGCCGACCTCACCGGCGTGGCCGAGGTCATCTGGGTGACCCGCCGGCCCCCGCGCTACCTCCCCGACGACATCGACGGACGCGCCCTGTTCGACATCGCCACCCGCCGCAAACAGGCGCTCGACACCGGGCGCGCCGACACCGGCGGCGTCGGCGGCCTCGGTGACATCGTCGCCGTGCCCCCGGTCCGCGGCGCGCGCGACGCCGGCGCGCTCTCCGCGTTCCCGATGTTCGCCCGCCTCGGCGAGACCGGCCCGGTCTGGCAGGGCGGCACCCGCCGCACCGCTGACGCCGTCATCTGGTGCACCGGATTCCGGCCCGCACTCGCCCACCTCGTACCACTGCGGCTGCGCACCCAGCACGGCCACACCCCCACCACGGGCACCCGCGCCGTCGCCGAGCCCCGGCTGCACCTGCTCGGCTACGGCGACTGGACCGGCCCCGCCTCCGCCACCCTGATCGGCGTCGGCCCCACCGCCCGCGCCGCCGTCGCCGACATCACCGACCTCCTGGAGGAACACCTGTGACCCGCCTGCTCGTGATCGGCGGCAGCGACGCCGGAATCAGCGCCGGCCTGCGCGCCCACGAACTCGACCCGGCGATCCGGCCACTGCTCGTGGTGGCCGACGCCTACCCGAACTTCTCCATCTGCGGCATCCCCTACCACGTCTCCGGGGAGGTCGGCGACTGGCGAACTCTGGCCCACCGCACCCGCGACGACCTCGGCAACGCCGGCCTCGACCTCATGCTCGACACCCGGGCGCTGGCGATCGACCCGGTCGAGCGGATCGTCACGGTCCGCACGGAGCGCGGGAACACCGAGCGCCTCGACTACGACCAGCTGGTCATCGGCACCGGCGCCGTCCCCGTGCGCCCGCCGATCGACGGGCTCGCCGACCTCGGCCCGGCCGAGGGCGTGCACCTCCTGCACACCATGGACGACACATTCGCCCTCACCTCCACACTGGACGGCGGGGCGACCTCGGCGGTCATCGTCGGCGCCGGTTACATCGGCCTGGAAATGGCGGAGGCCCTGCGCACCCGCGGCCTCGACGTCACCCTGGTTGAGCAGCTGCCCCAGGTGCTGTCCACAGTAGACACGACTCTGGGCGATCTGGTCGCCGCGGAACTGGACACCCACGGCGTCACCGTGCACACCGGCACCACGGTCCAGCGCGTCGAACGCCACGGCACGGGCCTGCGGGTGCGCGGCAGCAACGGCTTCGACCGCAACACCGACCTGGTCCTGGTCGTGGTCGGGGTCCGGCCCGACACCGCCCTGGCCGAGACCGCGGGCATCGCCCTCGGTGCCCGCGGGGCGTTCGCGGTGGACCGCGGCATGCGCACCAGCGTGGACGGTATCTTCGCCGCCGGCGACTGCGTGCACACCTACCACCGCGTCCTCGACAGCGACACCTACCTGCCGCTCGGCACGACCGCGCACAAGCAGGGCCGCGTCGCCGGGGAGAACGCGCTCGGCGGCCACCGCACCTTCGCCGGGTCGCTGGGCACGCAGGTGCTCAAGGTCTTCGACCTCGCCATCGCCCGGACCGGGCTGCGCGAGCACGAGGCAGCGGCCGCCGGCTTCCAGCCCGCCACCGTCGACCTCTCCGCCGACGACCACAAAGCGTATTACCCAGGCGCCCGGCCCATCCGGTTGCGCATCACCGGTGATGGCCGCACCGGCAAACTCCTCGGCGCCCAGATGACCGGCCACCTCGACTCGGCCGTGCACAAGCGCATCGACACCTTCGCCACGGCGCTCTACCACGGCATGACCGTCGCGGAAGTCGAAGACCTCGACCTGTCCTACACACCACCGCTGGGCAGTCCGTTCGACGCGATCCAGGTCGCCACCCAAGCCTGGACCCGGCAGCAGCGGCCCGCCACCGCTCCGGCGCGGACGTAGCCGCACGCGACGGCGCGGCAGCGTTCGCCTGGAGTTCATCTCCTGGTCGCCGGGATTGCCCGATCACCGCCTAACGTCCTGGATCGAGATCCACCGATCTAGTCAGGGTGGATCTCGTTCCCGAATGGACTGCTTTGGAGGTTCCGTGGCGCCCCGATCCGAACCCGGGCACAGAACAGTGCCGTTGCCCCTGCTGGCCTCCCACGAGGGTGGCCGGGCTGCCATGACGTGCCGCTACCGCTGTGGCGACGCCTGCTTCCACCCGGCGCCGAACACCTCGGACAACCCCTACCTCGGCGACGTCATCACCGGCGCGCTGTCGCGCCGCTCGATGCTGCGCGCCGGCGCGGTGATGACCCTGGCCGCCGGGGCCGTCGCCGGGACGGCCGCGCTGACCGGCACCGCATCCGCCGCCGCGACCACGGCGGGCAAGCCCGGGCCGGGCGCCGTGCCGCCGGGATTGCGCTTCGAGCCGGTGGCGCCCAACACCGCCGACGCGGTGACCATCCCGCCGGGATACGAGCAGGAGGTGGTCATCCGCTGGGGCGACCCGGTGCTGGCCGGCGCCCCGCAGTTCTCCCCGGCCGGGCAGAGCGCTACCGCGCAGGCCCGCCAGTTCGGCTACAACTGCGACTACCTGGCGCTGCTGGACCTGCCCGGAGAGCGCGACCGCAAGATCCTGGTCGCCAACCACGAGTACACCGACGAGGTCCTGATGTTCGCCGGATACAACGCGGCGAACCCCACCCGCGCGCAGGTCGAGATCGCCTGGGCCGCGCACGGCATGTCCGTGGTCGCACTCGAGGAGAACCGCCGGAACGGCCGCCTGTCCCCGGTGCGGGGGCACCGGCTCAACCGGCGCGTCACGGCGACCACGCCGATCGAGTTCACCGGCCCGGCCGCGGGCAGCGCGCTGCTGAAGACCTCGGCGGACCCGGCCGGCAGGACGGTCCTGGGCACGCTGAACAACTGCGGCGGCGGGATGACGCCGTGGGGCACCGTGCTCTCCGGCGAGGAGAACTTCAACCAGTACTTCGGCAACGCCGACCTGAACACCGACCCCACCGCCAAGGCCCGCCTCGCGCGCTACGGCCTGCGCGGCCTGGCCAGCGAACGCAAATGGGAACGCTTCGACAAGCGGTTCGACGTGTCCCAGGAACCCAACGAGGTCAACCGGCACGGCTGGATCGTCGAGATCGACCCCTTCGACCCGGCCGCCAAGCCGCGCAAGCTCACTGCGCTGGGCCGGTTCAAGCACGAGGCGGCCGAACCGCGCCTGACCCGCGATGGTCGCGTCGTGCTCTACATGGGCGACGACGAACGGTTCGACTACTTCTACAAGTACGTCTCCAAGAACCGGTTCAAGAAGGGCAACAGCCAGAGCGCCCGGCGGCACAACCGCACGCTGCTGGACGAGGGCACACTCTACGTCGCCAAGTTCACCGGCGACAGCCCCACCGGCGAGATCGACGGGTCCGGGAAACTGCCCTCCGACGGCGAGTTCGACGGCACCGGACAGTGGATCCCGCTCGCCAGCGGCACCCGGTCCTTCGTCGACGGCATGACCGCCGAGGAGGTCTACGTCTACACCCGGCTCGCCGCCGACAAGGCCGGGGCGACCAAGATGGACCGGCCCGAGGACGTCGAACCCCATCCCCGCACCGGGACCGTCTACGTCGCCCTGACCAACAACTCCGACCGCGGCGCCGCAGGCAAGGCCGGCCCCGACGAGGCCAACCCCCGCACCGGCAACCGGCACGGCCAGGTCATGGAAGTCATCGAGTCCGGCAACGACGCCGCCGCAACCAGCTTCCGCTGGCGACTGTTCCTGGTCTGCGGCGACCCGGCCGACCCGGGCACCTACTTCGCCGGGTTCCCCAAGGACCAGGTCAGCCCGATCTCCTGCCCCGACAACGTCGCCTTCGACCCGCACGGCAACCTCTGGATCGCCACCGACGGCAACGCGCTGAAATCCAACGACGGCCTCTTCGGCGTCGCCATCGACGGTCCCAACCGCGGACAGGTCAAGCAGTTCCTCACCGTCCCGATCGGCGCGGAGACCTGCGGCCCCATCATCGAAGAACGGCGTGTCCTCGTCGCCGTGCAACACCCGGGCGAACTCGACGGCGCCAGTGTCGAACAACCGCGCTCGACCTGGCCCGACGGCCCCGGCCACCTGGTCCGCCCATCGGTCATCAGCGTGCACCGCACCGACGGCGGCCGCATCGGCGCCTGACGCGGCAGGACCTCCGGCCCTTGATCGGCCGGCGGACAGGGTTGGACTCAGTCAGGGAACCTCCAGCCCGCTCGGGGCGGCTCCGCACACGAGAGCCGCCCCGAGTCCCTCGGGCGGCACGAACGTGGGCCGGGAACCGGTCGAGGCCGCGGTCATTGCCAGGACCTGGCAGGCGGTTTGCCTCCCCGATGTCCCTGCTGCCGTGGTCTGGCGCAGCTCGCACCCCGGTTTCCGGTGTCCGGCGCGGGGCCTTGCGCTGGCGGCCCACTCAGGACGACTCGCCGGGGTCGGCAATAAACGCGACCTCATTTGAGGTCTGGTCTATAGTCGCCTTGAGCGAAGGAGGCAGCTTGACTCATGCGCACGCCCTGCCTGACCCCGGCGACCTCGATGGATGGCTGACTTGGGCAGCACAGCAGCTGGAGCCCCTCGATCTCACGGTGGACCTGTTGCATCGGGTCGGGGAGAACGGGCAGCGTAAGAGGGACGGGACCAGCCCGCTGGCGCCTGCCCAGACGCCTGGGCAGGACCAGTGGAGCGAGGCTGTGATCAGCTTCCGAGAGCAGACCGGCTGGGACAAGGATGAGACCGGCGGCCTTTCCAAGACCTGGCATCCCTCGCGCGGCTTCTACGTGGTGGTGCGGGCCGGCGACGACAGCACCGGACTGTTTGGCACCTGTCCTACGCCCGAGACGGGTCTGCGTACGGTGCTGCGCGATCTCATCGACGAGGTGCCTCGCACGGTCCCGCTGTTCGAGGTCACAGGGGCAGGGCGGCACATTCCGTCGTCAACTGAGCCGCCCGCGCTGTGGTTGTTCATGTTCTCGTTCCGTGACGGCGTCGTCTACTCGGAACTGTCCAGGCCCGCGGAGCGGGTGGAGGACAAGATCACGAAGTATCACCAGCGGATCCCGCTGCCCCCGCTGCCGTACACGTACGCCGATACTAGTGTGATCATCACCCCCGACGATGATCTGGACGCAGGGCCGGACATCGACGTCCAACCGATCTAGTGCAGAGGAGCGGAGTTCTCACGTGTCCGTCTCACCGTCACGTCTCATCCTGGCGCGCAAGTTGCGCGGACTGACGCTGGCAGAGCTTGGGCGTATGACGGACTTGAGCCCGCAGACGATCAACCGCTGGGAGAAGGGCCACCAGGACCCGACACCGGAGAGTCTCGACCGCCTGGCCGAGGTTCTCCGCCTTCCCGTCGAGTTCTTCATGCAAGCGGAGGTCAGCCCGATTCCGGTTGCAGCTGTGAGTTTCCGTGCACTCACCAAGACCCCGGCGTTCCGGCGCGACGCCGTGCTCGCGGCAGGGGAGATTGCCAGGGAGATCGCCGGCTGGATCGCCGAGCGATACCGGCTTCCCGCGGTCGATGTTCCTTCGCTCAACCTGCCGCAGGACGCGACTCTGCACGACATCGAGACGATTGCACTCCGTGTCCGAAGCCAATGGAACCTTGACCAGCGTCCGATACCGAACATGGTCCATCTGCTCGAAGCACACGGCGTCCGAGTGTTCTCACTGGTGCAGGAAGTCCGCGACGTCGACGCGTTCTCTCTGTACATCGAGAACGAGCCGTTCATCTTCATCGACACCGGCAAGACCGCAGAACGACAGCGCTTCGACGCGGCACATGAACTCGGGCACCTGGTCATGCATCAAGGCCGAGAACGAGCACAAGGCCGCGAAGCCGAGCGTCAAGCCGACCGGTTCGCCGCCGCGTTCCTGATGCCCAGAGCGGACGTCCTCGCGCACAACCTGCGCAACGCCAGCCCCGATCAGCTCATCCGGGCGAGTCGCAGGTGGCGTGTGTCGGCGATGGCGCTCACCCACCGCCTCAGCGAACTCGGTCTGCTTACCGAGTGGGGTTATCGGAGCGCATGCGTCGAACTGGCCAAGCGCGGATACCGCCGGAGCGAACCTGGCAGCGACCTCCTGCCCGAGTCATCACAGATCTTGGAGAAGGTGCTCGCGCACCTTCGCGCGAACGGCTCAGGCGTGACCGCGATCGTCGACAATCTCAAGCTCACCTACGACGAGTTCAATCGGCACGTCTTCGGATTGGCTAGAACAGTGAGCCCGGGAAGTGGTGGAAGGCCGGCCGATGCCGGTCCTTCGCGTAGAGACCATCTCCGCCTGGTGTCTATCAACCCCTGACTGCGCAGGCCGAACGCTGGCGGCCGCGGCTACCGAGGTACTGGCGTGGGCAGCTCGGGAGATACGAGGGCGCGTGCCGGATGGCCTATTGCGCCTCGACTGCGGTTCGTCGACGTCGAGAGCCCGTCGACGCTCGAACTAGTTCGGGGAGCACCGTGGGGAGCAAACCGGGAGCAGGACTGTGCGCTGAACCGGCCGGAACGCGCCTCAACGGTCCTGAACGAACCGCGCTGACCTGCAGGAGTCATGTTTTCGCAGGTCAGCGCGGTATCGCGGACATAGTTCACGCCCAAGGGCCACGGCGCGCGTGGCTCTAGGCGAGTGAGTGTGGCTCTCCAGTGAGGGTCGCCAGCGCGGCGGCGACTTCTTGGATGCTGGCTCGGACGTAGGTGGTTGTGGTTCCGGCGTCGTTGTTGTGGTCGGTGTGCCCGGCATAGGCGCGGGCGATGGCGTAGCCGAAGTTGCGTTCGACCCAGGTGAGGGTGGTGTGGCGGAGCCAGTGGGTGGAGATTTGCTGGGTGGCGACCCAGGGGAGGTGGTTGCCGAGCCGGGTCCAGAGGTGGTCGTAGCGTCTGGTGGTGATCGGCCGGCCGTCGGCGTAGCGAAGGAGTTGTCCGTCCCGTGGGGCGTGACGTTGGTCGGCGTGCTGTTGGAGGTGGGTCATCAGGGTTGGCGACACCGGCTGCCAGCGCACGGTTTCGCCTTTCTCGCGGAGGAAGACGAGGCATTGGTCGCGGTCGAGGTCTTGGGGGCGAAGGGCAAGTGCGCCGCCGCGGCGACAGGCGGTTTCGGTGTGCAGGCGCAGGATCAGGCTGTCGAGGGCGGGGTCGTTACCGGTGGTGGCGGCGACGTGGTTGATCTCGGCCAGCCGGGTGTCGGCGACGGCGCGGCGGGTGGAGGGCAGGCGGCGGGGTTTGGCGACCTTCGTGGCCGGATTGTCGGCCGGGTCGATGAGGCCGTCGTCTTCGGCGTGCCGGTACAGGCAGCGCAGGGCGGCGATGAGATGTTCGCCAGCGCTGCGTCCGCCGCGGGCGTTGCGGCGGGGTACGGCGTTGGTCTTCACGTGTTCGACCAGCTGCTTGATCTCTAATGGGGTGGGATCGTCGAGACGGCGGTGTCCCCAGTGGGTGTCGATGCGGTTCCAGTAGGAGCCGTAGACCCGGCGGGTGCCGTCGGTGACCGCGCCCGAGACGATCGGGATGTACTCGTGGAAGGTAGGCACGGGTGGCCGAGCTGCCGGGGCACTGAGGAGGTCCTCGGGGGACAGCCCCATTCGGGCTAGCAGCAGACGCGCGGCGTCCAAATCGGCCGTCGTCATGCGGGATCACCGTCCAGCACTTCGGTGTGGCGATGGGCGAGGAGGTCGTCGAGCGCTGCGGGCGGGTGGACGATGAGCAGGTCCCGCTCGGGGTCGGTCACGAGAAGGACGCGGTCGCCAGCGACCAGGCGGCAGCGGTGCCGGACAGTGGCGGGCAGGCGGAGGTGCCCCTCCTTGGTCACCTTGAACATGCCGTGGCCGTCGCGGCGGATGAGGAGGAGTCCGTGCGCTTCGCGCATGTCCAGGCGGCTGCCTGGTGTCCAAGAGAGCGCGGTCAGCACGGCCCGGTCGGCGACGCGGCCGCGGCAGTCCACGGCCGCCATCCCGTACGCGACGCTGCTTGTGCGAGGCCTCGGCATGGCGGGGAGTGGCAGCGTTCGACGGGCGGTCCTGATGCCGACAGCGGCATGACCGTCGCGCGGAGAAGGAGTAGCCGGGATGACCGGCTTGATCACGGCGCCGGTCACGAGGACCACCGCCAGGAGACACACAGACGCGGCCTACATGCCGCAGTCAGGTGGTGGATTGCACTGAAGCACTGGTACGCCAGATGTGGCAGATCTGCCACGAAAGTGTGTCCGAGGGGGGACTTGAACCCCCACGCCCTTTACGGGCACTAGCACCTCAAGCTAGCGCGTCTGCCATTCCGCCACTCGGACTTGCTCTTTTCTTGTGCGCACCAGAGTAGCCCATCCGGACAGGCCGGGTGACAAGGGGGTGGGTGACCGCGCGTGATCAACAGTGCGCTATAAGCGCTGCCGGTCACGCTGGGTGAGCCGGTAGGCTCTCCGGGCGGGACACGAGAAGGAGCAGGTCGGTGCCGGGGTGGCTCACGGGCGTGCTGATCGCCGGCGGGATTGTCCTCGCCTCGTGGGGGCTTCTCCTCCTGCTCGCTCAGCTGCTGCCACCGGGGCTGGTCCGCGATCTGGCCCGCTTCCTGCCCGACTGCGTGACCACCGCCAGACGGCTCCGGAAGGATCCCCGCGTGCCGCTCGGCGCCAAGCTGGCCGTGGTCTTCGCGGGGTTGTGGGTGCTCTCGCCCATCGACCTGGTCCCCGAATTCCTGCCGGTCATCGGGCCTCTCGACGACGTCGTCGTCGTGGTGCTCGCCCTGCGGTACGCGGCGCGGCGGGTGCCCGCCGAAGTCCTCGAAGCCGCCTGGCCCGGCAACCCCCTGCTGCTCGACCGGCTCGTCGGGCGCCGTGGCGGAAAATCGCCGGACACCGACATCTCCGGCGCATAACCTCCGGGCCGTGGATCTCAGCATGGACCGCCGCGCGATGGTCGCGGCGCTCACCACCGTCGTCCTGTGGGCGTCGGCTTTCGTGGCCATCCGGGCGGCGGGGGAGTACTTCGCGCCGGGCGCGCTGGCGCTCGGCCGGCTCGCCGCCGGCACGCTCACCCTCCTCGTCTTCCTGGTCATCCGCCGCGAGGGGCTGCCCCGCCGCGAGGCGTGGCCGGGCATCGCCGGGGCGGGGGTGCTCTGGTTCGGCGCCTACATGGTCGTCCTGAACTGGGGTGAGCAGCTCGTCGACGCGGGCACGGCGGCGATGCTGGTCAACGTCGGCCCCATCCTGATCGCCCTGCTCGGCGGCTGGCTGCTGCGCGAGGGCTTCCCCGGCCGGCTGCTCGCGGGCCTGGCCGTGTCCTTCGCCGGCGCCGTCGTCGTCGGGCTGTCGATGTCCGGCCGCGGGCACGCGCCGGTGCTCGGGGTGGTGCTGTGCCTGCTCGCCGCCATCACCTACGCGGGTGGCGTGGTGAGCCAGAAGCCCGCCCTGAAGCACGCGTCGGCCCTGCAGGTGACCACGTTCGGCTGCCTCATCGGCACCGTCGTCTGCCTGCCGTTCACCGGGCAGCTCCTCGACGGCCTCGCGACCGCCCCCGCCGGGGCCACCCTGAGCATGCTCTACCTCGGCGTCTTCCCGACCGCACTGGCGTTCACCACCTGGGCGTACGCGCTGGCGCGCACCACCGCCGGGAAGATGGGCTCGACCACCTACGCCGTCCCCGCGGTCGTGGTGCTGATGGCGTGGGCCGTGCTGGGCGAGGTGCCGGGCTGGCTGTCGCTGGCCGGCGGCGTGCTCTGCCTGGCCGGGGTGGCGGTGTCGCGCACGCGCCGGAAACGCGAACCCGTGCTCACGTAGCAACGGTTGTGAAACGGTTCGCGGTGGGTATCCGTCCACCATGACTGACGCCCGTCTCGACGACGACCACCCCGAGGCCGACCGGTACGACCGCGCGACCGTCGAGGCGGTCGGCAAGCTCACGGAGGCACTGGAGACCCTGGAGGTCGCCCGCGGGCACCTCTACCAGTTCCACCGCATGACCGGCACCACCGACTTCGCCGTCGGCGAGGCCGTGGAGCTGCTGCGCAAGGCCGGCCACGACGAGCTGGCCGACCGCATCGCCCGCGAGCTGGTGGGCCGCAACGTGCTGCCGGGGCGGTGGACGTTCCAGGTGGTCGAGGACTTCGACGACACCTACTACCAGCCGTTCCGCGCGTTCGAACGGCAGGCGCGGGAGCTGACCGGCGGGCGGCGGCACCTGTTCGAGGCCGAGCTGAAGCGGGAACGGCGCACGCGGGGGGTGTCCGGGCACGAGGCGACCCCGGACGAGCGGGTGGGCTGACGTGCAGACGTTCCTGCCCTACCCCGGGTTCGCCGACACCGCGCGGGTGCTCGACGCGCGCCGCCTGGGCAAGCAGCGCGTCGAGACGCTGCAGGTGCTGCGGGCGCTGACGGTGCCGGGCTACGGGTGGCGGCACCACCCGGCGGCGAAGATGTGGACGGGCTACGAGGAGGCGCTCACCCGCTACGGCCTGGAGGTGTGCCGGGTGTGGTGCGCGGCCGGGCGCAGCGACACGTGCGCCACCAAACTGACCGGCGACCTGGCGCGCGCGGTCGGCGTCACCGAGCCGCGGGACGAGCAGGCGTTGCGGGAGGCGGGGGAGATGCCGCCGTGGCTGGGCGACCCGGAGTTCCACCGCAGCCACCAGTCGGCGCTGCTGCACAAGGATCCGGAGCACTACCGGCGGTTCTTCGACGGCGTGCCGGACGATCTGCCCTACGTGTGGCCGGCCTCGGACCGGCCGTCGCGGCTGGTCCATTCCTGAGCGCGGAGCCGGTAGCGGCGCTCGGCGTAGGCGAGGTCGTCCTTCCACAGCCGGGCGGCGGCGTGACGCATCAGGGGCCGCAGCGCGGGGGCGGCGGCGCGCGCGACCCGGAAGCCGGGGCGCTCCGAGGCGGCCACCACGGCTTCGATCACCGCGGTCCGCGGGCGGCCGTCCCGGCCGGGGCCCAGCGGCGTGGCATGGGTTTCCACCACGCTGCCGGCGCCCTCGCCGCCGGTGATGCGCATGACGATCGTCCGGGGCCCGGGGCAGGTGAACTCGGCTTCGACCGGGACCCCGAGCGTCGGGGTGACGCGGAAGGTCACCGCCACCACGAAGCGGTCGTCGGCGTCGGCGACGTCGACCTCGCCCGGCGCCGAGAGAACCCTCAGGCGCGTGAACGAGTAGGGGTGGAACCACGAGCCGTGCCACGGGTCGAGCCGGTTGGCGATGATGTCCCGCGGCTCGCACACCCCGTCCAGGCGCGCCACCGAGTCCACCCCGCCGGACGGCCGGGCCGGGACGACCGGTGACGGCAAGGGCTCCTCACCGCCGACGTGGTCCAGCCGCACCCACGCCAGCACCCCGTCGTCGAAGGCGGGGCGGCACGACCGCTCGTCCAGGCGCAGGCCGTGCCACCGGCACCGCAGGCCGCCGTCGTCGACCCGGCCCAGCGCCATCGGGGCGCCCAGGTGCGGACACACTCCTGGCCCGACCAGCAGTTTCCCGGTCCGGTCCCGCCACGCGACCAGCTCGGTCCCGGCCACCGAGAACCCGTACGGCCGGTCGGCGCGCACGTCCCGGCTGGCGGCGAACACGTACCAGTTCCCCGACGGCCGCGCCTCGGCCCGCTTGAGCGCGGCCTCGATCAGCGACGGCTTCGCCTCCCGGTAGGTGGGCTCCTGCCGGGCCCACGGCGTGCGCGGGATCGGTTGCAGCGGCCAGTTCCGGGGCCAGCGCGGTGCCATCCTCACCCTCCTAGCGCGGCCAGGGCCCGCAGCGGCGCGAACCGCCCGCGGACCGGCACGGTGGTCAGTTCGTGCCCGGCCAGCCCCCACCGCGCGAGCAGGCAGTTCGCGGCGTGCCAGCCGGTCGCGGCCGCGCGTTCCATCAGCGCGACCGGGAGATCGATGCGGATCCCGTCGCCGGCCAGCACGACCCCGTCGAACGGGGTGCGCACGCGGGGGCGGCGGGCGAAGTCGCCGACGCCGAACAGCGGGCAGTCGCGCCGCCACTGGACCAGCTCACCGGCGACCCGCGCCTCCGCGGTCTCCGGGTAGAGCTGGTGCAGCCGGTCCACCAGCTGTTTGCGCAGCACCGTGACCTCGCCGGTGCAGGCGTAGGCGTGCAGTTCCACGACGGACCCGCCGCGCCGGGCCGCCCAGGAAGCGGCCTCACGCTCGTAGCGGTCCAGGACGCTGATGTTGTCCAGCGGATCGAGCCCGCCGGTGGCGAGGAACGCGGGCCGGTCCGGCGCGACCGGGCGGTCCAGCCACAGCCGGTGCACCAGGAACGGCGGCGCGGTCCGCAGCCCGAGCACGCGCGACCGCCACTCCTCGTCGGCCAGATCGGGTGAGGCCGACACGATCGACCGCAGCCCGGCGACGTCGGTGGCGAGCACGACCCCGTCGGCCGCGGCACCGTCGACCGCCCACCGCGCGCCGTCCCGCGTGACCCCGGCGGCCTCGGTGCCGGTGCGGAACCGCACGCCCAGCCGCACCAGGTACTCCCGCAGCGGCTCCCACAGCGCCGTGTCGAAGGCGGAGTCCGGCACGTCGAACACGAGCCCTTCGGACGAGCCGAGGAAGTACAGGTGGAACATCGTCGCCAGCTCGGCGGCCGACATCTCCGACGGCGGCGCGAAGAAGCTGCGGGAGAACACCTCGAACGCCAGGTGCCGCGCGGCGGGCGGGAAGTTGACGCGCTCCAGGAACGTCGCCGCATCCACCTCGTCGAGCCGCTCGTAGGTGCCCGGCACGGACACCGCGGCCAGCGGCGCGGCGGCACGGGCGTTGAGCCGGAACAGGTCCCCCAGGCGGAAGGTGGGGCTGCGCAGTGCGAAGGCGAGCGCGTTCCACGGCGGTGTGCGCGGCAGGCCGCGGAAGGTGTCCCGGCGGCCCGCGGCGTCGACGAGCGGGTAGTCGGCGACCGGTCGCAGCCGCGTCAGGCCGGGGTCGGCGCGCCGCAGCAGCGCCCGCAGGTTGTAGTACTGGCGGAAGAACGCGTGAAAACCCCGGCTCATCGACACGGTGCTGCCGTCGGCGAGCCGGTCGGTCCAGGCCGACACGCGCCCGCCCAGCTCGTTCTCCCGCTCGACGACGGTGACGGCGATGCCGCGCTCGGCCAGCCCGGTGGCCGCGGTGAGCCCGGCGATCCCGCCGCCCACCACGACCACCGACGGCCGGTGCGGCAGGGCGCGGGCGTCCGCCGCGTCCGCCGGGGCGCGGTGCCGGACGGCGCGGCGGTCGGTCACGCGGTCTCCTCGGGGTTGGTGGCCAGGAAGGTGTGCACGACGCCGCGCTGCCAGCCGGTCATCGTCTCGCTGTGCACGGCGGTGAACCCGGCGCCCGCGAGTCGCTGCCGGAACCGCGCGGCGCCGTCGAAGGACGAGACGCTGCGCCACAGGTGCCGGTACAGCGTGGCGTCGCCGGTCGCCAGCCGCCCGGCGGGGATGATGATGCTCCAGCACACCGCGTGCCACATCAGACGGGCGGCGAGCGAATCCCGCACCGAGTACTCGTGCGCGGCGAACGTCCCGCCGGGTCTGAGCAGGGCCCGCAACGCGCGCAGCTGCCCGTCCGGGTCGGCGAGGTTGCGGATCAGGTACGCGGCGAAGATCGCGTCGAACGGCCCGGTGATCCCGGCCGGCGCCAGCTCTTCGACCGGAGTGTGGACGAAGTGGACGGTGGCGGGCCAGGACTTCCGCCGCGCCTGGGCGAGCATCTCCGCGGAGGCGTCGAAGGCGACGATCTCGGCGTGCGGCGCGACCGCCAGCAGCGCGGCGGTGGAGGCTCCGGTGCCGCAGCCCGCGTCGAGCAGCCGCAGCCCGCGGCCGCCGCCGGGCAGGCGCATCCGGCGGGCCGACAACCGCAGGTGCGCGTGGTAGCCGGGGTTCGCGCCGACCAGCCGGTCGTAGGCGGCGGCGCCGGTGTCGAACGCGCCGGGCACCTCGTGCCGGGCCAGGCCGGTGCGGTCCACGCTCATGCCCGCTCCTGCCTGGCGGTGCGCCGCTCCCACCGCAGCAGCACGGCGGTGACCAGCGCGAACCCGAACAGGAAGTCCTCGACGGGGATGTCCCACGGGAACCGCAGACCGCTGGTGTGCTCCGGCGCGTAGAGCACGATCGGCGCGCTCAGCTTGGTGAGCCAGCCGTCGACCGGGATCTGGAAGCCGACCACGATCGCCATCGAGATCCAGTAGGCGGGCTTGCGGAACAGCCCGGTGCGCAGGTACGCCAGCTCCCACACGCACACCACGATGACCGCGAGCACCGCGGGCAGCGTGTACCCCAGCCCGGTCACCGGCGCACCTTCCGCAGCGTGCGCAACCGGCCGAGCATCGCCTGCACGCACCCGTAGGTCAGCACCCCGCACACCGGGATGACCAGGAAGAACAGCACTTCCTCCAGCGGGACGGCGAACGGCAGCCGCACCCCGGTGACGTAGGCCGGGTTGTACCACCACACGTCGCGGGCGATCGCGATGGCGTCCCAGATCAGGAACACCAGCGCCACCGGCAGCACCGCGCGTGCCAGGACGGCCGGGCGCCGGTAGACGCGGGCGCCCAGGAACTCCAGCGGCAGGGTGATGAGCAGGCACCCGGCCAGGACGAGCAGGTACTGGTAACGGTCCATTCACGCCCACCTTTCCGTCGCGGCCGCGGTCAGGTCGGCCGCGCGCCGTCCCCGCCGCGCCCACATCGCCCCCGCCAGCCCGGTGACCGCCAGCCGCACCCGCCGGGCGCGGCCGACCCGGGCGCGGTGGGCGAACACGGCGAAGCCGGCTGCTTCGATCCGGTCCAGGATCTCCGAGTACAGCACCAGCGCGGTCGCGATGCACGGCCGGGACACCGGGTGCAGCCGCTCGATGCCCGCGCGGGCGTAGGCGTAGATCTCCCGGGTGGCGGCGTGCTGGGCGGCCAGCGCCGCCCGCACCTTCGGGTCGGTGCGCCCGTGCCGGCGGCACCACAGCAGCAGGTCGCGGTCGAGGCGGAACGCGGCGAGCTCGTCGGCGGGCAGGTAGACGCGGCCGCGGTCGAGGTCCTCGGCGACGTCGCGCAGGAAGTTGGTCAGCTGGAACGCCTTGCCCAGCGCCGCCGCGTACGGCGCGGCTTCCCCGGGCTCGCCCACGGTCCCCAGCACGGGCAGCATCTGCAGCCCGATGACCTCGGCCGACCCGTACACGTACTTCTCCAGCGCGGCGCGGTCGGCGTAGCCGGTGACGGTGAGGTCCATCCGCATCGAGTCCAGGAACGCGGTGAACAGGTCGCGCCGGATGCCGTAGCGCGCCGCGGTGTCCACCACGGCCGCCAGGATCGGGTCGTCGCTGTGGCCGCTGTCCAGCCCGGCGAACAGCGCCGTGGAAAGCGCTTCCAGCCGGGCGGCCGGATCGCTGCCCGGGGCGGCGGTGTCGACGATGTCGTCGGCGAAGCGGGCGAACCCGTACAGCGCGTGCACGGCCGGGCGCTGCGCCTTGGTGAGCAGCCGGGTGGCCAGGTAGTAGGTGCGGCCGTGCTCGGCGTTGAGGCGGCGGCAGCGGACGTAGGCCGCGCGCAGGCGCGGTTCGGTGATCCCGGCGGCGTCCAGGGCCCCGGTCATCGCGCCGCCACCGGGACGGCGCCGGCCGCGGGCACGCGGGCGCCGGTGATGCGGTCGGCGGCCAGGCGCCCGGACACCAGCGCGGTCGGCACGCCCACCCCGGGCGCGGTGCTGCCGCCGGCCAGCACGACGTTCTCGGTGCCCCGCACCAGGTTGCGCGGCCGGAACGGACCGGTCTGCGCGACGGTGTGCGCGAGCGCGAACGGTGTCCCGGCGATCATGCCCTGCCGGGCCCAGTCGGCCGGGGTGACGACGTGCCGGGCTTCGATGCTGCCGCCCAGACCGGGCAGCAGCCGGTCGGCGACGTGCCCGAGGACCTCGTCGGCGTAGGCGTCGCCGACGCGGTCCCAGTCCACCGGGCCGCGCCGCAGGTTGGGCGCGGGCGCGAGCACGTAGAGCAGGTCGCGCCCGTCCGGGGCGAGCGCGGGGTCGGTGGCCGTCGGCCGGGTCACCAGCAGGGAGGGGTCGGTCATCAGCCGTCCTTGCGTGATCAGCTCGGAGAACGTCCGCCGCCACGCCGCGCCGAACAGGATGGTGTGGTGCGCGGTGTCGCACCGCTGCCGCGTGCCGACGTGCACGACGACCGCGGACGGGGCGGGCCGCAGCGGTACCGGCCGGCGCGGGGTCCGGCCGAGCAGCGCGTAGGCGGCCGGCAGTTCGGTGGTGAGCACGACGGCGTCGGCGGGCAGGCTGCCGCCGGTGGTCTCCACCGCGGTCACCCGCGTGCCGGACCGCGCCAGCGCCGTGACCTCCGTGCCGTAGCGGAACTCCACCCCGGCGTCCGCGGCGGCCGCGGCCAGGGCGTCGGGCAGGGCGCGCAGTCCGCCGCGCGGGAAGAACACCCCGGCGACGGTGTCCATGTAGGCGATCACCGCGTACACGGCCAGCGCGTGCTGGGGCGACTGCCCGGCGTAGAGCGACTGGAAGGAGAACACCCGGCGCAGCCGCTCGTCGCGCAGGAAGCGGCCGATCTTGCGGTCCAGCGGCCCGAACGCGCCCATCGCGACCAGCCGGGCCAGGTGCGGGGTGACCAGGGCCAGCGGCGAGTCGAAGTTGGCGGCGACGAACCGGTCGAACTCGGTGCGGTAGAGCCGGGTGAGCCACTCGCGCAGGCGCCGGTAGCCGTCCGCTTCGGACGGTCCGGCGAACGCGCGTACCGCCTCGGTCATGGCCTCGGGGTCGCTGTGCACGTCGAGGCTGCTGCCGTCGGCGAAGCGGGCGCGGTAGGCGGGCGTGACCGGGACGAGGTCCAGGCGGCCGGCGAGGCTGTCGCCGACGGCCGCGAGGGTCTCGTCGACGAGATCGGGCATGGTCAGCACCGTGGGGCCGGTGTCGATGCGGTAGCCGCCCAGGTCCAGGCGCCCGGTCCGGCCGCCGGGCACCGGCTCGCGCTCCACCACGGTGACCTGCCGCCCCCGCCCGGCCAGGTGCAGCGCCGCCGCCAGCCCGGACAGCCCGGCCCCCACCACGACGATCCGCTCCGCCGGGCCCGTCACGGTCCGCATCCAGCCACCCCTCACTCGACCACCCACAGAGCTAGAACGTTGCACGAACGTTGCGCCGTTGTCCACTCGGCGAGCCTGCCACCCTGCGGACTAGCGTAGGTGACGGAGGCCGGGCCGACCGGATGCGAGGAGGACGCGGTGGGAGACCTGCTGGGCCGCGGCCCGGAGCCGCGGAAGCGGTTGCGGGAGCTGCTCGCGGCACCGGGACCACTGGTGGCGCCCGGCGCCTACGACGCGCTGACGGCCCGCCTGATCGAGCAGGCCGGGTTCGGCGTGGTCTACATGACCGGGTTCGGCACCACCGCGTCGCTGATCGGGCGGCCCGACGTCGGACTGCTGACCGGCACGGAGATGATCGACAACGCCCGGCGGATCGCGGCCGCGGTGGACGTGCCGGTGATCGCCGACGCCGACACCGGCTACGGCAACGCCCTCAACGTGATCCGCACCGTGCAGGCCTACGAGCAGGCCGGGGTGGCCGGCATCCACCTGGAGGACCAGGTCAGCCCGAAGAAGTGCGGGCACCTCAGCGGCAAGGCCGTCATCGCCCGCGAGGAGATGGTGGGCAAGCTGCGGGCGGCCGTGGCGGCCCGGCGGGACCCGGACTTCGTGCTGATCGCGCGCACCGACGCCGCCGCCGTGCACGGGCTCGCCGACGCGATCGGCCGGGCCCGCGCCTACGCCGCGGCCGGGGTGGACCTGCTGTTCGTGGAGGCGCCGACCAGCGAGGCGGACCTGGCCACCGTCGCGCGGGAGCTGTCCGGGGTGGCCCCGCTGGTCTTCAACTGGGCCGAGGGCGGCCGCACCCCGCCGCTGCCGCTGGCGCGGATCGCGGAGCTGGGGTTCGCGCTCGTGCTGTACCCGATCGGCACGCTCCTCGCGGCGACCGCCGGGGTCCGGGCCCTGCTGGAGACCGTGCGCGCGGACGGCACACCCGCGGCCGCGCTGCCGGGCCTGCCCTCGTTCGGCGAGTTCACCGGCCTCGTCGGGCTGCCCGAGGTGTCCGATCTGGAACGGCGGTTCGGCGGCGAGTCCGGTTAGGACACCTGCGGCACGCCCTTGACGAACTCCAGGTTCAGGTTGAACAGGCCGCGCTCGGCGCGCTGGCCGTTCAGCCAGCCGTGGAAGAACACGCGGCCGCCGACGACGTCCGCCCCGCCCGGGCCCTCGGTGGCGCGGCCGATCGACTCGGTGGTCAGCAGCGGCCGGCCGGCCTTGGTGTACGGGCCGGTCAGCGCGGACGCGGTGGCGTAGCGGGTCTGGTAGGTGGTGTTGCGGAAGTCGTCGGCGGAGTAGAACAACACGAACCGGCCGCCGCGCTGGGTGATCACCGGCGCCTCGACGACGCCGTTCTCCTCCGGGCGGTCCGCGCGCAGGATCTCGGTGCGGGGACCGTCGGTCGCGGTGCCGTCCTGGGTCATCTTCTGCACGAAGATCGCCGAGGTGCCGCCGCCGGGGCGCTCGCCCTTGTAGAGCAGGTAGCGGGTGCCGTCGCGGGCCTGGAAGGTCTGCGGGTCGATGTCGCCCTGGTCGCCGGGGTCGCAGATCAGCGGCCCGTCCCCGGTCGGCTGGTAGGGGCCGGCCACCGAGTTCGCCACGGCGGTGCCGATGCAGCGGTGCCGGTCCCGTGTGGACACCGCCGCGTAGTACATGAGGAAGGTGCCGTCGGCGCGGCGGGTGACGTCCGGCGCCCAGTAGCCGCCCTTCGGGTCCGCCCAGGGCGGGTCGGCGGCGAGCGCGTCGCCGGCGACCCGCCACGGCCCGTCGGCGTCCGCGGCGGCGGCGACCGGGATGCGGCCGGACGGGCCGGTGGTGGCGAAGGCGTGGTAGCCGGAGCCGATCTTGAGCACGTCGGGGTCCGGGAAGTCCTGGTTCAGCAGCACGCGCGGGGCGGGCGCGGCCTGCGCCACGGCACCCGGCAGCAGGGCCGAGGCGAGCAGGATTCCCAGGCAGGTCAACGCTCTCGCGGCCGCCGGGCGCCGTCGCGGGCGGGGCGGGTCGCCGGGTTCGCGGGCCTGGGTGATCGTGCCTGCCGTGTCCGCGGGCCAGGAGGTACCCGTGGGGCGGCGGGACCAATCTCCTCCCTTCGGGCCGCGTATCGTGCCCGGTGTGGTGATGACGGGGGAGTCGCGGACACTGGGCCTGGTGATCCACCCGACCAGGACGGTGGAGTCGTCGGTGCGGACGGTCACCGAGCACGCGTGGACGCGCGGGGTCGAGGTGATCGTGCGGGAGGCGGACGCCGCCCGGGTGCCCGGCATCCCGGCGGTGTCCGAAGCGGACTTCGTGGCGCGCGTGGGCGCGGTGCTCAGCCTCGGCGGGGACGGCACGATGCTCGGCGCGATGCGGCTGGTGATGGCGCGGCCGGTGCCGGTGCTCGGTGTCAACCACGGGCACCTGGGGTTCCTGGTGGAGATCGCGCCGGAGCAGCTGCCGGACGCGCTGGACCGGCTGGTGCGCGGCGAGTACACGATCGAACCGCGCAGCTGCCTGGTGGCGTCCGTGGGCGGGGCGGCGCTGGCGGGGTTCAACGACGTGGTGCTGGCGCGCACCGGGCGGGCGGGCGCGGTGTCGGTGGATCTGGTGGTCAACGGCCGCCAGTACGGCTACTACAAGTGCGACGCGCTGATCCTGGCCACGCCGACCGGATCGACGGCGTACAACTACGCGGCGGGCGGGCCGGTGCTCTCGCCCTCGGCCGAGGCGATCGCGGTGACCCCGGTGGCGCCGATGGCCGGCATCAGCCGCACGATCGTGCTCGGCCCGCAGGACGAGATCCTGCTGCACGTCGCGTCCGGCAGCGCGCCGGTGGGGGTGGAGGTCGACGGCACGGCGGCGGGTTCGCTGGGGCCGGACGAGGTGCTGACGACGTCGCTGCGCCCGGAGGCCGCGCAGGTGGTCCGCCTGGCGGCGGGTGAGCACGCGAGCCGCAGCCGCGTGAAGCTGAGCCTGCTCGACCTGCCGCTGCGGCCGGACCAGCTGCTGGAGCTGATCCCGGAGCACCTGCGCCGCCGCCTGGAGCCCTGAGCGCCGGTCAGGCCCCCGCGGCCCGGGGGACGGCCTCGAGCAGATACCAGCGCCAGAACCCGCGCCGGGCCACGGGATCACTGCCGTCCAGCCAGACCGGACCGCCCGCGGCCGCGGAGGCGGCGTAGAAGCACGGCGACCAGTCGTCGGGATCGAGGTCGATCTCCCCGTCGACGTCACCGGGCTCGCCGGGCCTGCCGAACACCAGGTTGCGCGCCACGGCCCAGGCCGCGAGCCCGGCGGACACCGCGGTCCCGCCGCGCAGCGACAGGTTGTCCAGGTGGGTGTGCACGTCCCGGACGGCCTGCTTCAGGCTGCCGTCCGCGGGCCCGGACCGGGCGGCGCCGAGCAGGCGCCTCGGCCGGTCGTCGCCGGGGAACGCCGCGTCCCAGATCGGCTGGACCCGTTCCGCGCACAGCAGTTCCAGCCTCGGCAACGCCTCGCCCAGCCCGGCGTGGAGGGCGCGCCGGGCGGCGTAGGGCAGCTCGCCGTCGGCGGGCAGCGCGTCGGCGAGGCGCGCCAGGGTGTCAGTGTCGAGGTTTGGCACTCGTCGTCCCGTCGGTGTGGAAGGTGAAATCGTGGTGCGGGTCGCTGACATGCTGGGCGATCCCGCGGTGCTGCGCAAGGGCGCGGAAGAACCCCTGGCAGTCGTCGCACATCGTGGAGGACACGCGGATCGGCGCGTCCGGGTCGAGGTAGGCCGCTTGGCGTTCGGCGTGCATCGCGAAGTACCGGCCGAACACGCCCTGGTCCCGGCCGTTCGGCTCGGCGACCAGGGGGTGGCCGATCTGCTGGTGGAACTGCCGCATCTGGTTGAACGTGGGGCGGGTGAAGTGCGGTTCGTGCCTGCCCCAGCCGCTCAGCGTGTTGACGCGGTCGGTGAAGGCGATCGTCTTGTGCGAGTCGTCGTACCCGTGCAGCCCGAGCGGGTCCAGCCAGGTCAGCGGGTTCCGGACGTAGGAGTGGATGCCCAGCCCGCCGAGCAGGTGCAGCGGATCCGGGCTGTGGTAGCGGCCGGTGTCCGGGTCGTAGTAGCGGTGCAGGTTGTAGTGCAGGCCGGTTTCCGGATCGTGGTACTGGCCGGGGAACCGCAGCGGGGTGGCGGGCCCGTCGCCGCCGCCCCAGAGCGGGGTGCGGGTCTGCGGCGCGACCGTGCCGCCGGGATCGACCAGCTCGGCCGGCGTGCCGATCAGGTCGGTGACGATGGCGTAGAAGCGGCTGTCCACCCACTCCTGGGGCGCGTCCGCGGCCGCGGCCCGCTCCACCTGGGTCAGCGGGCGCCAGCTCTCGGGGTGCCAGTCCCACGTCGTCGCGCGGGCCGGGCCGTCCCCGGTGGTGACCTGTTCGGCCAGGCGCTCGCCGTCCCAGCTGAAGACGGTGCGCTCGAGCACGCTATCGCCGTCGGCGGCCAGGCGTTCCTTCGCGATCCGCCGCCCGAACGGGTCGTAGGAGTAGCGCCACCGGACGCCGTCCGGGGTGACGACCGCGGCGAGCCTGCTTTCGGCGTCCCACTCGTAGCGCCACGTCCGCTCCCGCCCGGACAGCGTCCGCCGTCTCCGCAGCACGACGCGCCCCTCGGCGTCGTACTCGAGGTGCAGGCCGCCGGCCCGGTCCAGCCGGGTGCCGCGGTAGGCCCGCGGCCCGGCGGAGTCCTGGCCGTCGCCGGGGGAGGCGGCGAAGGTGATGTTGCCGGCGGGGTCGTAGGTGTAGCGCTCGGTGCCGCCCGGCGCCCGCACCTCGGTGACCCGGCCCAGCGCGTCCAGCGAGTACTGGCGCGGGCCGGTCAGCTGGTCGACGATCGCGGTGATCCCGCCGTCGGCGCGGTAGGTGAAGGCCCGTCGTTGCGTGACCCGCGGGCCCCGGCCGCCGCCCGCCGCGGTGAGCACCTGGGTGTGCAGCCGGTGGGTCTCGGTCCAGGTCTGGCTGAGGGTCGCCGCTCCGCAGCGCCGCTCGGTCTCCCGCCCGGCCGCGTCGTGCGCGAAGGTGATCGTGCTGCCCGCCGTCTCCAGGGCCAGCGGGCGGCCCGCCGGGTCGTAGCGCCACGTCGTCCGCCCGCCCGAGGGCGTCGTGCGGCGCACGCGCCGGCCGAGCGCGTCGTAGACCGAGGACACCACCCGCCCGTTGCACGTTTCGGCGAGGACGCGTCCGGCGGCGTCGTAGGAGACGGTCACCTCGGCCGCGGAGTTCGCCGCCCGCACGATGCGCCCGGCCCGGTCGTAGGCGAACGTGGTGACCTCGTCGCCGGCGACCTGTTCGACGACGTCGCCGCGTGCGTCGTAGGTGTAGCGGATCGTCTCGCCCGCCGCGTTGACCCGTTCGATCACCCGGCCGGCGGCGTCGTGCCGGTAGGTCAGGACGCGGCCGTTGAAGTCGGTCTCGCGGACCAGGTTTCCCGCCGGGTCGTACTCGTAGCGCCATTCCAGGCCCTGCTGGTTGACCACCGCCACCGGGCGCAGCTCCGTGTCGTAGCGGATCTCCACGCGCGCGCCGTGCGCGGTGGTCTCCGCGGACTTGAGGTCGAAGTGCGTGTGCTCGATCCGCGTCACCGCGCCGGTGAGGTCGGCGTGCTCGACCGTGTCGCCCTCGCCGTCGTAGGTCATCCGCTCGATCGAGCCGTCGGGCAGGGACCGCCACGCGGGCCTGCCTTCCACGGTCCACCCGAACCGCGTCACCCCGCCCAGCGGGTCGGTGGTGCTGACGACCCGGCCGAACCCGTCGTAGGTGTGCCGCGTGGTGGCGCCCACCTCGTCGATGACGGTCACCGGGAGGCCGGCCGCGTTGGTCTCGAACCGCCGGGTGTGTCCCAGTGCGTCGGTGACGGCCAGCAGGTGGCCGCGATCGTCGTGGGTGTAGGTGGTGGTGGCGCCGGTGGGACCGGTGCTGCTGACCGGGTTCCCCCGTTCGTCGTAGGTCCAGCGCCAGATCGCGCCCGCGGCGTCGATCACGGCCACGGGCTGGTGCAGGGAGTTGTACTCGGCGCGCATCCGGCCCCCGCCGGGTTGCACCACCTCGACCAGGTCGCCGGCGTCGTCGGTGACGTAACGCGTGGTCGCGCCGGTGGGGTCGGTTTCGGCGAGCAGCCGTCCGCGGTCGTCCCACTCGCTGGTGGTGGTGCCACCGAGCGGGTCGACGCGGCGGACGACCTGGCCGCGGGCGTCGTAGTGGAAGGTCGTGGTGTGGCCGAGGGAGTCGGTGTGGCGGGTGACGCGGCGGGCGTCGTCGTAGGCGAAGGTGCTGTCGAGCATGCCGTCGGCCCCGGTGCCGCGCACGCAACGGCCGGCCCCGTCGTAGGTGAACTCGTACCAGGTTCCCCGGCGGTCCTCCCACCGGGTCATCCGGCTTTGCTCGTCGTAGGCGAACCGCATGGCCAGGCCGGAGGAGTTGATCACGGCGGCGAGGTTGCCGTCCTCGTCGTGGTCGTAGCGCGTCACCGGGACGTCGGACCCGTCGGCGCCGGCGGCGAGCATCGTCAGCGCGACGACGCGTCCCGCCTCGGTGGTGACGCCCACCCGGTAGCCGCCGGAGTGCCGCAGCTCGACGGGGGCGCCCGTCTCGTCGTACCGGAACTCCACGGTGTTGCCGTTGCGGTCGGACATCGCGGACAGCGGCATGGTCCCGGGCGAGCGCGGGTCGGCCACGGCGAAGCTGAGTACGCGGCCGGTTTCGGGGTCGGTGATGGTGTACCCGTCGCGCTGGCTGCCCGCCAGGACGTGCCGCGGGCCTTCCGACGGCAACCGGGCGAGGCCGTCGTCGCCGCGCGGGTAGACGAGCAGCTTCCCGTCCGCGGCGGCGAACACCACCCCGGCGGCGTCGACCTCGATCCGCTGGTCCAGTGTGGACGCCCAGGACCGGCCGAACCACCGGCCGGAGCGGTAGTCCGACAGGTGGATGCGCTCCAGCCGCAGCGGCAGGACCCCGGGGAGGTCGAGGTCGGTCTGGGTCAGCAGGACCTCGCCGGTGACCATGTCCACCGGGTCGCCCAGTGCCCGGCCGATCTTCTCCTTCGCGCTGACGGCGAGCTCGCGGATCCGGTCCTTGGCGTTGCTCACCGTCGTGCGCAGCGAACCGGGGGTGCCGCCGGGAGCGTCCGGGCTCGCCGGGGTGTCCGGAGTGGACGGAGCGGACGGAGTGCCGTCGAGGCCGGGCGTGGACACCCCGTCCGCGCCGCGCGCCGCCGACGGTGTCGTCGGGCCGTCGCCCCCGGACTTCCGGCCCAGCGCCGCGAGCTTCCCGATGATCTCGCCCAGCTTGTCGATGATCCGGCGGATCTTCGGCGCGGCGTTGCCCACGGTCTTGACCAGCTTGCGGATCAGGTCGCTGATCCGGGTGATGGCGCTGCTGATCGCCGTGGTCGCCTGCGCCGCGATGAGCGGGGTCGCGAACCCCAGGGTGCACACGGCCTCCAGCGCCCACGTGATCAGCTTGCCGACCAGTTCCGCGACCAGGTCGCGGACGATCTCGCGCACCATCGCCACGACCTGGCCCATGATCATGACCCCGGTGGAGATCCCGTCCGCCAGGGTGGCCGCGCCCGCGATGGCATCGGTCTGCGCGGCCACGTTGGTGCGGTAGGCGTCCCCGCCCTCGCCCGTCCACCCGGCGGTGCCGGTGTGCGCCTCGCGGGTCAGGTCCTGCGCGATCGCGGTCACCTCGGCTGCGACGTTGGCCCAGGTGTCGGAGAAGGACTGGATCACCGGTGGATCACCGGCGAGCCAGTCCAGTGCTTCCTTGAGCGGCCGGACGTGTTCGATCAGCCAGGACACCCCGTACTGCGCGAGCGTGCCGAGCGGGTCGATCACCATCGACAGGACTTCCAGGCCGACCCCGAGCGCGCCCAGCCCGCCCTCGACCCAGGAGCCGTCCTTGACCCCGTTGGCCAGGTCGGTCGCCGACTCGGCGATGCCGATCCCCGTCACCGCCGTCGTCTGCGACTGGGCCTGCGCCACCAGCGGATTCGACACGTGCCACCCCCATGACTCGTTCGCCGTTCGACGCAATCAGCGGGTGCGGCGTTCCACAAGCCGCCGAACGACGCAACCGGTGATCAATCCCGGATTCCGTTGGTATCCCGGGGAGTTCGCGAAGTGCGGCCGGTGCCGGCGGCGCTTACCGTGATCCGGGAATCGCGGGAAGGGAGCGGGCATGGCCGCCGATCAGCCCTACGGGGCGTTCCGGGTGATCTCCGGTGCCGGGGTGGGCCGCGAGCTGCGGCGGGTGACCGGGCGGTGGTGGATGGTCGCCCTGCTCGGCGCCGCCACCGCGGTGCTCGGGGTGCTCCTGCTGGTGAACCTGGCCGTCGCGGTGGGGACGCTGGCCGTGATCGTCGCGATCGCGTTGCTGTTCGAGGGCATCGACGAGATCCTCACCGCCGGGCGGCACCGCACGCGCTGGCCGTCCTACCTGCTCGGCGCCGTCTGGATCGCGGTCGGGATGATCGCGCTCGCCTGGCCGGGGATCACCCTGCTCACGCTGGCGGTGGTGGTCGGCATCGGGTTCGTGGTGGCCGGTGCCGGGCAGATCGCGGCGGCCGTGGCGTGGCGGCGGCGCCTGCCGATGTGGGGCCTGTGGCTCGGCCTGGGCGTGGTCACGCTGCTGATCGGCGTGGTGGCCCTGGTCTGGCCGGACCTGACGATCCTCACGCTCGCGATCTGGCTCGGCATCGCCCTGGTGCTGCGCGGCGCCGGCGCGCTCTGGTTCGGCCTGCAGCTGCGCCGCGCCCACCGGGCGATCGAGGTCTAGACCGCGAGCGAGCCGGCCGGCTCACCGCGGCGCGGTACGGGCGCTACCGCTCACTCCGGTGAGCGGTAGCGCGCGATGTAGCGCTCCTTGACCTCGCGCTCGGCCTCGTCCCTCGCCGCGGCGCGGGTCCGGCGTCCGGTGCCGTAGGGGTAGCCGTGCTTGCGGAGCCGGTTCTCGCCGCTTTCCTCGGCGTAGACCAGCGAGTAGAAGAACCCGACGAGCCCCGCCATGAGCACCAGGCTCAGCCGCAGCGTGAGCGGGCCCGGCAGCAGCAGCCAGACCAGCATCAGCGGCAGGAGCAGCACCGAGGCCCGGGCCGCGTGCCGCCACAGCCAGGTCTTGGCGGTCACGTCGTGCAGGACCCAGGAGCGGTGCGCCTCCGGGAGGCGGCCGCCGAGGGCGTACCACAGCCACTGGAGGGGATGGGGGCGTCGGCGCTCGGTCACGCCTTCGACAGTACCCTAAAAGTTAGTGCGTTAAATATCAGCGCACTCAGCGACGGGAGTAGGCTGGGCCACATGACCGCGATCGACCTGGGCGAGGACCCGCTGGCGCTGGACCGGCAGGTGTGCTTCGCCCTGTCCGTGGCCTCCCGCAGCGTCATCGGGATCTACCGGCCGCTGCTCAAGCCCTACGGCCTCACGCACCCGCAGTACCTGGTGCTGCTCGCGCTGTGGGACCGCGCGCCGCGGTCGGTGAAGGACCTGTCCGAGACCCTGCGCCAGGAACCCGCCACGCTGTCGCCCCTGCTCAAGCGACTGGAGGCGCTGGGCTACCTGACGCGGGAACGCAACCGCTCCGACGAGCGGGCGCTGACGGTCGACCTGACCGAGTCCGGCCGCGCCCTGCGCGCCGAAGCCGAGAAGATCCCGTACCGGGTGGTGGAGACGCTCGGGATGGAGGTCGCCGAGCTGGAGCAGCTGCACGCCGCGCTGGCACGGGTCATCGCGGCGACCGACCGGAGCGGCTGAGCGCCTGCTCCGCGCCAGTGGCGAAGCCAGCACCCGGCCTGGCGGGGCGGCTGCCCCGTCGGGGATCAGTCCCGCAGGGCCTGCTTCAGCACCGCGACCGCCTGGCGATCGCGGCTTCCGCGGCGTTGGTCCCGCGCAGCGCGTTGAGCATCACGAAGTCGTGGATGACGCTCTGATAGCGCACGGCGGTGACGGGGACACCGGCCCGGCGCAGCTTGTTCGCATACGCCTCGCCCTCGTCGCGGAGCACGTCGGCCTCGGCGGTGATCACCAGTGCCGGCCAGCTCGTCCAGGCTCGCCCGCAGCGGTGAGGCGGTGATCTCCGCGCGGGGCCGGGTCCCCAAGTCATGCCGTCGCACGCGAGGAAGTAGCCGGTGGCGAACTGCCGGTAGGAGCCGGTGTCGAAACTCGCGTCGGTGACCGGGTAGAACAGCACCTGCCGGCGGAAGGTCACGTCGCCGCGCTGCTTGGCCAGGATCGTCACGGCCGCGGTCGTGTTCCCACCCCCCGAGTCACCGGCGATCGCCAGGCGGCTCGCGTCCAGGTCGTGCTCCGCGCCGTGCGCCACGATCCACCGGGCCGCCGCGTAGTTCTGCTCGAGCGCGACCGGGTGGCGCGCCTCGGGGGAGCGGTCGTAGTCCGGGAAGACAACCGCCGCGCCGGGGCCGGCGGCGATCTCGCGGATCAGCCGGTCGTGGGTGTGCGCGTTGCCGAACACCCAGCCCGCCCCGTGGATGTAGAGGACCGGCAGCGTGCCGGTGGCCTCGGCGAAGGCCTGCGCGGCGGGTTCCAGGCCGGAGACGCGATGGGCCTGCCTGTGGACGATCTCGAGGAGCTGCGGTCGACGCCTACCGCGAGGCCCGGACCTGCGTATAACGACCTATACGGCTCGGCGCTGGTGCGTGCGGTCCGGCGGCCCGGCCCCCTAGTCTGCGGGGGAAGGGCTGCCGAACCGAGAGGATTCCCCGTGCTCGACCTGCTGGTGCGCAACGTCCGTGCGCTGACCGTGTCCGACGAGCGTCCCCGCGCGCACACCGTGGGCGTGCTGCACGGGCGGATCGTCGGGGTCGACGAGGAGGTCGCGAGGCTGCCCGCGCGCACCGTGGTCGACGGGGACGGCGCGGTGCTCACGCCGGGGTTCGCCGACGCGCACAACCACATGGTCTGGTACGGCCTGTCGCTGGCCGAGATCGACCTGTCCGTGTGCCGGACGCTGGACGAGCTGTACGACACGGTCGCCGCCCGGGCCGCCGAGCTGCCCGCCGACGCGTGGGTGATCGGCTCGAAGTACGACGACTTCGTGCTGGGCGGGCACCCGGACCGCGCCGCGCTGGACCGCGCCGGCGGCGGGCGGCCGGTGTGGCTCAAGCACCGCTCCGCCCACATGTGCACGGTCAGCTCGGCGATCCTCGCCCAGGCCGGGGTGCTCGACGGGTCGGCGCGCGTGCCGGAGGGCGGCGTCGTGGCCCGCGACGACGACGGCGCGCCGACCGGGCTGCTCGCCGAGCAGGCCCAGCAGCTGGTGGACGCCCTGGTCAAGCCGTATCCGGTGGAGGAGCTGGCGGCCGCGATCGAGCGCGCCGCGAAGGTGTACGTCACCGAGGGGCTGACCGCGGTGACCGAGGCCGGGATCGGCGGCGGCTGGATCGGGCACAGCCCGGCCGAGGCGTCGGCCTACCACCTGGCGCGGGAGCGCGGGGCGCTGCCGTTGCGGGTCGAGCTGATGCCGGCCAGCGAGGTGCTGCACCCGCTCGGCGGCAACCCCGCCGACACCGGGTCGGTCGGCGTGGACCTGGGGCTGCGCAGCGGGTTCGGCGACGAGTTCCTGCGGCTGGGGCCGATGAAGATCTTCACCGACGGCGCGCTGAGCAGCCGCACCGCCGCCCTGACCGAACCGTTCTGCTCGCACGGCGGCCTCGGGGTGCTGCAGGACGATCCGAAGGTGCTGCGGGAGGCGATCATCGCCGCGCACCGCAGCGGCTGGCGGGTGGCCGCGCACGCGATCGGCGACCGGGCGATCGACCTGACGCTGGACGCGTTCGAGGAGGCGCAGCGGGTGCTGCCGCGCCCGGACGTGCGCCACCGCATCGAGCACGCCGCGATGGTGCGCCCGGACCAGCTGCCGCGGCTGGTCGCGCTCGGCGTGGTCCCGGTGCCGCAGGCGCGGTTCCTGTACGAGATCGGCGACACGATGGCCGAGGCGCTCGGGCCGGCGCGGGTGCCGTGGCTGTACCGGCACAAGTCCTTTGTGGACGCCGGGTTGCGGGTGCCGGGCAGCTCCGACCGGCCCTGCGTCGGGGTGGGCGCGCCGCTGGCCGGCCTGCGGTCCATGGTCGAGCGGACCACCAGCGCCGGGGTCGTGCTGAGCCCGGACGAGCGGGTGGACGCCACCGAAGCGCTGCGTTCCTGCACCGCGCACCCGGCGTGGGCCTCGCACCAGGAACACGAACGCGGCCGGCTCGCCGCGGGCCTGCGCGCGGACATGGTGCTGCTGGACGACGACCCGACGACGGTGCCCAGCGCGCGGATCAGCGAGATCGGCGTGCTGGCGACCTTCGTGGGCGGCCGGTGCGTGCACGGCGCCGGGTCGCTGCGGGCGGACGGGCCGGTGCCGGTCTGAGTCACGCCTCCAGCGCGGCCAGCAGCAGGCCGCTGCGCGGTTTCGGGGTGAAATACGTGCTCTTGCGCGGCATCCGGCGGCCCTGGGCGTGTGCGGCGAGCACTTCGGACAGCGGGACGGCCGCCAGACGCAGTACGGCGTCCGTCCCCGGTCCGGGAGCGTGCCCGCCGGGTAGCGCGTGCACGTGCGGGCCCTCCGGGTCCAGGCCGAGCGCCCGCGCCAGCAGCAGGTTCTCCACCACGGCGTGGACGGGCCCGCCTGGCAGTCCGACCACCAGCGCGCCGCCGCGGGCGGTGACCGCGACCGTGCCCGGGGCCGGAGCGTCCACTTCGGACACCTCGCGGACCGCCAGGCCCGCGGCGCGCCACGCGGACGCCAGATCGGGCGCCGTCAGGCCGGTGCCGCTGATCGTGCGGTGGATCGCGCCGATGCGCAGGTCCGGTCCCGCCGTCACCAGCGCCAGAAGCGGGGTGCCCGCTTCGGCCGCCGCGGCGACCCGGTGGTTGCCGTCGGCCACCAGCAGCGGAGCGGCGCGCACCGCGTCGAGCAGCCGGTCCTGCTCGGCGCCGGGACCCGTCAGCCACAACCGGTGCGAGCGGCCGGCGCGGTCGGTCAGGTCCACGGCGGGGTTCCCGCGCATCGCGCCGAGCGCGGCGGACGTGAGGCCCGCGCCGGAGACCGGCACCAGCATCGCCGCGCTGGTCGCGCAGCCCAGCGCTCGCAGGGCGGCGGCGCGTTCCGCGACCACACCGGCGTGGACCTCCTCGCCGTGCCGGATCCGCGCCCCGACCGCCGACGGATCGACCAGGCACAGCACCCCCGCCGCGGTCCCGTCGCGCCCGGCGATCCGGTAGGGCGCCACGACGTCGCGCACCGGCCGGTAGTCCCGCTCCCGCAACCGGTCCAGCATCGCCCGCGCCGCGGGCAGCGCTTCCCGCAGCGTGGTGCCGCCCGGCCTGCGGTGCGGGTGCTGCACCGCCAGCAGCGAATCACCCGGCGCGGCGGTCAGCGCCGCCGTGATCTCGCCGGGGTCGGCGAACTCGTCGGTGTCCGGACCCGGCACCGGCCCGTCCAGGACCCACCCCGTGCCGATCCCGCGTGCCCATTCCGTCATGCCCCGATCCTGCCGGACCGGCTCAGCTCGCCCGCGACAGCTCCGCGGTGTCGCCGGCCCGCGCCCAGCGCGCCAGGCGCGGCGCGGCGGCGACGTAGAAGTCCGGGTCCAGGCCCATCCCGGTGTGCGTGCTGCGGACCTCGACGCACTCGGCGTAGGGGTCCTGGCACAGCTGCCACGGCGCGATCGTGTCCGCGCGCGAGTACACCGCCAGCGCGGGCACTTCCGGCGGCAGGGGAGCGGCCAGCGACTTCATGTTCTCGTCGTAGCACGAGCCGGTGAAGCAGTCCGGGTCCATCAGGCCGGGAACGCCCAAAGTGGACAGACGGGCGAGGAGGCGGGCCACGCGCACCACCTTCGGGTGCGCGCCGAGCGGATCGAGCACCGGGCTGCCCAGCATCACCAGTCCGCGCACCAGATCCGGCCGGCGGATCGCGGCCAGCCGCGCCAGCCAGCCGCCGCGGCTCTGCCCGATGAGGACGACGCGGCCACCGGTGTCCTCGGCGTGCCGCTCCAGCCGCGCCTCGATCCGGTCGACCAGCTCCGTGGTGCACCCGACGTTGAGACCGATCCGTGACCCGGACGGCCGGTAGCCACGCGCTTTCAGCCACGCGCCGGCCAGGGTCAGGCTGCGATCGCCGAACCCGAAACCGGGCACCAGCACCACGCCCAGCCCGGCGCCCTCGTCCGGATCCTCCGGCCGCCAGATCGGATGACGCAGTAGTCGCGGGATGTCCAGCAGCGCCAGCAACAGGTGCTCGCGGGTCGCCGTGCGGATCGTTTCGCCCGCTTCGCGCGCGGGCTGGAGCAGCGTCAACATGTGCGGCCTCCTCGCAGCTGAAGAGACCCTTGATCTACCCCGGAATCGCGTGGTTGACACCTGACAGCCGTGTCGCACCGTCGAAACCGGACGAAAAGTCAGGCCCGTTTCCCGGCCCGCAGGTACCGCGCCGGGGTGGTGCCGGTCCAGCGGCGGAACGCGTAGATGAAACTGGACGCCTCCGCGTACCCCAGCCGCAGCGCCACGTCCTCCACGGACAGCGCGCCGGTCGCGAGCATCTCCTCGGCCAGCGCCTGCCGGACCTCGTCGAGCAGACCGCGGAAACTGGTGCCCGCGTCCTCCAGCCGCCGCCGCAGCGTGCGCGTGCTGATGTTCAGCTCCCGCGCCACGTCTTCCATCGCGAGCGTGCCGCCGACGCGGATCAGCTTGTCCCGCACCTGGTGCGCGATGCCGGAGCGGGCCCGGCGGCGGCTGACCAGCTCGCGGCACTGCGCCTCGCACAACGCGACGGTGTGCGCGCTGGCCTGCGGCAGCGGCTGCCCCAGGGACGCGGCGTCGATGGCGACGTGGTGCGCGGGCGCGCCGAACGCCGGCCGGAAGCCGAACACCTCCGCGTAGCGGGCCGGATCGGGTGGCGCGGGAAAGCGGAACTGCAGGCGCCGGACGTGCAGACCACCGGGCAGCAGGTCGTGCATCACCGTGTGGATGGCAGTGATGTCGCGCTCCAGCAGGAACCGGCGCACGTCGTGCGGCAGGCCGTCGTCCCGCAGCTCGAACCGCAGCTCGTCGTCGGCCAGCTCGACCACCGGGAGGCAGAAGATGAAGCTGAGGTCGAGGTAGCGCAGGGCGAAGGTGATCGCGTCCCGCAGGGTCGGGCTGCTGATGCAGGCGAACCCGAACACGCCGAACGTGGTGACCCGGTACCGCACCCCGGCCTCCAGCCCCAGGCCCGGCGGGTCGCCGAATTCCCGGACGAGGTTGCGCGCGACCGTCAGCTCCTGGTGGGCGTCGACCTGCGCCGCCGGGTCGTCCAGGCGCGACGGCGGCAGCCCGGTGCCGCGCAGCAGGGCGTCGCGGGGCACCCCGCGCTCGGCCCCGAACCGCACGAGCAGCGCGACGCTGGCGACCCCGCGCGGGAAGTCCCAGTCACGGACGGCGACCGGCAGGAGCTGAGCCATGGCCGGAAGTATGGATTCCGCCGGTCGGCGGCACGCGGGCGGGGGTGGCCGAAAATCTCGGTTTTCTGGCCGGTGGTCTCTGTGGGGAAGTGACCGCGAGCACTTACTGTGGAGTAGCCCCACTCACCGCCGAGGAGCAGCATGGCACGCAGCACCGCACCCCGACCGCCGTCCGTCCTGATCATCGGCGCCGGTTTCGGCGGCCTGGCCGTCGCGACCGAACTGGTCCGCGCGGGTTTCGGTGACTTCACGATCCTGGAGCGAGCGGACGAGATCGGCGGGGTGTGGCGGGAGAACACCTACCCCGGCGCCGGCTGCGACATCCCGTCGCCGCTGTACTCCTTCTCCCACCGGCCCAACCCCGACTGGCCGATGCGGTTCTCCCTGCAGGCCGACATCAAGACCTACCTCGAGGACGTCGCCCGCGAGTACGGGGTGACCGGCCGGATCCGGTTCGGCACCGGCGTGGCCGGGGCCGAGTTCGACGAGAGCACCGGCCGGTGGCGGGTGCGCACCGAGGCCGGCGAGGTGCTCGAGGCCGACGTCCTGGTGCCCGCGGTGGGGCAGCTGTCCCGCCCGGCGCTGCCCGACATCGCCGGCCGCGAGTCCTTCCGCGGACCGGCCTTCCACTCCGCGGCCTGGGACCACCAGGCCGACCTCGCCGGCAAGCGGGTGGCCGTGATCGGCACCGGCGCGAGCGCGATCCAGTTCGTGCCCCGGCTGCAGCGGATCGCGGGGCACGTCACGGTGTTCCAGCGCTCGGCGCCGTGGATCGTGCCCAAGAACGACGTGGCGTACCGGCGGTGGCACCGCGCGCTGTTCCGCCGCCTGCCGGTCACCCAGAAGATCGAGCGGTTCCGCATCTGGCTGATCTGCGAGTTCCTCTCGCTCGGGCTCGTCGATCTCCCGCTGGTGCGCCGGTACCTGGAACGGCTGGCGAACCGGCACCGCGAGAGCCAGGTGCCGGACCCGGAGCTGCGCGCCAAGCTCACCCCGGACTACGACCCCGGGTGCAAGCGCGCGTTGTTCTCCAACGACTACTACCCGGCCCTGACCCGGCCGAACGTGTCGGTGGAGACGGAGAAGATCGTCGAGATCGTGCCCGAGGGCGTGCGCACCGCCGACGGCGTGGTGCACGAGGCGGACGCCCTGATCTACGGCACCGGGTTCCGCGCCACCGACTTCCTGGCGCCGATGACGGTGCGCGGCCGCGGCGGCGCGGACCTGGCCGGCACCTGGCGCGACGGCGCGTGGGCCTACCTCGGTATGACGGTGCCGGGGTTTCCGAATCTCTTCCTGGTCTACGGCCCGAACACCAACCTGGGTGGCAACTCGATCGTCGCCATGCTCGAATCGCAGGCCCGGTACATCGTGCAGGCGGTGCGGGCGCTGGCGGGCAGGCCGGGGGTGGCGCTCGACGTCAAGCCCGAGGTCGCCGCCCGCTTCGACACCGTGCTGCAGCGCAAGCTCGGCCGGTCGGTGTGGACCCGTTGCTCCAGCTGGTACCGCAACGAGGCGGGCCGGATCGTCAACAACTGGCCCGGCACGGTCACCCAGTACCGGTTGCGGACCCGGGCCCTGGATCTGGGCGACTACCGCGCGATCACGGCGGGAGGGGGCGGCGCATGACCGGCGAGCTGGACTACGACGTGGTGGTGATCGGCTCGGGTTTCGGGGGCAGCGTGAGCGCGCTGCGCCTGACGGAGAAGGGCTACCGGGTCGGGGTGCTGGAGGCGGGCCGCCGGTTCGCCGACGACGAGTTCGCCAAGACCTCGTGGCGCCTGCGGAAGTACCTGTGGGCGCCCGCGCTGGGCTGCTTCGGCATCCAGCGGCTGACCCTGCTGCGGGATACGTTCGTCCTCAGCGGCAGCGGAGTCGGCGGCGGGTCGCTGGTCTACGCCAACACGCTGTACGAGCCGCCGCGGCCGTTCTACGAGGACGCGCAGTGGGCGCACATCACCGACTGGCGCGCCGAGCTGGCGCCCTACTACGACCAGGCCAAGCGGATGCTCGGGGTCACCGAGTACCCGGGCACCACGCGCGCCGACCGGGTGCTGCGCGAGGTGGCCGAGGACATGGGCATCGGGCACACGGTCCGGCCGACGCCGGTCGGGGTGCTGTTCGCGACCGGTGGCCGCAAGCCCGGGCAGGAGGTGCCGGACCCGTTCTTCGGCGGCGCCGGCCCGGCCCGGCGCGCCTGCACGCACTGCGGATCGTGCATGACCGGCTGCCGGCACGGCGCGAAGAACACGCTGGTCAAGAACTACCTGCACCTGGCCGAGCGGGCGGGGGCGCGGGTGCACCCGCTGACGACGGTGGTGGACGTCCGCCCGCGGCCCGGCGGCGGCTACCGGGTGACGACGGTCCGGACCGGCTCGCGCGGGCGGCGCCGGACGTTCACGTGCGAGCAGGTCGTGTTCGCCGCGTCGGCGCTGGGCACGCAACGGCTGCTGCACCGGCTGCGCGACCGCGGCTCGCTGCCGCGGATCTCGCGGCGGCTGGGGTACCTGTCGCGGACCAACTCCGAGGCGATCCTGGCCGTGCGATCCCGTGACAGGGACGCCGACTACACCGACGGGGTGGCGATCACGTCGTCGATGCACCCGGACGAGGTCACGCACGTGGAGCCGGTGCGGTACGGCAAGGGCAGCAACCTGATGAGCCTGCTCGCCACCGTGCTGGTGGACGGCGCGGACGGGCGGCGGCGGTGGGTGCTGGGCCTGCGGGAGCTCGTCCGGCACCGGCGCGAGCTGCCGCGCCTGCTGAACCCGCGGCGGTGGTCGGAGCAGATGGTGGGGCTGCTGGTGATGCAGAGCCTGGACAACTCGGTCACCACGTACACGCGGCGGGGCCTGTTCGGCCGCCGGATGACGACGCGCCAGGGTGACGGTGCCCCGAACCCGACGTGGATCCCGGCCGGGCACGAGGTCGCGCGGCGGGTGGCGGCCAAGATCGACGGGGTGCCGCAGGGCGCCTGGACCGACTTCGCGAACATCCCGCTGACCGGGCACTTCATCGGAGGCTGCGCGATCGGCGACTCCCCGGAGACCGGGGTGGTGGACGCCTACCAGCGGCTGTACGGCCACCCGGGCCTGCACGTGGTGGACGGTTCGGCGATCTCGGCGAACCTGGGAGTGAACCCGTCCCTGACCATCACCGCCCAGGCCGAACGGGCGATGGCGCTGTGGCCGAACAAGGGCGAGCCCGATCCGCGCCCGCCGCTGGGCGCCCCGTACGCCCGGCTGACCCCGGTGGCGCCGAAGAACCCGGTGGTGCCCGAGGCCGCGCCCGGCGCCCTGAGGCTGCCGGTAACACCGGTTTGAGCCGGTGCGTGCTTCCGCCTCTCCAGGGCGCCGGGCGTGCCGCTCGCATGCCGGGCATACCGTCCCGCCACCCGGGCGTGTCATCCCACTCCCCAGGCGGGTGCCCGCTCGCCCCGCGTGCCGCCCGCACTCCGGGCGTGCCGCCCCCTCCGGGCGGGGGTGCCCCGCACTCCAGGCGTCCCCCCGGCAGTCCGGGCGGAGTGCGCGCGCGGGTCCCGTCCGCGCGGGAGCCGCGTCCGTCCCGTCGTCCCGATCCGATGTGAGGTCCGCCCGATGTCCGAATCGATCGACTACCCGCCCGAGCCGTGGGACCTGCGCGGCCACCTGCACGTCTCCGCGTGGGCGGTGCCCGTCCGGGAACTGCCGGAGCTGCCACCGGGTGTGCGGCCACTGGTGGTGGCCGGGCGGGCGCTCGTGCTCGCCGCGTGGGTCGACTACCGGCCGCCCGGTGTGCTGTCCTACCGGGAGCTGATGGTCACCGTGGTGGTGCGCGGCGGGCTCACCGTGACGATCCCGCACATCCCGGTGGGCAGCCCGGCCTCGCTGGCCGGTGGTCGCGCCCTGTGGCACATCCCGAAGGAACTGGCGGAGTTCACGCTCACCGACGGACCGGAGTTCACGGCGGAGGCGCGTGTGGGTGGGGACGCGGCGGCGGGGGAGGCGCCTGCCGGTGGAGACCCGGTGGCTCGGCCGGAGGGGAGCGCGGAGGGCCCTGCCGGTGGAGATCCGGTGGCCCGCCCGGAGTCCGCCGGGGCGGCGCGTGCTGGTGCGGAGGGCCCTGCCGGTGGGGACCTGCTCGCCGGGCCGGAGGCGAGCGGGGAGACCCCGGCCGGCGGGGAACCGGTGGCCGGGCGGCCGAGCGCGGAAGCCGGCGCTGGTGGAGATCCGGAGGCCGCCGGGGCGGCGCCTGCCCGTGGGGATCTGCTTGCCGCGGCGGGGTTTCGGGCTCGGCGCGTGTTGCCGGTGCGGGTGCCGCTGGCGTTTTCCGTCCTGCAGCGCGGGCCCAGGCGCAGCGGGGTGCGCGTGGCCGCCCGGCTCGGGGTGGCCCGCTCGGTGTGGCGCGTCGGCGCGGGTGGGCCGCTTGCGTTTCTGGCCGGGCGTCGTCCGCTGGTCAGTCTGGTCGCGCGGGACTTCCGGATGCGGTTCGGCGGTGACCGCGCGAACCCGTGACACGCCGGGACGTCACACTACCGAGCTATTTGTCCGCCGAGAGCTTGCCTACGTACTGTGTCCGGTAATCCACCGGATCGAGGGGTTTAGACGCCGTACAACCGCGCACCTTCCGGCATCGTCACGCACCGTGAGAACTTCCGGGTAAGAAATGACCGGATAATCGCAGCGCATGACCCCCATCGCCCCGGGCGAGGTTTCCCGGGAGGGCAAACGTCGTTCGTCCGGGTGATGGTGTGGTGTCCGCTGAATTGCTGCGGCCCGGCCTTATCGGCTGCTATCGTCTGCCGTGCTCGTGACGGAGGTTTTCGTCGCGGCGGAACTGTAATCGAGTCGATGGGGAATAAAAAGGTGCTCAAGAAGTCCGCAATTGTCGCCGCTGCTGCGGCCGGTTTCATGATGATCGGTTCCCCGGCCTTCGCCACCCAGGGCGGAGGGTGGGACGACGGCGGCGACACCGGCCAGCTGGGCCTGGTCAACGTCGACGACGTTCTCAACGACAACAACATCGGCGTCTGTGACAACAACGTCAACGTTCTCGCCGTGCAGGTGGAGGACACCCTGAACGGCTTCGGCGTCTCCGTGCCGATCCTGTCCGGCGCGACCCACACCGAGGGTGGCGACACCTCGGACGTCTGCATCGCCGAGGCCGAGAACTGAGCCTGAACCCCACTGGGTTCAGGGTCGTCACGACCCCGGGCCGGCCACCTGTCCCGGTGCGGTCTGACTGCACTCCGGATGGCCCGGGACGGTTTTCTGGGTGAGAGCTGGCCGGTGCCGGTGTGAAACGGGTGCGGACGGGAACTACTGGTACTAGTTCCCGTCCGCACCCGGTCTTCTTCGGGTAGATAACGACGAACACCCGTGTCCGATTCGGATGCGGGTGTTTTGTCGTGCCCGCGATTCTACCGGTCTCCGGGTTGCCGCGCACGTCCGTCGCGTGGTGCGCCACAACCCGGTCCGGACCCACCTTCCGGCGCTCCAGGCCGAGGTGGACGGCCGTGAGATCACGCTACCGGGCTAATTTCCCGGTTCTCCCGAGTTACGGCTCGTATCCACTGCTCTACCGTATCGGGGGGTTTAGACGACGTACAACCGGCCGCCACAGCGGATGCTCACTCACAGTGAAAACGTCTCCGGCGGATGCAACCCGATAATCGCAGCGCATGCCACATGTGGGTCCCCGCGACGGTTTTCCGGGAGGTCAATCGTCGTTCGTCCGGGTGATGGCGAAGTCGCGCCGGATTTGCTTTCGACGCGTCGCCCCGGCTGATAATGTCTGCCGTGCTCGCGACGGAGGTTTTCGTCGCGGCGGAACTGTAAACCGAGTTGATGGGGATTGAAAAGGTGCTCAAGAAGTCCGCAATTGTTGCCGCTGCTGCGGCCGGTTTCATGATGATCGGTTCCCCGGCCTTCGCCACCCAGGGCGGAGGGTGGGACGACGGCGGCGACACCGGCCAGCTGGGCCTGGTCAACGTCGACGACGTGCTGAACGACAACAACGTCGGCGTCTGCGACAACAACGTCAACGTGCTCGCCGTGCAGGTCGAGGAGACCCTGAACGACTGGGGCCTCTCGGTGCCGATCGTCTCCGGCGTGACCGGCACGGAGGGTGGCGACAGCCCCGACGTGTGCGTCGCCGAGGCCGACAACTGAGACTGAACCACGCTCGGTTCAACCCGGTCCGGCCGCCTGTTCCGCTCGGTGCGACCGCACTCCGGATGGCCCGGGACGGATTCCGGCTGAGAGCCGGCCGGTGTGGAGCGGGTGCGGACGGGAACTACTGGTACTAGTTCCCGTCCGCGCCCGGTCCTTCCTCAAGCGGCAACACCAGAACACCCGTATCCGGATTCGGATACGGGTGTTTCGTCGTGCGCTGTTCCGGTTTCAGGCCGGCTGTGGCGCGATTCCGTCGGGCGCGCCCGTGCCCTCCGGCACCTCCGGCAGATCGGCCGCCGCCGGCTCGTGGCTGACCACGTACCGGCCGAGCTGGCGCCCCAGTTCGAGGTAGGCCCCGAACTTGCTGTCGTCGAAGAACTGGTCGCCCGTGCCGTCCCGGGGGAACTCCGGGTGGTGCGCGGCGTAGGACAGCAGCTCGTACGGCAGGTCCCGCCACAGCAGCGCCTTCGCCACGATCAGCCGTCCCACACCGGCCTGCCCGCTCTCGGCCGGGTAGTGGATCGTCCCGGTGATCACCGGGCTGTCCGACAACCTGCTGTTCAGGGCGCTCAGCGGGTGCTCGGGTTCGAGCGGTTCGCCGCCGCCGGGCTCGGCCCGCCACGGGTCGTCGAGCCGCACCCGCACGCCGAGTTCCTGCGTGGCCAGGGCGAGCGCGGACGCCAGCCCGCTCGCCGACGGCGGGGAGTCCGCGCCGGCGTCGATGCAGTAGATCGTCGTGCAGCGGCGGCGGAACAGCTCGACCAGCCCCAGGTTGTCGTAGTGCCCGCCGTCGGTCACGTGCAGCAGCCGGTCGGCGTGCGAGTGGATGCCCAGCACCTCGCGCAGCAGGTAGGGCAGGCGACGGGCGTGCGGCAGCGGCGGATAGGCCCACGCGGCGCGGTCGGTGCGCGGCGGGCAGCGCAGCAGCACGTCCGGGTTGGGCAGCCAGGTGCCCAGCCGCGCGCCGGAGAGCGCGAGCAGGATCTGGTACCAGCGCGAGGCGCGGCCCATCGACGACGCGAACGCCGCGCCGCTGATCGCGACCGCGCCCTGCACGGTGAGGTCGCGCTGGAACCGGCCGGGCACCGATTCCTGCAGGTGCGCGGTCTCGATCCAGCCGACGTCCGGGCCGCCGACCCAGCCGCTGCTCATCGTGTACGAGACCGCGTTGAGTCCGGGGGAGGTGCGGCCCTCGCCGGTCAGGTTCGCCGCGGCCGCGAACACCACGCGCGGGAAGCCCGCCGCGCGGCCGTAGGTCGCCAGCGAACTGCGTTCGGTGCTGGGATAGGGCGCGGCGACGACCTGCCCGTCTCCGCGGCGCACCCGGCGCACGGCGAAGGTGCAGGCCAGCCGTTCCCGGTAGAACGGGTGCAGGCTCAGCGAGGTCTCGTCGATCAGCCCGCCGAGCACGACCAGCACGACCACCAGGCCCAGCGCGGCCCACAGCAGGTCCGGCTCGCCCAGCGGCGTGATCACCGCGGCGAACAGCAGCAGCCAGGCCAGGGCGAGGACGGTGGTGGTGACGATCACCAGCAGCCGCTGGGTGAGGCTGGTCGGCAGGGTCGCGGTGAGCGCGTCGAGCGAGTCCCGGGCCTGGGTCACGACCTTGCGGTTGCGCCACCCGATGGTCGCCAGGGTGGACACGTAGGTCAGCAGCAGCGCGACGAACGGGCTGCCCAGGGCGATCGTGGGCGGGGTCAGGGTGAGCAGGCGGTCGGCCAGCCACGCCAGCGCGGGCAGGCCGAGCACGAGCAGCGCGATGAGGGCGGCCAGCAGTGCGAGCCGGCTGGACAGGCGCCGTGCGATCTGACGCAGCAGCAGCCTGGCCGGCGGGATCCAGCGGGCCACCAGGGAGACCGCCGCGGCGAGCACCAGCGTCAGGCCGAGCGAGAGCAGCGCGCCCGGCCGGGGCGCGGGGTAGCCGCCGTCGGCGGGGAACACCGTCAGCGGGACCTGCCGGTACAGCCAGCCGGTCACCACGCCCAGCACCACCGCCGGGGCGAACACGAGGAACAGCGACAGCAGCAGCCCCCGGGCCAGCACCCCCAGCGCGGTGAGCAGTTCGGCCGGGGTGTTGGCCAGGTAGCTGACGTGCCGCCGGACGTGGTCCTCCTCGGCGCTGCCCGGGCCGAACGCGGTCTCCGGGGTCGCGACCGGTTCGCCGGGCGGGGCCTGCTTCGGGTCGGTGGCCGTGGTGAGGGCCTGGACGAGGGCGCCCGCGGTGTAGCCGCCGCCGGACACCGACACCAGGTACTGGGCGCCGAGCAGCCGTTGCCGCAGCGGCTGCAGCGCGCCGAGCGCGACGCTGGCCGAGCGGATCCCGCCACCGGACAGGCAGAACCCGGTGCCGCCGGTGGGTTCGCCCGGGGGCAGGCGGTAGCCGTTGCGCCAGCGGGTGCTCGCGGTCGCCTCGCCTGCGTCGCAGGCGCCGTCGGGGTCGCCGGGTTTCAGCGCGGCCGAGCACACGCCGCCGGGCACGTCGCGGTGCACCGGACGGACGCACCGGATGAGGGTGAGCGCGATGCCGTAGAGGGCGAGCAGGAGCGCCGGGAGCAGGCCGGCGAACTTGGTGACCGCGGCCGCGGTGGCGAAGTCCAGCAGGACCGGGTCCGGATCACGGGTGGCGGCCAGCAGGAGCGCGTTCTCGACGACGTCGGAGACGACCGCGACCAGCCCGGCGATGCGCGCGAAGCGGGCGATTTCGTGCGTCGCGGTGTGCGGCTGGGAGACCCACAGCGCGGCGGTGGTGCCGAGCGCGATCGCGAGCCCGTAGCCGGCGACGAGCGCGAAGTCCCACCACAGGGTGGCCGCGGTGCCGGGCGGGAACGGCAGTGGCTGCGCGCGCCCGCCGAGCTGGCGCCCCACGATCCCGGTGTCCTGGGCGAAGGCCAGGTACACCCCGGCCCCGGCACCGCCCAGCACCAGGGCGGCGACGGCGGTCAGCCCCGCCCTGCCCCGCCCCGGGACCTCGCCCGCCCTGGGCAGCAGCTCACGCCAGCGCATCCTCGCCTCCCCAGCGGATCCGCAAGTACTGCGTGGAGTGTGGTGGCGGTGGCTCCCGGTGTAAAGGCGGCGCGGATGAACAGCCCGGAACCGTTATGCGCGCGGTGGTGGGCCGGGGGTGAGGGAAACCGGCGGACAATACGGACACCGGCGCGCTAGCGTCAGGGGCGATGGACACCCACCTCGAACCCGCGCTGATCGGCCGCGATCACCCGGTGAGCCTGCTGCGCGCCGAGATCGGGCGGGCGGTGGACAGCCACGGCGGGCTCGTGCTGGTCACCGGCGAGCCCGGGATCGGCAAGACCACCCTGATCACCGGCGCGGCGGACGAGGCGCGCCGGCGCGGGGCGCTCGTCCTCGGCGGCGCCTGCTGGGACTCCGGCAGCGCGCCCGGTTACTGGCCGTGGGTCCAGGTGCTGCGCGGGCTCCGCCGCGCCGCCACCGCCGGCGAGTGGGCCGCGATCGAGCGGGAGGCCGGGGGCGGGCTGGCCGTGCTGCTCGGCGAGGCGGACCCGCGGGAGACGCCCGACGGGTTCCGCCTCTACGACGCCGTCACCAGCGCCCTGGTCACCGCCTCGCACAGCCGCCCGGTCGTCGTCGCCCTGGACGATCTGCACTGGGCCGACACCGCCTCGCTCAAGCTGCTCGAGTTCGCCGCCGGGCACACCTGGTTCGAGCGGCTGCTGCTGCTCGGCACCTACCGCGACGCCGAGGTCGAGGTGGCCGACCACCCGCTGCGCCCGCTGCTGTCCTCGCTGGTCGCCAAGGCCCGCACGATCACGCTCACCGGCCTGGAACCGGAGGAGGTCGGCCACCTGATCGCCCGGACGGTGGGCGAAACCCCGGGCGCGGACGTCGTGGCCGAGGTGCACCGCCGCACCGGCGGCAACCCGTTCTTCGTCGAGCAGGCCGCGCGGCTGTGGCACGGCGGCGGATCGGTCACGGCGATCGCGCCGGGCGTGCGGGACGCGGTGCGCCGCCGCCTGTCGCTGCTGCCCGACCCGGTCGTCGCGCTGCTGACCACCGCCGCGGTGCTCGGCCAGCAGTTCCACCGCCAGGTGCTGGCCGCGGTCGCCGCGATGCCCGCCGCGCCCGCCGACCGGCTGCTCGACCAGGCGGTCGCCGCGCGGCTGGTCACCGTGCGGGGCGGGGGCCGGTTCGCTTTCGCCCACGACCTGGTGCGCGAGACGCTCTACGACTCCCTCGGCGAGGACGAGGTCCGCGAACGCCACGCCGCGGTGGTCACCGCGCTGGCGGACAACCCCGCCCTGGCCGAGCGGATCCTCCCGGCCGAAGCCGCCCGGCACGCCTACCTCGCCGGCCCGCTGGTGCCGCCGTCGCGCGCGGTGGGCCTGCTCGTCGCCGCCGGACGGGCCGCCTCCGGCCGGATGGCGTTCGAGGAGGCGATCGGGCACTTCCGGCGCGCGGCCGGGATCGCCGACGAGCCGCGGCGTCGCGTGCTCGTGCTGCTGGAGCTCGGCGGCGAGCTGCACCACTCCGACGAGACCGCCGAGGGCTGGGCGGTGTTCGAGGAGGCCACCGCGCTGGCCCGGGCGCTGGGCGACGCGGAGCTGCTGGGCCGCGTCGCCCTGACGGCCTACCGCTGGGGCGAGGACGCGGAGCGCGCGGACCTCAAGGCCGGGCTGATCGCCGAGGCGCACCGCGCGCTGATCGGGCCGGGTGAGACGGAGCGCCCGCTGGAGGACCGGGCGCGGGAGGTGATCGTCCAGCTGGGCATGCTGGCCCGCGAGGACGGCGACGACGAGGCGCTCGGTTTCAGCCTGTCCACGCTGCACGACTCGATCTGGGGCCTGGGCACCGCCGCCGAGCGCGAGGCCCTGATGGCGGAGCTGGCCGAGGTCGCCCACCGCAGCGGCGACACCGAGACCGAGCAGTACGCCACGTCGCTGCGCTGGGTCGCGCTGGTGGAGCTGGGCGATCCGCGGTACTTCGACCAGATGCGGGCGTTCGTCGCGCTCGCCGAGCAGGGCGACTCGCGGCGGATGCAGTTCGGCGCGCGGATCGACCAGAGCATCCTGGCCGCCTTCCAGGGCCGCTTCGCCGACGCCGAGGCCCTGTTCGACTCCGTGGTCACGGCGGAGGAACAGGTGCGGCACAGCCATTTCCTGCCGATGCTGCGCCACCACCGGTGGTCGTTGCTGCTGCAGCAGGGCCGGTTCGACGAGCTCGCCGGGTTCCACGCCTCGCTCGGCCCGGGCGACTACCCGTATCCGGGCCTGCTGGAGGCCACCACCGCGGCGCAGCGCGGCGACGCGGCCCAGGCGGCGAAGTACCTGGCCGGGCTGGGGGAGCGGCCGCCGTTCCCGCGCGCGTACCTGCCGATGTTCCTGCGGCTGCAGGCGCAGACCGCGGCCGCCACCGGCGACGCCGTGATGGCCGCGCGGGCCCGGGAGGCACTGCTGCCCTACGACGGGCAGTGGCTGGTGTCGGTGTTCGGGTTCGAGATCAGCGGGCCGGTCACGTTGTGGCTGGGCAGGCTGGCCGCCGCGGAACGCCACTGGGACGAGGCGCTGGACCGCTACCACGCGGCCGAGCGGTCCGCCGAGGCGATGCGGGCCCGGCCGTGGGTGGTCGAAGCGCGGCTGGCCCGGGCCACCTTGCTGCTGGACCGGGCCGCGCCGGGTGACGACACCGAGGCCGCCGCGCTGCTGGACGCGCTCGCCGCCGAGGCGGCCGAGCTGGGCCTGCGGCACGTGCCCGAACGCGTGCGGCGCCTGCGTGCCCGCGGCGAGCGGCCCGCCGCGACCGGCGAGTTCCGCTTCACCGGCACGACCTGGACGCTCGCGCTGGCCGGCCGCACGCTGCACCTGCCGGACGCGAAGGGCCTGCGGGACCTGCACTTCCTGCTCAGCCACCCGGGCACCGACGTGCCGGCGGTGCGGCTGCTCGACCCGGCCGGCGGCGAGGTCGTGGTGGCCGCGCGCCGCCTGGGCGGGGACGAGGTCCTCGACGACACGGCGAAGGCGGCCTACCGGCGCCGTCTCGCCGTCCTGGACGACGAGATCGACGCGGCGGCCGCCCGCGGCGACGACGACAAGGCCGCCCGGCTCGACACCGAGCGGGCGGCCCTGCTGGCGGAACTGCGCGCCGCCGCCGGTCTCGGCGGGCGCACCCGGCGCCTCGGGGACGAGGCCGAGCGCGCCCGCAAGACCGTCACCGCCCGGATCCGCGACACGCTGCGCCGGCTGGACGGTCGCCACCCCCAGCTCGCCGAGCATCTGCGGGCGACCGTCTCCACCGGCGCGAGCTGCCGCTACGACCCGGGCGAGCCCGGCATCACCTGGCGGCTGTAGCCCGGCTCACTTGCGGTTGTAGAGCCGCATCGTGAGCGTCCCGAACACCGCGAGCAGCGCGCCGCTGGCGATGAACGTCCAGGTGATGTCACTGCCGTCCGGCGCGCCCATCATCAGGCTGCGGACCGCGTCGGACAGGATCGTCACCGGGTTGACGTTGACGAACGCCTGCAGCCAGCCGGGCATGGTGGCCGGGTCGACGAACACACTGGACAGGAACGTCAGCGGGAACAGCACCATCATGCTCACGCTCATCACCGACTTCTCGGTGCGCAGCATCAGCCCGAACATCGTCCAGATCCAGGAGAACGCGAACGAGAACACGATCAGCAGGCCGACCCCGGCGAGCACGCCGCCGACGCCGCCGGCCGGGCGGAACCCGAGGATCAGCCCGACGGCGAGGATGACCGCCGAGGCCATGCTGTAGCGGGCCATGTCCCCGAGCAGCGCGCCCACCAGCGCCGCCGGCCGCCAGATCGGCAGCGTCCGGAACCGGTCGAACACGCCCTTCTCGATGTCGATGTTCACGCCCAGCCCGGTGTACATCGTGATCATCACGACGCTCATCACCAGGATCCCGGGCAGCAGGAACTGCAGGTACTGGGTGGTCGACCCGGCCAGCGCGCCGCCGAACAGGTAGGTGAACATCAGCGTCATCATGATCGGGAACGCGGTGACGTCGAACAGCTGCTCGGGCACGTGCTTGATCTTGAGCATCGCCCGCCAGCCGAACGTCAGCGACGCCGACAGCGCGCTGGGGCGCGGCGGTTGCTCGCCGGCGTCCAGCACGGCGTGCAGGCTTTCGGCGGCCGGGGTGTAGGCCGGGGCCGGGTCGGTCGTGGTGGCGGTCATGCCGCTGCCTCCTGTTCCGCGGGGTGGTCGGTCAGGGCCAGGAACACCTCGTCGAGGCTGGGCTGGCCGAGGGAGAAGTCGTCGACGGTGATGCCGGCCTGCGCCAGGTCGGACAGCGCGCGGGCGGCGTGCTCGGCGGCGCCCAGGCCGGACTCGCCGCCGCCGATCCGCGCGGTCAGCGACACCGGGTCGCCGCCGAGTTCCACGGTGGACGCCAGCGCGCGGGCCATGACCCGCTGGGCCTCGCCGCGCTGGGCGGCGTCGCGCAGGCGGACGTGGATCGAGCCCGCGCCCACCGAGGCCTTCAGCTCGCCGGGGGTGCCCTCGGCGATGACCTTGCCGTGGTCGATGACCGCGATGCGGTTGGCGAGGTGGTCGGCCTCGTCGAGGTACTGGGTGGTCAGCAGGACGGTGGTGCCCTGCGCGACGATGATCCGCACGATGTCCCACACCTGGTTGCGGCTGCGCGGGTCCAGGCCGGTGGTCGGCTCGTCCAGGAACAGCACGTCCGGGGTGCGCAGGATGCTCGCCGCGATGTCGATGCGGCGCCGCATGCCGCCGGAGTAGTTCTTCACCTGCCTGCCGCCCGCGTCGGTCAGCCCGAACGCCTCCAGCAGCTGGTCGGCGCGGCGGCGGGCGGCCGGTTTGCGGTGGCCGAGCAGGCGGCCCAGCAGCACGAGGTTCTCGATGCCGGTCAGGTCCTCGTCGATGGAGGCGTACTGGCCGGTGAGGCTCACCCGCTGCCGCACCGCGTCGGCTTCGCGCAGCACGTCGTGGCCGAACACGCGGGCCTGCCCGCCGTCGGGCCGCAGCAGGGTGGCCAGCATCCGCACCGCGGTGGTCTTGCCCGCGCCGTTGGGTCCGAGCACGCCGTACACGGTGCCGGCGGGCACGGCCAGATCCACGCCGTCCACGGCGCGGGTCTTGCCGAACACCTTGACCAGCCCGGACGTTTCGATCGCCAGATCGCTCATGGTCCTTCCTTCCTTGTCACGCCACGTAGGGGCGGGCCCGGCGGGCGGCGCGCAGCGCGTGGCCCCACCAGACGAGCTGGTCGAGCATCGGGCCGACCGCGTGGCGGACGGCCTCGTCACGCGGGCCGCCGTCGGGCCCGGTGTCGAAGAGGTTGAAGCTGACGGTGTTGCGCAGGGTCACGGTGTGCAGCTCGGTGAAGACCACGCGGAGCTGCTCCACCGCGTACAGGCCGGCGCAGCGGCACCCGTAGGACACGAACGCCACCGGTTTGGCCTGCCATTCGTCGTAGGCGTAGTCGATCGCCTGCTTCAGGGAGGCCGGGAAGCTGCGGTTGTACTCCGGGGTCACGACGACGAACGCGTCGGCGCGGTCGATCTCGGTGGTGAACGCCGTCATCGCCGGGGTCGCCCGGGCCGGGTAGCGGGCGGGGAAGTCGAACTCCGCCAGGTCCACCACCGCCAGGTCGAGGTCGCCGCGCTCGCCGGCCTGGCGGGCGAACCACTGCCCGACCCGCTGACCGGCCCGGCCCTCCCGGGTGCTCCCGATCAGGGTCAGGACCCTCAGGACGTCCTCCATGGTGGCCTCCTCCCGTTCTCGACCGGGAGGCGCTAGATCGCCCGCTGGATCCGATCTAGCGGGCGGGACCGCGGAACCGGACCGGGCCTCGCGGCTGCCAGGTCCCGGTGAAGACGGCGAGCCGTGCCTCGGTGAGCCGGACGGGCATCGGCACGCTGCGTCCCGCTCGGTCAGGGACCGGTGCGACCGCGGATTCCGAAGGCAGCGGAAACGATCTCGCGGCGGATACGCTCGCTCGTGTGACGGAGCTGTCCTTCGAGCCGCTGTCGCCGGTCTCGTTCCTGGACCGGGCCGAGGCGGCGCACGGTGACCGGATCGGCGTGGTCGACGGGGAGCGGCGGTTCACCTACGCCGAGCTGGCCGACCGGTGCCGGCGGCTGGCCGGGGTGCTCGCGCCGCTCGCGCGGGGCGGGCCGGTCGCCGTGCTCGCCCCGAACACGCACGTGCTGCTGGAGGCCCACTTCGGCGTGCCGTGGGCCGGGGTGCCGCTGGTCGCGCTCAACACGCGCCTGTCCGCCGGGGAGATCGCCGGGATCCTGGCGCACTGCGAGGCCGCGGTGCTGGTGCACGACCCGGTGTTCGACGAGCTCGTCACCGAGGTGCTCACCCGGCTCGGCCGGCCGGTCGAGGTCGTCCGGGCGGGCGAGGACTACGAGCGGAGGCTGGCCGGCGCCACGCCCCGGGCCGAGGCGCCGCGGGACGAACGCGGGCTGTTGTCGATCAACTACACCTCGGGCACGACCGGTCGCCCGAAAGGCGTGATGTACCACCATCGGGGCGCCTACCTGCAGGCACTGGCGATGGTCGGGCACACCGGCCTGTCCCCGTCCGCGGTGCACCTGTGGACGCTGCCGATGTTCCACTGCAACGGCTGGTGCTTCCCGTGGGCGGTGACCGCGGCCGCGGGCACGCACGTGTGCCTGCCCAAGGTCGAGCCCACCCGGGTGTGGCGGCTGATCCGCGACGAGGGGGTCACGCACCTCAACGGCGCCCCGACCGTGCTGTCCATGCTCGCCTACGCGCCGGAGGCGGCGCCGGTCGCGCACCCGGTGCGCGTCGCCACCGGGGGTGCCCCGCCGAGCCCGGCGATCCTGCGCCGCATGGGCGAACTCGGGTTCGACGTCACGCACCTGTACGGACTGACCGAGACGTTCGGGCCGGTCATGATCTGCGACTGGCGCCCGGAGTGGAACGCGCTCGACGCGCCCGCGCAGGCCCGGCTCAAGGCGCGTCAGGGGGTGGGCAACCTGGTGTCCTGCCGGGCGCGGGTCGTCGCGGAGGACGGTTCGGACGTGCCCGCCGACGGCGCCACCACGGGCGAGATCGCGGTGCGTGGCAACAACGTCATGCTCGGCTACCACCGCGATCCGGAGGCCACCCGGCTGGCCGCGCCGGACGGCTGGTTCCGCACCGGCGACCTGGGCGTGATGCACCCGGACGGCTACGTCGAGCTGCGGGACCGCGGCAAGGACGTGATCATCTCCGGCGGCGAGAACATCGCCAGCGTCGAGGTCGAACAGGCGATCGCCGACCACCCGGCCGTGCTGGAGGTCGCCGTGATCGCCGCGCCGGACGACCACTGGGGCGAGGTGCCGGTGGCCTACGTCACGCTGCGGGACGGGGCGTCGGCGACCGCCGGGGACATCGCCGAGTTCGTCCGGGGCAGGCTCGCCCGGTTCAAGGCACCCAGGCGGGTGGTGTTCGGCCCGCTGCCCAAGACCTCCACCGGCAAGATCCGGAAGTACGCGCTGCGTGAGCAGGAGTGGGCCGGTCACGAACGACGTATCCGATGAGTAACGGCCCGGGTTAGCGGTCCACCCGCCGGGGTAGCCGATGAGCAACGAACACTAGGCAGGGGTGGGGCACGAATGTTGTGGCTGATGTTGCTGATACCGATCGTGATCCTGGTCTTCACCGTGAGCCTGCAGAAGTTCGAGGCCGTGATGCTGGAGACCGATCCGCTGCGGGACCGCCGCCGCTACCGGTGAGGACGTGAGGCGATGACCACGGTGTTCCTGGTCGACGACCACGAGGTGGTCCGGCGCGGTGTCGCCGACCTCGTGGACGCCGACCCGGAGCTGACCGTGGTGGGCGAGGCCGCGACGGTGACCGAGGCGCTGGCCCGGATCCCGGCGGTCCGGCCGGACGTGGCGGTGCTGGACCTGCGGCTGCCCGACGGCAGCGGCATCGAGCTGTGCCGGGAGCTGCGGTCCCGGATGCCGGGGCTGCACTGCCTGATCCTCACGTCCTACACCGACGAGCAGGCCATGCTGGACGCGATCCTCGCCGGTGCCGGCGGGTACGTCGTGAAGGACGTGCGGGGCATGGAACTGGTGTCCGCGGTGCGCCAGGTCGGGGCCGGGAAGTCGCTGCTGGACAACCGGGCCGCCTCGGCGCTGATGTCCCGCATCCGGGACGAGGCCGCCCCGGCGGGCGCGGTGGCCCGGCTGTCGGAGCAGGAACGCAAGCTGCTCGACCTGATCGGCGAGGGGCTGACCAACCGCGAGATCGCCGAGCGCATGTTCCTGGCCGAGAAGACCGTGAAGAACTACGTGTCGCGGTTGCTGCACAAGCTCGGGATGCAGCGCCGCACCCAGGCGGCCGTGCTGGCCACCAGCCTGCGCCGGGACCTGCCGGGCCGCCGGTAGCGGCGGCCCGGCGCGGGACTCAGCGCACGTTGAAGGTGTCCGGGTCCGGCCCGGTCCGCAGGCCCTTCTCCAGCTTCGCCAGCTCGGCGAGGTCGCTCTCGTCGAGCTCGAAGCCGAACACGTCGAGGTTCTCCTTGATCCGGGACGGCGTGACCGACTTCGGGATCACGACGTTGCCCAGCTGCAGGTGCCAGCGCAGCACGATCTGCGCCGGGGTGCGGCCGTGCTTGTCCGCCAGCGCGGTGATCGTCTGCTCGCCGAGCAGCTCGCCACCCTTGGCCAGCGGGCTCCACGCCTCGGTCACGATGCCGTGCCGGGCGTGGTAGTCGCGCAGCTCGGCCTGCTGCAGGTAGGGGTGCAGCTCGATCTGGTTGACCGCGGGCACGATCCGGCTCTCCTGCGCCAGCCGGTCCAGGTGGTGCGGCTGGAAGTTGGACACGCCGATCGCGCGGATGCGGCTGTCGGAGTAGAGCGCCTCGAACGCGCGCCAGCTGTCGGCGTACCGGTCGGCCTCGGGGACCGGCCAGTGGATCAGGTACAGGTCCAGGTACTCCAGGCCCAGATCGGCCATGCTCTTGTCGAACGCGCGCAGCGTTTCGTCGTAGCCCTGGTCGGCGTTCCACAGCTTGGTGGTGACGAACAGCTCCTCGCGCGCGATGCCGGACTGGGCCAGCGCCTTGCCGACCGCGGCCTCGTTGGCGTAGGCGGTCGCGGTGTCGATGCTGCGGTAGCCGGCCTCCAGTGCCGCGGTGACCGCCTGGGTGGTCTCGTCGGCGGGGACCTGGAAGACCCCGTAGCCCACCTGCGGCATGTGCACGCCGTTGTTCAGTTCGACCGTGGGAATGGCGGTCATGTCTTTCCTTTCGCTGTCGTTCATCGGTGGACGGCCGGGATCTCCGGCTGCGTCCGGGTGGCCGGGCGCCGGTCGAGCGCGCCGGCGACCAGCGCGACGCCGAGCCCGGCGGCGGCCAGCACCGCGCCGATCCAGTTCGGGGCGGTGTAGCCGAGGCCGTGGCCGATCGCGAGCCCGCCCAGCCAGGCGCCGCCCGCGTTGCCGAGGTTGAAGGCCGCGATGTTCGCGGCCGACGCCAGTGCCGGCGCGTCCCCGGCCTTGGCCATGACGCGGGCCTGCAGCGGCGGCACGGTCGCGAAGCCGGCGGCGCCGAACAACGCGATCGTGACCGCGGCGGGTAGCTGCGCGTGCGCGGTGAAGACGAACGCGACGAGCACCACGGCCAGCGCGGCCAGGATGACGTACAGGCTCGGCATCAGCGCGCGGTCGGCGGCCTTGCCCCCGAGCAGGTTGCCCACCACCAGGCCCCCGCCAAACAGCACGAGGAGCCAGGTCACCGCGCCGGGGGAGAAGCCGGCGACGTCGGTCATCATCGGGGCGATGTAGGTGAAGGAGGCGAACACCCCGCCGAAGCCGAGCGCGGTCATCGCCAGCGCGAGCCACACCTGCGGCCGCCGGAACACGGCGAGCTCGCTGCGCAGGGTCTGGCCCTCGGTGACGGGCTGACGGGGCACGAGCGCGACGACGCCCACCAGGGCGATCACGCCGAGGCCGGCCACCGCCCAGAACGTCGAGCGCCAGCCGAACTGCTGGCCCAGCGCGGTGCCGCCGGGCACGCCGAGCACGTTGGCGACGGTCAGGCCGGTGAACATGATCGCGATGGCGCTCGCCTGGCGGGACTTCGGCACGAGCGAGGCGGCGACGACCGAGCCGACGCCGAAGAACGCGCCGTGCGAGAGGGCGGCGACCACGCGGCCGGTCATGAGCAGACCGTATCCGGGGGCGATCGCGGAGACGACGTTGCCCGCGATGAACAACACCATCAGGCCGGTCAGGACGGTCTTGCGCGGCACTTTCGAGCCGAGCGCGGTGAGCAGGGGCGCGCCGACCACGACGCCGAGGGCGTAACCGGAGATCAGGAGCCCGGCCGTGGGTACCGAGACGCCGAGGTCGGTGGCGACCTCGGGCAGCAGGCCCATGATCACGAACTCCGTCGTGCCGATGCCGAAGGCGGCGATGGCCAGCGCGATGAGGGCGACAGGCATGTGATTCCTCGAGTCTTGGAGAGCTTCCGTCAACTACCCGCGCGGAGACGTTACCAGCTTTGGCAATAGTTGCACACGCGGGTTATTGCCAACGGCGGCTACACTAGCAGGCAAGGACTCAGCGGGTAGGCTGGGAAGCCCGGCGGAAGAGGTGAAACGTGTCACTGCCCGACGACGCGGTCGAAGCCCGCGCACACGGCTGGCGGACCCTGGCGGCGCTGCACGCGCGGATCGAGGACCGGCTGGAGCGCGCGCTGCAGCGGGAGCACGAGCTGTCCGTGAGCGAGTACACGGTGCTGGAGGTGCTGTCCCGCCAGGACGGCTTCCACCTGCGCATGAACCAGCTCTCCAGCGCGGTGGTGCTGAGCCAGTCCGCGACGACGCGCCTGGTGAGCCGGCTGGAGGACCGGGGGCTGCTGCAGCGGTACCTGTGCCCGACCGACCGGCGGGGGATCTACACCGAGGTGACGGCCGCGGGGCGCGAGCTGCTGGACGCCGCGCGCCCGACGCACGACCGCGCGCTGACGGAGGCCCTGGCGGCGGCGGAGGAGCTGCCGGAGCTGGCGCCGCTGGTGACCGCGTTGCAGGGGCTGGAGGTCCCGGCGCCCGCGCGCGCCTGACCGGTTGCGCGATCCCACGCTCAGCCTCGCGAGTCCCACGCTACGGCGCGCGAGTTCCACGCTGGGATGGGCGAGTTCCACGTTCGGGCGCGTGAGTGCCACGTTCGGCGAGGCGGGTGCCACCGTCCGGCGGGCGAATCCCCGTTCGCGGGGCGAGCCCGCCGCTCCGAGGCGTGAGGCGCGCCGTCGGGCGCGGTGTGCCGCGCGCTGCAGGTGCTCGGCCTCGCCCCGGCCGAGAAGGCCGACACCCGCCCCGCGCCGGCCGACCCGTCGCTGCGGGGCCGCTGACCGGCACCCCGGAATGCCCGGTTCCGGCGTTGTGGAGCGAATCCCCGGCGCGGCCTGAGCCGGGGCGCAAGGTTTGTGTGACGTGGGAAGGGCGCTGGTGCGGTCCGGGGCCCGAAGTGAAGGTGGGTCCCGCCACCCCACGTCAGCGAACGGGGACCGTCATGACCATCACCACGCGGCCGGCCTGTGCCACTCCGACGACCGCATCCAGAAGGGCGACGCGCAGATGCGCTTCCCGTGGTCGGCGGCCACGAGGGCGCCGGGGTGGTCGAGGCCGTCGGCGCGGACGTGGCTGTGCTCGGACTACGCGCGCCTGATCACCGGCTGCGACCTCGTGGTCGACGGCGGCGCCCGGGCGAAGAACTTCGCCTGCCACCCGGCCCCGGCGGGGGAGCCGGCCGGCCCGGCGCCGCTGATCCCGCTGGAGCCGGATCGGGGATGAGCGCAAGATAGGAGAAGCCATGACGAAACAGATGATCTTCGTGAACCTGCCCGTGTCCGACCTGGACCGGGTCAAGGAGTTCTGGACCGACCTGGGCTACGAGTTCAACCCGCAGTTCACCGACGAGAACGCGGCCTGCCTGGTGTTCAGCGACACGATCTACGCGATGCTGCTGAGAAACGAGTTCTTCGGCACCTTCACCGACAAGCAGATCATCGACACCGCCAAATCCACCGAGGTGCTGCTCGCCCTGTCGGCGGAGAGCCGGGAGGCGGTCGACGCGCTGGTGGACAAGGCGGTCGCGGCCGGGGGCCGGGAGACCCGCGACCCGATGGACTACGGGCAGATGTACCAGCGCGTCTTCGAGGACCCGGACGGGCACAACTGGGAGATCATGTGGATGGACCCGGCCGCCGTGCGGGGCTGACCCCGGGCGTATAACGACCTATACGGCGCGGCGTTGAACGATCCTGCGTTGCTCCACGCCGCGCCGGGCGGAAGGGAACCCCGCGGCCCGCTAGGGCGTGTCCTCAAAGCGGTCGAATCGGGTGGCGGTGCAGCGCCACTGTTTGACCTGGTTGAAGCTGCGTCGTCTGACAGGACCAGCAGAATCCCCCAACCCACCCGCGATCCTCGCCGGACACTGCCTAGGCCTCGCCTTTCGGGCGGGCCCGGACGTGCACCCGCTCGCCCTGCGGGCCGAACAGGCTGAGGATCTCGGCCGGCTCCGGGCCGGGGTTGCCGAACCAGTGCGGGGTCCGCGTGTCGAACTCCGCCGCCTCCCCGGGGGTGAGGAGCACGTCGTGCGTGCCGAGCACCAGCCGCAGCCGGCCGGAGAGCACGTACAGCCATTCGTAACCCTCGTGCACCTTCTGGTCCGGTTCGCGCGACGGCTTGCCGGGCGGGTAGATCATCTTGAACGCCTGCAGCCCGCCCGGCCGCCGGGTCAGCGGCAGGATCGTCACCCCGGACCGCACCACCGGCTTGGCGTGCACCCGCGGATCCCCGGTGTCCGGCGCGCCGACCAGCTCGTCGAGAGTCACCTGGTGGACCCGCGCCAGCGGCAGCAGCAGCTCCAGCGTCGGCCGCCGACCGCCGGACTCCAGCCGGGACAGCGTGCTCACCGAGATCCCGGTCGCCTCCGCCAGCTGGGCCAGCGTGACCCGGCGCTGCCTGCGCAGCGCCCGCAGCCGCGGCCCGACCGCGCCGAAGACCTCCCCGTCGCTCATCCCGCCATCCTGCCGCAGCGGAAAACGGACCCGGGCACGACGCGCCCGCGCCGGGAACCCCGGTAACGGTGGTCGCCGCACCGGCGACTCCGACAGCATCGCCCCCGCGGAAGGGAAGGCGCGCCATGTGCGGAATCGTGGGGTACCTGGGCCGGCGGCCCGCGTTGCCGATCCTGCTGGAGGGCCTGCGGCGGCTGGAGTACCGCGGCTACGACTCCGCCGGCGTCGCGCTCGCCCGCGACGGCAGGCTGCTGGTGCGCAAGGCCGCGGTGCGCATCGCGGAACTGACCCGGCTCACCGCGAACCTGGCCGGCAGCACCACCGGCATCGCCCACACCCGCTGGGCCACCCACGGCCCCGCGACGGCCACCAACGCCCACCCGCACACCGACACGGGACGGCGGATCGCGGTGGTGCACAACGGGATCATCGAGAACGCCACCGAGCTGCGCGCGACGTTGAGCGCGTCCGGGGTGCGGCTGGTGTCCGACACCGACAGCGAGGTCCTCGCCCACCTGATCGCCGCCGCGGCCGCGCGCGGCGGCACGCTCACCGAGGCGGTGCGCGCCGCGCTGGCCGACGTCGAGGGCACCTACGGCCTGCTGGTGCTCGACGCCGAGCGGCCGGACGTCCTGGTCGCCGCCCGGCACGGCAGCCCGCTCGTGCTCGGCCTGGGCGACCGCGAGATGTTCGTGGCCTCCGACCTGGCCGCGCTCGTCCGGCACACCCAGCAGGTCATCTACCTCGAGGACGGCGAGCTGGCCACGATCCGCGCCGACGGCTACGTGACCTCCAGCGGCGCCGACCGGCCACCCACGGTGGTGGAGGACGCGCCCGGCGACTACGAGCTGGGCGGGTACCCCGACTTCATGGCCAAGGAGATCGCCGAGCAGCCCGAGGCCGCCCAGCGGGTGCTGCGCGGGCGGCTCGACGAGCGGCTGGGCACCGCGCGGCTGGACGGGCTGCGGCTCACCGCGCGGGAGCTGCGCGGCATCCGCCGGGTGAAGTTCCTCGGCTGCGGATCGGCCTACTACGCCGGGCAGATCGGCGCCGGCCTCGTCGAGGAGCTGGCCCGCGTGCCCGCCGACGCCGAACCGGCCGCCGAGTTCCGCTACCGCCACCCGGTCGTCGACCCGGACTGCCTCTACATCGCGGTCAGCCAGTCCGGCGAGACCGCCGACACCCTCGCCACGGTGGAGGAGTTGCGGCGCAAGGGCGGGCACGTGGCCGGTGCGGTCAACGTGGTCGGGTCGGCGATCGCGCGGGAGTGCGACAGCGGGGTGTTCCTGCACGCCGGGCCGGAGATCTCGGTGGCCTCGACGAAGGCGTTCACGAACATGACGCTGACGTTCGCGTTGCTGGCGCTGACGCTGGGCCGGGTCCGGGACCTGTCGCCGGCCGAGGGCAGGCGGATCGCGCGCGCCCTGGCGGAGCTGCCGGAGCGGATCGGGCAGGTGCTCGCGGAGGAGGACCGGATCGCGTCGCTGGACGGCCGGGTCGCCGACGCCGAGCACGTGTTCTTCCTCGGCCGGGTGCGTGGCTGGCCGGTCGCGCGGGAGGGCGCCCAGAAGCTCAAGGAGATCTCCTACGTGCACGCCGAGGCCTGCCAGTCCTCGGAGCTCGAGCACGGTCCGCTCGCGCTGGTCGATCCCGCCCTGCCGAGCGTCGTGCTGATCCCGGACGACGAGCTGGCCGCGAAGAACCTCGGCACGATCGAGCAGATCCGGGCGCGCGGTGGCCCGGTCGTCGCGGTCACCACCACCGGACTGGCGGTGCCGGGCGCCGAGGAGGTGGTCCGGGTTCCCTCCGCCGGACCGGAGCTCGACCCCGTTCTGCTGACGATCCCGCTGCAGCTGCTGGCCTACCACACCGCGCGCAAGCTCGGCCGCGACATCGACAGGCCACGCAACCTCGCGAAGAGCGTCGTGGTGGAGTAGTTGTTCTAGTGCTAGAGTAACTGCGTGGCGCCTGCACTGACCCCGGCCGAGCTGACCCTGCTCGGCCTCCTCGTGGAGAAACCCCGGCACGGCTACGAGCTGGACGAGGTCATCACCGCGCGCGGCATGCGGGAGTGGACCGAGATCGGGTTCAGCTCGATCTACTACCTCCTGGGCCGGCTCCGCGACCGCGGGCTGATCACCGAGGTCGCGACCGGCGGCACCGGACGGGCCAGGGCGCGCAAGGTGTTCGGGGCGACCGACCGGGGGCGGGAGGTGTGCGCGGCGGAGGCGGAAGCGGCCATCGCGCGGCCGCGGCCGGTGTTCCCGCCGGTCCTGGTCGGCCTGGCCAGCCAGCCGCTCATCCCGCCGGACCGGCTGCGCGAGGCACTGGCCGCCCGCGCCGCCGCGCTGGACGAACGCGTGGAGGCCGTCCGCCGCCCCGCCGACGCCCAGCCGGACGCGCCCGCGTTCGTACGGGCGATCTTCGACTTTTCGCTGCACCAGCTCGCCGCCGAGCAGCGGTGGCTGAGCGGCTACCGCGCCACCCTGGAAGGGGACCGCTGACCATGCCCGCCTACGACCCGAAACGGGCGCTGAAAACGCTCTACGCGCCGAAGAACACCGACTGGGCTCTCGTCGACGTGCCCGCGCAGCGGTTCGTCGCCATCGACGGCAGCGGCGACCCCAACACGTCCACGGAGTACGCGCGGGCCGTCGAGGCGCTCTACGCGGTGGCCTACACGATCAAGTTCGCCGTCCGCCGCGCCGGGGGCGAGGACTTCGTCGTGGGCCCGCTGGAGGGGCTGTGGTGGGCCGAGGACTACGGCGTCTTCACGCGGCGGGAGAAGGACTCCTGGCACTGGACGATGCTGATCAGCCAGCCGCCGTGGGTGGACGAGCAGCTGGCCGGCGAGGCGCGGCAGGCCGCGCTGGCGAAGAAGAAGCTGCCCGCGATCGCCGGGGTCCGCTTCCACACGCTGCACGAGGGACGCTGCGCCCAGGTGCTGCACGTCGGTCCGTACGACGCGGAAGGCCCGGTGCTGGCGCGGTTGGGCGACTACCTGGCCGCGCAGGGGTTGCGGCATTCCGGCCTGCACCACGAGATCTACCTCGGCGACCCGCGCCGGGCCGCTCCGGACAAGCTCCGCACGGTCCTGCGCCAGCCCGTCGAACCCCTCGGCTGAGGGAGCCGCCAGGCCGAGGCCTTCGAACGCGACCCGTCCGGCGCCGTAGGCCGCGCGGACGCCGGGCGCCCGGCGCTGGAGCGGTGCTGGCGGCGTGGCGGGCCGTCCCGCCCCGCGACCCGGCCGGGCGCAGCCCGGAACTGGCCGCCCACCGCCGCCGGGCCGGTCAGAGCGCGGCCAGTTCCGGTTCCAAGTCATCCAGCCCGAGCGTCCCCACCGACAGCGCCGCCATGTGCCACGCCTTCAGCTCGAACGCCGGGTTGCGTGCCCGGGCCGCCGCGCGGCCGGCCAGCCACGCGCGCTCGCCCAGCTTGTAGCTGATCGCCTGGCCCGGGACGCCCAGGTAGCGCACGATCTCGCTGTCCAGGAACGCCGATTCGCGCGTGGTGTGGGCGCCGAAGAACGCCCGGCTGGTCTCCGCGGTCCAGCGCAGGCCCGCCCCGAGCCCGGCCTCCTCCGGCACCGGCAGCCCCAGGTGCATGCCGATGTCCACGATCACCCGGATCACCCGCATCATCTGCGAATCGAGATACCCCAGGCGGGCGGCCGGGTCGTCGAGGTAGCCCAGCTCGTCCATCAGCCGCTCCGCGTAGAGCGCCCAGCCCTCGGTGGTCGCGCTCACCGCACCGGCGCTGGTCTGGAACAGCGACAACCGGCCGGACAGCGTGGTCCAGTGGCCGAACTGCAGGTGGTGTCCCGGTACGGACTCGTGGTACCAGGTGCTGATCAACGTCCACAGTGGAAACCGCGTCTGGCCCAGCGTCGGCAGCCAGGTGCGGCCGGGCCGGGAGAAGTCCCGTGCGGGACGCGTGTAGTACGGCGCCGCCGCGCTGCCGGGCGGGGCCAGGCGCGTCTCCAGCACCCGCACCGGCGGCGCCAGGTCGAAGTGCGTGCCGTCGAGGTCGTCCATCGCCCGCTCGGTCAGCTCCGCCAGCCAGCCGCGGACCTCCTCCGCACCCTCCACGGCCGGGCCCTCGCGGTCCAGGTACGCCATGGCCTCCAGCACCGGGGCGCCGGGCAGCACGCGGCCGGCCTCCTCGCGCACCTGCGCGGCCAGGGCGCGGTACTCCGCCCACGCCCACTCGGTGATCTCGGCCAGGTCGAGGTGCGCGCCGGTCCACTGGCGGGCGTGCAGCAGGTACCGGTCCTCACCGACGCCGTCCGGCGTCCCGGCGGCGTGCGGCAGGTACTCGCCGGCCAGGAAGTCACGCAGCCCGGTCAGCGCGTCCTGCGCGGCGGCGCCGGCCCGGTCCAGATCGGCGCGCAGCGCGGGCGGCACGTCGGCCGCCGCGGTGAAGCCGGTGAACCAGCCCTCCCACGCGTCGAGCTGGGCGATCGCCGTTGCGGCCTGCCGGGGCGCGGCGAGCAGGCCGCGCCGCACACCCTCGCGCAGCGACGAGACGTACCCGGCCAGGGCACCGGGCACCCGCATCATCCGGCGGGCGATCACCGCCCAGTCCTCGGCGGTGGCCGTGGGCATCATCAGGAACGTGTTCCGCAGGCTCTGCAACGGGCCGAGGATGTTGCGGACCATCCGCAGGTGCTCACCGGCGGCGCTGAGCGCCAGCCCGGTCTCCAGCCGCTCCCGCAGCAGCCGCGCGCAGCGGCGCTCGTCGTCGCCCGACGGCTCCAGGCCGTGCAGCCGGGTCAGCGTCGCGGCCGCCAGCTCGTCCCGCTCCCGCTGGCCGTCGGGGGAGAGGTCGGTGAGCCGGTCCTCCCCGGGCGCGACGCCCAGCATGGTGCCCAGCTGGGGGTCGGCGGCGCACAGCCGCGCCACGTGGGAGTCCGCGAGATCACGTACGGCGGTGGTGGGGTCGGGCATCGTCGGAGTCTAGATCTAGGCTCGAAGGTGCACGGCACGCACGCGGAAACGGGGACAGTGTGACATCAGCGCAGGCCCACGACTTCACCTCGCTCTACCGGCACGGGTTCGTGCGGGTGGCCTCCGCGGTCCCGGAGGTCCGGGTCGCGGATCCGGAGTTCAACTGCGACGCCCATCTGGCGCTGGCCCGCCGCGCGGCCGGGGACGGCGTCGCCATCACTTTGTTCCCCGAGCTGGGCTTCTCCGCCTACACGGCGGACGACCTGTTCCACCAGAACGCGCTGCAGGGCGCGGTGGACGACGCCGTGGCGCGGTTCGTGCAGGAGTCGGCGGACCTGCCGGGCGTGTTCGCGATCGGCGCGCCGCAGCGGTTCGAGGGGCGGCTGTTCAACTGCGGCATCGTGGTGCACCGCGGCCGGGTGCTGGGCGTGGTGCCCAAGAGCTACCTGCCGGGCTACCGCGAGTTCTACGAGAAGCGGCAGTTCGTGGCGGCCCGGGACGCGGTGTCGGAGCGGGTGCGGGTGGCCGGGCAGGACGCGCCGATCGGCAGCGATCTGCTGTTCGCCGCGCCGAACGTGCCGGGCCTGGTGTTCCACGTCGAGGTCTGCGAGGACGGCTGGGTGCCGGTGACGCCGAGCGGGTTCGGCGCGCTGGCCGGGGCGACGGTGCTGCTGAACCTGTCGGCGAGCAACATCGTCATCGGCAAGGCCGGCTACCGGCGCGAGCTGTGCACCAACCATTCGGCCCGCTACATCGCCGCCTACCTGTACTCCGCGGCCGGGCCGGGCGAGTCCACCACGGACCTGGCGTGGGACGGGCAGGCGGTGATCGCGGAGAACGGGTCGCTGCTGGCCGAGGGCGAGCGGTTCGAGTCGAACCAGCTGGTGACCGCCGACGTCGACCTGGAGCGGCTGGCCGCCGACCGGCTGCGCATGACCAGCTTCAACGACAACGCGCACGACCACCGGGAGCGGCTCAAGTCCTTCCGGCGCGTGGACTTCGAGCTGGAGCTGCCGCCGGGGCCGGTGCGGTTGCGGCGGGAGATCCAGCGGTTCCCCTACGTGCCGGCGAACACCGCGGACCGCAACGAGCGCTGCCGCGAGGTCCACCACATCCAGGTGCAGGGGCTGACGCAGCGGCTCGCGGCGACCGGCATCGAGAAGGTCGTCATCGGCGTGTCCGGTGGCCTCGACTCGACCCAGGCGCTGATCATCGCCGCGCAGAGCATGGACAAGCTCGGGCTGCCGCGGGAGAACGTGCTGGCCTACACGATGCCCGGGTTCGCGACCAGCACCCACACGCTGACCAACGCGCACAAGCTGATGAAGGCGCTGGGCACGTCCGCGCACGAGATCGACATCCGGCCCTCGGCGAAGCAGATGCTGGCCGACATCGGGCACCCGGCCGCCGACGGTTCGCCGGTGTACGACGTGACGTTCGAGAACGTGCAGGCGGGGGAGCGGACCTCGCACCTGTTCCGGCTGGCCAACCACCACAACGCGCTCGTGGTCGGCACCGGTGACCTGAGCGAGCAGGCGCTGGGCTGGGCGACCTACGGGGTGGGCGACCAGATGTCGCACTACAACGTCAACGCCTCGGTGCCCAAGACGCTGATCCGGTACCTGATCGCGTGGGAGGTGGCGACCGAGCAGCTGGGCGAGGGCGCCGACGAGGTGCTGCGGTCGATCCTGGCCACGGAGATCTCGCCGGAGCTGGTGCCGGGGGAGGGCCCGGACTCCGGCCCGGCGCAGAGCTCGGAGGCGAAGGTCGGGCCGTACGAGCTGCAGGACTTCCACCTGTACTACCTGCTGCGGTTCGGCTACCGGCCCAGCCGCATCGCCTACCTGGCGCAGCACGCGTGGGGCGACGTGCACGCCGGGCGGTGGCCGGACCTGGTGCCGGAGTCCGAGCGCAACAGCTACGACCTGCCGACGATCAAGAAGTGGTTGCGCGAGTTCCTGTGGCGGTTCATCCAGACCAGCCAGTTCAAGCGCTCCGCGATGCCCAACGCGCCGAAGGTCGGGTCCGGCGGTTCGCTGTCCCCGCGCGGCGACTGGCGCGCCCCGAGCGACGCGAGCGCGCGGGCGTGGCTCGACGAGCTGGAGGCGAACGTTCCCGGCTAGCCGGCGCGCCCGGCGAACCAGGCCAGGACGAGCCCGCCGGAGTTGAGCGCCAGGTGCACCAGCGCGGGGGCGAGCACGCCGCGGCCGGTGTAGCGGAGCGCGCAGAGGACGACCCCGGCGACCGCGGCGCCGAGCATCGCCAGCGCCGACAGCACCGGCAGGGGCAGCGCGCCCACGGCCGCGTCGACGCCGGCGTTGCGCCGCAGGGCCAGCGACGGCAGCAGGTGCCACAGCCCGAACAACGCGGACGCGCCCAGGACGGGCCGCCAGCGCCAGCGTTCGCCGCCGCCCAGGAGCGCGGGCAGCACGCCGCGGAAGGCGACCTCTTCGAGGAGCACGGTGCCCAGCGGGATGCGCACCAGCGCCAGCCACACCAGCTCGGCGGGTGGGTGCTGCCCGACCCGGCCGTCCTGGAACAGCGGCCGCAGCGCGGGCACGGTGAGCGCGACGCCGAACCCGGCCGCGACGACCAGGCAGCCGAGCCCACCGGCGATCGCCGGGCGGCGCCAGTGCCGCAGGCCCATCTCGGCGAAGCGGCGGCCGGTCAGCCGCGCGAGTCCGATGAGGACAGCGGCCGTCACCACCCCGCAGAGCGGATAGGCCCAGCCGGGCAGCACGCGGTTCGCGAGCGTGGTGGCCGCGGCCAGGACCGCGATGGCGCCGAGAACGGCGGCCCGGCCGGACAGTCTGGGGGCGGTGCCGATCTCGCGCATCCACCCCAGTGTGCGGGAGGGCGTGGCCGGGGGCCACTTGCTCGGTGCGGGGCGGTTGGTCCGTGGAGCGTCCGGGCTCGGGACACCAGCGGCTCCTGGCGCCGCTCGCTCCCGCTCCCGCACGCGCCCCGGGTATCCGGCTTCGTACCAGGGGAACAACGCCCCTTTACCTGCGGCCGTTCGGGGGTCACCCTTGAGCTGGGTGGTGGAAGGACTCGGGAGATGTGCGGCGGAGCCGGGGCGGTGCGTGCGGGCCGGGAGGCGGGCCGATGATGACCGCTGCCGAATCGTGGCCCGTCCGGCTCTGGCGGCTGCTCCACCCGGGCGGCCCGCTGGTGCGCCCGTGGGACCGCTGGGAGGCCCGCCTCACCGTGCTGGCGATCCTGCTGGCGGTGGTCGCCGTGCCGGTGGCCGGGGTGCTCGTCTCCGACGTCTACGCCCGCCACGCCGATCTGGCCCGGGCGCAGCAGGCCGACCGGACCCAGGTGACCGCGCTGGTGCTGGCCGACGCCGGCACGTTCGTGGCCGGCGGGCCCGCCGTGCAGGTGGCGGAGGTCCCGGCCCGGTGGCGGCTGCCGGACGGCACCGACCGCACGGGACCGGTCACCGTCCCGGCCGGCACCGACCAGGGAGCCCGGGTGCCGATCTGGGTGGACGGCGCGGGGGAGCCGGTGCCGCCGCCGCTGTCGACGTTCAACGCGATGAGCATCGCGCTCAGCATCGGCCTGCTCGCGTGGCTCGGCGTGGTGCTGGTGCTGACGCTCGTCGTGCTCGCGGTGCACGTCGCGCTCGACCGGGTCCGCGCGGCCGCGTGGGAGCGCGAATGGGAATCGCTCGGCCAGGGAAGGAGTGGACGATGAACGACCTGGAGAGCCGGCGCGCCGCCCGGGAGGCGCGGGTGACCGCGGCGTCCCGCACGGGCCGGCACACGACCGAGGAGATGGCGGAGGCGGCGATGCGGCGCTACTTCGCCGAGAAAGCCTTCCAGGAGCGCGTCGAGCAGGAACGACGGCAGCACCAGAAGACTGTATAACGACCTATACGGCGCGGGTTCTGTAAAAATCCGCGCCGGAGGTCACCCTACTGTCCTTCCTCCGATTTTCTGGCAAGGACGGGGCATCAGGGGACCAGCACCGCGGCGCCGGTGACGCGGGCGACCCCCAGGTCGGCCAGCGCCTGGTCGGCCTGGTCGAGGGCGTAGGCGGTGGTGACGATCCGCAGGTGGTGCTCGCCGGCGAAGCCGAGGAACTCCCGCGCGTCGCGGCGCGTGTTGGCGGTGACGCTGCGCAGGGTGCGTTCCTGGAAGAGGTGGTCCTGGTAGGTCAGCGGCGGGATGCCGGTCAGGTGGATGCCGGCGACGGCGAGGGTGCCGCCGCGGTCCAGCGCCGCCAGCGCGGCCGGCACGAGGTCGCCGGTGGGAGCGAACAGGATGGCCGCGTCGAGGGGTTCCGGCGGCGGGTCCTCGGTGGCGCCGGCGGAGGTCGCGCCGAGGTCGAGGGCCAGTTGCCGGGCCTGGGCGCTGTGGGTCATGACGTGCACGGTGGCCCCTTCGGCGAGCGCGACCTGGGTGGCCAGGTGGGCGCTGGCGCCGAAGCCGTAGACGCCGAGGCGGCCGCCGCGGGGCAGATCGGCGCGGCGCAGGGCACGGTATCCGACGATGCCGGCGCACAGCAGCGGGGCGAGCTCGGTGGCCGAGTAGCCGCCGGGGAGCCGGTGGGCGTAGGCGGCGGGGACGGTGGTGAAGCGGGCGTAGCCGCCGTCGGCGTCCCAGCCGGTGTAGCGGGAGTCCGGGCAGAGGTTCTCGGCGCCGCGGCGGCAGTAGGCGCACGCGCCGCAGGTGCCGCGGAGCCAGGCGGCGCCGACCCGGTCGCCGGCCGCGAAGCCGGTGACGTGCGTGCCGAGGGCCGCGACCTCGCCGACGACCTCGTGCCCGGGCACCACCCCGGCACGGTGCACCGGCAGATCCCCCTCGACGACGTGCAGATCGGTGCGGCACACCCCGCACGCGAGCACGCGCAGCAGCAGCTCGCCGTCGCCGACGTCGGGGACCGCCTCGTTGCGGAGTTCGAACTCGCGGGTGCCGGGAGGCCCGGGGCGGACCACTCGCCAGGCGTGCATGATCCCAGCCTTACCGGCCCCGAGACGGCCGGTAAGGGCCGAAGGACCCTGGGCGCCGCCTAGACGAGTAGTGCGTAACTCGGTCAGTGGTCGTAGGCGGTCAGGGATCGGGTGATGGGTTGGCTTGTGGCGCGGTTGTGCCAGATGGCGGCGGTGAGGGCGAGTAGTCTTTGGGCGATGCGGACGCCGACGCCTTCGATGGTGCGTCCGCCGTGTTGTTCCAGGTTCAGTTGGCCTTTGAGGGTGTCGTTGACTGACTCGATGAGCTGGCGGATGGACTTGAGCAGCGGTTCGCCGGGGTGGGGCTGGCGGTTGCGGTAGGAGGGCCGGATAAGCCGGACCCCCCGTTCGGTGAGGTAGCGGTCGAGTTCGCGGGAGACGTAGCCTTTGTCGGCGATGATGAGCAGGCCCGGGCGGTCGATGAGCAGGTGGGGTTCGTGGTCGCAGATCGCCATGAGCACCTGACGTTCGTCGATCTTGGGGTCGGCCAGGGCCCAGGCGACCGGGAGTCCGGCCGGGGTGCAGGCCAGATGCAGGCGCAGGCCCCAGAACCAGCGCGAGTGTGAGCGGCAGTAGCCGTATTTTGGCCCAGCCGGCCAGCTGCGAGCGCTGGACCGTCGGCCGGGACCGGCCGCATTCGACCGGGGTGGAGTCGACGATCCAGGTGGTGTCGGTCCACAGATCGGTATCGGCTGCGAGCCAACGCATCACGTGCTTGATCAGAGGCAATGCGGCGCGCAGGCGACGGTTGTAGCCGGATTGGCCGGGCAGGTACTGGAACGCGCCCGGCATCCGGACGGGCAGGAACCGTAGCCAGCGGGCTTCGGAGGTAAATCCCAGCAGCGCCTGAGCCATGGCCAGGGTGACCAGCTCGGCGTCGGTCAGCTTCGGTGGTCTGCCCGTCCGGCGCCGGCCTGCGAGGTGGTCGTCAATCTTGACGTAGAGTGCGGTGAGAAGGGTGTTCAGGTCGGTCGTCACAAACTGATCTTGGACACCCTTCACCCATCCCCGGCCACCACCCGGACTTACGCATTACTCGTCTAGGTGACCGGGGCGGACCAGGTCAGCCGGGTGCCGCCGCTGTCCAGGGCGGTCACCGTGCACCGCCCGCCGGCCTGGGTGGCGCGTTCGGTGAGGTTGCGCAGCCCGCTGCGGGCCACCTTCCCGGGGATGCCGGTGCCGTTGTCGACGACGTCGATGACCAGGTCGTCGTCGACCGAGACGGTGATCGCCAGGGTGCTCGCGCGGGCGTGGCGCACCGCGTTGGACAGGGCCTCCCGCAGCACGGCCTCGGCGTGTTCGGCCAGATCGCTGCCGACGACGCCGATCGGGCCGGACATGCGGACCGTGGTGCGCAGGCCGGTGTCGCCGGTGACCTCGGCGATGATCTCGTTGAGCCGCTTGCGCAGCTGGGTGGTGCCCTGCAGGCCGCCGTGCAGGTCGAAGATCGCGGTGCGGATCTCGGCGACGATGTTCTGCACGTCGTCGATCATGTCGGCCAGCCGCCGCTGGATCTCCGGGTTGCGGGTGCGCATGTGGGTGCTCTGCAGCGCCAGCCCGTGGGCGAACAGCCGCTGGATGACGTGGTCGTGCAGGTCGCGGGCGATGCGGTCGCGGTCGGAGACGACCTTGAGCTCGTTGAGGGAACGCTGGTCCTCGGCCAGTTGCAGGGCGAGCGCGGCCTGGTCGGCGAACGCGGCGGCCAGCGGCAGCTGGGTGCTGTCGAACGGGTCCTGCCCGGCCTTGCGCAGGGTGACGAGCACGCCGGAGACGTAGTCGCGGGACGCGCGCAGCGGCAGGACCAGGGCGGGCCCGAACTCGTGGCTCAGGTCGAAGGTGAGGTTCTCCACGCGGCGGGGCTGGGCGTCGGTGTAGGCCGCGCCGCAGCTGGAGCCCCGGAGGGGGATCTCGCGGCCGATCAGCGGGTCGGAGTCGAGACCCGCCGACACGGTGACCGTCAGGTGGGTGACGTCGGCGGGTGGCACGTCGGGGTCGTCGGGCTGGGCGATGAACGCGTAGTCGGCGCCGGCGAGGGCGAGCGCGCGGTTGGCGATCAGGGAGAGCACGTCGGTGGGGTCGGCGGCGGCGAGCAGTTCGGCGCGGATCTCGCTGGTGGCTTCCTGCCAGCGCTGCCGCAGCTGGGCTTCCTCGTAGAGGCGGGCGTTTTCCACGGCGATGCCGGCCGCGGCGGCCAGTGCCTGCACGACGACTTCGTCGTCCTCGGTGAACGGCTGGCCGTTGTTCTTTTCGGTGAGGTAGAGGTTTCCGAAGACGTCGTTGCGCACCCGCACCGGAACGCCGAGGAAGGTGCGCATGGGTGGGTGGTGCGGCGGGAAACCGTAGGAGGCGAGGTGCTGGGACAGATCGTCGAGGCGAATCGGTTTCGGTTGCTGGATGAGCAGGCCGAGCAGGCCGTGCCCGGTGGGCAGTTCGCCGATCTCGCGGCGGGTGGCCTCGTCGATGCCTTCGTAGACGAACTCGGCGAGTCCCTCGCGGTCCTGGTTGAGCACACCCAGTGCGCCGTAACGGCAATCGACGAGGTTGATGGCGGCGTGCACGATCCGCCGCAGGGTCGCGTCGAGCTCGAGACCGCCGGCGACCGCGAGCATCGCCTCGAGCAGCCCGTCCATCTGGTCGCGGGACTGCAGCAGTTGCTCGATGCGGTCCTGCACTTCCCGGAGCAGTTCGCGCAATCGCAGCTGGGACAGCGTTTCGCGTAACCCGGCGACGGGTTGGGCCTCGTCGAAATCGTCGGTCCCGGGCATACCAGCCAGACTCGCATGTCACCTCGGCGAACACCAGTCAAAACCCACCGTCGACAAGGGGCGTAACGGCAGGCGGTGATGACCCGCTACGCCGGGGACGGTTAACCGGAGCCGTGGCGGGGCATGTGTGCGGTATGGCGGTTGAAGACTCGTTGCCCACCCTGCGCCGGCTGGCGGACCTGGCGGAGCTGCTGATCCCCGGCGCCGTGGTGTACGTGCGGTACTCGCCGGGGCCGGAGGCCGACGCGGAGCACCCGAGCACCGATCACGAGAGCGGGCTGGAGATGCCCGGGGTGTCGGTGAACCCGCTGAACGCGCCGGGCTGGTGGTCGTTGCCGGTGGAGGACTGGCTGGCGCGGCGGATCGTGCAGTACGCGCACCAGCAGGCGGAGGGTGCGCGGCCGTGGGTGCTGACCGGCAAGGAGGTCGACTTCGGGCCGGACAACGAGCCGTTGCTGGTGGACGTCGAGCCGATCGCGTGGATCTCGGACGAGCTGGTGCGGGAGGCGCACGAGCGGTACCACTCCCGGTTGGACGCGGGGCGGGCGACGCACGAAGATTGATCGCGCGGGGTTTGCCCGCCGCGTGCGCCGGGAACGCGGGGCTGGAGAACGGGCCGGAGGTGAGCGATGGGCGTGGGTGACTGGTTGCGGTCGTGGCCCGTCTACCGGCAGCTGACCGGCGCCGACCGGCTGGGCCGGGGCAGCGCGGCGCAGTCCGCCCGGTCGCGCTCCCTGATGCCCCGCACCGCCGAGGCGGACCGGGTGGTCAACTCGGTGTGCCCGTACTGCGCGGTGGGGTGCGCGCAGAAGGTGTACGTCAAGGATGAGCGGGTCGTGCAGATCGAGGGCGATCCCGGCTCGCCGATCTCGCGCGGCCGGTTGTGCCCGAAGGGGTCGGCCAGCAAGCAGCTGGTGACCGGCCCGCAGCGGCTGGACAAGGTGCTCTACCGCGCGCCGTACGCCACGGAGTGGCGGGAGCTGGATCTGCCGGCGGCGATGGACATGGTGGCCGAGCGGGTGCTGATCCCGCGGCGGCGGGGCTGGCAGGACCACGACGAGCACGGCCGTCCGCTGCGCCGCACGATGGGGCTGGCGAGCCTGGGCGGCGCGACGCTGGACAACGAAGAGAACTTCCTGATCAAGAAGCTGTTCACGGCGCTGGGCGCGATCCAGATCGAGAACCAGGCCCGTATTTGACACTCCGCCACGGTTCCCGGTCTGGGAGCCTCCTTCGGTCGCGGTGGCGCGACGGACTACCAGCAGGATCTCGTCAACTCCGACTGCGTGATCATCATGGGCTCGAACATGGCCGAGGCCCATCCGGTCGGGTTCCAGTGGGTGGTGGAGGCCAAGGCGCGTGGCGCGAAGGTGTTCCACATCGACCCGCGGTTCACGCGGACGAGCGCGCTGGCGGACCGGCACGTGCCGTTGCGGGCGGGGTCGGACATCGCGTTCCTGGGCGGGGTGATCAACCACATCCTGTCCCACGGGCTGGAGTTCCGGGAGTACGTGCGGGCGTACACGAACGCGTCGTTCCTGGTGCGGGAGGACTTCGCCGACACCGAGGACCTGGACGGGTTGTTCAGCGGGTACGACCCGGAGACGGGTTCCTACGATCCGGCGAGCTGGCACTACGAGAGCGCGCGGCCGCGGGAGGGCGGGGGTGCGCGGGCGAAGGAGCAGTCGGCGCCGGACCAGCACGGGTCGGGCGGGCCGCCGCTGGAGGGCGG
>NZ_PQHW01000179.1 GCF_003385215.1 Amycolatopsis thermalba | reverse complement strand
CACCCGGAGATGGGCGCGGTCGCGGGTGACCGCGTAGATCGGCCGGTTCCAGCGGTAAATCGTGCCGTTGTGCAGCCCACCGGTGCTTGCCGAGGAGGAACGGCGAGTTCGCGCCGACCGCGACCTGCACCCCGGCGATGGCCTGCGCGGCGTTCCAGTAGGCGGGGAACTGCGCGGGACTCACCTGCAGGTGGAACTGGTTGCTCGTGCACTCCGCCTCGGGCACGATCGTGTCGCAGGTGGCCCGCAGGCGTTCGGGTTCGGCGACAGTGAGGCGCCGGTCAGGTGGTCCTGCCGCAGGGTGGGCAGGATGCCGACCATGATGAGCTGCGCGCCGATGCGGCCGGCGTTCGCCTCGGCGGAGTTGAGGCTGGCGTGCACGTCGTCCAGGTTGAGCTCGATCTCCAACCCGGTCATCGGCCGCTCGAACCCGAAGTGCGACTCGCGCAGCATGCGCGCGAACGCCTCCAGGCACCGCCGCAACCACGCTCCCGCGCGCGCCTCAGAGCGAGACGACCTCCACCGGCAGCGCCGGGTTCGCCGACAGGTCCAGCGCCGACGGCTTCTTCTCCGCCGCCACCACGTGCGCCCCCAGCGCCGCGATCATCGCGCCGTTGTCGGTGCACAGGCGCGGCCGTGGGACGCGCAACTCGATCCCCGCGGCCTCGCACCGCTCGCGCGCCAGGCTCGACAGGCGCGAGTTCGCCGCCACGCCGCCGGAGATCACGAGCGTCCCGATGCCCATCTCCTTCGCCGCGCGCACGGCCTTCGCGGTCAGCACGTCGGCCACCGCCTCCTGGAAGGACGCCGCCACGTCGTCGACCGGGATCTGCTCGCCGCGGCGCTCGGCGTTCTCCACCCACCGCGCCACCGCGGTCTTCAGCCCGGAGAACGAGAAGTCGAACTTCGCGTCGCGCGGACCGGTCATGCCGCGGGGGAAGCCGATCGCCCTCGGGTTGCCCGCGCGAGCCGCCTTGTCGATCGGCGGACCGCCCGGGTACGGCAGGCCCAGCACGCGGGCCACCTTGTCGTAGGCCTCACCCGCCGCATCGTCCACAGTGGACCCGACCTCGGTGATCTCGCCCGCGATGTCGTCCACCCGCAGCAACTGCGTGTGCCCGCCGGACACCAGCAGCGCCAGGCACGGCTTCGGCAGCGGGCCGTGCTGCAGGGTGTCCACCGCGATGTGCCCGGCCAGGTGGTTGACGCCGTAGAGCGGAACGTCCAGCGCCGCCGCGTAGGCCTTCGCCGCGGAGACGCCGACCAGCAGCGCACCGGCCAGCCCCGGGCCCGCGGTCACCGCGATGGCGTCCACATCGGACAGCCCGAGCCCGGCCGCGGCGAACGCCCGCTCGGCCGTGGGCACCATGGCCTCCAGGTGGGCGCGGCTGGCGACCTCCGGCACCACACCGCCGAAGCGCGCGTGCTGTTCGACGCTCGAGGCGACCTCGTCGGCGAGGAGTTCGACGGTGCCGTCGTCGTGCAGCCGCACGAGGCCGACGCCGGTCTCATCGCAGGAGCTTTCGATGCCGAGGATGACGCGGGACATCAGCCCACCTCCTGCTTGGTCACGGCGGGACGCATCATCGTGTACGCGTCCGCACCGGACGGGTGGTAGTAACGCTTGCGCAGGCCGATCTGCTCGAAACCGTGCCGCCGGTACAGCTCCTGGGCCCGGTCGTTGTCGGTGCGGACCTCGAGGAACACCGGCGCGCGCACCTCGTCGGCGCGGGCGAGCAGAGCCCGCAGCAACGCGGTGCCGACGCCCTGGCCCTGGTAGCCCGGGTCGACACCGATCGTGTGGACGCTGGCCTCGTAGTCGCCCCGGCTGCCGACGACCGCCAGGCCGCCGTAGCCGATCAGGACGTCCTCGGGCGTGTACGCGCCGAGGTAGTAGCCGCCGGAGTCCAGCTCGCTGTGGAACGCGCGGGCGCTCCACGGGTCGTCTCCGGCGAAGAGGACCTGTTCGATCTCCACGCAGCGCGGGATGTCCTTGCGGCGCAGCTTGGCGAGCTTCACGACGTGGTCACCCGCTTCCGCGCGCCGGGCTCGACGGCGTCCGGGCGGCGCAGGTAGAGCGGCGTCAGCGGGGCGGGCGCGGCTCCCGAGGTGAGCGCATCGCGGGCGGCTGCCACCAGGCCCGCGGTGCCCGGGTAGTACGGCTCGACCACGCGCGCGCCGAGCTGCTCGGCGTAGCGGCGGGCCCCGTCCCCGGCGGCGAGGCCGAGGGACAGCTCGGCGGGCGCCTGGACGTGCGGGCCGCCGGTGCGGGCGCCGGTCGCGTCGTAGGCGGCCCAGTAGACCTCGCGGCGGCGGGCGTCGGTGACCACGGAGAACGGCTCGCCGGCGTCGACCTGCTGGGCGATCGCGTCGAGGCTGCAGACCGGGTGGACCGGGACGCCGAGCGCGTGCCCGAGGGCGGCGGCGGTGGCGAGACCGGCCCGCAGACCGGTGAACGGCCCTGGCCCGGCGCCGACGACGATCGCGCCGACGTCCTTGAGCGCGACGCCCGCTTCCCGCGTGGCGTCGAGGGCGTGCGGGGTGATGAGTTCGCCGTGCGCACGCGCGTCGAGCGTCACGCGCTCGGCGAGCACGGTGACGCCCGTGGCGAGTTCGGCGACCCCGGCGGTCACCGCGGGCGTCGACGTGTCCAGAGCCAGTACCAGCACAGCACTCCAGCGTACGGCGTGCCCGCCGACCTGCGGTTACCGCCCCACGCGGGTGGTCAGGGGGTTTCCGGGTCCCAGCTCAGCAAGCGCACCTCGGCGACCGTGCGGAGGTGGTCCCGCATCGCTTCGGCAGCGGTTTTCGGGTTGCGGTCGCGGATCGCCTCCGCGATGCGGATGTGCTGGTCCAGCGAGCGCGGCGGACGGCCCGGCTGGCGGAGCGACTCGGTGCGGCTCTCGGTGATCTGGTCGGCTATCGCGTCCATGAACTCGGCCAGCAGGGCGCTGTGCGCGGCCCCGGTGACCGCGGCGTGGAACCGGCGGTCACCCTCGACGCCGGCTCCCCCGTCGCGGATCTCCGCGGCCATGAACTCCAGCGCCGACTCCAGCGCGGCCAGATCGTCCTCGGTCCGGCGCATCGCCGCCAGCTCGGCCAGCTTCGTCTCCAGCGCCTCCCGCGCGTCCAGCACGTCCGGCAACCGGCGGCGGCGCTCCACCAGCCGCTGGACCGGCCCCGCGGCCAGCGCGTCCCGCACCAGGTAGGTCCCGCCGCCGTGGCGGGTCTCGACCAGGCCCTGCACCTCCAGCACGACGATCGCCTGCTTCACCGACGCGCGGCTCACCCCGAGCCGCTGCGCCAGGTCACGCTCCGCGGGCAACCGGTCACCCGCGCGCAGCCCGGCATCGGCCGCGTACGCCCGCAACCGCTCCAGGACCTGCTCGTACAGCCGTGGACGAGCCATCGGACTCAGCGCATCAGACACGTTCCGCAGCCTAGCCCTTGACAGGCTGAGTGGCTGAGCCGCAAAGTGGTTCAGCCACTCAGCCACTTGAATCCCAACGGCGGGAGTTCTCCGGATGTCCGCTGAGCTGATCTCGATCCTCGTCCTCGCGGTCGTCTTCGTGATAGCGACGACCCGCTCGATCAACATGGGGGTGCTGTCCTTCGCGGCCGCGTTCGGCGTCGGCACGCTGGCCGCGAACATGGATGCCGACGAGATTTTCGCCGGCTTCCCCGGCGACCTGTTCGTCGTGCTCGTCGGCGTCACGTTCCTGTTCGCCATCGCCCGCGCCAACGGCACCACGGACTGGCTGGTCGACGCCGCCGTCCGGCTCGTCCGCGGCCGCGTCGCGCTGATCCCCTGGGTCACCTTCGCGATCACCGCGCTGCTCACCGCGATCGGCGCGGTCAGCCCGGCCGCGGTCGCCATCGTCGCGCCCGTCGCGCTCGGGTTCGCCGCCCAGTACGGCATCCACCCGCTGCTCATGGGCGCGATGGTCGTGCACGGCGCGCAGGCCGGCGGCTTCTCGCCGATCAGCGTCTACGGCACGATCGTCAACGGCATCGTCGCGCGCGAACGCCTCGGCGGCAGCGAGATCACGCTCTTCCTGGCCAGCTTCGTCGTCAACCTGGTCATCGCGGCGATCGTGTTCGTGGTGCTGCGCAAACGGCAGGTGGTCTCCGCGCCGGCCGAGGAGCGCGAACTCGTCGCCGCGGGCACCGGCGGCCCGCCCGCCACCACCGGCCTGGCGGGCACCGGAACGCGCGAACGCATCCGCCTGAACGCGCCCCGCATCGCCACGCTCACGAGCCTGGCCGTGCTGGTCGTGGCCACCCTGGTGTTCGACCTCGACGTCGGTCTCACCGCGATGAGCCTGGCCGTCGTGCTCAGCGTGATCTGGCCCGCGACCAGCAAGAAGGCCGTCGGCGAGGTCACCTGGCCGACCGTGCTGCTGATCTGCGGCGTGCTCACCTACGTCGGCGTGCTGCAGGAGATGGGCACGATCGAGTGGGCCGGCGAGGGCGTCGGCGGCATCGGCGCACCGCTGATCGCCGCGCTGCTGCTGTGCTACATCGGCGCGATCGTGTCGGCGTTCGCGTCCTCGGTCGGGATCATGGGCGCGCTCATCCCGCTCGCGGTGCCGTTCCTCGCGCTCGGCACGGTCGGCCCGGTCGGCATGATCTGCGCGCTCGCGGTGTCGGCGACGGTCGTCGACGTCAGCCCGTTCTCCACCAACGGCGCGCTGGTGCTCGCCAACGCCCGCGAGGTGGACCGGGATTCCTTCTTCCGGCAACTGCTCGTCTACGGCGGCATCATGGTCGCCGTGGTACCCGCCGTGGCCTGGCTCGTGTTCATCGTGCCCGGACTCGGCTGATCTGTAAGGAGTTCACGTGCCCGAACGGTTGTTCCCGGCCCTGGCGGAGCCGCCCGAGAAGGAAGCCCTGCGCTTCGGCGAGGTCTCGCTCGACTACGCGGAACTGGCGGCGATCGCCGGTTCACTCGCCCGGGAGATCCGCGCCCAGTCCCCCACCCGGGTGGCGGTGTGGGCGACGCCGACCATCCACACGAGCGTCGCCGTGGTCGCGGCACTGCTCGCGGGCGTCCCGGCGGTTCCGGTCAACCCGAAGATCGGCGAACGCGAACTCGACCACATCGTGAGCGACAGCACGCCCTCGCTCGTGCTCAGCGAGCCGGGCGCGAAACTGCCGGAGCGGCTGGCGAACCTGCCGCGCCAGCAGGTCGCGTTGATCGGCAGCCCCGGTGACCTGCCCGAAGAGCCGGGTGACGAGGCTCCCGCGCTGATCGTCTACACCTCGGGTACCACCGGGCCGCCGAAGGGCGTGGTGCTGCCGCGGCGCGCGATCTCCAGCACGCTCGACGCGCTGGAGGACGCCTGGCAGTGGAGCGCGGACGACGTGCTCGTGCACGCGCTGCCGCTGTTCCACGTGCACGGCCTGATCCTGGGAATCCTCGGCCCGCTGCGCCGCGGCGGCACCGTGCACCACACCGGCAGGTTCGCCACCGACGTGATCGCGCGGGAGCTGTCGACCGAGGCGACGATGATGTTCGGCGTGCCCACGATGTACCACCGCATCGCGGAGGAGGTGGGCGGCAACCCGGAGCTGGCGAAGGCGTTGAGCGGGGCGCGGCTGCTGGTGTCCGGGTCGGCGGCGCTGCCGGTGCACGACCACGAACGCATCCGCGCGGCCACCGGGCAGCGGGTCGTGGAGCGCTACGGCATGAGCGAGACGCTGATGAACACCAGCGTCCGCGCCGACGGCGAGCGCAAGCCCGGCACGGTCGGCGTGCCGCTGCGCGGGGTCGAGGTGCGGCTGGTCGACGAGTCCGGCGCGGTGATCGAGACCAGCGACGGTGAGACGGTCGGCGAGATCCAGGTCCGCGGGCCGAACCTGTTCACCGAGTACCTCAACCGGCCGGACGCGACCGCGGAGGTGTTTGACGACGGCTGGTTCCGCACCGGCGACATGGCGACCCGGGACGCCGACGGCTACTACCGGATCGTCGGGCGCAAGGCCACCGACCTGATCAAGAGCGGCGGCTACAAGATCGGCGCCGGGGAGATCGAGAACGCGCTGCTGGAGCACCCGGGCGTGGCCGAGGCCGCGGTGACCGGCGAGCCGGACCCGGACCTGGGCGAGCGGATCGTGGCGTGGATCGTGCCGGCCGGGAAGCCGCCCGCGGAGCAGGAGCTGGCCGACCACGTGGCGCGGTTGCTGTCGCCGCACAAGCGGCCACGGGTCGTGCGGTTCCTGGACGCGTTGCCGCGCAACGACATGGGCAAGGTCATGAAGCGGGCGCTGAATGCGTGAGAGCGCCCGCGCGGTGATCGGCTCGGTGTGCTCCGGGTTCACCGAGCTGCCCGCGCCGGAGCCCGATGAGTCCGGTGTGGACGGTCCGATCGGCTGGCCCGGTTACGACTCCGCGCACGCTCGGGCCGTGGAGCGCACCGGTGAACAGGAATCGGTGGTGTGCGGGGTCGGCAAGTTCGGCGGCACCGAGGCGACCGTGATCGCGTGGGAGTTCGGGTTCCTCGGCGGTTCGCTCGGGCGGCGCACCGGTGACCGGATCGAGGCGGCGTTCGAGCGGGCGCGGGAGCTGCGGACGCCGGTCGTGTCGATGATCGCGACCGGCGGCAGCCGCATGCAGGAGGGGATGGCGGCGCTGTCCCAGCTGCAGCGGATCGCGCGGCAGGCGGCGTTGACCCGGGCCGCCGGGTTGCCGCAGGTCGCGGTCGTGCGGGACCCGACGACCGGTGGCGGCTGGGCCACGCTCGGCGCGGGTTCGGACGTGGCGCTGGCCCTGCCCGGGGCGCAGGTCGGGTTCGCCGGGTCGCGGGTGCGGCCGGCTGGTGACGCTGCGGCCTACACGGCGGAGTCGCAGCTGGCGTCGGGGCACGTGGACCAGATCGTGCCGGCGGCGGAGCTGGGTGAGCGGCTGGGCCGGTGGTTGTCGCTGCTGACCGGTGCCGATGGTGCGCCCGCGCCGCCGCCGTCGGCGCTCGGTTCCGGTGACCTGCCGTCGGATGGCTGGGCCGCGGTGCGGGCCGCCCGGGCTCCTTCGCGTCCGCGCGCGGAGTCCTATTTGGACGCGTATTTCGACTGGCGGGAGGACATCAGCGGTGATCGCTGCGGTGGGGTGGATCCCGGGGTGCGGTGCGGGTTCGGGATGCGCTCGGGCGTGACGGTGGCGTATGCGGCGCAGTGCGGGACGGCGACGCTGCCGTCGGGTTTCCGGACGGCGGCGCGGCTGATCCGGCTGGCGGACCGGTTGGGGATCCCGGTGCTGACGCTGGTGGACACCCCCGGCGCGGCGAACGACCCGGCGGCGGAGCGGGCGGGCGCGGGCGCGGCGATCGCGGAGGTGTTCGCGGCGGTGGCCGGGGCGCGGGTGCCGGTGACGACCCTGGTGATCGGCGAGGGCGGCTCCGGGGGCGCGCTGGCGTTCGCCCACCCCGAGCGGACGTGGGTGACGCCGGACAGCTTCTTCTCGGTGACGTCCCCGGAGGCGGCGGCATCGATCCTGAAGCGGCCGCCGTCGGAGGTCCCGGAGACGGCCAACCAGCTGCGGTTGCGGCCACAGGACCTGGTGGAGCTCGGCATCGCACGGGGAATTGTGACCCGCTGAAGGCGGCGCGGCGGCGGTTGGGCGGGGCGGGCAGTGTCTCTTATACCCTTCA
>NZ_PQHW01000178.1 GCF_003385215.1 Amycolatopsis thermalba | reverse complement strand
GTCCCACCCCCGTGCCCCTCCGGCCGGGCGGGACGCTCGGGTAGGCACCTGCGCGCGCGGGGCACGGGGGTGGGACTTCGGCCGGCGGGGCCGCAGACGTGGGGCACGGGCAGTACCCGTGAACCTCGGGAGGGCCAGTGCGGTCGGGAGGCCAGTGCGGCCACCGTGGCTGCGGCCGGCCGCAGCCACGGTGAAGCCCGATCAACCGCAGCGTGAACCCAGGCCGGTCGGCAAGACGCGGCCTTCGCCGACGCGAACGAACGCACCCACTCGGCCTTGGCGTCGGCGCGCGGCGGGGGTCGGCCGCCGGGCCGCGACAGACAGCCGTGTCCCCCATCGGGTCAGCGCCGTGTTCCCCATCCTCGGCGCCGCGGGGGCCCCGACCGGCGTCAGGCGGGCTCGACCGAGAAGATCTCCAGGTCCCGTGGCGTGCCCTTCGCGCGGAACCAGCGTTTGCGGCGCACCTCGAAGCGCTCCGGGTCGAGCGCGTCGCGCACGGGGGCGGAGATCAGGACCTGCCCGCCGGCCGCGGCGTCGGCCACCCGCGCCGCCACGTTGACGTCCACGCCCAGGTAGTCGTGCCCGAGCTTGCGCGGCGTCCCCGCGTGCAGGCCGGCCCGCAGGCTCGGCCGGTGCCCGGAGATCTCCAGCTCGGCGACCCGTGCGCACGCCTCCACGGCCGCGTCGACCCCGGCGCCCGGGTCCGCGAACACGGCCATCAGGCCGTCGCCGAGGCGTTTCACCACCCGGCCGCCGCGGCGGGTGATCTCGGGCTCGGTCACGCGCCCGACCTCCCGCAGCAGGCGGAGCGCCGCGTCGTCGCCGGCTTCCAGGGCCCACGTCGAGAAGCCGACCAGGTCGGTGAAGAGGATGGTGATCCCGGCGGTTTCGGTGGCGTGCCGGGAGCCGGTGAACGCCTGCCACACCTGCACCGCGGTCAGCCCCAGCTCGCGGAGCACGCTCGGCTCCGGGCTGCCGGCCAGGGCGCGGGCCAGACGGTGCGACGGCAGCCGGCCCGCGGTGGACAGCGGGTCGCCCATCTCGCTGTCGCCGGGTGCGAGCCGCCGCACGAACCGCGCGGTGCGGAGCAGGCTCTCGCGCCGGTCGACCTCGCGCAACGCCTGGCCGAGCCTGCTGCGGCGGCCGCCGGGGGCCTCGTCGGTCACCGGCCCAGGATAGTGGGCGGCGATCACCCGGCGCGACGCGTCAGCGATCACCCTCGCCGCGGGCGGCCAGGGCCTCGCCCAGCTCGTCGGCGTGGCGGAGGGTCCGCACCAGGAACGGCACGGTGAACGCGACCACCGACCGGTCCGCGCCGCGTGCCTTCGCCGCCTCCCGGACCTCACCCGCGATGCCGGTCAGCGTCGCCACGGCCTGCAGCGTCAGGCCGACCAGCAGGCCGAGCCGCTCCGGCCGCACCCCGAACCGCCGCAGCGGCCCCAGCCCCCGCTCGACCGCGGCGACCAGGTCGTCCACCCGGGTGGTGAGGGTGACCAGGTTCGCGGCGGCCAGCGCGGCGACGATCCGCAGGCACACCACGACGGCCGGTTCCAGGCCGAGCAGCCACCACTGCAGCGCGAACACGACCACGACGAGCAGCCCGAGCGACCGCAGCAGCCCCCAGCACCGCCGCCAGGACACCCGAGCGACCCCATACCCGACGACGGCCACCGCGCACAACACGCCGAGCCACAACGGCGACCGCAACACGAAGATCACCGCGGCGAGCGCCAGCAGCGCCAGGAACTTCACCCCCGCCGGAGCCCGGTGCAGGACGCTGGTGCCCGGCTCGTACCAGGCGTTCATCCGGCCAGCCCCCGGCCGCGCCGGGAACCGTGGCCCGGCAACGGCCCTCTCGCACCCCGCACGGGTCGAGTGCCGCGAGAGGGCACAGGGGCAGCTCCACGCACCTCACCAACGGCCGAAGCCCGGTGCAGGAGGGCGGAGCCTGGCTCGTCTCGAACGGGACTGCGGCCCGGAGGCAGATCAACCAGCGGCCCGTCGACGCTGCGACCAGCTCCGGCCCGTGCGTGGTGCGGGCTCATGCGATCAGCTTCCGGTAGTGCGCCAGCGCCGCCTCCGGGGTGTCGTCCGCCGCGATGCGGCCCGCGTCCAGGACCACGACTCGGTCGAAGGCGTCCAACAGGTCCAGGTCGTGCGTCACCAGGACCACCTGTTGCGGCAGCCCGGCCAGCGTCTCCGCGAACCGGCGCTTGTTGCGCAGGTCCAGCAGCGTCGTCGGCTCGTCGCAGACCAGGATGTCCGGCTCCAGCACCAGCATCGCGCACAGCGCCAGCAACTGCTTCTGCCCGCCGGACAGCTGGTGCGCCGGATGATCGACATAGTCCCCCAGCCCGTAGCGCGACAGCACCTCCGCCGCCCGGGCAGCACGCTCCGCTTTGGACAGTCCGCTCCGGCGCAGCGAGAACGCCACGTCCTCACCGGCCGTGGGCATCACGATCTGGCTGTCCGGGTTGGTGAACAGGAACCCGACCCGCCTGCGCACCGCCCGGCCCTCGCGCACCGGGTCCAGCCCGTCGACCAGCACCCGGCCCGACGTCGGCGCCACCAGCCCGTTGATCATCCGCGCCAGGGTCGACTTGCCGGACCCGTTGGCGCCGACGAACGCCACCCGCCGCTCCGGGATGCGCAAGTCCACTTCGGACAGCACCACCCGCGCGCCGTAGCGGTGCCCGACGCCCTCGAACTCGATCATCCGGCCTCCCACCTCGTCGCGACGCCCACGCCGCCCCCGGCGGACAGCGCGGCCACGCCGCACCCACCGCCCCGCTGCCGCACCAGTGTGCCGAACAACCGCACCACCAGCACCGCACCCGAGGCCCCCCACGGGTGACCGAGCGCGATCGCCCCGCCGTCCGGGCTCACGATCTGCTCGTCGAGGCCCGCCGCGTCCAGACACGCCAGCGCCTGCCCGGCGAACGCCTCGTTGAACTCGACCACATCGGGCGTCCCGTCCAGCACGGTCCGCATCGCCGGCACCGCGCCCAGCCCGAGCCGGTTCGGGTCCACCGCCGACGTCGCCGACGCGACCAGCCGCAACCCCGGCACGCCGAGCCGCCGCTGCACCCGCTCGCTGACGATCAACACCGCCGCCGCGCCGTCGTTGATCCCGCACGAGTTCGCCGCCGTCGCGGTGCCGTCCGGGGTGAACGCCGGCCGGAACCGCGCCAGCCGGGCCTCGGTGAAGCCGTCCCGCGGACGCTCGTCCCGCGCGACCCCGCGCACCGGCACGATCTCCGCGTCGAACCGGCCCGCCCGCTGCGCCGCGACCGCGCGCGCGTGACTGCGGGCGGCGAACGCGTCCTGCCGCTGCCGCGAGATCCCGGCCTCCGCGGCGACCCGGTGCGCGGCCGGGCCCATGTCCGGGTCGCCGATCTCGGCCGGCGCGAACGGCGCGCGCGTGTAGAACTCGCCCGGCTCGCTGCTGCCGTCGACCCGCCAGGCGCGGAACGGCGCGGTCGAGGCGCTTTCCACCCCGCCCGCGAGGAACACCTCCCCGTCCCCGGCCCGGATCATCGCCGCGGCCAGGGTGATGGCGGCCAGCCCGCTCGCGCACTGCCGGTCCACGGTCACCCCGGGCACCCCGAGCCCGGCGCGCAAGGCCGCGACCCGCGCCGGATTCCCGCCGGGCCCGAACACGTTGCCCAGCACCACGTCATCCACTGTGGACAGACCGGCGTCGTCGAGGGCGCCGAGCAGCACGGGCGCGGCCAGCTCGTCCACCGGCACCCCACGCAGGGCGCCGAACGCGTTGCCGATCGCGGTGCGCCGCGCGGCGATCACGACGGGCGTGGTCACGGCAGCGGCTCCACGGACAGAGTCCCGAGCCGCGCGGCGGCGAGCGCCCGGGCCGGTTCATCGAGCACGGCCATCACGGCAGCCATGGTCACGTCAACGGCTCCGCGGGCAGAGTCCCCTCGGCCAGCCGCGCGGCGACCAGCGCCCGGGCCGGCTTGCCGGACGCGGTGCGTGGCAGCTCCTTGACCAGCAGCCAGCGCCGCGGCCGGTTCGCGGGCGCGAGCCGGTCCCGGGCGACCGCCCGCGCCTCACGCAGCCGCGCCGGCCCCTCGACGACCGCCGTGACCAGCTCGCCCAGGCGGGGGTGCGGCGTGCCGCTGACCAGCACGTCCACCACGCCGGGCGCGCTCCGCAGCACGGCCTCGACCTCCTCGGCAGGCACCAGCCGCCCGCCGCTGGACACCGTGGCCCCGGCCCGGCCCCGCACGACCAGCGCACCGGACGCATCGAACTCGACGAGGTCGCCCACGGTGGACCAGTCACCGGCCGCGCGCAGGTCGCCATCGCGCAGCTGCCCGGCGTAGGCCAGCGGAGACCGCACCCACAGCACCCCGTCGCGCACGTCCAGCTCCACGCCGGGAACGGGACGCAGCCCCCCGGCGCCACGCCGGATCGCGATCAGCGAGTGTTCCGCCGAGCCGTAGTACTCGATCAGCTCCGCCTCCGGCAGCACACGGGCGAACCGGGCACGGACCTCGTCGCCGAGATGCGCCCCGCCGCACACCACCGTCCGCAACCCGGACGAGCCACCACGCCGCTCCAGCACCGACAGCAGAGTGGACAGCATCGCCGGCACCAGGTGCACGGTCGCCGCCTCGGTCCGGGCCGCGGCCTCGGCGTCCCAGCGCGGCAACGTGATCACCGACCGGCCGCACCACCGGCCGTGCAGCGCGCCGAACAGGAACAGCGACGAGCTGAGCGGCCCGGGGATCAGCACCGGCCCGGGCAGCGGGCCGAGCGCGGCGAAACTGCGCAGCCACGAGTCCCGGGTGCGCACCAGGACCTTCGGGCTGCCGCTGCTGCCCGAGGTCGTGGGCAGGTAGAAGAACGTCTCCCCGTCGCCGGCCGCCTCGACCGGCTCGGCGGGGGCGGGAGCCGGGGCGGTGACGACGAGGTCCGGGCGAGCGTCGGCCAGCACCGCGGCCCGCTCGGTGGGCGTCCAGGACGGCTCGATCACCAGGGACGCGGCGCCCAGCAGGTCCGCGCCCAGGAACCACGGCAGCACGTCCGGCACGTCGAGCGCGACCCGCGAGCCTTCGCCGATCCCGCGGCCGGCCAGCCACCGCGCCGCGCCGTACGCCCGTTCGTCCGGCACCACCGTCACTCGCTCCGGGACGCCGATCCCACCAGCTTGCCGGGCAGCGCCCGGTGCACGACGGCGCCGATCAGGGCGACCGCGACGACCTTGGCCGCGTCGCCGGGCAGGAACACCAGCGACTGCACGGCCGCGGCGCCCAGGTCGCCGGTGTAGACGCCGAGGTAGGTGATGCCGAAGACGTAGTCGACGACCAGGCCGGCCGCGGCGGCGAGCAGCAGCACCGGCAGGTTGGCCCGCTTCAGCCGCGCCACGATCAGCCCCACCACCAGCGCCGACGGGATCCAGCCGATCAGGAACCCGCCGCTGGGGCCGATGAAGGGCGCGATCCCGCCGCGGCCGCCGGACAGCAGGGGCAGGCCGATCGCGGTCAGCGCGAGGAACAGCACGACCGAGGCGGTGCCGCGGCGCGCGCCGAGCACGCATCCGGCCAGCAGCGGGCCGGCGTTCTGCAGCACGATGGGCACACCGGAGCCGCCGACGTAGAGGCCCGGGAACAGCCCGAGCACGGCGATGAACGCGGCGAAGACGACGGTGCGGGCGAGGTCACCGGCGGGAAGGGTGGGGCGTGGCACGCGGGAACGGTAACCCGTGGCTCGCCGCGGTGGGAAAGACGCAGGTCACATTCAGCTGTGGTCGAGCCGGTGGAACACGATTTCCCGCACGAACAGCAGCACCGCGGCGGCCACCGGGATGGCCACGAGCGCGCCGACGATGCCCAGCAGCACCCCGCCGAGCACCACCGCGACGACCGTGACCAGCGCGGGCACGTCCACGAACCGGCCGATGATCTTCGGCGTCAGCAGGTAGTCCTCGACGAACCGGTAGACGATGAAGAACCCGACCGTGGCCAGGCACACCGGCCAGGACACGGTCAGCGCGGTCAGGCTCACCACGACCCCGGCGATGATCGCGCCGATCACCGGGATCAGGTCGAGCACCGCGAGCAGCAGCGCCAGCAGCACCGGGTACGGGATGCCGAAGATCGTGAACCAGATGAACCCCAGCACCCCGGCGATGATCGAGATGACGACGTTGCCCAGCACGTACGAGCCGACCTTGGCGAAGATCTGGTCGCCGATGAGGATCGCGCGCGGGCGGCGGGTGTGCGGCACGAACCGGTAGATCGTGGCGCGCAGCCGCGGGAAGTCGGCGAGGAAGTAGATCGTCAGGACGAGCACGATCAGCGTGTCGGTGAGCGTGCCCAGCACCGCGCGCCCGCTGCCGAGCAGGCCGCTGACCAGGGCCGGGTTGGGGTCGCTGAACGTGCTCTGGAGCCGTTGCTGCAGGTCGAACCGCGCGCTGACCTGGCCGAGCCACGAGCTGCGGTCGCCCAGCCGCGCCAGGTACTCCGGCACCTGGTCGATGAACCGGACGGCCTGCTCGACCAGGGGCGGGATCAGCGCGGCGAAGAACCCGGCGGCCAGGCCCAGCCCGCCGACCACGATCACCGTGACCGCCAGCGGCCGCGGCAGGCCGTGCCGGACGAGCCAGGACGCGACGGGTTCCAGTCCGATCGCCGCGAACAGCGCGACGCCGATGAGCACGAGCGTGCCGCTGGCGATGAACAGGAACCAGACCGCGCCGGCGGTGACCGCCGCCCCGGCGGCCGCGGCCATGCCCACGAAGAACGGCGAGCGCTTGTTCATCGGCTTGCCGGGCGGGCCGAGCGGGCGCTCCTCGCTGCTGATGCGATCGGCGACGGCCTCGGCGTCGGCGACCGGGCCGGTGATGGCGTCACGGGGCTGGCCGACCAGGTCGTCCGGCCCCTCGGAATCCGCAGCTGACGCCGCCACGCTGGGCGAGTAACCGGCGGAGGGGGTGGCGAAACCGGGCTGGTTTTCCTGGCGATTGACATCTAACATGTCAGTTGTGGAACGAGTCCGGCGCACGTTGCTGCGGGAAACCGCGCACCAGGTCATCCGGGACGCGATCGTGCGCGGCGATCTCGCCCCGGGCAGCGTGGTGCGCGACGCCGACCTGGCGCAGGAGCTGGGCCTGTCGCGGGCGCCGGTGCGCGACGCACTGGCCCGGCTCGCCGACGAGGGGCTGATCGAGACCAAACCGCAGAGCCACACCCGGGTCACCCCCCTGCTGTCCCGGGACGTCCGCGACGCGGCGGCCGTGGTGCGGGCGATGCACGAACTGGCCGCGCGCACGGCGGTCCCCCGGCTGACCGACGCCGACTGCGACGCGATGGCGGCCGCGAACGACCGCTTCGCCGCCGCGGCCCGCGCCGGAGACGTCGACGGGGCCCTGCGCGCGGACGACGACCTGCACGACGTGCTGGTGCGTGCCTGCGGCAACCGCGCGGTCGCCGCGACGATCGACCGCTACACGCCACTGATCCGCCGCCTGGAGCGGATCCGCTTCGCCGAGGGGGCCGGGCACCAGTCGGCGGAGCTGCACGAGCGGCTCATCGCGACCTGCCGCGTCCGCGACACGGCCGCGGCCACCGAGGTGACCACCGAGATCTGGCGGGAACTGGAAGACCTCGCCGACTGACCCCGCCCGCGAGTCCCACACTCCGGCGCGCGAGTCCCACGCTCCCGCCCGCGAGTCCCACCTTCCGGCGCGCGAGTCCCACACTCGCGCC
>NZ_PQHW01000177.1 GCF_003385215.1 Amycolatopsis thermalba | reverse complement strand
GGCGGCGGCCGAGAAGCAGGGCGGCGGCGACGGGGCGGCGGGGCGCTGCGGCTGCCTGGGCTGGGGCAGACGGCTCAGGTGCTCAGGGGGCTTCCGGGGAGGAACCGGGAGAAGCAAGGGGCTTCCGATGAAGAAGCGGGAGAGGCGAGGGCGGCCCCTGTGAAGAAGCGGGAGACGTGAGGGCGGGCTGAGGTTGATGGGTGGGTCGCGAATAAGCGAGGTTCGGGGTCGATGCAGTGGGCTGCGCCAACCCCGGCGGCCGGGCAGCAGCAAACAGAAAAGAGCGAGGGACGTCCCCCGTGTGGAGGACGTCCCTCGGGTGGTGAAGCTGCTCTCAGCCGGAGAAGGGGCCCTCTTCCGGGAGCCTCAGCTCGGGCTTCTCCAGCTCCTCCACGTTCACGTCCTTGAACGTGATCACACGAACGTTCTTCACGAAACGAGCCGGCCGGTACATGTCCCACACCCACGCGTCGGACATGCGGACCTCGAAGTACACGTCTCCCCCGCTGTCCCTGACCTGCAAGTCCACCGCGTTGGCCAGGTAGAACCGCCGCTCGGTCTCCACCACGTACGAGAACTGGCTGACGATGTCGCGGTACTCGCGGTACAGCGACAGCTCCATCTCGGTCTCGTACTTCTCGAGATCCTCTGCGCTCATGAAATCCGCGCCCCTCCTCGCGAGTTCGACCGGTCTCCGGCGGCGGAACTCCCATTCTGAACCACGCTGCCCTCCAGAGCACGTACCGGAGCATCGGACTGCCCCAATGCAGCAGCGGTGAGCATGACCTTCCGCGGTGGTCGCATACCGTGGGCGGCGGCCGCCGCTGCCACATTGGTGTACGACCACCGGTGTACCTCACACGGCCCGTGTTCGACGAGCGCCGCGCCGTGGTCCACGGTCGTGTACCCCTTGTGCACGTCGAATCCGTACATCGGGTATTTCACGTGCGTCTCGGCCATGATCCGGTCCCGCGTCACCTTCGCCAGCACCGACGCGGCCGCCACGCACGCCACCGCCCGGTCCCCCTTGATCACCGGCACGCTCGGCGCCGGCAGGCCGGGCACCTTGAAACCGTCCGTCAGCACGTACCCGGGGCACTCCCGCAACCCCGCCACCGCCCGGCGCATGCCCTCGATGTTGGTGACGTGAATACCGAGCTGATCCACCTCTTCGGGTGAGATGACGACGATCGAATAGTCCAGGGCGCGCACCAGGAGCCGCTCGTAGACCCGCTCCCTGGCCAGCGCCGTGAGCAGCTTCGAGTCGTTCAGCTCGGCCAGCCGCGCGGCGTCACCGGGGCGGAGCACGCACGACGCCACCACCAGCGGACCGGCGCAGGCCCCGCGGCCCGCCTCGTCGACCCCGGCCACCGGACCGAGGCCCCGCCGGTCCAGCGCGGACTGCAGACCCCACGCCGTCTCGCCCCGGACGATCGCCCTGGGCGGGCGGAAGGAGGCCAGAACCGCCGAAGACCTACCCAACCTGGTTACCGCTTTCGCTCGACCGCCTCGCGCACCTTCGAGCCCAGTCGCCGCCCGCCCCACACCACGGGCCACGCGGCGACGACCCCGAACCCGAGCGGAACGCCTTCCTGCCACGCCGGAGCGCTCATCCCGAGCGCGGCCGGCTGGGCGGCGGCCTGCGGGTCGTGGTCGCTGACCCCGCCCCACCGGCCGGGTGGCAGCACGATGATGCGTGCCTTGCCGATGATGTTGTCCACCGGCACGGCACCGCGGACCCCGCCGCCACCCTGGCAACGCGAGTCGCACGAGTCGTTGCGGTTGTCACCCATCACCCAGACGTAGCCGTCCGGCACCGTCACCGGGTCGAACGGCTCCTGCCGCTGGTCGTCCGGATTCTTCCAGTGGATGTAGGGCTCGTCCAGGGCCTTGCCGTCGACGACGACCCGGTTCTGGGCGTCACAGCACTCGACGGTCTGGCCGCCGGTCGCGATGATCCGCTTGACGAAGTCGCGCTCGTCCGGCGGCGCCAGCCCGAACACCGAACCGATGTTCTGGAAGAAGCGCACCACCGCGTTGCTCGACCGCTCGGTCGCCGCCTCGTTCTCCACCCACGGCTCCGGGCCCTTGAACACCACGACATCACCCGGTTCCGGGTCGGTGAAGTCGTAGGTGATCTTGTCGACCAGGACCTTGTCGCCGTAGCACCCGGGGCAGCCGTGCAACGTGGTCTCCATCGACCCTGAAGGAATCGTGTAGACCCGCGCCAGGAATTGCTGGAACACGAATGCCAGCGCCAGCGCGACGACGATCAGAATCGGCAGTTCGACCCAGAACGAGCGCTGTTTCTTGGGCTTGCGGCGGCGCCGTTTCCCATTTGCGCCGGAATCGGCATTCTCGTCCGGGTTCGGGCGTTCGGGCTCGTCCTCAGCGGCGCTGGAGGGCACAGGTTCGACCACTTCGCCAGGCTATCGGAGAAAGTCCGATCGCTCAGGACGCGGTCGGGGCCTCGCGGCGCTCCTTGATCTTGGCGGCCTTGCCGCGCAGCTCGCGCAGGTAGTACAGCTTGGCGCGACGCACGTCACCGCGCTTGTGCACCTCGATCTTCGCGATGTTCGGGCTGTGCACCGGGAAAGTGCGCTCGACGCCGACACCGAACGAAACCTTGCGCACGGTGAAGGTCTCGCGAATACCGCCACCCTGGCGGCGGATCACGACGCCCTGGAAAACCTGAACACGCTCACGGTTTCCCTCGATGACGCGAACGTGCACCTTCAGCGTGTCACCCGGGCGGAAGTGCGGAATGTCGGAACGCAGCGACTGAGCGTCCAGGGCGTCCAGGGTGTTCATCGGGAGTCCGTCCTCGTCCTTCGTCTGTCTGGCAGTCATCCGAGCACGCGCACGCTCTCACTGGGGCAGGCGACCCGGGGGCTTGTGGCAGGCGCGCACCACTGGCACGGCCAACCTGTCAAGTATTGCAGACGCGTCCCCAGCCGGATCACCCGGCCTGCCGCTGCCCCGACCGGACACGGTCGAGCACGGCGAGATCGCGCTCGTCCAGCGTACCGTCCGGCAGCCGGTCGAGGAGATCGGGGCGGCGCAGCAGCGTTCGCTCCAGGGCCTGGTCGCGCCGCCAGCGGTCGATGAGCGCGTGGTTGCCCGACCGCAGCACCTCGGGCACGGACAGGTCGCGCCACACCTCGGGGCGCGTGTAGCTGGGGCCTTCGAGCAGGCCGTCGGAGAAGGAGTCCTGCTCGGCCGACACCGGGTTGCCCAGGACGCCGGGCAGCAGCCGGACCGTGGCCTCGACCATCACGAGCACCGCGGCCTCGCCGCCGACCAGGACGTAGTCGCCGATGGACACCTCGTCGACCGGCATCCGGCGGGCGGCGTCATCGATCACGCGCTGGTCGATGCCCTCGTACCGGCCGCAGGCGAACACCAGGTGCTTCTCGCGGGCGTAGGAGCGCGCCATCTCCTGGGTGAACGGGCGGCCCGCCGGCGTCGGGACGACCAGCCGGGTGTCCGGACCGCAGACGGCGTCCAGCGCGTCACCCCAGACCTGGGGCTTCATGACCATGCCGGGACCGCCGCCGTAGGGCGCGTCGTCGACGGCGCGGTGCACGTCGTGGGTCCAGTCCCGCAGATCGTGCACCCCGACCTCGATCAGCCCGCGCTCGATGGCGCGGCCCAGCAGCGCGGCCCGCAGCGGGTCCAGGTACTCGGGGAAGATGGTGACGACGTCGATCCGCACGGCGCGAGCGTAACCAGCCCGTCAGCCGGCGTCGTCGAGCAGGCCCTCGGGGGGATCGATGACGACCCGGCCGCCCTTGACGTCCACCACGGGCACGATGGCCTGCACGAACGGGACGAGAACGGTGCGCCCGTCGCGATCGAGCGCGAGCAGCTCGCCGTGCGGGGCGTGCACCACCTCGGTGACGGTGCCGATCACCTCGCCGTCGCTCAGCTCGGCACGCAGCCCCTCGAGTTCGTGGTCGTAGAACTCGTCCGGGTCGTCCGTGGGCGGCAGATCGGCGGTGTCGGCGAGCAGCAGGGCGCCGCGCAGGGCCTCGGCGGCCTCGCGCGTCACCACCTGCTCGAACGTGACCAGCAGCCGCCCGCTGTGTGGGCGGGCGGCTGCGATGGTCAGCGGGCGCGTGGTGCCGTCGCGGAACCGCGCGGTCACCGTCGCGCCGTCGCGGAAGCGTTCCTCGGGCGAGTCGGTCCGGATGTCCACGGCGAGTTCACCGCGCACACCGTGGGCCTTGGCGACCCGCCCGACGACGACGTCCACGGATGGGTCAGCGGTCGGTGTCGACGACGTCCACGCGGACGCCGCGGCCACCGATGCCGCCCATGACGGTGCGCAGCGCGGTCGCGGTCCGGCCGCCGCGGCCGATGACCTTGCCGAGGTCGTCCGGGTGGACGTGGACCTCGAGCGTGCGGCCGCGGCGGGTGGTGATCAGGTCGACCCGGACGTCGTCCGGGTTGTCCACGATCCCGCGCACCAGGTGTTCGAGGGAGTCGGCGAGGAAGCTCACGCCTCGTCCTTCGCCGCCTCGTCGTCGGCCTTCTTGGCCGACTTCTTCTTCGGCGTGGTGGCCTCGTTGGCGGGCTCGTCACCGGCCGCCGCGAGGGCCGCGTTGAACAGCTCCTCCTTGGACGGCTTCGGCTCGGCGGTCTTCAGCGTGCCCTCGGCGCCCGGCAGGCCCTTGAACTTCTGCCAGTCACCGGTGATCTCCAGGATGCGCTGCACCGGCTCGGTCGGCTGCGCGCCGACACCCAGCCAGTACTGGGCCCGCTCGGAGTCGACCTCGATGAAGCTCGGCTCGGACTTCGGGTGGTACTTGCCGATCGACTCGATCGCCTTGCCGTCCCGGCGGGTGCGGGCGTCGGCGACGATGATGCGGTAGTACGGCGCACGGATCTTGCCGAGGCGCTGGAGCTTGATCTTGACGGCCACGGTGTGTGGGTACTCCTTGGTTCTCTGCGTGCTCGCGGGTGTCGGGTCACGATCCGTGTGGGGACACCGGACGAGTACCCGAAGCTTTCGGTCGCCACGGCACGGTGAGAGGGCCCGGCCGCAGCAGGCAAGCGACTATTCTGCCAGACCCGGTCACACGGCCCGCACCGGGCGTCCAGGGCGTGGTTCGGAAGCGGCTTGCGAGGCGGCGCGGGTAGCGGAGCCGGCTGACGGCCCACCGCAAGCGGCTCCGCCGCTCATGAAACAGAACCTAGATCGCCATGACTCCCAGCGCCGTGAGCAGCATCGCCACGGCGGGCAGGAAGTTGTTCATCTGGTGGGCCACGATGCTGCCGAGCAGGCGGCCGGTGAGCAGGCGGGCCAGGCCGATCGGGATGGCGATCACCAGCAGCAGCGTGGTGCGCAGCGGTTCCAGGTGGCTGGCCGCGAACACCGCCGTGGACAGCAGGAACGCCGCGAGCCGGGCCCACTTCTCCTGACCCCAGTGCAGCCGTTCGACGGCGCTCCACAGCAGACCGCGGTAGATGATCTCCTCGCAGATCGGCCCGAGCAGCCAGAGGTAGGCGAACATCACGATGGCGGCGCTCACCGACATCGGCTGTTCCTCGACCAGGGCGCTGATCGCCGATCCGGCGTTGGCCTCGCCGACCGCCTGGGTCCAGATGAACGCGCTGACCGTGGTCAGCACCAGCCCGAAGCTGCCGAGTTTCAGCCCGAGCTTGACGTCCTCCCAGCGCCAGGACAGCCGCAGGTCGGTGAACGGGCCGTTGCCCCGCACCTTGGTGATCAGGATCGCGACCAGCGCGGCGAGGACGGTCGGGGCCATCGTGCCGATCAGCACGTCCCGCGCGGGCAGCGGCTGACCGGGTGGTGCCGGGCCGAGCAGGACGCTGACGAACGCGGCGGAGGCCAGCAGGACGGCCTCGACCACCAGGAAGGCGCCGAACCCCCAGCGGTGCGCGGGCGCGGCCTCCGCGGTGGCGGGCAGATCAGGCGGGTCGAGCTCGCCCGGATGTGCCGTCACGGCGTGCCTCCCTCTGATCCTCGCCCAGCACCTACCGAGCCTAGTCGCCATGGTCGTTCCGCTCAGGACCCGGTGAACAGCAGCAGCGCCGGGACCAGGTTGTTCGCCGCGTGCGCGACGAAACTCGCCCCCACGCGGCCGGTCCGCCACCGCGCCGCGCCGATCAGCAGCCCCTGCGTCAGCAGCGCGAGCGTGCGGGTCGGTTCGCCGTGCAGGTAGGCGAAGACGACCGCGGTGAGCACCAGGATCACCCACTGCGGGACGCGGTGGTGTTCGAGCGCTCCCCACAGCGAGCCGCGCATCAGCAGCTCCTCGGCCATCGGCGTGGCGACCACGACGACGAGCGCGGCGAGCGCGAGCCACACGAACTCGTCCCGGCCGCCGTCCTCGGCGAGGTCGGTGAGCGGGCTGTCGGAGATCCGGTCGGTGCCGTAGATGCCGAGCAGCACCAGGTTCACCAGGTACCCGGCGAGCAGGGCGAGCGCACCGCAGGCCAGGCCCACCTTGACGTCGCGCAGGGTCGGGAGCCAGCCGAAGTCGCGCCGCGGCCCGCTCCCCCAGCGCCGCGACGCGACCAGCGGGGCGAGGCCGAGCAAGAGGCTGGGCACGAACGCGAGCAGCAGCACCGGACCGACGTCGAGCAGTTCCAGCGGGTCGACGCTGGCGTGCCCGGACCGCAGGGCGGTCATCACGACGGTCACCAGGTGGTACACGCCGAGGCCGGCGAAAAACGCGAGGAAACCCCAGTGGGCGCCGAAGACCAGCCGGGTGCGCACGTCCTCTCCCTGGCTCAGCCTCATGGGTTTCAGGCTATGTGGCTGCGCGCGATCGATCGACCCCGGGGCGTGAGCGGTGTCACCGGATCCACAGCGGCAGCAGGCCGACGACGACCAGCACGGCCGTGGCGAGCGCGGCCGGCAGCACGCGGACCGGGGTGAGGACGGCGCCGGTGAGGAGTGCGGCGAGGTAGATGCCCTCGCGCCGGGCCAGCCAGCCGACCGCGCCCGCGACGACGAGCGCGATCGGCACGGCGAACACGAGCCCCAGGCCGCGGATGATCTGCATCGCCGCGCCGTGGCCGATGCCGGGGACGAAGTGGGGCACTAGCGGGGGTTCCCGGCGGCGTCGGCGACCAGTTCGCCCCTGCGTTCGGGCCCGGAGCGTTCGACGAGGACCGTGATCTCGACCGGGCCGCCGCCCGGGGGCCGGGTGATCCGCACCTCCGCCTCGCCGGTGGCGTCGGGGAACCGCTGGCGGGCGAGGCCGACCAGGCCGGGGATCGCGCCGAAGTCGACCTCGCGCAGGTCGAACGCGTACTCCGGATCCGGTCCGGTCATGTCCCGCGGCACCGGCTGGAGGTCGCCGTCGCGGTAGATCAGCGCGCGGTCGCCGCGCTGGCCGCGGAGGTAGTCGTCGCCGATCGCGATCAGGTCGTAGGTCGTCGCGACGCCGCGGAGCTCGTCCAGGCCGGCTTCCAGGCCCTCGGCCGTGAGGAGGTCCTGGTTGTCCGCCCGGAGCGGGAGCAGGCCGGCGGCGACCAGCACAACCGTCGCGACCGCGGCCTGCTTCCACCCGCCGAGCGCACGCCCGTTCGCCCGGGCGACGACGACGGCGAGCGTGGCCGCGGCGCCGACCGCGAAGGCCGCGAGGTAGAGGCCCTCCCCCAGGACGAGCCCGCCGACGACGCCGACGACGAGCAGGGCCAGCGGGACCGCGTAGAGCAGGCCCAGCGCCTTGATGATCTTCACCCGTGCCATCTTGATCAGTTTGCGGGCGGGACGGTAGCGGCAGTTCGGCCGACAGTGGGCGGGGG
>NZ_PQHW01000176.1 GCF_003385215.1 Amycolatopsis thermalba | reverse complement strand
GGCATCGTCAGATGTGTATATAAGATGGGTGCACGTATCGGAGGTGGGGGGCGGCCGTGGTGGCGAGCGGGCTGTCGATGGTGTGTGGAAGGGGATTTCGAGTGGGGCGTAGCTGGCCGGAATCCCTGGGGTGCGGGCATGGCATACGGGGGTGCGAAAGGCGCGCGCGAATGAGACGTTTCTTCCGCTGGGCAGTGCGCGACGCACAAGGGCCGTTAGACCCGTGTGAAGATGTGCGATTCCCCGCTATTCGCGGGCGCGTGAATGCCCAATGGGGGAAACCGGCCCGTCAGTGGGCGATGTGCTTGGCCTCGCGCGACGGGGGTGGTGCCGGCGCCGGATCCTGCGGCGCGCGGGCTATCCGGACCTGGTTCCGCCCACCCTCCTTCGCCTCGTAGACCGCCGCGTCCGCGGCTTGCATCAGCGTCGCCAGGGTGTCGCCGTGGTCGGGGAACACCGCGACCCCTATCGAGGCCGTCCGGTCCGCCACCAGCGTCTGGTCGCCGCGCTTGTTGGTCGTCCTGATCCGCAGTCCGGCCACCGCCGAGCGGATGCGCTCCCCGGCGACCGTCGCCGCCGCCTGGTCCGTGTCCGGCAGCAGCACCAGGAACTCCTCACCGCCGAAGCGGCCCACCACGTCGCTCGGGCGGGTCACCTCGTCCAGCAGCTGCGCCAGGTGCCGCAGCACGTCGTCACCCGCGGGGTGGCCGAACGTGTCGTTGATCCACTTGAAGTGGTCCAGGTCGATCATCAGGATCGCCAGCGGATCGGCCGCCTTGCCCGCCCGCGTCAGCGCCCGCTCGGCCGACTCCGTCCACCCGCGCATGTTCGCGACCTGCGTCTTCGGGTCCGTGCGCACGTCGGCCTGCAGCTGCTCGATCTCGGCGAGCCGGTTGAACACCACCGTCACCACGGCCATGATCGCCACCGTCGGCGGCATGATCACCAGCAGGATCGCCGTGACCGCGCCGAGGCCGATCGTGATCGCCTCCAGCACGTTGTCCGCCGGGCTGCCCAGCACCGTCCGTGCGTTCGCCTTCTCCGGCGCGGCCAGCGCGATCACCGAACCGATGTAGAGGATCTGCACGCCCTCGTAGATGAGCCCGGCCACCAGCATCCAGCCGAACTCGACGAGCGAGCCGGTGATGTCCAGCGAACCCCAGTCGTGCGGACCCAGCTCCACGTACACCTGGTGGGCCAGCGTCGCCGCCAGCATGTGGGCCACCGTCGAGTACACGAAGTTGTGCGCCGGCCGCCGCGCGACGAACCAGCGCTGCACCCGGACCAGACCGACGACCAGGATCGTCAACGGCACCGGAAGAATAATCGCGGCCGGCACCACCCAGACCGCGGTCAGGTCGATCAGGACCCGCCCACCCGCATTTCGCCGACGTTCTTCCTGGCGCCGGGTCAGTTGAATGTGCGCCGTGGCGCCGACGGTGAGAATCGCGAACCGCAGCCAATCGAGACCGCTCGGCGCGCTCGCGTTCACGAATGCGACGACCAGCCACCCGACCGCAATCAGTTCGGCGACGAGCAGGAAAGCGACGAATCGCTTCGGACGACGCCACAATGCCCAATTCCGCGGTAGCATGGCGCGGCGCGTGCTCAACGCATCACGCTTTGTGTTCGGCTCCGCCCTCCCGGGCGCGGCCTGGCGGGGTACCGAATTGCGCTCTTCGATGGGCTGAACGCCCTCCCTGGGGTCCGGATCGCCGTGGAGTGTAGGCGATCGCCGACGCGCGTGGTGCGGAGGCATCGGCTCACCTTCCCTCGACATCGCGTACCGCCGCCGGGTAACTTTGCTGTGCCCGGAACGACGCCGGGTACTTTCCATCAACAGGTATCATCTCACCGCACGCGAAGCGCCGCGTACCTCCGCCACGAGCGGCTGTACGGACGCAACGCGTCCCGGCCACAGGCACCGAATGGAGGTGTTCCTCGTGTCTGACCGCGACTTCTGATCCCCCGCTGTGAATAGCGTTCGTTTCCGTTCCCGTGGGAGAGGTGTTCGTCGTGCGCGACCGCGACTTCTGAGGTGCCGTCGATTTGTGTTCGTTTCCGCCGGAAAAACGTGAGGTGAATCGTCGTGCGCGACCGTGACTTCTGATCTTCCGAATGCAGCAACCGCTGCCGTCAGTAGGTGCGGGCCGCATCGCTGTCCGTGCCCAGCACTCGTCCCCACGCCATCGCGAGGGGCACGCCGAGGACCACCCCGGCCGCACCCGCGATCATGATGGCCGTGGTCGCCGCACCGGACCACTGCGCGAGCACGCCGCCGAGCGCGACCCCGACGCCCTGCGCGACCCGCAGGCCGGTCCGGTACAGGCCGCCCGCTCCGCCACGAAGCTCGTTGGGCACCCACGTGATGAACGTGGCCCCGACGGTGATGATGTACGCGCCCGCCGCACCGGCGAGGGCGAGGACGACCAGGGCGAGGACGAGGCCGGGCTGCAGCCCGAACGCCAGCAGCAGCGCCGTCGGGACGACCGCGAGGACGCCGACCGTCCGGCGGCGCGCCGAGGCCGAGACGTAGCGGGACAGGACGAACACGCCCAGCGCGAACCCCAGCGGGTCCGCCGCCAGCAGCCACCCCACGGCCTGGTCGGGCGCGCCGATCTCGCGCGCCAGCGGGGCGGCCAGCCCGGCGGGCACCATGGCCAGGCCGACCAGCCAGGACAGGCCGAGCAGCACGCGCAGCCTGCGCTGCTTCGCGACCCAGTTGATGGCGCCGAACCACGAGCCGTCGCCGTCCCCGGCCGCGGGTCGCGGGCGCACCCAGCGGTGCAGGGCCAGCGCGCTGATCGCGAACGTCAGCGCGTCCAGGGCCAGCGCCAGGGACGGGCCGGCGGCGGTGACGATCACGCCGCCCAGCGCGAGCCCGGCCAGCATGGTGGTGTTGGTGGTGATGCCGCGGATGTCCTGGCTGCGCAGGTACAGCTCGTCGTCGGTGAAGATCTCGCGGGTCAGCGCGTTCTGGGCCGCGTTGGACGGGGCGCCGGCCAGTCGCGCGAGCATGACCAGCACGCACAGCCACACCACCGACATGCCGGGGATCGCCATGATGGCGATGAAGACCGCCTGCAGCGCGGCCGTGACCACGAGGATGGTGCGGCGCGGGTAGCGGTCGGCCAGCTGGGCCAGCCCGAGCCCGCCGGCCAGCGCGGGCAGGAAGGTGAGGGCGTAGGCGACCGCGGACCACAGCGCCGAGCCGGTGCGGTGGTAGACGGTGAGGGCCAGCGCCACCGTGGTCAGCTGGTCGCCGAGCACCGACTGGGCCTCGGCCAGCCACACGGTGCGGAACTCGCGGTTGGCGAGCGCCGCACCCATGGATGGGCGAGTCGTGGTCTTCACACCTCTCCCCACTTCCCCCTCGTCGGGTGGCTGCCTGCGCTCACTGACTCTGTCGCTGCCCGCCCGGTTCCTGTGACGCCGGTCACTCAAGTGACACGTTCCGCAACAATCAGTATGCCGCTCACTACACGCAGGCGAACAGTCACAGCGCGACCGTATCGCCTCATTGGGCCCATACGGTGGTAGACCTTCTAACCTTCGGATTACGACGAACGGTGGAAGATTTCGTCCCGCGTGACCGGCGGTGCGGTCAGTCCGGCCGATCAGGCGTCACTCGTTCAGCGCAGTGAGCGGACCGTTCGTCGGTGCGCTCCCACCGCCGGGCCCTCCGGGCGCGAAGACTGGACTCACAGGCCAGGGAGACAGCCGAGGACGGGCTGGAGCTCGGGGACTGGCCGGTGGGGAGAAAACCGATGAGCATGCTGATGCAGGACCGGGCCGTGGTGGTGACCGGCGCCGGGCGCGGTCTCGGCGAGGCGTTCGCGGTGCACCTGGCCCAGGCCGGGGCCGCGGTCGTGGTCAACGACGTCGACGCCGGCCTGGCCGAACGCACCGCGGCGAACATCCGCGAGCACGGCGGGCGGGCGGTGGCCAGCGGGCACACCGTGACCGACCCGGCGCAGGCCCAGGCGATCGTCGACCTGTGCGTCTCCGAGTTCGGCGCGATCGACGGCCTGGTGAACAACGCCGGGCTGAACTACGAGGCGCTGCCCTGGGAGGAGGACCCGGACGAGGTCCGGGAGCTGGTCGAGGTCAACGTCCTGGGCGTGATGTACACCGGGATCGCGGCGGTGAAGGCCATGGTCGCGGGCGGTCGCGGCGGGTCGATCGTGAACATCTCGTCGGGCGCTTCGCTCGGCCAGCGCAAGCTCGGTGTGTACGCGGCGACCAAAGGAGCTGTGGCGTCGCTCACCTATTCGTGGGCACTGGATCTGGAAGATTGCGGCATCCGGGTGAACGCCGTCTGCCCGTTGGCGCACACCCGGATGGTCTGGAAGTCGGAGCGTTCGCTGCGCAACTGTCCCCCCGATCGGACGCCGTCCCGGATCGCGCCCGTCGTGCTGTTCCTGCTGAGCGACGAGGCGGAGGGCATCACCGGGCAGCTGGTGCGCTGCAACGGGCCGCAGCTGCACATCGTCGGCCAGCCCTACTTCAAGGCGCCGATCCTGGAGCGGCAGACGTGGGACACCGAGACCGTGCGGGAGGCGTTCGACGAGGTGTTCAGCGCCCACCTCGAGCCGTACGGCCTGGAGAAGCGTGTTCCACCGCGCCTCCGCAAGTGGACCACGCCCCTCCGCTCGGCCTGACGGTCTACTGGTCGGCGGTGTAGAGAGCGGCGATGTCGGCCGCGTAGCGGTCGTTGATGATCCGGCGCTTGAGCTTGAGCGTCGGGGTGACCTCGCCGCTCTCCGGCGTCCACGGCGTGGCCAGCACCTGGTACTTCTTGATCTGCTCGACCCGGGACAGCCGCGCGTTGGCCGCTTCCACCGCGCGCTGGATCTCCTCGCGCACGGCCGGGTGCTCGGCGAGCACGACCGGGTCGCTGCCCTGGATGCCCTGCTGCGCCGCCCACGCCGGCAGGAACTCGTCGTCGACCACGATCAGCGCCGTCACGAACGGCTTGTCGTTGCCGATCGCCACCGCCTGGCCGATCAGCGGGTGCTCCTTGAGCAGCCCCTCGATGCGGGTCGGCGCGATGTTCTTGCCGCCCGAGGTGATGATCAGCTCCTTCTTGCGGTCGGTGATCGTGACGAAGCCGTCGGAGTCGATCGTCCCGATGTCGCCGGTGTGGAACCAGCCGTCGGCGTCCACGGCCGAGGCGATCGACCCGTCCTCCTGCAGGTAGCCCAGGAACACCAGTGGCCCGCGCACCAGCAGCTCACCGTCGGCGTCGACCTTGATCTCGGTGTCGGCCAGCGGGCGCCCGACCGCGCCGGCGCGGAACGCCTTCGCCGAGTTCGACGTGATCGCGCCGGAGGTCTCCGACAGGCCCCACACCTCGTGGATCTCCACGCCCAGCCCGGCGAGGAAGTACAGGACCTCGACCGGCAGCGCGGCCGCGCCGCTGGAGCAGAAGTGCAGCTTGTCGAACCCGAGCAGCGCGCGCACCGGGGCGAGCACCGTCCGGTCGGTCTCCGCGATCTTCGCGGCCAGGTCCGGCGGCACCTCCTGCCCGGCGTTGCGCAGCTTGTAGCCCTGCTGGAGCAGCTCGTTGGCCTGCAGCAGCGCGGTGCGCCGGTCCTCCGGCAGGTTCGGCAGCATCGCCTTGAGCCCGGCGGCGATCTTCTCCCACACCCGCGGCACGCCGAAGAAACCCTGCGGGTGGACGCGGCCCAGCGCGCCCGCGACCTGCGTCGGATCGGCCAGCGTGTGCACGTGACCGGCGTACACGATCGGCATGTAGATCGAGATCTCCCGCTCGGCGATGTGCGCGAGCGGCAGGTACGCGATGTTGGTCGGGTGCAGCGGCGTCTCGTGCAGCGCGTGCACGGCGTAGGCCTCGAAGATGACGTTGTGGTGGGACAGCACGACGCCCTTCGGGTCGCCGGTGGTGCCCGAGGTGTAGATCATCGCGATCGGGTCCCCGGGACGGATGTCCGCCCAGCCGTCCTCGAACACCCGCGGGTCGGCCGCGTGCAGTTCGGCGCCCCGGGCGCGTAGTTCGGCGAGGCTGACGAACCGCTCGTCACCGGCCGGCACGGCCTCGGCGTCGATCATCACGATGCGGCGCAGCGCGGGCAGCTCGTGCAGGACCTGCTGCCAGCGCTTGAGCTCGTCCATGCCCTGCAGCACGACGACCGGGCTCGCGCTGTGCCGGGCCACGTAGGAGATCTGCTCGGGGCTCAGCGTCGCGTACGCGGTGCACGAGATGGCGCCCAGGTGCGTGGCGGCGAGGTCGGCGATCAGGTGGTCCGGCGTGCTCGGGGCCATGATCAGCATCCGCTCGCCGCGGCGCAGGCCCAGGTCGGCCAGGCCGCGGGAGACCGCCGCGACCTCGTCGCGGAACGCGGACCAGGTGAGCGTCGGGCGGTCCGGGTCGTCCAGCGACGTGAGCGCGGGCAGGTCGCCGTACTCCGCGGCGTTGCGACGGAGGAGCATGGGAATGGTCAAGCCCTCGGCCTGCTCAGCGACGGACGGGTGGCTGGTCAACTGCGACCTCCTCGTGATCAGCTGGCGGAGACACCACTGTATGTGACCGCCGACACAGGGCGATAGAGAGAAAGGGACACGATGTCGCTGCGAGACGAAGCGGCCGAACTCGACGCGTTGGACCCCCTGGCCGGCAAGCGCGCGGAGTTCGATCTCGACCCGGAAGTGTCCTATCTGGACGGGAATTCACTGGGCGCGCCGCCGCGCGGGGTCGCGCCGCGGATGGCCGAGGTGATCGGCGAACAGTGGGGCGGACGGCTGATCCGGTCGTGGGACGAGGGCTGGTGGGACGCGCCGGAGCGGATCGGCGACCGGATCGCGCCGCTGGTCGGCGCGGGGCCGGGCCAGGTGGTGGTCGGCGATTCGACGACGGTGAACCTGTTCAAGGCGGTGGTCGCGGCGGCGCGGCTGAACCCGGGTCGGCCGGAGATCCTGGTCGACGCGGGCACGTTCCCCACCGACGGCTACATCGCCGAGAGCGCGGCGCGCATGACCGGTCACTCCGTGCGCCGGGTGCCGGTCGGCGCGCTGGCCGCCGAGGCGGATTCGCGGACGGCCGTGGTGCTGGTCAACCACGTCGACTACGTGACGGGGGAGCTGCACGACCTGCCCGGGATCACCGCGGCGCTGCACGCGGCCGGGGCGGTCGTGGTGTGGGACCTGTGCCATTCGGTGGGGGCGGTGCCGGTGCCGCTGGACGCCGCGGAGGTCGATCTCGCGGTCGGGTGCACGTACAAGTTCCTCAACGGTGGCCCGGGATCGCCGGCTTTCCTCTACGTGGCGCGGAAGTGGCTCGCGGACTTCGACCAGCCGCTGACCGGGTGGGCCGGGCACGCCGATCCGTTCGGGATGACGCCGGGGTACGCCGGCCGGGCCGGGATCAGCCGCGGCCGCACCGGGACGCCGGACATCCTGTCGATGCTGGCACTGGACGCGGCGCTGGACGTGTGGCGCGACATGACGATCGACCAGGTGCGCGCGAAGGGGCTCGCGCTGGGGGAGTTCTTCCTGCGGTGCCTGGACGAGCTGGTGCCCGGGGCGCGGGTGGTCACGCCGGCTTCGCGGGGGAACCAGATCTCGGTCGCGTGGCCGGACGCCAAGGCGGCGACGGGGAAGCTGATCGCGCGCGGGGTGATCGGGGACTTCCGGCCGCCCGAGGTGCTGCGGTTCGGGCTGGCCGGGTTGTACGTGCGGTACGCGGACGTGCTGCGGGCGGCGGAGGAGTTGCGCGGGCTGCGGTAGGCGGGGTTGCGGTGGTCGGTGAGGGGGTCGGTCGTGTGGGGTTGAGCGGTCCTTTCAACGATGGGCGGGTGGCCGGTGGGGGTGAGCGGGTTGCGGTGGTTGATGAAGGGGCCAGTCGCGCGGGGTTGAGA
>NZ_PQHW01000175.1 GCF_003385215.1 Amycolatopsis thermalba | reverse complement strand
CAGCAACGACGGTTCCACCGCTTGTTCGACACGACCGGCCTGGACCGGTTCGACACGCTGCGCACCCTGGTCGGCGAGTACCGGGAGCACATGCACCAACGAGCCGGTGCACACCCGGCCGGCTTAGAACACGCGCGCACGAGCGTGGAAAGCGCGCGCGTGAGCGTGGAACTCGCGCGCGGGAGCGTGGGACTCGCGCGCACGAACGTGGGACTCGCGCGCGGGAGCGTGGGACTCGCGCGGGCTGCGGGTCAGGGGCGCGTGCGCGACACCACCACGTCGTCGAGCTTCACGAAGCCCACCCGGTGCCCGAACTGGATCTGCACGTACTTCGTCCTCCCGCGGACCACCACGTGTTCCGCCGGGTCGAAGGTCGTCGCCGAGTAGTACTCCGCGGGCAGGGTCGGGCCGGCGGTGTACTTCTGGCCCGCGGGCAGCGTGTACTGCAGCGGCACGACTTCCTGCGGCGTGAGCCCCTCCGGGTACGCGGAAGCCTCCGGGTACGCGCGCCCGTACACCGGCACCGACGACCGCCCCGGCCGCGGCGTCACCACCTGCCCCAGCACCGGCACCACCCCGGACGAGCGCAGCCACCCCTTCTGCCCGAGGTACCACACGGCCGTCCAGTCGCCCCGGATTTCCGCCACCGCGTACCGCTGCCCGGCCGACACGCGGCTGCCCACGTCGGAGATCGCCACGGTGGACGGCCCGCCGTCCGGGTGCAGGCCGATGTCCGCGAGCAGGGGAGCGTCGTCGCGCGGCTCCACCCGCAGGAACAGCGCCGACGAACCGCGCGCGGGGCACGCGGCGCCCGGCGCCGCGCACCCCGTGTACCCGGTCGGGTTCGACGCGAAGTCCGGCTTGACCATGACCATGCCCGTCGGCTGCCGCACCGGCCGCGGGTTCAGCGGCGCGCCGAGCAGGTCGAAGTAGTGCGCCCAGTCCCAGTACGGCGCCGGGTCCCAGTGCATGCCGGCGACCTTGTCCGCGGTCGTCCCCGGCACGTTGTCGTGACCGATGACGTGCTCGCGGTCCAGCGGGATCCGGTACTTCCCGGCCAGGTAGCGCACCAGCTTCGCCGAGGTCCGGTACATCGCCTCGGTGTACCAGGTGCCCTGCGCCGCGAACCCCTCGTGCTCGACGCCGATCGACTTCGCGTTGAAGTACCAGTTCCCGGCGTGCCAGCCCACGTCCTTGGTCAGCACGTGCTGGGCGACGTGCCCGTCGGTCGAGCGCAGCGTGTAGTGCCACGCCAGGTACGCCGGGTCCTGCACGAGCCCGATCGCCGTGTCGTAGGTGCACTCCGTGTCGTGGATGACGATGTGCGTGATCCGCTGCGAGTTCGGCCGCTCGGCCTTGTCGTGGTTGCCGTAGTCGCCGTTGCCGAGGTCCTGGTAGGGCGCCGGGATCCACTCGACGGGCAGCCCGGGCGGCGCCTCGGCCGCGCCCTCCGCGACGGTGGACAACCCGAGCGCGCGGACCTGCTCGCGTCGCGGTGACACCGGCGTCGCGGGCAACGTGACCGCCTGCCCGTCGTCGGTGGTCCGGCTCGCCCCGGCGGCGATGGTCGCGAAGACCTCGTCGGCGAAGAACGTCGCGGTCCCGGTGTCCGACGCGCCGCTGTAGCGGGCGACCGCGCCGTACCAGCCGGCCGGATCGTCCGCCCGCGCGCCGAGCTCGCGCTGGTAGTGGGCCAGCACCGCGGCGCCACCGCGGATGTTCTGCACCGGGTCCGTCCGCAGCGTCGCGGCGTCCACGCCGGTCAGCTCGGCGGCGAGGTCGACGGTCTGCAGCGCTGCCGACGTGTGCGGCCGCAGCTCCCCGCGCGCCGCGTCGCCCCGTGGGTCCTCGCCCTGGTCGTGGTGGCTCCCGCCGGCCGCGACGGCCCGCAGGTCCGTCAGGTGCAGCGGGCCGAACCCGGCGCCGGTGCTCGGCGCGCCGCCGTGGGAGTCCCAGCGGGACTTCAGGTACGACACGCCGAGCAGCACGGACTCCGGGACGCCGAACTCCGCCGCCGCGGCCGCGAACGCGCGCTGCCGCGCTCCGGTCGTGGCCGCGGACGCGCCGGGCGCGGCCACCACGGCCACACCGGCGGTGCCGGCAGCGATCGCGCGCAGGGCGTTGCGGCGGGTGAACGACGTCATTGCGGCCTCCCCGGAACAGGTGCAGTCAGAAAACTACACACCGTCAAGGGGAGGAGGGAACCAACTTCCGTCTCAGACCCGGTGCAGGCTCGGGTCCCGGTCGGTCACCACGAAACTGGCCGCGGTCTCGGCGGCCGCGCCCGGCCGGCTGACGTAGGGCAGGATCCGGTAGTCGGCCCGCAGCTCGTTCGCGGTGAAGCGGGTGCGGATGTAGCCGCGCCGGTTCTTGTGGAACTTGACGTGCGGGTTCTCGTCCAGCACCGACTGGAACGGGTCGTCGTTGCCGTCCCGGCCGCTGGTGATCGACGTCGTGATCAGCTCGACGCCCACGCCCTTCGAGTCCGGCTGCCCGTAGGTCTGCTTGACCTCCGACGCCCAGTGCCGGTGCACGTCCCCGGTGAGCACGACACCGTTGCGCACCCGCGAGTCGCCCATCGCCGCGGCGATGCGGTCCCGGTTGGCCTTGTAGCCGTCCCAGGCGTCCATGTTGTAGCCGAGCTGCGAGCCGGCGGTGAAGTCGATCTCGGAGAACACCACCTGCTGGCCCAGCACGTCCCACCGCGCCCTGCTCTGCCGGAACCCGTCGATCAGCCACTTCTCCTGCGCCGCGCCGGTGATAGTGCGGTTGGGGTTCAGGCGCTCGTCGCAGCTGACCTTGACGCCGTCGCCGCAGGCCTGGTCGTCGCGGTACTGCCGGGTGTCGAGCATGTGGAAGGTGGCCAGCTGCCCCCAGTGGATCCGCCGGTAGAGCTGCATGTCGATGCCCCGCGGCCGGGCGTTGCGGCGCAGCGGCATGTTCTCGTAGTAGGCCTGGAAGGCGACCTTGCGGCGGTCCAGGAACGACGCGCCGGGCGTCTGCGACGAGGCTTCGGGCACCTCGTCGGCCCAGTTGTTCTCGGTCTCGTGGTCGTCCCACACCACCAGCCACGGCGCGGTGGCGTGCGCGAGCTGGAGGTCGGGGTCGGTCTTGTACTGGGCGTGGCGCAGGCGGTAGTCGGCGAGCGTGACGGTCTCCGGGCCGACGACCGTGCGCACGTCGGTGGCCTTGGCCGCGTACTCGTACTGGTAGTCGCCCAGGTGCAGGATGAGGTCCGGGTGGTCCTCGGCGAGGCGGCGGTAGGCGGTGAAGTAGCCCTCGCCGTAGTGCGAGCACGACGCGAAGCACATGGTCAGCGGGGACAGCTGCCACGGCGCGGGCGCGGTGCGGGTGATGCCGGCCGGGGAGATCTCGCCGCCGACGCGGAACCGGTAGTAGTACTCGGTGCCCGGCTCCAGGCCGTCCGCCTCGACGTGCACGCTGTGCGCCGCCTCGGGCGCGGCCCACGTCTGTCCGGAGTGGACGATGCGGGTGAAGCGCTCGTCGCGGGCGATCTGCCACTGCACGGGCAGGGCCCGGTTCGGCATGCCGCCGAGGCCGTCCTCGGCGAGCGAGTCGGCGGCCAGCCGGGTCCACAGGACGACGCCGTCCGGCAGCGGATCGCCGGAGGCGACGCCGAGGTTGAAGACGTCGCCGACGGGCCCGGTGCCCGCTCCGGGCGAGGCGGAGGCGCGGGTGATTCCGGCGCTCAGCGCGACCGCCGCGGCGCCGCCGATCAGGACCTTGCGGCGGTTGAGTTTCGGGGTGTCCGGCACGTGCACTCCTCGTGGTGGGAACCAGTGGGGCCCATCGACGGTGCATCTCCGGGGCGAACGGGACGAAGGTGATCAGGTGGCTGGAAAGTGAATTTCCCTCAGCGGACCGGTTCCGGTGCCGGCCTGCTGTCGAAGGCCTCCCGCGCGGCGAGGATCTCGCCGACGTGCTCCTCGGCCCACTCGCCCAGGACGTTGAACATGTCGCCGACCTGCGTGCCGAGGCCGGTCAGGGAGTACTCGACGCGCGGCGGCACGGTCGGGTAGACGGCCCGGTCGACCAGGCCGTCGCGCTCCAGGGTGCGCAGGGTCTGGGTGAGCGATTTCTGGGTGATGCCCTCGAGCAGGCGGCGCAGCTCGTTGAACCGCATCGGGCCGTCGTGGCGGCGCAGCGAGCTGAGGACCAGCAGGCTCCACTTGTTGGCGAGCGCGTCGAGCACGGTGCGGGCCGGGCAGGCGGTCAGGTAGGACTGGACGGTATCCATGAGGTACCTGGATATCAGGAAGGTGCCTTCTTCACAACGGATACCGCCCGGGTCGACGATCTTCGGCATGAGAGCTGTCGATGTGCGGGCCCTGGGTGGCCCGGAAGTGCTCGAACTGGTGGACGCGCCGCGGCCGGTGCCGGGGGCGGGCGAGGTGCTGGTGCGGGTGCACGCGGTGGGGGTCAACCCGGCGGACTGGAAGCTGCGCCGCGGGCTCGTCGACGGGGTGGGGCTCGTGCCGCCGTTCCGGCTCGGGCTGGACTTCTCCGGCGTGGTCGAGGAGACGGGGGAGGAGGTGTTCGGGCTGGTGATGTCGCAGTGGGGTGCGTACGCCGAGTACGTGGCGGTGCCCTCGTCGGCGTTGGCGCCCAAGCCGGCGGGGCTGGACCACGTCACGGCGGCCGCTTCACCGACCGCGGTGCTGACGGCGGCGCAGGCGCTGGACGACGTGCGGCCGGGGCAGCGGGTGCTGATCCACGCGGCGGCCGGCGGGGTCGGGCACGTCGCGGTGCAGGTGGCGAAGGCACGCGGCGCGTACGTGATCGGCACCGCGCGATCGGCGAACCACGAGTTCCTGCGCGAGCTGGGCGCGGACGAGTTGATCGACCACACGGTGGCGGACTTCACGTCCGCCGTGTCGGACGTGGACGTGGTGTGCGACCTGGTCGGTGGCGACTACGGGGCGCGCTCGCTCAGGGTGCTGAGGCCGGACGGCGTGCTGATCGACGCGCAGGGCAACGACGCGACGGAGGACCCGCGCTACCGCCGGTTCCACGTGCAGCCGTCCGGGGCGGCTCTGGCGCGCGCGGTGGACGGCGTGCGGGTCCACGTCTCGCAGGTACTGCCCCTGGAGGACGCCGCGAAGGCCCACGAGCTGAGCGAGAGCGGCCGGGTGCGCGGGAAGATCGTGCTGACGGTGTGAACGAACGGCCCCGGGACCACGCCGTCGGGGTCCCGGGGCCGTTCAGGTCAAGGCCGGTGCTAGCAGCCTCCGCAGCAACCGCAACCGGGGCCACTGCACGAGCTGCAACAGCTGCAACCACCCATGGGAACACCAATCCTTCCAGTCGTGTCCGGGCCGTTTCCCAAGGTAGGGAGGCGCGGGCACGGCCAACACCGCCCAACGAGTGAGATGCTGGTATCGCTACGTGACGATGCGTGCCGGTGCCATCGATCCGAACGACACCCCGTCGTGACAAGGGGTGCGACCCACACCGGGGGGCCCTCCTTGCGCGGCCGCCGTCGAGGAAGCCCTCGATCCGCCGGTTCGCGATGTCAGGGGTCCCGTACGTAGACCTTCGCGAGCATGGTCACGGTGTGCCCCGCCCGCTCCGCGACGTCGGGCAGTGGGGCCGTCCCGCCAGCACCGACCGGACGAGGTTCGGCGGAAGGCCCAGCGGCCGGGCACGCCGCAAGACGTCGATGCAAGGACGCGTTGCTGACCGACCGGCCGTCAAGCCGTCGCGGAACCAGCGCGGAACAAAGCCGCCGGTCAGGCCGCTTGGCATCCCGTTCGGGCAGCACCGGGGGACCCTCCTTGCGCGGCTAGCACTCCCGTGGCTAGAGTGCTAATCGAAGGCACCGCACACGCCCCGGCACCCGCGACGGCGGGGGTGGTAGGCGCCGAAACCAAGTAAGTACCTGCCAACGCTTTCGACGACCCGTGGAGGTCAACCCGGTGAGCGTGAACATCAAACCGCTCGAGGACAAGATCGTTGTCCAGACGAGCGAGGCCGAGGAGACGACCGCGTCCGGCCTCGTCATCCCCGACACCGCCAAGGAGAAGCCCCAGGAGGGCAAGGTTCTGGCCGTGGGCCCGGGCCGCGTCGACGACAAGGGGAACCGCATCCCCGTCGACGTCAACGTCGGCGACGTCGTCATCTACTCCAAGTACGGCGGCACCGAGGTCAAGTACAACGGTGAGGACTACCTGATCCTGTCCGCTCGCGACGTGCTGGCTGTCGTCAACTGACACAGGCGCTGCGGTGAACGCCCCGGGCCCCGCTGGAAAGCCGGGGACGGGGCGTTCTGCTGTCTGAGAGGACTTCCATGCCCAAGCAGATCAACTTCGACGAGGACGCTCGTCGAGCCCTCGAGCGCGGCGTCAACAAGCTCGCCGACGCGGTCAAGGTCACCCTCGGCCCGCGTGGTCGCCACGTCGTGCTCGACAAGAAGTTCGGCGGCCCCACGATCACCCTCGACGGCGTCACCGTCGCGCGGGAGATCGACCTGGAGGACCCGTTCGAGAACCTCGGTGCCCAGCTGGCCAAGAACGTGGCCACCAAGACCAACGACGTCGCCGGCGACGGCACCACCACGGCCACCGTGCTGGCGCAGTCTCTGGTGAAGGTCGGCCTCCGCAACGTGGCCGCCGGCGCCAACCCGGCTGCGCTCGGCAAGGGCATCGAGGCGGCCGCGGAGAAGGTCATCGAGGTGCTCAAGTCCAGGGCCACCCCGGTCAAGGGCCGCGACAACATCGCCCAGGTCGGCACGGTCACCTCGCGTGACGCCACCATCGGCGCCCTGCTCGGCGAGGCCGTGGAGCGGGTCGGCGAGGACGGTGTGATCACCGTGGAGGAGTCCTCCACGCTGGCCACCGAACTCGAGATCACCGAAGGTGTGCAGTTCGACAAGGGCTACCTGTCGGCGCACTTCGCGACCGACCCGGAGGAGCAGCGGGCGATCCTGGAGAACGCCTACGTGCTGCTGCACCGCGAGAAGATCTCGGCGCTGGCCGACCTGCTCCCGGTTCTGGAGAAGGTCGCCGAGTCGAAGAAGCCGCTGCTGATCATCGCCGAGGACGTCGAGGGCGAGGCGCTGTCCACCCTGGTGGTCAACGCCCTGCGCAAGACCCTCGTCGCGGTCGCGGTGAAGGCCCCGTTCTTCGGTGACCGCCGCAAGGCGTTCCTGGACGACCTGGCCGTCGTCACCGGCGCGCAGGTCATCTCCTCGGAGGTCGGCCTCAAGCTGTCCGAGATCGGCCTCGACTCGCTGGGCACCGCCCGGCGCATCGAGATCACCAAGGACAACACGACGATCGTCGACGGTGCCGGCACCAAGGCCGACATCGAGGCCCGCATCGCGCAGATCCGCAAGGAGATCGAGACCACCGACTCCGACTGGGACCGCGAGAAGCTGCAGGAGCGGCTGGCCAAGCTCGGCGGTGGCGTCGCGGTGATCAAGGTCGGCGCGGCCACCGAGACCGAGCTGAACGAGCGCAAGCACCGCATCGAGGACGCCGTGGCGTCGACCAAGGCGGCCGTCGAGGAGGGCATCGTGCCCGGCGGCGGCTCGGCGATCGTGCACGCGGTCAAGGAGCTCGAGGGCGACCTCGGCCTGACCGGCGACGAGGCCACGGGTGTCCGCATCGTGCGGGACGCCCTGACCGCGCCGCTGAACTGGATCGCGGCGAACGCCGGCTACGAGGGCCCGGTCATCGTGTCCAAGGTGCAGGAGCAGGGCTGGGGCTACGGCTTCAACGCCGCGACCGGCGAGATCACCGACCTGCTGCAGGCCGGCATCGTCGACCCGGTCAAGGTGACCCGCTCCGCGGTCGCGAACGCGGCCTCCATCGCCCGTCTCGTCCTCACCACGGAGAGCACCGTGGTGGACAAGCCGGTCGAGGAGCCCGAGAACACCGGCCACGGCCACGGCCACGCGCACTGACGAAGAACGAGAGGGCCCCCGCCACAAGCGGGGGCCCTTCTTCTTTTCTGCCCCCCCACACACACAAACCGCCACCCGGCAACGCAACCGATTTGGCTGGGGATCGGGTTGCGGGAGAGGGGTGGCTCGGGGG
>NZ_PQHW01000174.1 GCF_003385215.1 Amycolatopsis thermalba | reverse complement strand
CAAAATCCTGCGAGACTACCGCCGCGCCGCAAGCACGCTCGCCGACACCGTCTCCGGAATCGCGAACCTCCACAACATCATCCTCACAGCCTGACCCAACCACTAGCCCCACCAACCACAACACCAGCTACGAGACAGCCCTTAGCCGTGGTGCTTCGCGAGGTTGACGCGGGTGAGGGCGGGGTGCGCGGCGGGTGGCCTTGTGCTGATCGCCGCCGCGGCCGTGAGCCACGCCCACTCCGGCATTCGACAACGCGCCAGGATGCGGCCTTCCTCCGGAAACCGGCGCAGCCACTGTTGCCCGCTCGCGCGTGACACGCCCATCGCCACCTGTGCCACCGGCTGCCCTGCCGCGACACGCTCAACCAGCAACCGCCGCCCCCCACACGGAGTCTTCGCCTTGATCACCCCGACGCGCCGGCCGCACCGTCGGCAACGTCCACGATCCCTACAGCTGGCAATGACGCGGCCGGGCGCGAGCGCCGGGGCGAGCTCACAGCCGTCACACCGCTGAGCTGCTTGGCTACCGTGGCGACTTCCCGTGCCCGGCCGGCTAGTACGGTCGCAGCGCGAGAGGCCGAACGTGAGCGAGGAGGGAACCGTGACCGAGCCCCGCTACCCGGAGGGCGCGAACGGGCAACAGCAGTCCGCGACCCCCGCGCGGGACGCGCAGCTGCTGGAGCGCACCGTGTTCGAGGTCAAGCGGGTGATCGTCGGGCAGGACAGGCTCGTCGAGCGGCTCCTCGTGGGCCTGCTGGCCAAGGGGCACCTGCTCCTGGAGGGCGTGCCGGGCGTGGCCAAGACCCTCGCGGTGGAAACCCTCGCCCGGGTCGTCGGCGGGTCGTTCTCCCGGGTGCAGTTCACGCCCGACCTGGTGCCCGCCGACATCCTCGGCACCCGCATCTACCGGCAGGGCAGCGAGAAGTTCGACGTCGAGCTCGGCCCGGTGGTCGCCAACTTCGTGCTCGCCGACGAGATCAACCGCGCGCCCGCCAAGGTGCAGTCCGCGATGCTCGAGGTGATGGCCGAGCGGCACGTCTCCATCGGCGGCAAGACCTTCCCGATGCCCGACCCGTTCCTCGTCCTCGCCACCCAGAACCCGATCGAGAACGAGGGCGTCTACCCGCTGCCCGAAGCGCAGCGCGACCGGTTCCTGTTCAAGATCATCGTCGACTACCCCTCCGCCGAGGAGGAGCGCGAGATCATCTACCGGATGGGCGTCACGCCCCCGGAACCGCACGAGGTCCTCAGCCCGGCCGAGCTGGTCCGGCTGCAGGAGGTCGCCGCGAAGGTGTTCGTGCACCACTCGCTCGTCGACTACGTCGTGCGCCTGGTGCTGGCCACCCGCACCCCGGCCGAGCACGGCCTCACCGACGTCGCCGGCTGGGTGTCCTACGGCGCCTCGCCGCGCGCCAGCCTCGGCATCATCGCCGCGGCCCGCGCGCTCGCGCTCGTCCGCGGCCGCGACTACGTGCTGCCCCAGGACGTCGTCGACGTCGTGCCCGACGTGCTGCGGCACCGGCTCGTGCTGTCCTACGACGCGCTCGCCGACGCCGTGCCGCTGGACCACATCATCACCCGCGTGCTGCAGACCGTGCCGCTGCCGCAGGTCTCCGCCCGGCCGCAAGGCGGACCGGCCCAGCCGCTGCCGAACGGGACCCCGGGGCGGTAGTGGCCAGGGGACACACCGGCGACGGTGGCGCCCGGCCCGCGTGGGCGCCGCCCGTGCTCCGCGGTGAACGGCTCGACGCCGGGCTGCGCATGCTCGAACTCGAGGTGCGCCGGCGGCTCGACGGCCTGCTGCAGGGCAATCACCTCGGCCTCGTGCCGGGCCCCGGCTCGGAGCCGGGCGAGGCGCGGCCCTACCAGCCGGGCGACGACGTGCGCCGCATGGACTGGGCCGTCACCGCCCGCACCACCGAACCGCACATCCGCGAGACGGTCGCCGATCGCGAGCTGGAGACCTGGGTCGCCGCCGACCTGTCCGCGAGCCTGGACTTCGGCACCGCGCTGTCGGAGAAGCGCGACCTGGTGGTCGGCGCGGTCGCCGCGATCGTGCACCTGACCGGCGGCGGGGGCAACCGGCTCGGCGCGGTGTTCTCCAACGGCGCCACGACCGAGCGGGTGCCCGCCCGGGGCGGCCGCGCGCACGCCCGGAACCTGCTGCGCAAGATCGCCGAGATGCCGCGCGCGGCCGAAGGCACCCGCGGCGACCTCGCCGCCATGATCGAGCAGCTGCGCCGCCCGCCGCGCCGCCGCGGGCTCGTCGTCGTGGTGTCCGACTTCCTCGGCGGCACCGAGTGGCAGCGGCCGCTGCGGGCGCTGTCCGCGCGGCACGACCTGATCGGCATCGAGGTGATCGACCCCCGCGACGTCGACCTGCCCGAGGTGGGCACGATCGTGCTCGCCGACCCGGAGACCGGCAAGCAACGCGAGGTGCGGGCCTCGGCCCTGCTGCGCCGCGAGTTCGCCGCCGCCGCGCAGGCGCACCGCGACCAGGTGGCGCGGGCGTTGCGGCAGGCCGGCGCGGCGCACCTGGTGCTGCGCACGGATTCCGACTGGATCGCCGACACCGTCCGGTTCGTGGTGGCCCGCAAGCGGCGGTGGAGCGGAGGCGCCGCATGAGCCTCTCCGGATTCAGCGCGCCCTGGTGGTTCCTGCTGCTGTTCGTGGTCGCCGCGGTCGCCGTCGGCTACGTGCTCGCGCAGCGCGCCCGGCGGCGGCGCACCATGCGGTTCTCCAACCTGGAACTGCTCGACCGCATCGCCCCGCGCTCGCAGGGCTGGCCGCGGCACGTGCCCGCGGCGCTGATCATCGTGTCGCTGCTGCTGCTCACCGTCGGCCTGGCCGGGCCGACCGCCGAGCAGAAGGTGCCGCGCAACCGGGCCACCGTGATGCTCGTCGTGGACGTGTCGCTGTCGATGGAGGCCACCGACGTCAGACCCTCGCGCATCAAGGCCGCCCAGGAGGCGGCGATCCAGTTCGCGCAGGGCCTCACCCCCGGCATCAACCTGGGACTGGTGTCCTTCGCCGGCACCGCGACCGTCCTGGTGGCGCCGACGACGCAGCGGCAGAGCGTGGTCGGCGCGATCGACAACCTCAAGCTGGCCCAGTCGACCGCCACCGGGGAGGGCATCTACGCGGCGCTGCAATCGATCCAGGGGTTCTCGGCGGTGGTCGGCGGCGCGGACGGCCCGCCACCGGCGCGGATCGTGCTGATGAGCGACGGCAAGCAGACCGTGCCGGACGACCTGTACGCGCCGCGCGGGGCGTTCACCGCCGCGCAGGAGGCGCGCAAGCAGCAGGTGCCGATCTCCACGATCTCGTTCGGCACCAGCCACGGCACGGTCGAGATCGACGGCCGCGAGGTGCCGGTGGACGTCGACGACGGGTCGCTGCAGGAGGTCGCGCGCCTGTCCGACGGGCAGTTCTACCAGGCCGGCTCGGCCGAGCAGCTCAAAGAGGTCTACGCCGACCTCGGCGAGCAGATCGGCTACGAGATGAAGGAGGCCGACGCCAGCCGCCCGTGGGTCCTGCTCGGCACGCTGGCCCTGGTCGCCGCGGCGGGCACGTCGCTGTTCGTGGGGCAGCGCCTGCCGTAGCCGCGCGGTCCGGGGACGCCGCACCGGGCTACACACCGAACGCGCGGTTCGCGTGGCTGACGATCAGCGCGTTCCCGCGGCGTGGGGACTGGAGGTGGTGGCGCCGCCGCAGGCCGGTGACGTGTCAGGCCCGTGACGGCCGGGTATGCGCCCTCCCGAGGACGAGTTCACCGGGAGGTGTGATGAAGGAACACGAGATCGTCGCCGCCGTGCGCCGGATCGCGGGGCTGGCCGACGCCGAGCACGCCGCGGCCGCCACCCGCGCCACGCTGACCGTGCTGGGGCAGCGGCTGGCCGGCGGCGAGCCGGGCGACGTGGCCGGGCAGCTGCCCGCCGGCATCAAGGAGGCGCTGCCCGAGACCGGCGAGGGGGCCACGTTCGGGGTGGAGGAGTTCTACCGGCGCGTCATGGACGCCGAAGGCCGCGGCTGCACGCAGGACGGCGCCCGCGAGCACGCCCGGGCCGTCGTCGCGGCGCTCAAGGCGGGCGTGAGCCAGGGCGAGTTCGACGACCTCGTCCAGCAGCTGCCCGCCGACTACCGCGACGACCTGCTCTCCACCGCCCCGGCCGACGAGCACCGTTAGACCCCGTCGGCGAAACCCTGCTGCCGCCACGCCTCGAACACCGCGATCGCCGCGGTGTTGGCGAGGTTGAGCGAACGCACCCCCGGCCGCATCGGCACGCGCACGCGGTCGGTGACCTCCGGGGCGTCCCGCACCTCGGGCGGCAACCCGGACGATTCGGGCCCGAACATCAGCACGTCGCCCGGCTGGTACGCCACGTCGGTGTACCAGCGGGTGGCGTTCGCGCTGAACGAGTACACCTTCGCCGGCAGCAGCGCCCGCCACGCGCTGTCCAGGTCCGGGTGCACGTGCACGTCGGCCAGGTCGTGGTAGTCCAGCCCGGCGCGGCGCAGGTGCTTGTCCTCGAACCGGAAGCCCAGCGGCTCGACGAGGTGCAGCTGGCAGCCCGAGTTGGCCGCGAGCCGGATCGCGTTGCCCGTGTTGGGCGGGATCTCCGGCCGGTAGAAGAGAATGCGGAACATCGGAGTTGATCGTTTCCGTTCACCTGTGGTTCGCCCGTCCGGATGCTGACAGCCATGTTCGGCCATGAGCATCCTGATGCTCCCCATCCCACCACAGGAGGACCCCCACATGGTCGTGCGCCCGAATCACCTGTCCCGCCGCCGGTTCCTCGGCTTCAGCGGGGCGGGAGCCGCGGCGGTGCTGCTCGGCACCGGCGCCTGGACGGCGGCGAATGCCTACGCCAGCCCCGTCAAGGGCACCAACCCGTTCACCCTCGGCGTCGCCTCCGGCGACCCGGCGCCCGACGGGGTCGTGCTGTGGACCCGGCTCGCGCCGGACCCCTTCGCCGCCGACGGCGCCGGCGGCATGCCCGCCACCCCGGTGCGCGTGGAGTACGAGGTCGCCCACGACGAACGGTTCCGCGCGGTGGTGCGGCGCGGCAGCGCCATCGCCACGCCCGAGCTGGGCCACTCGGTGCACCCGGAGATCTCCGGCCTGGCGCCCGACCACGAGTACTTCTACCGGTTCCGCGTCGGCGGCGAGATCTCGATGGTCGGCCGCACCCGCACCGCCCCGGCGCTGTGGTCCTCGCCGCGTGAGCTGAACTTCGCCTTCGCCTCGTGCCAGGCCTGGCAGGACGGCTACTTCACCGCCTACGAGCACATGGCCGCCGAGGACCTGGACTTCGTCGTGCACCTGGGCGACTACCTGTACGAGTACGGGGTGGGCAGCAACAAGCGCGGCGTCACGGTCGAGGACAAGTTCAAGACCGAGACCTTCGACCTGGCCCGCTACCGGCTGCAGTACGCGCTGTACAAGGCGGAGGCGCCGCTGCAGGCCGCGCACGCGCGCTTCCCGTGGATCCACACCATCGACGACCACGAGGTCGAGAACAACTGGGCCGGCGACATCTCCCAGGCCGACACCGAGCCCGACCAGGACCCGGCCGTGTTCCGGCAGCGGCGCGCGCAGGCGTTCCAGGCCAACTACGAGAACCTGCCCTACCGGCACACGCAGATGCCCGCCGGCCCGAACGTGCGGCTGCACCGGCGCCTGTCCTACGGGCAGCTGGCCGAGATCACCATGCTGGACACCCGCCAGTACCGCGACGACCAGCCGTGCGGCGACGGCGCCTCGGCCACCTGCACCGACCGGCTCGACCCGGAGCGCACCCTGCTCGGGCCGGCGCAGCGGGACTGGCTGATCAAGGGCTTCCGGGAGTCCCGGGCGCGCTGGCAGGTGCTGGGCAACCAGGCGCCGATGGGCCAGACCGACCGCGACCCGGGCGCGCCGGTGGACGTGTTCCTCGACCCGTGGGACGGCTACGTCGCCGAGCGCAACAAGGTGCTGGCCGCCGCGCAGGACCGGGACGTGCGCAACCTGGTGGTGATCACCGGTGACCGGCACCAGAACTACGCGTGGGACCTCAAGCGCGACTACGCCGACCCGGGCTCGCCGACGGTGGGCAGCGAGTTCGTCGGCACCTCGATCACCAGCGGCGCCGACGGCGCGGACATGACGACCGAGGGGCAGAACTTCCTGGCGGCCAACCCGCACCTGAAGTTCTTCAACGCGCAGCGCGGCTACGTGCGGGTCAACGTCAACCGGCAGCGCTGGCGCAGCGACTTCCGGGTGGTGCCGTACGTGACGAAGCCGGGCGCGCCGATCAGCACGCGCGCCAGCTTCGTGGTGGAGGACCGCCGGCCCGGCGTTCAGGAAGCCTGAGGCCGCCGGGCCAGGACGAACGCCTGAGGGGCCGTTTCCGGGAACGGCCCCGCGTCGTCGGGTGCGCGCTCGAGCCGGGCGCGCACCTTGAACCCGGCTTCGGTGAGCAGCGCGGCCACCCGGTCCACGCGGCGCGGGTGGAAGTCCAGGCTCACCCGGTGCCCGCCGACCTCGTCGCGGTGCACGGGTTCGTCGCCGACGTCGAAAGCCAGCTGCAGCCAGCCGCCGGGGGCGAGGACCCGGCGGAACCCGGCCAGCACCGCGGGCAGGTCCGCGGGCGGGACGTGGATGACCGAGTACCAGGCGACCAGCCCGCCGAGGCTGCCCGCGGGCAGGTCGAGCGCGGTCATCGAGCCGACCTCGAACCGGACGCCCGGGTGGGTGCGCCGCGCCACGGCGATCATCTCCGGGGACAGGTCGATGCCGAAGGCGTCCACCCCGAGGCTCCGCAGGTGGGCGGTGATGCGGCCGGACCCGCAGCCGACGTCGGCCACCGGCCCGGCGGCCAGCTCGGCGAACGCGGCGAGCACCGCCCGGTCGAGCGGCTTGGTGGCCAGTTCGTCGCGGATCCACTCGGCGAACTCGCCGGCGATGACGTCGTAGGCGGCGCGGGTGTCGCCGAGGTAGCCGGGTTCGGTCACGTGTGCGCCTGCAGCTTGGCGCGCACGTCCTCCGGAGGCGCGGCCTTGGTCATGGTGCGCGAGTCGACGAACACGTAGCGGTTGGTGCCGGTGGCGACGAGGTCGTCGCCGCGGCGGACGGTGAACGCCAGGATCATCGAGGTCGTGCCGAGGTGGTCGATCACGACCTCGACGACCAGCTCCTCGTCGAACCGGCTCGGCGCGCGGTAGCGCAGGTTCGACTCGGCCACCACGCAGTCGACGTGGCGTTCGCGCAGCGCGTCGTAGGAGCCGAAGAGCGCCTTGAAGAACTCGAACGAGGCCATGTCGAACCAGGCCAGGTAGTGCGCGTTGAAGACGATGCCCTGCGGATCGCACTCGTGGAAGCGGACGCGCAGCGGCATCGCCACCACCGGCGGGCGGGACTGGGTCACCGGGTGCTCCTTCCTCGCTCAGCCGTGCAGCGCGCGGTAGGTCGCCACGGCTCCGGGGTGCAGGGGAACGGTACCGGTTCCGATCAGCGAACGTACATCGAGGAACTGGGTCGCCACGGCCTGCGCGGGCACCAGGCGGCTCGCCCGCTGGACCAGGACGCGGGTGATCGCGGCGGCGATGTCGGCGGGCAGGTCCGGGCGGCACACGAGCAGGCTCGCCACGCCGATGGTGTCGACCTCGGGGGAGCGGTAGGCCCCGGCGGGCACGCGCACCGCTTCCTGGCCCGGGCCGCGCAACGCCGGCAGGTAGGGCGCCAGCGGCAGCAGGCGAATGCCGATCTCGCTGTCCAGTGTGGACAGCACCGGCAGCGGGACCCCGCCGGAGACGAGCATCGCGTCGATCCGGCCGGTCTTGAGTGCGTCGCCGGCGTCGAGCATCGGCAGGTGCCGGGCGACGATGGGGACGCCGGCCGCGGCGAAGAGCCGGTCACCCAGCACGGCGGCGCCGGAGCGGGGCGCGCTGAGGGAGACGGTGCGCCCGGCGAGGCCGGCCACGGAGGTGATGGGGGAGTCGGCGCGGACGGCGAGCTGCAGGTAGTTCTCGTAGACCCGGCCCAGCGCGCGCAGCTCGATGCGGCGGCCGAACGGGGGATTCCCGGTGGTGGCGGCGCCCGCGATGTCGCCGAGGCTGAGGGCGAGTTCGGCCGTGCCGGCGTCGAGCATCTCCAGGTTGGCGACGCTGGCTTCGGTCGGCAGCGCGACGGTGTGCAGGCGGGGGTAAGCGGCGTTCACCTCGGCGGCGAGGAGCTGCCCGAACGCGAGGTAGAAGCCGGCTTCCTCCCCCGTGGCGATCCGGAGGCGCCCCACCGGTCCACCCGCCCGACG
>NZ_PQHW01000173.1 GCF_003385215.1 Amycolatopsis thermalba | reverse complement strand
CCAAGTCGAAGTTCGACAACCGCTACGGTATCCGGCACTCGCTGATCGATGGCATCAACCGGGGCACGGACGTGCTGATCGGCGGCAAGGTCGCGGTGGTCTGCGGCTACGGCGATGTGGGCAAGGGTGCGGCGGAGTCGCTGTCCGGGCAGGGCGCGCGGGTGATCGTGACCGAGATCGACCCGATCTGCGCGTTGCAGGCGGCGATGGACGGCTACCAGGTCAAGACGCTGGAGTCGGCGCTGCCGGAGGCCGACATCGTGATCACCACGACCGGGAACAAGGACGTGGTGATGGCCGAGCACATGGCGCGGATGAAGCACCAGACGATCGTGGGCAACATCGGCCACTTCGACAACGAGATCGACATGGCCGGCCTGGCGCGGTACCCGGGTATCCGGCGGATCAACATCAAGCCGCAGGTCGACGAGTGGATCTTCCCTTCCGGGGGTTCCGGGGGCCGCCCCCGGGTTGGGCACAGCCCGGACGGGCACAGCGTGCTGGTGCTGTCCGAGGGCCGGCTGCTGAACCTGGGCAACGCGACCGGGCACCCGTCGTTCGTGATGTCGAACTCCTTCTCCAACCAGGTGATCGCGCAGATCGAGCTGTTCACCAAGCACGAGGAGTACGACAAGGAGGTCTACCGCCTGCCGAAGAAGCTGGACGAGAAGGTGGCGCGCATCCACCTCCAGGCGCTGGGCGGCGAGCTGACCAAGCTGACCAAGGACCAGGCCGAGTACATCGACGTCGACGTCGAGGGCCCGTTCAAATCGGAGCACTACCGCTACTGACCGCTCCGGTCCGGGCACGGGGGAAGGGGCCCGCGCCCGGACCGGTCTCAGCCGACTCCAGGGCCGGTGTAGGCGCCGATGTTGGGGGACTGGGCGGGGATGGGGTTGCCGAAGAAGTCGCGGCCTCCGTTGCCGGGGACGGAAGTTCCGGCGCCGAGCGCGGGCGATCCGGTTCGGAGCTGGTAGCCGGAGGCGGTGTCGCGTGAGGTCGCCGCTCCGGGGGCGCGCAGCAGCGGGTCGCCGACCACCGGGTGCGGGTCGGCCGGTACGTCGATGACGCGGTGGTACAGGTTGTGGTCGAACTGGTCGGTCGCACCGTCGATGATCGAGCCGGCCGGGCGGCCGGCGAAGATGTTGTCGGTGAACTTCATCCCGGGCACGCCGTCGTCGGTCACCAGGTGCTCGGCCACCGTGCTGTAGAACGTGTTTCCGTACACCGCGGTCTCGCCGATCGTCCCGCAGGCGAACTCGTTGACCAGCGCGATGGGCGCGCCCCAGGGGTAGCTGCCGCGGCCGTCGTCGTCCTGGCTGATGTTGTAGCGGAACACGTTGCCCTGGAAGGTGTCGCCGGGATCGTTGCACAGGCCGAGCGTGCCCCCGCTGTTGCCGCGGCTGAAGTTGTACTCGAAGATCGTGCCGATGTTGGCGGATTCGAAGTAGTACGGCTGGGCCGGCAGGCTGCCCGGCCTGCTCGCCACGTCGTTGAAGCGGAATCGCGTGTCGTTGGAGTTGTAGGCGTACATGCCGGCGCTGAAGTGCGTGGCCCGCTGGGAGAAGTCCCGCACCACGTTGCGCGCCACGAGCGCCTTGGCCCCGTTGAAGATCGCGATACCGTCGCCACCGATGTCCGTGAGGGTGTTTCCGCGGACGACCACTCCGGTCATCGGCACGAAGGACGTGCCGCGGCCCGCCGGGTATTCGGCACGGCGCTCCCAGTCGGACGAGGTGACGATGCCCTGCCGGTCGACCGCGGTGAGGGTGTTGCCCTGGACGAGGACGTCGGCGAAGCCGGTGGGAGTGGTCGCGCCTGCCGCCTTGAAGCCGATGCCGCCGCTGGGGTCGGTCTGGTGCGGGTTCTGGCACTCGCAGCCGTTGACGTGGTGCACGTCGACGTTCGCCACCACGTAGTGGTGCCCGATGCCGAAGTCGGTGAGCAGGACGTACACGCCGAACCGGATCTCGGCCGGCTGGGGTGGCGGGCCCTGGTTGGACAGGTCCAGGTCCCGGATCTCCCAGCCCTCGACGTTTCGCAGCAGCACAGCCGCGAGCGCGCCGTTCGCCGCGATCTTCGGCTTGGCGCCCCTGCCGTACGAGGCGACTGTGATGGGCAGGTCCGCGGTCCCGGAACCCCGTGGTGCCAGGGTGCCCGTGCATTCGGTGTCACGGCGCAGCAGCAGGCGGTCACCGGGGCGGTAGACCGCCTTGCTGGCCTTCGCCAGTGTCCTCCAGGCGTCGTCTTGGCTGGTGCCGGCGTCGCGGTCGTCCCCGGCCGCACAGTCGACGTACCAGGTCCGGCCGGTGGCGGCCGCGCCCGGGACCGGGAACGCGGTCAGCGTTCCGAGTACCAGTGCGACCGCGACTCCCAGCGATCTCCAGCGGGTTGATCTCAGCATCGTTCCTCCCTCGAGCCAGAACGCGCCGGATCCTGGCCGCGCCCGCTGGAGGACGACTCGAATTTCACACGAGCCGGTCTCCTGGCTCTCGGCTGGGAACGGTCACCCCGGGCTCCGGGGCGAGCAGCGCGGTGAGAACCCGGGTCAGCTCGTGGTCCGGCCGCGGGGGCGGTTCCGGCGCGCGCCAGGCGATGAAGCCATCGGGCCGGACGAGCGTGGCGCCGCTGCTGGTGACGCCGTAACACGCGGACCACCGCGCGGCGGTGTCTTCGAGGCCGGGGCCGATGTGGTGCACGGTCACCTCGACGCCGAGCGTGGCCGCCGCCGTCTTGGCCGCCGCTGCCCATTCCGCCCCGTCCGGGCCGGTGAGCAGCGTGAACGTGCCGTCGAACAGGTCGAGCGTGGAGATCCGCCGCCCGTTCCGGGAAAGCCACACGTGCGGGGCGCGGTGGCCAGGTCGTCCACTGGGGGTGCGCGGGTTCTCCACCGGCTCGGCGGGCGCGGGCCGCTCACCGGCGACCGCGGCCGACTCGTACCGGTAACCGAAGATCATCGTCAGGTCGTCGATGCCGGTGAGTTCCTCTTCGGTGCCCTCGTGGCGCGCGCGCAGCAGCCGCAGAGCCTGGCCCAGGGACAACTGCGCGACCGGGCGGCGTTCCGGTTCGTAGGTGTCGAGCAGCGCCGGCCCGGCCTGGCCGTGGAGCACGGCCGCGAGCTTCCAGGACAGGTTGTGCGCGTCGCCGATCGCGGTGTTGGCTCCGTAGGAGCCGGCCGGGGGGAAGACGTGTGCCGCGTCGCCGGCGAAGAACACGCGCCCGGACCGGAACCTGTGCGCCACCCACCCACCGCCGGTGCTGTGGGAGATTTTCTGTGGCCACCCGGGAACCGGGGGCACGAGGGTCAGCTCGAGACCGGGAATTCCGACGGCGGCCCGCGCCAGTTCAGCGCACCGTTCCTCGGTGAAGTCCTCGGCCCGCTCGCCCCGCTCGGGGTGGTACGGCACGCCGAGCATCCAGCGGCCGAACCGGCGCAACGGCACCAGGACGGTGCCGGTCGTCGGCCGGTCGAGGTAGGCCAGCAGGAACCGGCGGCTGCGCAACGGCTCGGTGAGATCGGCGTCGAAGATGCAGTACACCGCGTGGTCCGTCGGCCCGGGCTGGTCCACGCCGATCCCGAGCCGGCGCCGCACCCCGGCGCGGTTGCCGTCCGCGGCGACCAGGTACCGGGCCCGGACGCGGTATTCGGCGCCACCGGAGTTCTCGCGCACGGTGGCCGTGACCCCGTCGTCCGCAGTGGACAGATCGACGAGTTCGCTGCCGAACCGGACGTCCGCGCCCTCGCGGACGGCGTGCGCGTGCAGGACGCGTTCCAGTTCGTCCTGGTCGATCATCGCCCAGTCGACGGGGCTGAGGTCGGGCGAGGGCCGGACGTGGGTGAGCAGGTCCATGCGGAAGCGTTCCTCGCCCGCCAGCGTCTCCCCGCCGATCATCTCGGGGTAGTCGACCAGGATCGACTGGCGTCCGAGGATCTCCGCCTCCAGGCCGAGCGCCCGGTAGATCTCCATCGTGCGCGGGTTCACAGCCCGCGCCTGCGGCATGATCGCGGTGGACGGGTGCCGTTCCACCAGCAGCGGGCGGATGCCGAGCCGGGTGAGGAACAGCGCCGTGGACAGGCCGGTGACGCCTCCGCCGACGATGAGGACGTCGGTCTCGTGGTCGTGCGCTGTGGTCATCGTCCGACGCTCCCGCGCTCACACGGGCCGGTACTCGAGGAGGACCAGGGCGTTGGGTTCCGGTTCGTTGACGGGTTGGAAGCCGGCCGCCGCGGTGATGCGGTTCCACTCCTGGCGGTTGCGTTCCCGGCCGCCGAGCACGGACAACGCCTCGACGTCGATCAGCTTCGCGGTGTCCCACTCGCCGGGCCCCCGCACCAGCTGGTCGACGATGAGCAGCCGGGCGTCGGCGTTGTTCCCGATGGCCGCCCGGATCCGGGTCAGGATCAGCTGGGCCTTGTCGTCGTCGAAGTTGTGCAGGGTGTGCTTGATGAAGTAGGCGTCGCAGCCGGACGGGACCTCCTCGAAGAAGTCCGTGGGCACGACGGTGACCCGGTCGGCGACACCGGCGTTCTCCAGCTCGGCCTTGGCCTCGGCCACGGTCGGCGGAAGATCGGCCAGCACACCGGTGCAGCGCGGGTGGCGCAGCAGGATCCGCGCCAGGAACTGGCCGCGGCCGCCACCGATGTCGCCGATGCGCGGGAAGCGGCCGAAGTCGAAGTCGTCGAGGATCCGGTCCATGTCCGGCCAGTGGTTCTGCACCATCGCCCGGTCCAGCAGCGCGCCGCTCGCCGGGTTGACCTTGATGTAGTCGTAGAACGTCATGCCGAAGACCTCGACGAACGCGGGCTCCCCGGTGCGCACGGTGTGCGCCACGTTCTCGTACGGACGCAGGAACATCGGGTCCGAGGCGAACAGGAACATGTCGCGGATGCCGTTTTCGGCCCCGTCCACCAGCCCCGCGGACAACGGGGTGAGGGCGAACCGGCCGTCGGTGCTCTCGTCGAGGATGCCCGCGGCCGCGACCGTGCGCAGCACGCGGTAGAGCGCATCCGGGTTCGCACCGATCTCGGCGGCGATTTCGGTGGCCGTGCGCGGACCGGCCGCGAGCACGTCCGGCACGCGCACTTCGACCGCGGCCCGCAGTGCGCCGAGGATCCACTTGGCGTAGAACAAACCCAGCACCTGCTGCTCGGGCGGCAGGTTCTCGTCCAGCACGTTGAACGTGCCGCGCGCGTGCGTCGCGTTGCCCTGTTCGTCCATCGGGTCCACCTCTCGGGTCGGGTCGGCTCGGCCAGGATCGCGGCCCGGTCTCGAGCGCTGCTGGAGGAATCTGGCGGGTCACCAGCTGACGGGGAGCTCGTGCGCGCCGTAGATCTGCATGTCGTCCCGCATCCGCACCTGCTCGACCGGGATGGCCAGGTGCAGCTCCGGGAAGCGGCGGGCCAGCCGGGTGAAGGCGATGCGCAGCTCCATGCGGGCCAGCTGCTGGCCGAGGCACTGGTGGACGCCGTAGGCGAAACCGACGTGCCGCTTGGGCTCGCGGCTGATGTCGAACCGGTCCGGATCCTCGAAGTGCCTGCCGTCGCGGTTGGCCGATTCGATCGACAGCACGATCGGGTCGCCCGCGCGGATCTGCCTGCCGCCGAGCTCGAAGTCCGCCTTGGCGGTTCGCGGCAGTCCGAACGGGGCCACCGACAGGTAGCGCAGGATTTCCTCGACCGCGCGCTCGACGAGGCCCGGGTCGTCGCGCAGCGTCCGCCACTGCTCGCGATGGGTCAGCAGGGCGAGCGCACCCATCGAGATCATGTTCGCGGTGGTCGCGTAGCCGGCGATCATCAACAGGTTGCCGATCGCGACGAGTTCGCCGTCGCTGAGCGGGACACCGTCCTCGGGCTCGGCGCGGATGAGGCCGCTCAGCAGACCCTCGTCGGGCTCCTTCCGCTTGCGCCGCACCAGCTCCCGCATGCAGTCGGCCATTCCGGTCATCGCTTCGAGCAGCTCCGCCTTGGTCCGCTCGAGTCGCTGCATGACGTCGGCGTGTCGCTGGAACTCCGCGGTGTCCTCGACCGGCATGCCGAGCAGGTGGCAGATCACCAGTGACGGGACGGGCTGGGCGAAGTCGTTCACCAGGTCGGCGGGCGGCCCGGCGGCGGCCATCGCGTCGAGGTGCTCCTCGACGATCCGTTCGATGCCCGGCGCCAGCGCGTTGAGCCGTCGCACGGTGAACTGGCCGGTGAGCAGGCGGCGGTAGCGGGTGTGCTCGGGCGGGTCCATGCCGATGAACGACGTGCCGAACCCGGATGCCTCCCACTCCCCGGCGGTCAGCGTCACCGCGGACACGTTGGTCTGGAACTTGCGCTGAGCGCTCACCGCGGGGTGCACGAGCGCGGCGGTCACCTCGTCGAAACCGCTGATCAGCCACCCCGTGTTGCCGTCGGGCAGCGCCAGCGGGCAGACCGGGGACTCCGCGCGGAGACGGGTGTACTCCGGCGGCGGGTCCAGCGGGGTCTTCCGGCCCAGCGGCATCGGGCACGGGGTGGACTCGGTCATCACAACCACTTCCTCGAAGCGCGGTGCGCGGTCCCGGGCATCGTCGCGACCGCGGCTCGACGCCTGCTCGACGACCTCTCGACTAGTCATCAGGTGGACTCAATCATTCAAATGGTTGACACAGTGATGCGATCGTTTGATTATGGGGTGGAACACTGGACAACGAACAGGAGCGGCACCTCGATGACTGGACCGACGGAGTACGAGACCCCCGTGCTGATCGTGGGAGGCGGTATCACCGGCCTCTCCGCGGCGGTCTTCCTCGCGCGGGCGGGTGTCCGCCCGATCCTCGTCGAACGGCATCCGTCGACGGCGATCCTGCCCCAGGCCCGGGCGTTCAGCCCGCGATCGATGGAGATCTACCGGTCGCTCGGTCTGGAGGGCACCATCCGCGAGCACCTCTCGTTCCTGGTCGACTACCCGGAGATGATCGGCGCGGAGACGCTGACCGGCCCGGAGCGCTTCCGCGCCGACCTGCTCGCCCAGGTCCGGCCGCCGGAGGGGCTGAGCCCGACCGACTGGGCGATGATCGACCAGGACGAGCTGGAGCGCGTCATCCGCGTGGCCGCCGACAGCAGCGGGGCCGACGTGCGCTTCGGCACCGAGCTGGTGTCGTTCACCGAAGAGGGCGACGGTGTCACCGCGGTGGTCCGGGACGTGGCCAGCGGGGACTTGCAGCGGATCCGGGCCCGCTACCTGATCGCGGCGGACGGCAACCGTGCGCACATCCGGAACCGGCTCGGCGTCGGTGCGGACGGCCCCGGTGTCTTCATCAACGTCGTCAACTTCATCTTCGACGCCGATCTCAGCGCCGCGAGCCGCGAGCGCCGGTTCCTGCTCGCCTATCTGGACCAGCCTCGGCCGGGGGCGACGTTGAGCCCGCTGAACGAGGACGGCAGGTGGGCGCTGGCGATCCCGTACCAGCCCGAGCAGGGCGAGACGCCGGAGGACTTCACCGAGGAGAGGTGCGCCGAGTACGCGCGGCTCGCCGTCGGCCTCCCCGACCTGGAGGTCGAGCTGGTCTCCCCGGTTCCCGAGTGGACCCAGAAGGTGACGACGACGCGGATCGGTGCCTGGGTGGCCCAGCGGTACCGGTCCGGGCGGGTGTTCTTCGCGGGCGACGCGGCCCACGTCGTGCCGCCGTCCGGGTCCTACGGCGCGAACACCGGGATCGCGGACGCGCACAACCTGGCGTGGAAGCTCGCCGCAGTGGTGCGCGGTCAGGCGGGCGCCGGGTTGCTGGACACCTACGAGGCCGAGCGGCGCCCGGTCGCCCAGGTCACGATGGAAACCGCGATGCAGTTGCTGCAGGACCGCCGGGAAGGCTCCGGGGAGGAGGCGACGCGGGTCGACGACATGGCCATGATCTTCGGCTACCGGTACGACTCGCCGGCCGTGCTGGCCGACACCCCCTCGCCGGCGGACCGGGTCGAGGACCCGCGCACGGCCGGTGGGCGTCCGGGGCTGCGCGCGCCGCACCTGTGGCTGACCAGGGCCGGCCGGCGCGTGTCCACTGTGGATCTGTGCGCGGGCGGCTTCACCCTGCTGGCCGGTGCCGACGGTGCGGCGTGGACCGATGCTGCCAAGGCAGTCGCCGCCGCGCTCGACGTCGATCTCGCCGCCCACCGGATCGGCGCCGAGTACACCGATGCCGAGAACCGCTTTCCCGGTGCGTACGGCGTCACGGCGACGGGAGCGTCGCTCGTCCGGCCGGACGGTTTCGTGGCCTGGCGCGCGCGGGAGCTGCCGCGACAGCCCGAGGATGAGCTGCGCCAGGCGATGACCCGGATCCTCGCGCGGCAGCCCTGACAGCGGAGACGCGCCGACCAGCGGCGGCCGGTCCTGATCGAGGGGGCCGGTCCTGCCGGCGGGGGAGTGTCCCTATGGAGGTGTCGAGCCGGGG
>NZ_PQHW01000172.1 GCF_003385215.1 Amycolatopsis thermalba | reverse complement strand
GCCGCTCCCACGCCAGCCGCAGCTCGAACGCCTCGTGCTCGCGCCCCGGCCCGCCCAGCCCACGCAGCCGCGCGAACTCACCGGTCAGGTTGTCCGCCAGCCAGTCCGCGACCTCACGGCGGAACCGCGTCAGCTCCAACGCACGCCTCCTTGCTGCCAGGCCTCCGGGCCACCTAGGGTAATGAGAACACGTTCTAGTTTCTCGGTCCAGGGGAGGGTGCGGTGGGACAGACCACGATCCCGGCCGTCGTCCGCGATGCCGCCGCGAAGTTCGGCACGTCCGAGGCGCTGGTCGACGGCGGCGTGCGGCTGGATTTCGGGCAGCTTCTGGAACGTGTTCAGACCGTGGCCCGGGCGTTCCTGGCCCGCGGGATCGGACCCGGTGACCGGGTCGCGATCAACCTCCCGAACACCCACCACTGGGTGCTGTCGGCGCTGGGCGCGCTGTACGCGGGCGCGGTGCTGGTGCCGGTCAACACCCGGTTCACCGCCGCCGAGACCGTGGACCTGCTGGCCCGCAGCCGGGCCAAGGCGCTGGTCGTCGCGGCCGACTTCCTCGGCGCCGACCGGCACGCCGCGATCCGGGCGACCGGCGCCGCCCTGCCGGACCTCGGCACCGTCGTCCGCGTCCCGCTCGAACAACCGCACCGCCCGGTCGAAGGCACCCTCGGCTGGGACGAGTTCCTCGCGCTCGCCGAGCAGGTGCCCGTAGCCGACGCCGAAGTCCGCGCGGACGCCGTCCGGCCGGACGACGTCAGCGACATCCTGTTCACCTCCGGCACCACCGGGCGCTCGAAGGGTGTGCTGTCCGCGCACCGGCAGGTGGTCGACGTGGCCGCCGCGTGGGCGGAGTGCGGCCGCGTCACCGCCGACGACCGGTACCTGGTGATCAACCCGTTCTTCCACAGTTTCGGCTACAAGGCCGGGATCGTGGTGTGCCTGCTGACCGGGGCCACGATCGTGCCCCAGGCGGTCTTCGACGTGCGGACCACGCTCGGGGTGATCGAACGCGAGCGGATCTCCGTGCTGCCCGGCGCGCCGACGATCTTCCAGTCACTGCTCCAGGAGCCCGACCGCGGTGACACCTCGTCGCTGCGGCTCGCCGTCACCGGCGCGGCGACCGTGCCCGCGTCGCTGGTCCGTCGGATGCGCGCCGAGCTGGGGTTCGAGACCGTGCTGACCGCCTACGGGCTCACCGAGGCGGTGGTGGTGACCATGTGCCGGCCCGGCGACGACGCCGAGCTGGTCGCGAGCACGTCCGGGCGCGCGACCGCCGGGTTCGAGGTGGCGATCCGCGGCGCGGAGGTCGTCGTCCGCGGGCCCAACGTCATGCTCGGCTACCTGGACGACCCCGAGGCGACCGCGCAGGCGATCGACGAGCAGGGCTGGCTGCGCACCGGCGACGTCGGCGTGCTCGACGACGGCGGCAACCTGACCATCACCGGCCGGCTCAAGGACATGTACATCTGCGGCGGGTTCAACGTCTACCCGGCCGAGGTCGAGCACGCCCTCACCGAGCTGGCCGGCGTGCGCGACGTCGCCGTGGTCGGGGCGCCGGACGAGCGCCTGGGCGAGGTCGGCAAGGCGTTCGTCGTCGGCGACGGGCTGACCGCCGAGCAGGTGATCGGGTTCTGCCGGGAGCGGCTGGCCAACTACAAGGTCCCGCGGCTCGTCGAGTTCGTCGGCGAGCTGCCCCGCAACGCTTCCGGCAAGGTGCTGAAGCGGCAGCTGAGGTGAGGAGCAGGCATGAGTGAACCGGTGGTCCGCTACGAGCGCCGGGGCGCGGTGGCGCTGGTGACGATGAACCGCCCCGAGTACCGCAACGCGCAGAACTCGGCGGTGACCTACGCGCTGGACGACGCGTTCACCCGGGCGGTGAACGACGCCGAGGTGAAGGTGATCGTGCTGGCCGGGGAGGGCAAGCACTTCTCCGCGGGCCACGACATCGGCACGCCCGGCCGGGACGTGGACCAGTCGTTCGAGCGGCGCGCGGTGATGTGGTGGGACCACACCACAAGGGAGGGCGGGGATCAGCGGTTCGCCCGGGAGTCCGAGGTGTACCTGGGGATGTGCCGCCGCTGGCGGGAGATCCCGAAACCGATGATCGCTTCGGTGCAGGGGGCGTGCATCGCGGGCGGGCTGATGCTGGCCTGGATCTGCGACCTGATCGTGGCCTCCGACGACGCGTTCTTCGCCGATCCCGTGGTGCGCATGGGCATTCCGGGGGTGGAGTACTTCGCGCACCCGTGGGTGCTGGGGCCGCGGGCGGCGAAGGAGGTGCTGTTCACCGGGGAGCGGTTCAGCGTGCAGCAGGCGAGGGAATGGGGAATGGTCAACCGGGTCGTGCCGCGGACGGAGCTGGCGCAGCGCACTCTGGAGCTGGCGGACAAGATCGCGGAGATGCCGCAGTTCGGTCTGGCGCTGGCGAAGAAGGCGGTCAACCAGGCCGAGGACCTGATGGGGCTGCGGTCCGGAATGGACTCGGTGTTCGGGCTGCACCACTTCGCCCACGCGCACAACGCGGAGACTTCGACGGATTCGCTGGGCGGGCAGGACGCGCGCTCGATGCGGGACGCGAACAAGGGGGCGTGAGTGGACCTGGACATCGATCCCGAGTCGGCGGCGTTCCGCGACGAGGTGCGGGAGTGGCTGGCCGAGCACGTGCCCACGCTCCCGTCCATGGATACCGCGGAAGGCTTCGCGGCGCACCGCGAGTGGGAGGCTCAGCTGGCCGACGCGCGGTTGTCGGTCGTGTCGTGGCCGCGCGAGTATGGCGGCCGGGACGCGTCGCTGTTGCAGTGGGTGTTGTTCGAGGAGGAGTACTACGCCGCGGGCGCACCCGGACGCGTCAGCCAGAACGGGATCTTCATGCTCGGGCCGACGCTGTTCGCGCACGGGACGGCCGAGCAGCGGGACCGGATCCTGCCCGCGATGGCGCGGGGTGAGCAGGTGTGGGCGCAGGCGTGGTCCGAGCCCGAGGCCGGGTCGGACATCGCGGCGTTGCGCAGCAGCGCGGTGCGCACCGACGGCGGCTGGTTGCTGTCCGGGCAGAAAACCTGGAGCTCCCGGGCCGCGTTCGCCGATCGCGCGTTCGGGCTGTTCCGGACCGATCCGGCGGAGCAGCGGCATCGCGGGCTGACGTACTTCATGTTCGACCTGCGCGCCGAGGGCGTGACGGTGCGGCCCATCCCGCAGCTGGACCTGGAGCCGGGGTTCGCCGAAATCTTCCTGGACCGGGTGTTCGTGCCGGATGAGGACGTGATCGGCGAGCCGGGGCAGGGCTGGCGGGTCGCGATGACCACCGCCAACAACGAACGCGGCCTGTCGTTGCGCAGCCCCGGCCGGTTCCTCGCCGCCGCCGGCCGGCTCGTGGATTTGTGGCGTGCGGAGGGGGAACCGGCCGCGGCGCGGGACCGGGTGGCCGACGCCTGGATCGGGGCGCGGGCCTACCAGCTCTACACGTTCGGCACCGTGTCCCGGCTGGCCGAGGGCGGGGAGCTGGGGCCGGAGTCCAGTGTGAACAAGCTGTTCTGGTCGCACCTGGACGTCGCCCTGCACGAGACTGCGCTGGACCTCCTCGGCCCGTACGGTGAGACCGACCCCGCGTGGGTGGACGGCTACCTGTTCTCCCTCGCCGGCCCGATCTACGGCGGCACCGACCAGATCCAGCGCAACACCATCGCCGAACGGCTGCTGAAACTGCCCAGGGAGGCCCGCCGATGAGGTTCGCGTTGTCGGCGGAGCAGCAGGACTTCGCCGCGAGTCTGCACGACTTCCTCACCGGCGCCGACCCGGTGGGCGCGGCCCGGGCGTGGGCGCAGGGACGGCACGAACCCGGGTTCAAGGTGCTGCGTGGCCTGGCCGAACTGGGCGTGCCGGCGCTGCTGATCGACGAAGGCCACGGCGGGCTCGGCGCTTCACCGGTGGACCTGGTGGTGGCCTTCGAGGCCCTGGGCTACCACGCCGTGCCCGGCCCGCTCGTCGAGACGGCCGCTGTCGCGCCCGCCGTCGAGGTGGCCGGGTCGTGGTGGCCCGCCCTGGCGGCGGGGGAGGTCTTCGCCACGGTGCTCGCCCCGCCACACGTGCCGCTGGCGCTCGACGCCGACATCGCCGGCCTGGTGGTGGATCTCGGCGCGGGCACCGCCACACCGGCCGGGCACGGGGAATTCGTGCAGTCGGTGGATCCGGTCCGGCGGTTGTTCCGGCTCGGCACGTCCGCGCCGGCGACCGGCGGCCGGGCCTTCGACCTGGGCGTTCTCGCGGTGGCCGCGCAGCTGCTCGGCGCCGGGCAGTGGCTGCTGGCCGAGGCGGTCGCCTACGCGAAGCAACGCAGCCAGTACGGGCGGCTGATCGGCGAGTACCAGGCGGTCAAGCACCTGCTGGCCGACGTCGCCACCCACCTCGAACTGGCCCGGCCCCTGGTGCACGGCGCCGCGGTGACCCTGAGCCCGCGGGACGTCTCGGCCGCGAAGGTCAAGGCCGGCGGCGCCGCCTACCTGGCCGCCCGCACCGCGTTGCAGGTCCACGGCGCCATCGGCTACACCGCCGAACACGACCTCGGGCTGCGGCTGACCAAGGTGCGTGCCCTGATCGGCGCGTGGGGCGACGGCGGGTTCCACCGCGAGCGGGTGCTGACGCCATGAACCGGGTCGATCCGATGTGGACGGAAGAGGCGCGGGCGCTGCGGGAGTCCGTGCGGACGTTGCTGGCGCGGCGGTCGGGGCCGGCGGCGGTGCGCGCCGCGATGGCGTCCCCGCTCGGGTACGACGACAAGCTGTGGTCGACGTTGTGCGAGCAGATCGGCGTCGCGGCCCTGGCGATCCCCGAGGAGTACGACGGTGCCGGCGCGACGCTCGCCGAGGCGTGCGTGGTGCTGGAGGAGCTGGGGCGCACGCTGACCCCGGCCCCGATGCTCGGCTCGGCGGTGCTGTGCGGGCAGGCGCTGCTGCTGACCGGCGACGACGAGGCGTGCCGGCGGTTGCTGCCCGGCATCGCCGCGGGGAGCAGCGTGGCCGCGCTGGCCTGGTCCGGTGAGGACGGACGGTGGTCCCCGGCGTGCGTCTTCGCGGACGGGCGCGTCGACGGCCGGGCGCACTACGTGCTCGACGGCGACCTCGCGGACGTCCTGCTCGTGGTGGCGCGCACGCCGGAGGGCCCGGGCCTGTTCGAGGTCGCCCCGGCGGACGCCCGCCGGGAGCCCGTGACCACCCTCGACCCGGCGCGGCGGCTGGCGGTCGTCTCGCTTGAGGCCGCCCCGGCGCGACGGCTGGACACCGGTGGATTCGACCTCGGGCGGCTGCGTGCGCTCGCGGTCGTGGCGCTGGCGGCCGAGCAGGTCGGGGCCGCGGCCAGGGCGCTGGAGCTGACCGTCGAGTACACCAAGCAGCGGCGCCAGTTCGGCCGTCCGATCGGGGGTTTCCAGGCGCTCAAGCACCGTATGGCCGACGTGCACGTGCACGTGGAAGCCGCCCGGTCGGCGTTGTACGGCGCCCTGACCGGCGACGACCTGGAGGCGGACGCGGCGACAGCGCGCCTGGTGTGCTCGGAGGCGTTCCAGCACGCCGCCGCCGAGATGATCCAGCTGCACGGCGGAATAGCGATCACCTGGGAACACGACGCGCACCTGTACTTCAAACGCGCGCACGGCAGCGCGCTGCTCTTCGGTTAGGTGACCACGGGCGGCGCCGGTTCGAAGGTCGCCAGCAGTTCCTCCAGCGCGGCTTGGTCCGGGCCGACGAACGGGTCGGCATCCGGAGCCGTGGCGGCCCGGTCGAGGAACTCCGCCGCGCGCCCCGGCGCCGGGGGCAGGTGGGTGCTCAGGATGACCGCCGGGTCGAACTCCCGCAGCGGCGCCATCGTCGCCAGGTACCGGTCCCGGTCGACGTTGTGCACCCACGGGCTGTCCACCGTGGCCCACAGCAGCTGGCCGGCGTGCAGCGCCTCCGCGGGGGCGTTCGCCACGTCGTCGCAGGTGGCGAGTTCCGGGGTGGGCATCGGGGCGCCGAAGCAGTCCGAGCTGACGCACACCCCGTTGCTGTGGTCGAAGAAACCGACCGTCGCCGGGCTGTCGAACAGCGGCGGCCGGAACCCGGTCAGGCGGCGGCCGCCCGCGTCCAGCGACTGGCCGGGGTTGAGCAGGAACACCCGGTCGACCGGCAGCGGCCGCTCGGTCGACATGATGCCCATCGCGAGGTAGGTGGTGACCAAGCGGGCCCGCGGCGCCAGCTCGAGCAGGTCGAACAGCGCGCCGGTGTGGTCCCGGTCCGGGTGGGTCAGCCAGATCCACCGCACGTCCGCGGGATCGATCACCGTCCCCAGGGCGTCCAGGAAGCCGCGGCCGGGCAGGCTCAGCCCGGTGTCGACGACGACCGGTTCGGCGCCGTGCAGGACGAACGCGTTGACCGGGAGGAAGCCGATGCCGGGCACCTCGGCCTGGTCGCTCAGGACGCTCACCTCGCGCCCGATCCGGTTGATCTCCATGGCATCCGCCCTTCTTCCGCTCGTGCCGGACACGGTAGGCCGCGCGAGGCACCCGGCGATAAGGCCGAAATACCCGTTCCGGCAAATCGGGCCGCTCGGTCACCGTCGGTCGCGGGCGAGCCGGGTTATGCTGCGTCTGCTTCGACGGCGCGGCGGGGGAGGCGGTCATCATCGACGAGTTCAGGGCCGATCCGGCGGCCATCACCAAGCTCGCCCGGCTGGCCGGGCGAGCCGGGCACGCCGCTCAGCTGTACGCCGCCGCGGCGACCGGCGGTCCGAACGAACTGGGCGAGGGGCTGCTCGGGAAACTGGCCGCCCCGCTGGACCGGTGGCAGGCGCTCGGGGTCGCCAACGCCGGCCGCGCGGCCGCCCTGGCCCACGCCTACGACGCCACCCTGGTCGCGGCGGCCAAGATGTACGCCTCGACCGACCGCCGGGCGGCCGCGGCCCTCGACCGCACCTACCCGGACGCGCTGTCCGAGCGGATCGACGCCGACGACGTCGCCGCGCCCGAGACCGCGGCCACCTTCACCGACTTCGACGACGCCTCCCGCGACCCCCGCCATCCGGAACTGGAGTACACCGGGCCGGACAACCCGTCCGAGGACGCCTACGGCGGCTGGAACATCGAGCTGCAGAAGATCTCGGACAAGATCTTCGGCGCGGCCTCGGTCAGCGGCTCCGTGCGGGGCCTGCTGGCGAAGCTGATCGGCATCGACCTGCTGACGGTCGTGCAGAAACTGGTCGCCGGCGACTGGGACGCGCTGCTGCGGCAGGGCATGGTGTTCGAGGACACCGGCCTCGCGTTCGGCAAGATCAAGCAGAACATCGACCGCGGCCGCTACGGCATCCAGGAACTGTGGACCGGGCACGCCGGGGAAGCCGCCCGCGCCTGGCTGACCGACTACTCCTACGCCTGCGCCGCGCACGCGCGGTTCTGCACCGAGGCGAGCTGGAAGATCAAGAACTTCGCCCGCGCGGCCTACGACGCCATGCTCGCGCTCGACATCGCGCTGGAAGCGTTGCTCGACTCCGGCCTCGGCGCCGTGCTGAAGATCGGCAGCCGCGCCAAGGCCGTCCTGATGGGAATCATCGGCCTCGCCGACGGCGAGTCCATCCGGCAGGCGATCGCGGGGATCATGACCGACGCGACGGCCCTGGGCACCGCCGTCGACGCGCTCAACGCCCTGGCCCACACCGTCCAGTCGATCGCCGAGATGGTGGCGGGCAACGGCGAGATCGCCGCGCAGGCGTGGCCCGGTGAGCCGTACCGCCACCCGGGGGTGCGATGAACGGTCACCTCTCGCCGTGGCGCACCGAGCAGGGCCGCGCCGCGCTGCGGAACTGGATGACACTGCTCGCCCGGGGCGAGGGGGACATCGCCGACTTCGCCCGCGACGTGGTGGCCGGCCGCGCGCAGCCGCAGGACCTGCTGTACTCCGCCTACCTCGACGAGCGGACAGTCGCCTCCCTGCACCAGGCCGTGGACGACTGGCACGCCCTGCCCGCCGACCAGCAGCAGGCGGCCATCACCGCGGCCGGGGAGACCACGGAAGCGCAGATCGCCGCCCTGGCCGCCGCGGAGGTCACCGAGCCGGCCCGCCGGCCCGCCCCTCCCGCCGACGACCCCGGCGACGGCATCGGGCCGATCCTGCGGCGCTGGTAGCCGCTCCGGCCATCACCGCGGCCGGGGGCCGCGAAAGCGCAGCAGGCCACCGCCCTGGCCGCCGCGGAGGTCACCGAGCCGGCCCGCCGGACCGCCCTTCCCGCCGACGACCGCGACGACCCCGGCGACGGCATCGGGCCGATCCTGCGGCGCTGGTAGCCGCTCCGGCCATCACCGCGGCCAGGGGCCGCGAAAGCGCAGCAGGCCACCGCCCTGGCCGCCGCGGAGGTCACCGAATCGCCGCCAGCCCGCGGTGTCGCTCACCCCCCCGCCGCCGACCGCGACGACCCCGGCGACGGCATCGGGCC
>NZ_PQHW01000171.1 GCF_003385215.1 Amycolatopsis thermalba | reverse complement strand
GGGTCAACAGGGTCGCTTCGCCTGCCCACCCGAAGCGACCCTGTTGACCCTGGTCGAACGCGGCCAGACCACGACGAACGCCTCCAAGGCCACCCCCCGCAAAGCCCCCAGCGACATCCGCTAAACTCTTCTTCGACCCGCTAAGCAGTACATCGGGGTGTGGCGCAGCTTGGTAGCGTGCCTCGTTCGGGTCGAGGAGGTCGTGGGTTCAAATCCCGCCACCCCGACGGAAAATCCGGGGATCCCCTGTCCGCCGTAAAGCTGGCGGACGGGGGATTTTCCTTTGTGTTCTCTGGGGGTCGAACCCCCAGACCCCCGCCAGGGGGCAAGCCCCCTGGACCCCCCGCGATTCGCGTGGTGAGTGGGTTGGGTGCCGCGTGTGGCGCGTGTCGCGGGGCGACATCCGCGCCGGAAGCCGAGGTGCCCTCACAGTCGCTTTTACCCGTTGAGGACCGGCGGCCGTGTTGGGTGGTGCCCGCCTCCTCCAACCACACCCCCTCCGGGCCCGATCCCCAGCGGAGCCGGCGCCTTTCAGGGACGCGCGTAGCGCCTTACTTCGTAGCCAGCAGCTCTACCCAGTACTGCGTGAAGTCGCCGTCGCCGGTGTGGGACCAGGCCCAGGCGGAGCGGGCGGCGGAGGCCAGCTGGTCGCGGTCCAGCGGGGAGGCGCTCAGCGCGGCGTCCAAGCGTGACTCCACGTAACGCGCCAGCTGGCGGTAGCTCATGTCGGCCCGGAAGCGGCCGTGGGTGCGGACGTCCCGGAAACCAGCCGCGGTGACCCACGACGTCACGTGCTTCCCGGCGAACGGGTCGCCGCCCGCCCGGCGGCAGAGCAGGTAGTGGCCCCGCAGAGCGGCAGCGACGTTCGCCGTGCCCGGGCGCAGCCGCGCGCGCGACCAGTCCGAAGTAGACAACGCCAGGGTGCCGCCGGGCCGCAACACCCGGCGGATTTCGGCAAGGGCATCGGCGGGACGCGTCAAGTGCTCGAACAACGCGTGCGCGAACACCACGTCCACGCTCTCCTCCGCCACCGGCAACGCGTACACGTCCCCGGCCACGAACTCCACTGTGGACGATTCCGGGAACTGGCCCGGCTCCCGGTCCAGCCCCACCACGTTGCCCGGCCCGGCGATCGTCGCGAAGCCCGCCGTGATCGTGCCCGGGCCGCACCCCACGTCGAGCACGCGCATGCCCGGCCGCAGCAGTCGCAACACGTACTCCGCACGGCCGGTTGCGGTGCGTGACGCCATGATCGACAGCGCGTCCTGCGCGAACCCGGGCGCGTATCCCTCCAGCACACGCACACGGTACGGGCACGAGCTGGCAGGATCGAGGGGTGACTACCCAGCACCCGCCCGCGAACATCCCCGACCGCCTCTTCGACGACCCCGAGGCCGAGTCCCGCTGGCGCGCCCGGTTCCACGCCCCGCGCGTGTCGGTGCCGGACTGGTCCCTCGACGCGCCCGACCGCAACATCTACGTCTCCAACGCCAGCGGCGTGTGGGAGGTCTACTCCTGGGACCGCGCCACCGGCGAGCACCGCCAGGTCACCGACCGCCCCAACGGCACCCTGCACGCCACCACCTCCCCCGACGGCAGCGCCATCTGGTGGTTCAACGACACCGACGGCGACGAGTTCGGCACCTGGATGCGTCAGCCGTTCGACGGCGGCCCGGCCGAGCCCGCCCAGCCCGGCGACCACGCCGGCTACCCGGCCGGGCTCGAGATCGGCCACCGCGTCATCGCCAGCGGCGTCTCCACCGACGACGGCAGCGAGCTGTTCGCCACCCGCGACGGGCAGACCACCCGCTTCTACGCCAGCGACCAGGACGCCGGCGTCGCCGCGCTGTCCCGCGACGAGTCGCTGCTCGCCATCTCCCACGCCGAGCACGGTGACTCCCGTCACCCCGCGGTCCGCGTCCTGGACACCACGAACTTCGACGCCGTCGCCGACAAGTGGGACGGCGAGGGCAAGGGCCTCACGCCGCTGGAGTTCTCGCCCGTCGCCGGTGACCAGCGGCTGCTCGTGCTGCACGAGCGCCGCGGCCGCGAGGAGCTGCTGGTCTGGGACGTGGCCGCAGGCACCGAGCAGGAGCTGGACCTCGGCCTGCCCGGCGAGGTCGTCGCCACCTGGTACCCGTCGGCCGACGCGCTGCTCGTCGTGCACTTCCACGAGGCCCGCAGCTCGCTGCACCGCTACGACCTGACCACCGGCGAACTGTCCGCTGTGGACACGCCGCCGGGCCGGATCGGCGGCGCCGGGGTGCGCCCCGACGGCACGGTCGAGTACTCCTGGTCCAGCGCCGCGGAGCCCGCCGTCATCCGCGCCCGGGCGACCGACGGTACCGACACCGTCCTGCTCACCCCGCCCGGCGACCCGGCACCCGGTTCCGCGCCGGTCACCGACGCGTTCGTCGAGGGCGCGGGCGGCCGCATCCACGCGCTGGTCGCCCGCCCGCGGAACGCGCCGGACGGACCGCTGCCCACGGTGTTCACCCTGCACGGCGGCCCGCACGCGGCCGACGAGGACCGCTTCTCCGCCTACCGCGCGGTGTGGCTGGACGCCGGGTTCGCCGTCGTCGAGGTCAACTACCGCGGCTCCACCGGCTACGGCTCGGCCTGGCGCGACGCGATCGAGGGCCGCCCCGGCCTGACCGAGCTGGAGGACGTCGCCGCGGTGTACGACTGGGCCGTCTCCAGCGGCCTGAGCGACCCGGCGCGGATGGTCGTCTCCGGCGCCTCCTGGGGCGGCTACCTGACGCTGCTCGCCGTGGGCACCCAGCCCGACCGGTGGGCGGCCGGGGTCGCGAGCGTGCCGGTGGCGGACTACGTCGCCGCCTACGAGGACGAGATGGAGCAGCTGCGCCAGTTCGACCGGGCGCTGTTCGGCGGGTCACCGGAGGACGTGCCCGCGGTGTACCAGGAGTGCTCGCCGATCACCTACGTCGACGCGGTCAAGGCGCCGGTGCTGGTCCTGGCCGGCGACAACGACCCGCGCTGCCCGATCCGGCAGATCGAGAACTACCTGGAGCGGCTGGCCAAGCGCGACCTGCCGTACGAGTTCTACCGCTACGACGCCGGTCACGGCTCGCTGGTGATCGCCGAGACGATCAAGCAGACCGCGGCGGAGGTGCACTTCGCGATGAAGGCGGTCGGGCTGCGCTGACGCGACGAGGGCCCCGAGAACGCTCCCGGGGCCCTCGTCGTGCGCCGGTCAGGCGGTCTGCGCCTGCCACATCCAGTGGGCCTTCTCCAGCTCGTGCGTGATCTCGATGAACAGGTCCTGGGTGACCAGGTCGCTCTTGTCCGTCTCGTCGATGCGCTTGCGCATGCGCTGGATCAGGTCGGCGAGGATGTTCACGATGTTCTCGATCGTGGACTCCACGCTCTGCCAGTTGTCCGGGTAGTCCTTCAGACCCGAGCTCTCCACGACGGTCTTGGCCTTGCCGTTCGGCGAGATGCCGATCGCGTTGGCGCGCTCGGCGACCTCGTCCACGTAGTTGCGCGCGGTGGCCACCAGCTCGTCGAGCTGCAGGTGCACGCTGCGGAAGTTCGACCCGACCACGTTCCAGTGCGCCTGCTTCGCGATCAGCGACAGGTCGACCAGGTCGACCAGCGCGGCCTGCAGCGCGTTACCGGTGATCTCCTTGTCGGCCGGGCTGAGCGGGCTCTTGATGGGTGCGTTCGCCATCGAAAAAATCCTCCTTGTCGACAACTCTTCGTCAGGTCGTCGCGGTGATCTCGACCTGGATGTTTCCCCTGGTGGCGCGCGAGTACGGGCACACCTGGTGCGCCTGCGCCGCGAGTTCACCGGCCTGGTCCTGCTCCAGGCCGGGCAGGTGGGCCACGAGCTTGACGGCCAGCTCCAGGACGCCGGCGACCCGGCCGATCCCGACCTCGGCGGTGACGGCGGAGTCGTCCAGCTCGACGCCGGCCTTGCGCGCCACCAGCCGGACGGCGCTGTGGAAGCAGGCGGCGTACCCGGCCGCGAACAGCTGCTCCGGGTTGGTCATCTCGCCGCCGGGGCCGCCCATCTCCTTGGGCACGGCCAGCCGTTCGTCGATCACGCCGTCCGACGTCGTGACCTCGCCGTTCCGTCCGTCGCCACGGGCGGTCGCGACCGCTGTGTAAACCGGTTCCACCTGGTTCCCCTCCGCCGACGGCAGGTGTCAGCGGGTGGATACCCCGTGAGCCGGTGGACGAATCCTCAGCGGCGGGCGCGGGCGAAGTCCACGACCTGCCGCCCGATCAGCTTGAGCGTGGTCACGGCCTTCTCCTCGGAGGCGCCGCCGACCTCGTCGAACTTGACCTCCGCGGAGTTGATCGACCCGCCGAGTGGCGTCGGCCACCCGCGCAGCGCGTGGGTGATGGTCCGCAGCTGGTCGAGCGTGGTCACCGCGGCCTGCCACCCGAACGCGACGGCGGCCAGGAAGTCCGCGCGGCCGTCCAGGTAGGGGCGCTCGTCCGGCCGCAGGTCCTCGACGTAGTCCAGCGCGTTCTTGATCAGCCCGGACAGCGCGCCGTGGTAGCCGGGCGAGACGATGATCAGCCCGTCGGCCCGGCGGATCGCCTCCACGAAGCGGACCGCCTGCGGCGTGCGTTCCTCGATCGCCGAGTCGTAGAACGGCAGCACCAGGTCGTCGCCGGTGAGGGCGAGCGTTTCGGCCCCGGCCTCGGCCGCGCTGCCCAGCGCGATCCGCAGGGCGCGCTCGGACTGTGAGCCCGGGCGCAGGGAGCCGCCGATACCGACCACGTTGACCGCCGCACTAGTCACGAGTTCGAGGCTAACCCCTCCACCTAGTACTCCAGCCGCACTTCGTGATGTTTGTGCTGTCTTCGCTGGTGGTGGCTGGTCTTGGCGCGGTGTTGGTGACGGCGTCGCCAGTGTGACCAGGCCAGGATCGGGCGCCAGCGCGGTGGGGTGTGGATCAGATGTGCCAGCAGACGGCGGATTTCGCTGAGGGTGAGCGGGATGAGGCCGCGGCCAGGACTTTTGGGGACACCGCTGCCGTGACCGCGAGATAGGTGTGCGCGAGCATGGCCAGGGTGATGTGGCGATACCAGGCGTCGTAACGCCGGACTTGGTAGTGGTCAAGGCCGACTTCGTTCTTGGCGGTCTGGAAGCATTCCTCGATGGCCCAGCGGGCACCCGCGACCCGGATCAGCTCCTCGTCCGGCGTGGTTGCGGGGGCGCAGCACAGGTAGTAGGCGAGTTCGGGTTCGACCCCGGTGGGGGTGATCTGGCGACGGACGAGCAGGCGTCGAGTCCACCCGTCGGGGGTGTGCTCGCCGATCGTGGGGATGGTGGCGGTGGCCCAGTCGTAGAGTCGTGGTCCTTTGGCACCGTCACCTGCTGAGCGGCGTTTCCAGATCTCGGGTGGCGCCTGGGCGAGGAGGTGATCCGCTCGTGCGGTGGCGAACCCGCCGGCGGGTAAGGGCTGACTGCGGGGGACGGCGACGACGTAGCCGATGTTGTGCTGTTCCAGCCAGGATCGGAACTTGTTGTCTTGGCCGTAGGCTTCGTCAGCGGTCACCCATCGTGCGGGAACACCGGCCGCGAACGAGCGGGCGAGCATCGCTTTGGCCAGGGTGGTCTTCGTCGCGAACTCGACCTCGTCCGGCACCGCCGCGTCGCGACAACGCTCACGGTCGGCGATCCAGGATTTCGGCAGATACAGCTCTCGATCGACCAGAGCGCGTCCTTTCGTTGTGGTGTAGGCGAGGAACACGCCGAGTTGGCAGTTCTCGATCCGGCCCGCGGTCCCGGAGTACTGCCGCTGCACCCCGGCGGATTTGGTGCCTTTCTTGAGGAATCCGGTCTCGTCCACCACCAGGACACCGTCCGGGGCGCCGAGGTGTTCCACGGCAAAGGCCCGCACGTCGTCGCGGACACCGTCGGCATCCCAGGCGGCGGCGTTGAGCAGCCGCTGCATGCCATCCGGGGTCGTGTCGCCAGCAACCTCGGCCAGGGTCCAGCCGTTCTTGTCCGCCAACGGCGCTAACAAGCCTCGCACGTAGGCGCGCGCACGTCGGCGAGGCTCGGCCCGGAAGAACCGCCCCGCGACCCGCCCGAACAACTCCTCCAAGCCCGCCGCCCACGCCGAGACGTCCTCATCCACCCACACAAGACCCAGAACCTACCAGAGCAAGATCACGAAGTGCCGCTGGAGTACTAGGTGGAGGACCAGGATCTGGGACGGAGGCGGCGGTCACACCCTGGTCAGTTTGCCTACTAGTGAGTAACCTCCCGGGTCATGGCGACCTCACTGCGGAGCCGCGCGGAAGCCCTCGCGGCTCAACTGATCTTCGGGCTCCCCGGGGCCGCGCGACGGCTGATCGCCGGACGCCCCATCCGGCTGGACGGCCAGGAACTCGCGCTCGACGCCCAGCTGCTGCTCCGGCTCCAGCAGCTCAACCGGGTCAGCATGAGCGCGGGCACGCCCGAGGTCGCCCGGCAGCGGATCCTCGAGTCCGGCCACCTGGTCAGCGGCAAGCCGATCGAGCCGGTGCGCACGCAGGAGATCGTCATCCCGGCCGAGCACGGCCCGCTGCCGGCGACGCTGTACGTGCCCGAGGGGCTGCCGTCGCCGTCGCCGCTGCTGGTGTTCTTCCACGGCGGCGGCTGGGTGATCGGCAGCCGCGCGAGCCACGACAACACCGCCCGCTACTTCGCCAAGCACGCGGGCGTCCGGGTGCTCTCGGTGGAGTACCGGCTCGCGCCCGAACACCCGTTCCCCGCGGCCACCGACGACGCCCTCGCCGCGTTCGGCTACGCCCACTCCAAGGCCGCCGACCTGGGCGTGGACCCGGACCGGATCGCGGTGGGCGGCGACAGCGCGGGCGGCAACCTCGCGGCGGTGACCGCCCAGGTGACGACCGCGCGCGGCGGCCCGGCCCCGGCGTTCCAGCTGCTGCTCTACCCCGGGGTGGACGCGAGCACGCGGCGCCGGTCGCGGGAGATCTTCGCCAGCGGCTTCTTCCTCACCGACGCCGACATGACGTGGTTCATCGACCACTACGCGCCGACCGGGGTGGACCGCACGGACACCCGGCTGTCGCCGCTGCTCGCCGAGGACTTCACCGGGCTGCCGCCCGCCTACGTCGCCACCGCCGGGTTCGACCCGCTGCGCGACGAGGGCGAGGCGTACGCGGCCAAGCTGCGGGACGCGGGTGTGCCGGTCACGTTGAGCCGTCAGCGCGATCTCATTCACGGTTACGTCAACTTCCTCGGCGTCGGCAGGCGGTTCCGGGAGGCGACCTCGGAGGCGGCGGGCGCACTGCGCCTGGGACTGCGGGCGTAAAAAGACCGGAATCCGATGTGGACGTCCACATCGGATTCCGGCCCCCCTGCCGGATCGCTGGTCAGGCTGCCGGGATCGGCACCGGCACCGGGAGCGGCGGAGCCGAGCCGAGCAGTGAGGCGAGCAGGCTCGTCACGGTCTTCAGCAGGTTCTTGAGCAGGTTGCTGACGAGGTTCAGCGGCGGTGGCAGGTCCGGGATGTCCGGCACCGGCGGCAGCTGGCGGACCTCGCCAGCCTTCGACGGATCGGCCAGGATGCGGCTCGCCTCGGTGGCGTAGTCGTTGCTCGTGGCGGCAGTCTGCTGCGCGTCGGACTGGATGGAGTACTTCTGCCCGGCGGCGAGGTCGCCGAGCACCGGGCTCATCGCGCCGAGCGACCGCTGGGTGGCGGGCACCTCCCCGGCGTAGGCGGCCCTGGCGAGCTGGTCGCGCAACTGGAGAACCTGTTCCGCGGCGGCCTGCGTGCTGGACGTACCCTTCCCCCCGGCCGCGGCGACGCCTGCGCCGCCCACCGCCAGCACGCTGCCGGCCACCGCCACCGCGATGACCCTGGCGAACTTGCCTAACATCTCCCTACCTCCTGGCCTCGGTGGACCTGTCAGGCTCATGCGTACCTGGCGTGTTGATCTCCCACCACTCAGCACCCGAAGGTGACGGTTTCCAACCCTCACGTGCCGGATTCGGTTTCTCGCCGTAGCCCCGCATCGGATGAAACTCGAACGGTTCTCGATCGCCCAGTTGATCAAGGTTTTGGCGAGCAGGGGTTGCGCAGCGTGGTCGCGTCACCCGGCGGTACCCCAAACTCACTCGAAGCGCTGCATTGGAGGGTGGGGGGTGGAAGAACAGTGGACAAGTGGGGGTGACGGAAGTGGGGCGGTAGTGGACCTGGCCGCGCGGCAGCCTGCGAACCGGCGGCCGGCAACGGCGGTGGGCCGACTACGGCCCAGGGCCGCGCGGCAGCCCGGCAAACCGCAAGCCGGCAACGCAACAGCACCGGCTACCCCCGGGGCCGCGCGGCAGCCCTGCACAACCGGCGGCCGGCAACGCAGCAGCACCGGCTACCCCAACCAGACCTCCCCCGCCCCCGATCCACAGCCGGTCTTTGGTCGCCGATCAGGCGTGTCAAGGTACTCTTTTGATGTGCTCCGAAAATCTCGGACGCGGCTCAAGCGGACTGTATCACGCAACCTGCTGATTGGTGAACCATTCGTCGAGCACTTCGATCGGTGGTCGATATCCCAGCGCTGAATGTAGTCGGCGTGTGTTGTAGAAGCCTT
>NZ_PQHW01000170.1 GCF_003385215.1 Amycolatopsis thermalba | reverse complement strand
ACGCCCGACCCGCCCTATTTATCCCTTTCGCCCGTTCCACCCCGCCACCCTGGCGCACCCCCACGCCCTTCGGCTACTGTCCAGTAACCACACATACTCCCAGTACGGTCGGCCCAATGGAGGTGCTGTCCATGCGAATTCCGCCCCGCTTGTCCGTGCTCCCCGGCAAGGTGGCGGAGACCGCCCGCGGCCTGGAGGTCATGTGGCGCGCCGGGCTCGTCCCGTTTCCCCGGTTGGACGAAGGTCTGCGCAGCGTGATCGCGACCCGCAAGGTGGGTCCGTTCGCCGCCGCGGCGCAGACCTCCGCCCGGCGCGATCCGAACGCCATCGGGCTGGTCGACGAGCTGGGGCCGCTCACCTTCCGCGAGCTCGACCTGCGCTCCAACGCGCTCGCCCGCGCCTGGGCGGACCGCGGCGTGCGGCCGGGCACCGTGATCGCGGCGCTGTGCCGCGACCACCGCGGTCTGGTCACCGTCATGATCGCCGCGGGCAAGGTCGGCGCGCGCCTCCTGCTGATGAACACCGGCTTCGCGAAACCGCAGCTCACCGACGTCGCCGCGCGGGAAAAGGTCCAGGTGCTCGTCCACGACCAGGAGTTCACCGAACTGCTCTCCGGCATCCCGGACACCGTCGACCGCTACCTGGCCTGGGTGGACGAACCCGACCCCGCCGACCACAACCCCGTCCTCGACGAGCTGATCGCCAGCACCGACGACCGCCCGCTGCCGCCGCCGCCCCAGCGCGGCGGGTTCGTGCTGCTCACCAGCGGCACCACCGGCACCCCGAAGGGCGCCCCGCGCGAGCGGACCTCCGTGCTGGCCACCGTCCAGTTCCTCGACCGCATCCCGCTGCGCGCCGGCGAAGCCACGTTCCTCGGCGCCCCGATCTTCCACGGCACCGGCATCTCGCAGTTCATCCTGTCGTTCGCGCTCGGCTGCAAGGTCGTGCTGCGCCGCCGGTTCGACCCCGAAGCCACCCTGAAGGGCGTCGCCGACCACCGGTGCACCGCGCTGGTCCTCGTGCCGACCATGCTGCAGCGGATCGTCGACCTGGGGCCGGACGTCCTGGGCAAGTACGACACGTCGTCGCTGCGGATCATCTTCGTCGCGGGCTCGGCGCTCTCACCCGACCTGGGCAACCGCGCCACCCAGGCGTTCGGCGACGTGATCTACAACCTCTACGGCTCCACCGAGGTCGCGGTCGCCACCGTCGCCACCCCCGAGGACTGGCGCAAGGCCCCCGGCACCGTCGGCCGCCCGCCGGTGACCTGCAAGGTCCAGCTGTACGACGAGCAGGGCAACCGCATCACCGAGCCGCACGTGACGGGCCGCGTGTTCGTCGGCAGCGGCCTGTCCTTCGAGGGCTACACCGACGGCCGCCACAAGGAGATCATCGACGGCCTGCTCTCCACCGGCGACGTCGGCCACTTCGACGAGAACGGCCTGCTGTTCATCGACGGCCGCGACGACGAGATGATCGTCTCCGGCGGCGAGAACGTGTTCCCGGTCGAGGTGGAGAACCTGCTCGTCGAGCACCCGGACGTGCTCGAAGCCGCCGTGATCGGCGTGCCGGACGCCGACTTCGGCCAGCGCCTCAAGGCGATCGTGGTGACGAAGAAGGACTCCAAGCTCGACGCCGACGCCATCCGCGACTACGTCAAGGGCAACCTCGCCCGCTACAAGGTGCCGCGCGACGTCGAGTTCGTGCCGGAGCTGCCGCGCAACGCGACCGGGAAGGTGCTCCGCAACAAGCTCAGCTGACTCCCCAATCTTCCTCTATGATGTGGGCGGTGTCCACTATAGGGGAACGACACCTCCGCCGGGCGCTCGTCGGGATGTGCGGCACGCAAGTGATCAGCTGGGGCGCGCTCTACTACGCGCTCCCGGTCGCCACCGCGCAGATCGCGGGCACCACCGGGTGGACACCGAGCACCATCACGCTCGCGTTCTCGGCCGGCCTGCTGGTCGCGGCGGGTGCGGGCATCCCGCTCGGGCGCATGATCGACCGGTACGGGCCACGGCTGGTGATGACCGCCGGGTCGGTGCTCGCCGCCGTCGCGCTCGTGCTGGTGGCCACGGCGCCGAGCCGCCCGCTGTTCTTCCTCGCCTGGGGAGTCGTCGGCGTGGCGCAGGCGATGCAGCTGTACCCGCCGGCGTTCGCGGCGATCACCATCTGGTACGGCGACCGCCGGGCCCGTCCGCTGACCATCGTGACGCTGGTCGGCGGCCTGGCGAGCACCGTGTTCGCGCCGCTCACCGCGTTGCTGGTGGACCAGGTCGGCTGGCGGGCGAGCTACCTGGTCTACGCCGCGGTCTTCGTCGTGGTCAACCTGCCGGTGCACTGGCTGCTGCTCACCCCCGCCTGGCCGGACCACCGCACGCGCCCCGCGGCCACCCCGGTGCGCCACGTGACCCGCTCGGCCCGGTTCCGGCTCCTGCAGACGGCGATGACGCTGGCCGCTCTCGGGTTGTACGCGTCGGCGATCGTGGTCGTGCCGCTGTTCGTGGAACGGGGCCTGAGCCACGCGCTCGCGGCGGTCGCGCTCGGGCTGGTCGGCGCGGGCCAGGTCCTCGGGCGGCTGGTGTTCGCCGCCGTGCCGCGCAGCAGCGCGCCCGCCGCGCGCACGACCGGCGTCCTCGCCGCGAGCTGCGCCGCGCTCGTCCTGCTCGCGTTGCTGCCCGGGCCCGCTGGCGCGTTGCTGGCGGTCGCGGTGATCCTCGGCATGGCCCGCGGCGCCTTCACGCTCGTGCAGGCCACGGCCGTCGCCGACCGCTGGCTGACGGCCCGGTTCGGGGCGCTCAACGGGCTGTTCAACGCGCCGATCACGGCGGCCACGGCCATCGCGCCCGGCGGGGCGATCGTGCTCGCCGAACGCGTCGGCGGGTACGCCACGGCCCTGATCCTGCTCGCGGTGCTCGCCGGGATCGCCGCCGTCCTCGCGGTGCTGACCTGACGGCGGACGCGAGCCGTTCGGCGACGCTGGATTGCCGGTCGGCGCTGAGTACCGCGATCGGGGTGACGGTAACGAGCCGGTTCTGCACCATGAATGATGTCGCGGCATGCCCTGCTGCCACAGGGAGCCGCGCGGTTGCCGACGTCCGTCCGGAGAGGAAGGCATCAACGTGCCTACCGTACAACCGCCGAGCGACGCCACGCGCAACGAGCCGTCGCCGGAACGGCGCAAGATCGTGCTCGACGAACGGTTCCTGGCCGCGGCCGCACCGGCCATCGTGGACAGTCCGCCGGCGGGCCGCCAGGACGCGGCGGCCCGGCGGTTGCTGGACCGGACGGCCGGCGGCTGGGCCCGGGTCTGGCGGGTGGTGCTGCTCGGCCTGACGGCGGTGCCCGCGCTGGGGATGATCGCGTTCGCCCTGATGAAGGCCGTCCCGCCCACGGCGTTGTGCATGCTGGCGCTGGTCGTGGTGAAGATCGCCGACCAGTGGAACAGCCGTCGCCTGCCCCGCCTCGGCGCCTGAGGGTCACTCCCAGGAGATGCCGAACACCCCGGGGCCGTAGTCGAGCGCCACGGCGTGCACCCCGCCCGCCGTGTCGAGGTGCAGTTCCCGCCGCTCCTCGGTCTCCGCGGAGCCCCGGCGCGCGTACTGCCAGCACCCGCGCAGCGCGTCGGCCTCGTCGAAGCGGATCTCCAGCAGGTACTCGCGGATGGGGCGGCGGAACTCGCGGTAGTAGGTGTTCTCGCAGTCCGGGTACGGCGGCCCGCTGTTGGTCAGCGTGTATTCGATCAGGCAAGTCTCGCCGCGGTGGATCGGGCGGTCGAACAGCAGCTCGGCGACCGTCAGGCCGTGCTCGGGATCGATCTCGACCCGCCCGCTGCGGCAGTTGCGCAGCTGGTGCAGCGCCGGCGCGGGCGCGCCGCCGTGGTCGTACACCAGGATCCACCGGTCCTGCTGGTCGGCGGTCGCCTGGAACACCGACCGCGTGGTCAGCGAGCGTTGCCGTCCGCCGGCCGCGATCTCGCAGCGGTCGTGCAGGTTGAGCAGGTTGAGCCGGTGCTGCTGCTCCAGCGCGTGCGGCGCGCCGACCCGTTCCAGCAGGATCCGCAGCGCCTCCATCGGGAACTTCACGACCCCGTCCGCCTGCCTGCGGGACGGCAGCCCGCGCGGGCGCGGCGGCGGGAGCAGGGACAGCAGCTCGCCGCGCTGCAGGCCGAGGACGTCCTCGAGCACCCGCACCGCCGAGATCGAGCTCTGCCGCTCGGGCTGCCGCTTGCCGGACTGCCAGTAGCTCAGGGCCGTGACGCTGATCGGCACGCCGCTGGCCTGCAGGCGGGCCTGGATGCGATCGAGACTGAGCCCACTGCGGGCGATCGCGGACCGGAGTCTCCTGGCGAACGGGCTCGGCACCGCGCGCTCGGACGTGGACACCTGTTACCACCTGGAAATCGACTTCGCCAGCGCTGATGGTAGCAGTCAGTGACTTCTACTCGGCCGAGAACGACGATCTACGTCTCATCCCTTCGGGTGGTTCGCAGATAGCTCAATTGGGTGAGTACTGGTAACTGTGAATCATTGCCCCTGCTCTGGCCCCCGGGATTGCATGAGATCGCACCACCCGGTCGGGGAGAGGAGACGGCGGCTCATGCGGAAGCGCGCGATGTGGTCCGGACTGGCGGCGGCCGCCGCGGCGGTGGTCGCCACGACCGCCTGGGCCGGGCCCGCCCAGGCGCGGGAGGGCCGGATCCTCGGAGCCGGCACCCCCGGCTCGGTGGCGGACAGCTACCTCGTCGTCCTCAAGCAGAACGCCACCTCGCGGGCCGACGACCTGACCAGTCGCTACGGCGCCACCACCACCCGGACCTTCAGCGCCGCGTTGCGGGGCTTCGCGGTCAACGCCGGCGAAACGCAGGCCAAGCGCCTCGCGGCCAACCCCGACGTCGCCTACGTCGCGCAGAACCACGTCCTGCGCATCACCGACGTCCAGCAGAACCCGCCGTCCTGGGGGCTGGACCGCATCGACCAGGCCAACCTGCCGCTCGACTCGTCCTACCGCTACGCCACCCCGGCCGGCGACGTCACCGCCTACGTCGTCGACACGGGTGTGCGGGCGAGCCACGAAACCTTCGGCGGCCGCGTGACCGGCGGCAAGGACTTCATCGACAACGACGACGACCCCGCCGACGAGCACGGCCACGGCACCCACGTCGCAGGCACCATCGGCGGCAGCGAGTACGGCGTGGCCAAGGGCGTGCGGATCGTCCCGGTGCGCGTGCTCGACGCGCAGGGCAGCGGCACCACCGACCAGGTCGTGGCCGGCATCGACTGGGTGGCGCAGACCGCGAGCGGGCCGTCCGTGGCGAACCTGAGCCTCGGCGGCAGCGCCGACCCCGTGCTCGACGACGCCGTCCGCGGCGCGATCGCCAGGGGCGTCACCTTCGCCATCGCCGCCGGCAACGAGGGCGCCGACGCCGGCGACGACTCCCCGGCGCGCGTCACCGAGGCGATCACCGTCGCCGCCAGCGACCAGACCGACCGGCAGGCGAGCTTCTCCAACTACGGCAGCGTCGTCGACCTCTACGCGCCGGGCGTGAACATCACCTCGTCGTGGGGCACCGGCGACACCGCGACCACCACGATCAGCGGCACCTCGATGGCCACCCCGCACGTGGCCGGCGCCGCGGCGCTCTACCTGGCCGGGCACCCGGACGCGACCCCGGCGCAGGTCGCCGACGCCCTGATCGCCACCGCCACGCCGGGCAAGATTTCGGGCGCAACCTCGGGCACGCCCAACCGTCTCCTCAACACCGCTGGCTAGGCTGCGGCGGGCACGGCGAGCGAAAGGACGGCCGATGGGCGCCATCCACCTGATCCGGCACGGTCAGGCTTCCTTCGGCGCGGCCGACTACGACCGGCTGTCCAGCACCGGCATCGAGCAGGGCGCGGTGGTCGGCGCCGAGCTGCTGCGCCGCAAGATCCGCGTCACCGAGGGCCGGACCGGGTCGATGGCCCGTCAGCGCGCCACCGCGGAGATCGTCCTGGACTGGCTCGGGGCGGGTGCCGCGGCCAAGGAGGATCCGCGCTGGAACGAGTACGACCACGTGGACATCGTCGCCCGGCACGGCGGCGGCGCGCGGCAGGACGCGAACGACCCGCGCGGCTACCAGGAAGTGCTGGACGCCTCGCTCGCCGCGTGGGTCCGCGCCGGCGACGACAGCCCGTGCGCGGAGACCTGGCCGCGGTTCGCCGAGCGGGTGCGTGGCGCGCTGGCCGACCTGGTCGGCGTGTTGCGCAAGGGGGAGAGCGCGGTGGTGTTCACGTCCGGCGGGGTGATCGGCACGCTGGCCGGGCACCTGCTCGGTGACCCCGCGATGGGGTTGCTGCGGCTCAACCGGGTGACGGTGAACTGCGGGATCACCAAGCTGGTGTCCGGGCGCGGCGGGGTCACGCTCGTGTCGTTCAACGATCACGCGCACTTCGAGGGGCGGGCCGCCCGGCTGCTCACCTATCGGTGACCGCGGGGAACACCTCCTCGATCAGCGTCACCAGCGAGCGGGACAGCAGCGTGTGCACCTGGTCGCGGTCGAGGTCGCCGCGCAGCAGCCACTCGCGGCCCGCCGCCTTGACCATGCCGCCGTAGGCGCGGATCAGCGCGTTGCAGGCCTCGGAGTGCGCGGGGTCGACCTTCACGCCCAGCGCCTCCAGCACGCGCGCGGCCGAGCGGCGTTCGGCTTCGACGAGGATCGCCTCGACCTCGGGATCGCTGCCCAGGCCATCCGGGGCGGTCGCCACCAGCCAGGTCTTGCCCTGTTTGGTGACGAGGGTGAGGAACCAGTCGACCGCGACGCGGGCCTTCTCCTCGAGCGGGCCGTCGGTGACGATGTCCAGCGCCGCGGTCGGGATCGTCATCGTGCGGCGCAGCACCGACAGGTAGAGCTGGCGTTTGGTGCCGAAGTAGTGGTTGATCAGCCCACGGGCGACGCCGGCCGCCGCCGCGATGTCCGATGTGGACACCTCGGCGTACGGACGCTCGCCGAAGAGCCGGGCGGCGCAGGCGAAGATCTGTTCCCTGCGCTGGTCCGGTTCGAGTCTCCGCCACCGGGGCTCGGAGTCGGTCATGGGCGACATGCTGACATGGGTCACCCGAGGGAGTTGTTCTTTTCCGACATGTCGGTGGATACGTCATTCGATCGGAGGCACGTGTTAAGAGCGTAACCCGGCGGAAGGGGCTGCGGGGTGCGTGATCGGGATCCTGCCGGTATCGGAATTGCCGGTCTCGTGGTGCTGGTGCTGGCGTTCGTCGCGGCTGCGCACGCGGATTCGCTGCCGATCATCGGGACGGGGGTGGCGTACGAGGCGGAGTTCAGCGAGGCGGCGGGGCTCGTGGTCGGTGACGAGGTCCGGGTGGCCGGCGTGAAGGTCGGCGAGGTGGTGGACGTCGGGCTGGACGGTGGGTCCGTGCGCGTGAGGTTCGAGGTCGAGGACACCTGGCTGGGTGACCGCACGACGGCGGCGATCAAGATCAAGACGTTGCTGGGGCGGAAGTACCTGGCGCTGGACCCGCTCGGTTCGGCGCCACTCGACGGGGTGATCCCGCGGGAGCGGACCGTCGCGCCGTACGACGTGCTGGACGCGTTCGGGGACCTGTCGGCGACGGTTGGCGCGCTGGACACGGAGGGGCTGGCGCGGTCGTTCGAGGTGCTGGCGGAGGCGTTGCCGGGCGGGCCGTCGGTGCGGGGTGCGCTGGCGGGGTTGTCGCAGCTGTCGGAGACGATCGCGTCGCGGGATGCGGCGTTGTCGCGGCTGCTGGGGAACACGGCGGCGGTCTCGCGCACACTGGCGGACCGGGACGCTGCCCTGGTGCGGCTGCTGGCGGACGGGAACCTGGTGCTGGCGGAGGTGGCGGCCCGCGCGCGGGCGATTTCGACGTTGCTGGCGGGGGCGCAGGAGTTGTCGCGGCAGGTGCGGGGAGTGGTTGATGACAACGATGTCGGGTTGCGTCCGGTGTTGGCTTCGCTGGACCGCCTGACCGCGATGTTGCAGCGAAACCAGGACGCACTGGCCGAGGGCATCGCACGGCTGGCACCGCTGATCCGCTACGCCACGACCGCGACGGGGCAGGGGCATTGGGGTGAGACGTACGTGTGCCTGCCGGTGGTGTCGCCGTGCTACTGAGCTGGGCGGTTGCCGATCGAGAGGCTGCTGGTGGTCACTCACCACGCACGGATGGCCCACTCACGCGGCGGTGACTGGCCCTCTCGCGCGGCGGTGACTGGCCCTCTCATGCGGCTGTGGTTGGCCCTCTCATACGGCGGTGACTGGCCCTCGCGCGGGGAGATGAGTAGCCCCACTCGCGCGGTCACGTGAACTGGACCTCTCGCGCGGCCACGACTGGCCCTCTCGCGCGATGGTGAGCGGCTGGCCCCCTCGTGGGGCGGTAGCTGGTCCACTCATGCTGCGCCAGTGGGCCTCTCGTGCGGTCGCCAGTGGGCCTCTCGTGCGGTCGCGAGTGGTCCTCTCGCGTAGCTATGAGTGGTCCACTCGCGCGCTCGCGTGCGGTTGGTCCTCTCGCACGGCCGCGACTGGCCCCTTGGCGCGGCGGTGAGTGGCCCTTTCGTGCGATGGCGAGCGACTGGCCCTCTCGTGCGGGTGTGGTTGGTCCAGTCGCGCTGCCGTGAGTGGGCCTCTCGTGGGGTGGTGGCTGGTCCACTCATGCTGCGGCAGTGGGCCTCTCGTGCGGTCGCGAGTGGTCCTCTCGCGTAGCTACGAGTGGTCCACTCGCGCGCTCGCGTGCGGTTGGTCCTCTCGCACCGCTACGACTGGTCCACTCGTGCGGCAGTGAGTGGCCCTTTCGCGCAATGGTGAGCGACTGGCCTTCTCGTGCTGCCGCGACTGGCCTTCTCGTGCACCGAAGCCCGCCCCGCAGCCCCCGGAGCCTCCGGGCCTGCCC
>NZ_PQHW01000017.1 GCF_003385215.1 Amycolatopsis thermalba | reverse complement strand
GCCGACGAAGATCAGGAACATCAGCACCGAGCCCACGGCCGGTTGCAGCACGTACACGACCGCGCTGGACGTGATCAGCGCGACCGCCGCCCGGCCGACCAGCATCGCCGTGCACAGCAGCAGCGTGCGGGGCATATCGCGCTTCATCAGGCGCCGGGCGCCGATGACGACCGCCGCCCATCCGAGCACCGCGCACAACGCGGGAACCAGACCGACGAAATTCAGCAGCAACGCCAGGAGCACCGACGGGATGACGACGGTTTCCAGCAACAGAATCGCCGCATCCTTGATCGTTTTCCGCAAATGCGGTATTTCGATCACCAAATGGCGCTCGCCGGACGACGCTCGGTGGTGCACGGGTTCCAGCCTCCAAGGGTCTGCCTGGGTGCGCGGGGGCAGCGCACTCAATCGACAGGCTCTGTAGGTTCCACCACCCGCCGGGCCCGAAACCTACGCCGGAAACCTGAGTTATTCCTGAGCGAAGGAGTCCGAAGAACGGGTGGGGACGGTTCCCGGGAATTTACCACTTCCGGGATAAACCCCGCGTTGGGCGGACCGGCTGGTCTCCGCCTGGACGCTCGGCGAGTGCGCCAGGCCGAACACGCCGACGATCAGCAGCGCGGCCGCGCCCGCCGTCGCCGCGAGCGGGCCCGGCTCGGTGACCAGGGTCGCGTTGAACGCCAGTAGCCCCAGGAAGTAGCTGGCCGCGGGGTTGACGATGGACATCACGGCGATCGCCGCGGACAGCGAACCCGACCCGTACGCCTGCTGCCCGAGCAGCAGCCCGGAGAAGGTCGACAGCGCCAGCACGTACCCCGGCCAGGTGAGCGCGGTGTGAGCGACACCCTCGTTCAACAGCAGGTCGGTGGTCAGCTTCATCATGGCTGCGCTGATCGCGTAGCAGATGCCGGCAGCGGTGGCGATGAGCGCGCTGTGCAGGAGCGGGCCGCGGTTCTGGGCGACCTGCACGAGGGTGACGACGGTGGCCGCGGCGATCAGCACGGCGATGAGCAGGCGGCCCTGGTCCGGCGACCCGCCCAGCGGCGCGGTGCCCTCGACCGCCAGGAACACCACCACGCCCCCGGTGATGGCGAGCCCGGCGAGCCAGTCCCGCAGCGGCGGCCAGCGCTTGATCGCGGCCGAGGCCATCGGCAGCGCGAAGAGCAGCTGGGTGACGAGCAGGGGCTGCACGAGCGCGATCGACCCGAAGTGCAGCGCGGCGGCCTGGCTGAAAAAGCCCAACAGGTTCGTGGCCCATCCCGCGAGCCACACCCTCTTGCGCAACAGCTTGCGGATCAGCCACAGTACGGGGACGCGGTGCCGCGCGGCGCGCCCGCCGGCGTCGGTGTCGGCAACCTCGATCACCGCGCGTCGTTGCAGCGCGGCAGACGCCGCGAACAGGAACGCCGCGGCGAATCCGAGGAATACCGGGACTAACACGTCACCTTTCAGCGCTTCCAGTGGCGGAAAGATTCCGGGAACTCAGCTCGAACCCCCGAACCGGGCAGATAGTGCACGGTACACCGAGGGCGCGGTCGCGCGCACCGCGATTGGCAGTCTCAGCCAGCGCGGGACGTACTGCTCGGCCCGTTCGGCCGTGATCGCCTCGACCACCGCCTGGGCGACCTTGCCCGCGGGCACCGGCCGGGGGCTGCGGCGCTGGTAGGGACGGCCGCGGCGGGCGAAGAACTCGGTGTCCACCACACCGGGCACGACGACGCCGACCCGCACCCCGGTCCCGGCCAGTTCCAGCCGCAGGCTCTCGGCGAACACGTCCACCCCGGCTTTGGTCGCGGAGTAGACCGACTCCCCCGCCACCCCCGCCCGGCCGGCGATGGATGTGACGAAGACCACTGCCGCGCGGGGCCGGTCGAGGAGGGCGGGCAGCAGGGCGCGGGTCAGTTCGACGGGCGCGGCGAGGTTCACGGCGAGCAGCCGCCGGACGTCGGCGCCGGACATGCCGGCCACCGGTCCGGCGTAGCCCAGGCCGGCGTTGTTGACGAGCACGTCGACGCGGCCGGCCCGGGCGGTGATCTCGGCGGCCGCGGCCTCGACGCCGCCGGGCTCGGCGAAGTCGGCACGCACGGCGACGCCGCCGGTACGCTCGGCGAGCGCGGCCAGCCGGTCGCCGTCCCGCCCGTGCAGCACGAGGCGAGCACCAGCCTCGTGCAGCCGGAGCGCGGTGGCCGCCCCGATGCCCGACGAGGCACCGGTGACCACCGCGACCGCACCACGCACGTCCATGGTCAGACTCCGTTCCGGACGGCGATCAGGCGCCGCCCACCCCTCCAGCGGACGCTGCCACCATCCCGGCCACGCGAACGAGGCCCGGCCACCACCGGCCGCCGCGCGGGCGCGGCGGGCGCCGGACGTCAGCCCGTGACCTGCACCGCGTCGACCACGAAGACCAGCGTCTCGTTCGGCTTGATCGGGCCGTTGCCGCGCGCGCCGTAGCCGAGGTCCGGCGGGATGACCAGCAGGCGGCGGCCGCCCTGCTTGATGCCCTCCAGCCCCTGGTCCCAGCCCGGGATCGCGGTGCCCTCGCCGAGCGCGAACGAGAACGGCGCCGACCCGAACGAGTTCTGCTGGTCCACCTTGTCCGACCAGGTGACCAGGTCGTAGTCCATCTGCAGCGTGCTGCCGGCGTGCGCGGTGGCGCCGGTGCCCGGCTTCAGGTCCTTGGTCAGCAGCTTGGTCGGCGCACCGCAGTCGTCCGGGATGGTGATCGTCGGCTTGCTGCCGAACTCGCCGCTCACGGTGATGTCGTCCGCGGTGCACTCGTGCGCGGCGCTGCCCGTGCCGTGCCCCGCCGAGGCGCTCGCGGACGCCCCAGCCGGCTCCGGCGCCGGGTAGGTCGGGCCGCCACCGGGCGGGAAGGACGACGGGTCCTGGTCGGGCGCGCAGGCCCCGAGAGCGAGGGCGGCTGCCGCCGCGAGCACGATCTTGCCAGCGTTACGCATGGCGACACCTTAACCGGGCGTTGACGTCGGCCGTCCGGCGGAGTACAAGATGCCGAGTCGTTGCGTGGCACGGGTGTACGCCACGTACAGGTCGTTCCACCCGCGCGGCGACTCGGCCACGATCTCCTCCGGCGCGAGCACCACGACCCCGTCGAACTCCAGTCCCTTGGCCTCGGCCACGGTCAGCACCGACACCGCGTCGCCGTGACCGTCCAGTTCGGACCGGACCGCGCCGAGCCGGGACGCGGGAACCAGCACCGCGACGGTGCCGCCGTCCGCGGCCGCCACCTCCTCGTCCACAATGGACGCCAGCGGCCGCTCACCGAGCGGCGCTCGCCACGGCGTCACTCCGGTCTCCCGCACCGACGTGGGCACCCGCAGCCGCGGATCGACCTCGTGCAGGGCTTCGGCGGCGAGGTTCATGATCTCCACCGGCGTGCGGTAGTTGACCGTGAGCTCGCGCAGGCGCCAGCGGTCCCCGACGTACCGGCCGAGCATGTCCCGCCAGGACGACGCGCCACCGGGCGCGCCGGTCTGCGCGACGTCCCCGACGACGGTCATCGACCGGCTCGGGCAGCGCCGCATCAGCAGCCGCCAGTCCATCGCCGACAGCTCCTGCGCCTCGTCCACGATGACGTGCCCGAACGTCCAGGTCCGGTCGCGCGCGGCGCGCTGCGCGGCGGTCAGGTGGCTGCTGCGCTCCTGCCGCTCGGCGAACAGCTCGGCGTCGAGGATGTCGGCGATGTTGATCTGGTCCTCGTCCAGGAGTTCCTCGTCCTGGTCCATGATGTCGAGCACACCCTCGGCGTAGGCGCGCTCCTCGCGCTCCCGTCGCTCGCGGGCCTCGCGCTCGGCCGCGTCGTCCTCGCCGAGCAGCTCGGCCAGCTCGTCGAGCAACGGCACGTCACCCGGCGTCCAGGGCGAGGACGCCGGGCGCTTCAGCGCGCCGCGGTCGTCGTCGGAGAGCAGCCCGTCGGAGGCGGACAGCAGGCGGCCGGCGTCGGCGAACAGGTCGCGCAGCAGCCGCTGCGGGGTGAGCTTCGGCCACAGCTCGTCGAGCGCGGCCGCCACGGTGCCGGACTCGGACAGCTCCTTGCGGATCTCCACCCGATCCCCCGCGTCCAGCACCGGCGCGTCGGGGTCCTCGCCCGCCTCGAGCGGGATGTCGGGGACCCCTTCGAACAGGTCGACCTCCATGCGAACGGCGGCCCGCTCGGTCAGCGCGTCCAGCATCGCGTCGACGAACACGCGCCGCGCGAGGTTGTGCGGGCGGCGGGTGCGCCGGGCCTTGTCGCGGGCCCGTTCCACCACGTCCGGGTCCAGCACCAGCACGTCGTCGTCGAAGGCGACCTCGAACTTCTCCTCCGGCACCCGCTGGCGGTCGGCGACGGCCCGGGTGAGGACGTCGACCATGACCGGGCGGCCCTTGACCTCGGCCGCCTCCCGGCGGTCCGCGCCGCGCGCCCGGATGCCGGGGAACAGCTGCCCGATCGTGGACAGCAGCACGCCGGTCTCCCCGAGCGAGGGCAGGACCTGGCCGATGTAGCGCAGGAACGTGCTGTTCGGGCCGACCACCAGGACACCGCGCGAGGCGAGCTGCTGGCGGTAGGTGTAGAGGAGGTAGGCGGCCCGGTGCAGGGCCACGGCGGTCTTGCCGGTGCCCGGCCCGCCCTGCACGACGACCACGCCGCCCAGCTCGTCGCGGATGATGTCGTCCTGTTCGGCCTGGATGGTGGCGACGATGTCGCCCATCTCACCCGTGCGCTTGCGCTCCAGCGCGGCCAGCAGGGCTGCCTCACCGGCCAGCCCCAGGTCGGCCTGCTGCCCGTCGGCCGCGCGCAGGTCGAGGATCTCGTCGTCGAGGCCGACGACGTTGCGGCTGAGCGTGCGGATGTGCCTGCGGCGCCGCACGCCCTCCGGCGACGCGGCGGTGGCCAGGTAGAACGGTCGCGCGGCGGGCGCGCGCCAGTCCAGCAGCAGCGGCTCGTAGTCGCCGTCGGAGTCGAACAGCCCGAGCCGGCCGATGTAGGCGGGCCCGGCCTGGTCGTGGAAGTCGAGCCGGCCGAAGCACAGGCCCTGCTCGACCGAGCCGAGCTGCGCGAGCCGTTCGTGGTGGAGGCTGCTGGCGGCGTCCCGCTCGGCGCTTTCCTGCGGCGTCTCCCCCGGGGAGCGCAGCGCCCGCTCCAGGCGGCGCTCGGTGGTTTCGCGTTCGGCGTCGAGCCTGCGGTAGAGCATGGACACGTAGTCCTGCTCGCGCTGGAGGTCGGTGGCGTTGTCTGGTTGGCGGTCCCCAGCCACGGACAAGAGCAACCCACTTTCGGCGTTCGGGTGATTGGTCGGCCTGGGATCAACGAAGGCCGACGCCCGGGAATTCCCGGCCGCGCGTCAGAACGGCAGGCCGAGCGTGGGCAGGCCGATCGCCGAGTCCACCGCGAGGGCGCAGAACAGGATCATCAGGTACGTGTTCGACCGGTGGAACAGCGCCATCGGCTTGGTCTCCACCCCGCGCTTGACGCCGGAGTACAGGCGGTGCGCGTAGAAGAGGAACCACGACCCGGCCAGCACCGCGAAGCTCGCGTACAGCCAGCTCGTCGCGGGCAGCAGGAGCAGCGTCCAGCCGACCATGACCCACGAGTAGATCAGGATCTGGCGGGCCACGTGCTCGGCCGTGGCGACCACCGGCAGCATCGGCACGCCGGCGCGCTCGTAGTCGTCCTTGTACTTCATGGCCAGCGCCCAGGTGTGCGGCGGTGTCCAGAAGAAGATGACGGCGAACATCACGAACGCCGGCCACTGCACCGTGCCGGTGACCGCGGCCCAGCCGATCACCACCGGCATGCAGCCGGCGGCCCCGCCCCACACCACGTTCTGCGCCGTGCGCCGCTTGAGCACCAGCGTGTAGACGAAGATGTAGAACAGGATCGTCGCGATCGCCAGCACGGCGGCCAGCAGGTTCACCGTGAAGTACAGCATCGCGAACGAACCGGCACCCAGCGCCAGCGCGAACACCAGGGCGTTGCGCCGGGGCACCGAGTCCCGCACCAGCGGGCGCCGCTTGGTCCGGTTCATCACCTTGTCGATGTCGGCGTCGATCACGCAGTTGAGCGCGTTCGCGCTGCCCGCGGCCATGGTGCCGCCGACCAGCGTCGCCAGGATCAGCCACGGCGACGGGATCGTGCGCGCGGCGAGGAACATCGCCGGGATGGTGGTGACCAACAGCAGCTCGATGACCTGAGGCTTGGTCAGGGCGACGTAGGCGCCGACGATCCGGCTCACGCGCCGCAGACCGCGCGGGCGCTCGCCTCCGGGGTCGACAGCGCTGGTGCTGTCACTGCGCCCGTGCGCAGCGTTCACCAACGACAATTCCGCTCCCTGAGTCAGATTCGGTGGCGCCGAGGGCGGCCCGGCACCGCAACCGATCGTAATCGCCGGGTCGGCACCCCGCGCGCACCGGGGTGCCCCGGCCGCGTGTGTCGGCCCCGGAGGCGCCGGGTACCCGACCTACTAGGCTGGCGCCCGGGGTTGCGCTTGTGGTCGTGCGCACGCCCGCTAGCAGGAATATCGTCTCTTCCGGATCGATTGAGATGAGTGGAGCCTGCGCGCGCGAGACCCCTGCGAACAGAAGATGTCACCGAGAAGGACGGGGAGTTCGAGTTCAGTGTCCGATATCGCCTCCATCAGCGAGAACAACCCATTGCTGCGGCGGAACCTGCCCGCCGACTGGACCGACCTCGACACCCGCGCGGTCGACACCGTCCGGGTGCTGGCCGCCGACGCGGTCGAGAACTGCGGCAGCGGGCACCCCGGCACCGCGATGAGCCTGGCGCCGGTGGCGTACTCGCTCTTCCAGCGGATCATGCGCCACGACCCGAGCGACCCGGAGTGGCCGGCGCGTGACCGGTTCGTCCTCTCCGCGGGGCACTCCAGCCTGACGCTCTACATCCAGCTGTTCCTCGCCGGCTACGGCCTGGAGCTGGAGGACCTCAAGCAGCTGCGCAAGTGGGGCTCGAAGACCCCGGGTCACCCGGAGTACCAGCACACCAAGGGCGTGGAGACCACCACCGGCCCGCTGGGCCAGGGCCTGGCCAACGCGGTCGGCATGGCGATGGCCGCCCGCCGCGAGCGCGGCCTGCTCGACCCCGAGCCCGCCCCCGGCGAGAGCATCTTCGACCACCACATCTTCGTGATCGCCTCCGACGGCGACATCGAGGAGGGCGTGACCTCCGAGGCGTCGTCCATCGCGGGCCGCCAGGAGCTGGGCAACCTGGTCGTCATCTACGACGACAACAAGATCTCGATCGAGGACGACACCAACATCGCGCTGTCCGAGGACACCGCCAAGCGGTACGAGTCCTACGGCTGGCACGTCCAGGTCGTCGAGGGCGGCGAGGACGTCGTGGCGATCGAGGAGGCCATCGCGGCGGCCAAGGCGGAGACCACCCGCCCGTCGTTCATCCTGCTGCGCACCGTGATCGGCTACCCGGCGCCGAACAAGATGAACACCGGCAAGGCGCACGGCGCCGCGCTGGGCGCCGACGAGGTCGCCGCGGTCAAGGAGATCCTCGGCTTCGACCCGGAGCGCAGCTTCCAGGTCGACGACGAGGTGCTCGAGCACACCCGCAAGGCGCTGGAGCGCGGCAAGCAGGAGCGCGCCGCCTGGCAGGAGCGCTTCGACGCGTGGGCCGCCGCCAACCCGGAGCGCAAGCGGCTCGCCGACCGGCTGGCCACCCGCGACCTGCCCGAGGGCTGGGCCGAGAAGCTGCCCAGCTGGGAGCCCGACGCCAAGGGCATCGCCACCCGCAAGGCCTCGGGTGAGGTCCTCAACGCGCTGGCCGACGTGCTGCCGGAGTTGTGGGGCGGTTCGGCCGACCTGGCCGAGAGCAACAACACCACCATGAAGGGCGCCGACTCGTTCGGCCCGGAGAAGGCCTCCACCGGCATGTGGCAGGCCAACCCCTACGGCCGCACGCTGCACTTCGGTGTCCGCGAGCACGCCATGGGCTCGATCCTCAACGGCATCGCGCTGCACGGCGGCACCCGCCCGTACGGCGCCACCTTCCTGGTGTTCAGCGACTACATGCGCCCGCCGGTGCGGCTGGCCGCGCTGATGCACGCGCCGGTCATCTACGTGTGGACGCACGACTCGATCGGCCTGGGCGAGGACGGCCCGACGCACCAGCCGATCGAGCACCTGGCCTCGCTGCGCGCCATCCCGGGCCTGAACGTGGTCCGGCCCGCCGACGCCAACGAGACCGCCGGCGCCTGGAAGGCCGCGCTGGAGGACAAGCGCCACCCGTCGGGCCTGGCGCTGACCCGCCAGAACGTCCCGGTGCTCGAGGGCACCTCCGCGGACAAGGTCGCCAAGGGCGCCTACGTGCTCGCCGACGCCTCCTCCGGCACCCCGGAGGTCGTGCTGATGGCGACCGGTTCCGAGGTCCAGCTGGCCGTCGAGGCGCGCAAGACACTGGAGGCCGACGGCGTGCCCACGCGGGTCGTGTCGGTGCCGTGCGTCGAGTGGTTCGAGGCGCAGGACGAGTCCTACCGGGAGTCGGTCCTGCCCAGCGGGGTGAAGGCCCGCGTGTCGGTCGAGGCCGGCATCGCGCAGCCGTGGTACCGCTGGGTCGGCGACGCCGGTGAGATCGTCTCGATCGAGCACTTCGGGGCCTCGGCCGACTACCAGACCCTGTTCCGCGAGTTCGGGTTCACCGCCGACGCCGTGGTCGACGCCGCGCGCCGCTCGCTCGCCAAGACCAAGAACTCCTGATCACCGAAAAAGGGGATGAAGTCATGAGCGACAACCTTGCTCAGCTGACCCAGGCCGGCGTGTCCATCTGGCTCGACGACCTGTCCCGCGAACGGCTGAACTCCGGCAACCTGGCCGGGCTCATCCGCGACCGGCACGTGACCGGCGTGACGACCAACCCGACGATCTTCGCCAACGCCCTGTCCAACGGCGAGGCCTACGACGAGCAGGTGCGCGAGCTGGCCGCCCGCGGCGCCGACGTCCACGCGGTCGTGCGCGAGCTGACCACCACCGACGTGCGCAACGCCGCGGACCTGTTCCGCGACGTCTACACCCGCACCAACGGGGTGGACGGCCGCGTGTCCATCGAGGTCGACCCGCGCCTGGCCCGCGACGCCGACAAGACGGCCGCCGAGGCGCAGGACCTGTGGAAGACCGTCGACCGGCCCAACATCCTGGTCAAGATCCCGGCCACCGAGGAGGGCCTGCCGGCGATCACCAAGACGCTGGCCGAGGGCATCAGCGTCAACGTCACGCTGATCTTCTCGGTGGAGCGCTACCGCAAGGTGATCGAGGCCTTCTTCGCCGGCCTGGAGCAGGCCAAGGCCAACGGCCACGACCTGGCCACCATCGAGTCGGTCGCCTCGTTCTTCGTGTCCCGGGTGGACACCGAGATCGACAAGCGGCTGGACGCGATCGGCACCGACGAGGCCAAGGCGCTGCGCGGCGAGGCCGCCATCGCCAACGCCCGGCTCGCCTACGCCGCCTACGAGGAGCTGTTCGCCACCGACCGCTGGCAGGCCCTGGCCGCCGCCGGCGCCCGGCCGCAGCGCCCGCTGTGGGCCTCCACCGGCGTGAAGGACCCGTCCTACTCGGACACCCGCTACGTCGACCAGCTCGTCGTCGCCGGCACGGTCAACACCATGCCGGAGAAGACGCTGCTCGCCGCCGCCGACCACGCGAAGGTCGAGGGTGACAAGGTCACCGGCACCGGCGCGCAGGCGCAGGAGGTGTTCGACAAGCTCGCCGCGGTGGGCATCGACATCCCGGACGTCTTCCGCACGTTGGAGGACGAGGGCGTGGAGAAGTTCGACAAGTCCTGGGCCGAGCTGCTGGAGACCGTCACCGGCCAGCTCGAGAAGGCGAAGGGCTGACGCCGTGGTGGGGGAAGAGCTGACCGTCACGATCAGCGACGAGGAGCTGGCCGCGCGGGCGGCTCCGCTGGTCGGCGAGCTCGTCGCCGGCCAGGTCGCGTCCAAGGTCGCGGCGCAGGACCCCACCCTGTGGGGTCCGGACGCCGAGTCCGAGGCCTCGATCCGGCTGTCCTGGACCACCCTGCACAAGTCGTCGCGGCCGCTGATCGGCGAGATCGAGGCGCTGCGCGAGGAGCTGCGCGGCGAGGGCGTCGACCGGATCGTCCTCGCCGGCATGGGCGGCTCCTCGCTCGCGCCGGAGGTCATCGCGGCGACCGAGCACGTGGCGCTGACCGTGCTGGACACCACCGACCCGGGCCAGGTCGCCGACGCGCTCGCCGGTGACCTCCAGCGCACGGTGCTGGTGGTGTCGTCGAAGTCCGGCGGCACGGTGGAGACCGACAGCCACCGCCGGATCTTCGCGAAGGCGTTCGCCGACAACGGGATCGACGCCGCGCGCCGCATCATCGTGGTCACCGACCCGGGCTCGCCCCTGTCGGAGCTCGCCGAGAAGGAGGGGTACCGCAAGGTGTTCCTCGCCGACCCGCACGTGGGCGGGCGCTACTCGGCGCTCACCGCGTTCGGGCTGGTGCCCGCGGGGCTGGCCGGGGCGGACATCGCCCGGCTGCTCGACCAGGCCGCGGCGGCCGCGCAGGTGCTCGGCGAGGACAGCGCGGACAACCCGGCGGTCAAGCTGGCCGCCGCGTGGGGCGCCGCGCACAACGCGGGCGCGGAGAAGGTCGTGCTGGCCGACACCGGGTCCGGCATCACCGGGTTCGCCGACTGGGCCGAGCAGCTGATCGCCGAGTCGACCGGCAAGCTCGGCACCGGCCTGCTGCCGGTCGCCGTGGACGGCCCGGCCGCGCCCGGGTTCGCCGACGCGGGCGCCGACGCGACCCCGGTCGCGATCGGCCCGGTCACCGGCGCCGCCAAGGTCGGCACCACCGGCTCGCTCGGCGCGCAGTTCCTGCTGTGGGAGTTCGCCACCGCGATCGCCGGGCGGCTGCTGAAGATCAACCCGTTCGACCAGCCGGACGTGGAGGCCGCGAAGAAGGCCGCCCGCTCGCTGCTGGACGACCCGTCGAAGCTGTCCGGCGGCGAGACGCCGAGCGCGGTGGACGACGCGGTGGAGATCTTCGCCCCGGCCGGGGTGTCCGGGGACGGCTCGCTGTCCGACGTGCTGCGGGAGTTCCTGGCGACCGCGCCGGAGGGCGGCTACCTCGCGGTGCAGGCCTACCTGGACCGGCTCGACGACGCCTCGGCGGCGCTGCTGCGTCCGGAGCTGGCGAAGCGGACCGGGCTGCAGACCACCTTCGGGTGGGGGCCGCGGTTCCTGCACTCGACCGGCCAGTACCACAAGGGCGGTCACCAGAACGGCATCTTCCTGCAGATCACCGGCGCGAACGAGCACGACCTCGACGTGCCGGACCGGCCCTACACCCTGGGCCAGCTGCAGCACGCGCAGGCGCTCGGCGACGGCCAGGTGCTGACCGAGCGCGGCCGTCCGGTGCTGCGGCTGCACCTGACCGACCGGGCCGCGGGCCTGGCCGAACTGATGCGCGCCGTACAGGAGGCCGAGTGACGAGTAAGGCGTGGCACAACCCGCTGCGGGATCCTCGCGACAAGCGGCTGCCGCGGATCGCCGGGCCGTCCAGCCTGGTGATCTTCGGCGTCACCGGTGACCTCTCCCGCAAGAAGCTGATGCCGGCGATCTACGACCTGGCCAACCGCGGCCTGCTGCCCGCCGGGTTCTCGCTGGTCGGTTTCGCGCGGCGGGACTGGGAGAACGAGGACTTCGGGCAGCTCGTGCACGACGCGGTCGCCGAGCACGCCCGGACCCCGTTCCGCGAGTCGGTGTGGAACCGGCTCGCCGAGGGCATCCGCTTCGTGCAGGGCACGTTCGACGACGACGACGCGTTCGACCGGCTCGCGCAGACGGTGCGCGAGCTGGACGCCGAGCGCGGCACCGGTGGCAACACCGCGTTCTACCTGTCGATCCCGCCCAGCGCGTTCCCGGTGGTGACCAAGCAGCTGGCCCGCTCGGGTCTGGCGACCTCCGACGACGAGTCGTGGCGCCGCGTGGTGATCGAGAAGCCGTTCGGCCACGACCTGGCCAGCGCCAAGGAGCTCAACGCGATCGTCAACGACGTCTTCCCCGAGGAGTCGGTGTTCCGCATCGACCACTACCTCGGCAAGGAGACCGTCCAGAACATCCTCGCGCTGCGCTTCGCCAACCAGCTGTTCGAGCCGATCTGGAACGCCAACTACGTCGACCACGTGCAGATCACCATGGCCGAGGACATCGGCCTGGGCGGTCGCGCCGGGTACTACGACGGCATCGGCGCGGCGCGGGACGTGATCCAGAACCACCTCCTCCAGCTGCTCGCGTTCACCGCGATGGAGGAGCCGCTGTCGTTCGAGCCGCGCGCGCTGCGGGCGGAGAAGATCAAGGTCCTGCGCGCCACCAAGCCGATGCAGCCGTTCGCCGAGACCACGGCGCGCGGCCAGTACACCGGCGGCTGGCAGGGCGGCAAGAAGGTGCCGGGGCTGTTGCAGGAGGCCGGGTTCGCGAAGGACTCGACCACCGAGACCTACGCCGCGGTGTCGCTGGAGGTGCAGAACCGCCGCTGGGCGGGGGTGCCGTTCTACCTGCGCACCGGCAAGCGGCTGGGCCGCCGCGTCACCGAGATCGCGGTCGTGTTCAAGCGGGCGCCGCACCTGCCGTTCGACTACACCTCCACCGAGGAGCTGGGGCAGAACGCCCTGGTGATCCGGGTGCAGCCGGACGAGGGCGTGACACTGCGGTTCGGCTCGAAGGTGCCGGGCACCACGATGGAGGTCCGGGACGTCACGATGGACTTCGGCTACGGGCACGCGTTCACCGAGTCCTCGCCGGAGGCCTACGAGCGGCTGATCCTGGACGTGCTGCTCGGGGAGCCGTCGTTGTTCCCGGTCAACGAAGAGGTCGAGCTGTCCTGGCAGATCCTCGACCCGATCCTGGAGTTCTGGGCCAAGAACGGCGCGCCGGAGCCCTACGCGCCGGGCACCTGGGGCCCGGAGACCGCGGACGAGGTCCTGGAGCGCAGCGGCCGGAACTGGAGGCGCCCGTGATCATCGACCTGCCCTCGACCACGACCTCACAGGTCAACCGGAAGATGGTCGAGCTGCGTGAGCGCGGCGGCGCCGTCGCGCTGGGCCGGGTGCTGACGCTGGTGATCGTCGACGACGACGGCGAGCACCTGGAGACGCTCATCGACGCGGCCAACGAGGCCAGCCGCGAGCACCCGTGCCGGGTGATCGTGCTGGCCCGCGGGTCGCGCACAGCCGCGGCCCGGATCGACGCGCAGATCCGCGTCGGCGGGGACGCCGGCGCGAGCGAGGTCATCATCCTGCGGCTGTACGGGCCGCTGGCGTCGCAGGGCCAGAGCGCGGTGATCCCGCTGCTGCTGCCCGACGCGCCGATCGTGGCGTGGTGGCCCAGCTCCGGCCCGAAGGTGCCGGCGCAGGACCCGATCGGGGAGCTGGCGCAGCGCCGGATCACCGACTCGGCGGCAGAGCGCAACCCGATAAGGGCGCTGTCGGCGCGGCGGAAGGCGTACGTGCCGGGTGACACGGACCTGGCGTGGACGCGGCTGACCAACTGGCGCGCCCAGCTGGTCGCGGCGCTGGACCTGCCGCCGTACGAGAAGGTCACCGGCGCGACGGTGACCGGTGAGGCCGATTCGCCGTCGACCGAGCTGCTGGCCGGCTGGCTGGCGGAGTACCTGAAGGTGCCGGTGCGCCGGGTCAAGACGACGACGGCGCAGGGCATCGTGTCGGTGGAGCTGGAGCGCCGCTCGGGTGTGATCGCGCTGCACCGGCCGGACGGCAAGGTGGGCACGCTCATGCAGCCGGGCCAGCCGACGCGGCGGATCGCCCTGCACCGGCGCAACACCAAGGACTGCCTGATCGAGGAGCTGCGGCGGCTCGACCCGGACGAGGTGTTCGAGGCGTCGCTGCAGGGCCTGGACAAGCTGGCCTCGGGCGCGGTCAAGGCGGCCAAGAAGCCGGGCGCGAAGAAGCCGGCGAAGGCGGGCGCGTGATGAGCTCCTCGGAAGTGGTGGTCTACGCGAACGGTGAGCTGCTCGCGGCGGCCGCGGCGGCCCGGCTGGTGACGCGCCTGGTGGATCTGCAGGCCGCGAAGGGGTCGGCGTCGGTGGTGCTGACCGGCGGCGGCACCGGGATCGCGGTGCTGGAGCAGTTGCGCCGTTCCCCCGCCCGGGACGCGGTGGACTGGTCGCGGCTGGACATCTACTGGGGCGACGAGCGGTTCGTGCCGGCGGACGACGACGAGCGCAACGAGAAGCAGGCCCGCCAGGCGCTGCTGGACCACGTGCCCGTCGATCCGAAGCGGGTGCACGCGATGGCGGCGTCGGACGGCGAGTTCGGTGACGACGTGGACGCGGCCGCGGCGGCGTACGCGCGGGTGCTGGCGGACAACGCGCAGCCGGAGGACCACGGCGACGTGCCGCAGTTCGACATCTGCCTGCTGGGTCTGGGCGGCGAGGGCCACACGGCGTCGGTGTTCCCGGAGTCGCCGGCGGTGTACGAGACCGAGCGGTCGGTGGTGGCGGTGCGCAACTGCCCCAAGCCCCCGCCGACGCGCGTGTCGCTGACGCTGCCCGCGATCCGGCGCTCCCACGACGTCTGGCTGATGACGACGGGTGAGGCGAAGGCCGACGCGGTGGCGCTGGCGCTGTCCGGCGCGGGTGAGGTGCAGGTGCCCGTGGCGGGCGCCCGCGGCCAGCGGAGGACGCTGTGGCTGCTCGACCGCGCGGCGGCGGGCAAGCTGTCGAACGTGTACCTGCCACCCACGGCGTGAGGTGAGGGGTGAAGGCCCGCCGGTGCCGCCGGCGGGCCTTCGCTCTGTCTGGCCTGCGGCCCAGCCCCACCACGGGTTCGCCCGGCCGCCACCGACATAGCCGGCCTCGTCGCGCCGGCCCGCCACGTTGCCGCCGCCGGGCCTTCACTCTGTCTGGCCCTTGGCGCCGCGTCGGCGGCCTGCGCCGCGGAACGGGGCCGCGCCGATGCGGTCCGCGCGGCAGGCGCAGCCAGGTTGTGGCCCTCCCCCGCCACGGTTCGCCCGGCCACCACCCACTGAGCCGGCCTCGTCACCCCGGCCCGCCGGGTTGCCGCCCACCCATGGGCAGCAGCCTGGTCCAGAACGCGGCCCCAGCGGCCAGTTCCCTCCTAATGCCGGCGGCGCCCCCGCCACTCGTCCTCCCTCACGGTGTGTGAGGTCCGCGTTAGCATCCGCACATTGTTGCGGCCACTCGCGTCCCGATCGGGTGACTTCGGACTCTCATAGGCAGTCCACAAGACGAGTGAGGTCCAAACCATGAGCTCCGAGGGACTCTCCATCGGGATTTCGGTCGGCAACCCAGGCGCGGGGGCCGCCGACCGGGCGCACCGCGGCACCCGGTCGCGCCGGGCGGCGCTCGCCCGGCGCGCGGTGTGGGTGCCGCTCGCGATCGACGCCACCGCCATCCTCATCGCCGTGCTCGACGTCTGGCTCGTCATCCCCGAGAAGGCGCCGCCCTACTCGATCTACCTGTCCGGACTCGCCTGCCTGGCGCTGGCCGGCCGCCGCTGGATGCCGTTCGGCGTGGTGCTGCTGACCGTGCCCGGCTTCCTCACCGGCTGGTCGCAGCTGGCCGCGATGATCGCGCTGGGCATGCTCGCCACCCGCAAACAGACCCACTGGCAGGTGTGGGTCGGGGCGGCGCTGGTGTGGATGTGCCGGTTCGTGCAGTGGCCGCCGAGCGACTTCGCCCAGCTGAGCTGGCGCGAGCACGTCCTGGACGGCATCTACGGCGTCCTGGTGGCCGGCATGCCGATCGCGATCGGGCTGCTCATCGGCGCCCGCGCGCAGCTGTCCCAGAAGCTGGGCGAGCTGGCCGCCAGCCGGGACCGGGAACGCAAGCTCACCGCGGACGCCGTGCGCGCCGAGGAGCGGGCGCGGCTGGCGCGCGAGATGCACGACGTGGTCTCCCACGACATCACCCTGATCGCGATGCAGGCCGGGGTGCTCACCGCGCAGGAGTCGCCGTCGGCGCGGCAGACCGCCGAGGTCATCCGGCAGCTGTCCACCCGCACCCTGGAGGAGCTGCGGTCGCTGGTGGGCGTGCTGCGGTCCGGGCTGGAGGACGACGGCCCGCAACCCGGGATCGCCGAACTCGGACGGCTGGTGCACGACAGCGCGGTCGCGGTGCGGCTGACGATGGACGAGGTGCCCGACGACGTGCCGCCGAAGGTGTCGGCAGCGGCCTACCGCACGGTGCAGGAAGCGCTGACCAACGTGCGCAAGCACGCGCCCGGCGCGACCGCGACGGTCCTCGTCCGCGGTGAGGACGGCGCGCTGAGCGTGGAGGTGCGCAACGAGCGCCCCTGCCACGAGGCGACGGAACTCCCCTCGGGCGGCTACGGTCTCACCGGGCTCGCCGAACGGGCTCGGCTGCTGGGCGGCAGCCTGGAAACGTGCCCCACCGAGGACGGCGGCTTCCGCGTGCGGGCCCGCTACCCGCTGGGCGTCTGACCCCCAGGCCCCGCCGACCGCGCAGCGGCCCGCGTGAGCCCCGGCAGCGCGCGCGGGGCCGGGCGTCGGTGCGTCAGGCCGCGGACCTCCGCGAACGGCAACCCGGAACCGTCCGGAACGCAGAACGGACCCGCTCCGCCGGTGCGCGCCGGCGAGGCGGGTCCGTGTCCGGGAAAGCGCTTCCTCAGATCTGACGGCGCTGACGCAGCCGTTCGAGCGCCTCGGCGAGGATGGCCTCACCGTCGGCGTCGCTGCGCCGTTCCTTCACGTACGCCAGGTGGGTCTTGTACGGCTCGGTCCGCGGCGCGGCCGGCGGGTTCTTCTCGTCCTGGCCGGCGGGCAGCCCGCAGCGCGGGCAGTCCCACTCGTCCGGCACCTCCGCGTCCATGGCGAACGACGGCTTGGACTCGTGCCCGTTGGCACACCAGTACGACACCCGGCGGCGGGGAGCGGTCTCACCGCGCTCCGACTCACCGGACGGACCGGCACCGACCCTGGTGCCTCTGATTGCGTTACCGCCAACCATGAATCCTCACAGTGTGGATAGGCGGCGCACCCCCCATAGGCACGCCCGTGCGTTCAGGCCGTCACACCTTCAGCAGCAGGCCCAGGCCCACGATGCTGATCAGCCAGATGGCGCCCAGCAGCAGGGTGATGCGGTCGAGGTTCTTCTCGGCCACGCTCGACCCCGCCAGGCTCGACTGCATGCCACCCCCGAACAGCGAGGACAACCCGCCACCGCGGCCGCGGTGCAGCAGCACGGCGATCACGAGCAGCACGCTGGACGCGATCAGCAGGATTTGCAGGAACAGCTTCATCTCATCCTCTGGTCTTCGGGAGTTGCCTGATCGTGTGACGGTCTGAGGTTGCCAGACTACTCGCCGACCCCCCGGTTACGGCAGCGGCCCACCCGCGGCCAGCGCGCACAGCTTGGTGAACTCGTCGGCCTGCAGGCTCGCCCCGCCGACCAGCGCACCGTCGATGTTGTCGCACGCGACCAGCTCGGCGATGTTGCCCGACTTGACCGACCCGCCGTAGAGCACGCGGACCTCGTCGGCCACCTCGGCGCCGTACTTGTCGGCCAGGGCGCCGCGCAGCGCCTTGCAGACCTCCTCGGCGTCGGTCGAGGTCGCCACCTTGCCGGTGCCGATGGCCCACACCGGCTCGTAGGCGACCACGACGTGGTCCTTGACCTGCTCGGGCTTGAGGCCCTTGAGCCCGGCGATCAGCTGCTCGACGCAGTGGGCGACGTGTCCGCCGGCCTCCCGCACCTCGAGCTTCTCGCCGACGCACAGGATCGGCTTGATGCCGTGCTTGATCGCGGCGCGCACCTTCTTGCCGACGAGCTGGTCGTCCTCGTGGTGGTACTCGCGCCGCTCGGAGTGCCCGACCGTGACGTAGGAGCAGCCGAGCTTGGCGAGCATCGGACCGGACACGTCACCGGTGTAGGCGCCGGAGTCGTGCGGCGAGAGGTCCTGCGCGCCGTAGGTCAGCAGCAGCTTGTCCCCGTCGACCAGGGTCTGGATGCTCCGGATGTCGGTGAACGGCGGCAGGACCGCGACATCGACCTTGGCGTAGTACTTCTCGGGCAGCGAGAAGGCGATCTTCTGCACCAGGGCGATGGCCTCGAGGTGGTTGAGGTTCATCTTCCAGTTGCCCGCGATGAACGGCTTGCGCGCCATCAGGCACCACCCTCCAGCACCGCGACGCCCGGCAGTTCCTTGCCCTCGAGGTACTCCAGGGAGGCGCCGCCACCGGTGGAGATGTGCGAGAACTTCTCCTCCGGCAGGCCCAGCACGCGCACCGCGGCCGCGGAGTCGCCACCGCCGACCACGCTGAACGCGTCCGAGTCGGCGATCGCCTGCGCGACACCCTTGGTGCCGGCCGCGAACGGGGCCATCTCGAACACGCCGGCCGGGCCGTTCCAGAACACCGTCTTCGCCGCGGCCACCTCGGCCGCGAAGTGCTCGGTGGTGCGCGGGCCGATGTCCAGGCCCATCCAGCCGTCCGGGATCTTCTCGGCCGCGACGGTGTCGGTCGCGGCGTCGGCCGCGAACTTGTCCGCCACCACCACGTCGGAGGGCACGACGATCTTGTCCGCGTGCTCGGCCAGCAGCTTGCGCGCGGTCTCCACGTAGTCCTGCTCCAGCAGGGACGAGCCGACGCCGTGGCCCTGGGCGGACAGGAAGGTGAAGGCCATGCCGCCGCCGATGAGCAGGCGGTCCACCTTCGGCAGGAGCGCCTCGATGACCGCGAGCTTGTCCGACACCTTCGACCCGCCGAGCACGACCACGTACGGCCGCTGCGGGTCGCCGGTCAGCTTGCTCAGCACCTCCAGCTCGGCGAGCACCAGGCCGCCGGCGTAGGCGGGCAGCGCGCGGGCCACGTCGTAGACCGAGGCCTGCTTGCGGTGCACCACGCCGAAGCCGTCCGACACGAAAGCTCCCCCGCGCCCGCCGGCGCCAGAGGCACTGGCACTGTCGCCGGTCAGGGCCGCCAGGTCGCGGGCCAGCTCGGCCCGCTCCTGATCCACCTTGCTGGTCTCGCGCGGGTCGAACCGCACGTTCTCCAGCAGGGCGACGTCGCCGTCGGCCAGGCCGGCGACGACCGCGCGGGCCTGCTCGCCGACCACATCACCGGCGAGCCGGACCTCGGCGCCGAGCAGCTCGCCGAGCCGGTCGGCGACCGGCCGCAGCGAGTACTTGGCCTCGGGGGTGCCCTTCGGGCGGCCGAGGTGGGCCGCGACGATCACCTTCGCGCCGGCCTCGGCCAGGCGCCGGATGGTCGGCAGCGCGGCGCGCACCCGGCCGTCGTCGGTGATGGTCGAGCCGTCGAGCGGCACGTTCAGGTCCGACCGGACCAGAACGCGCCGCCCGGACACACCCTCGGCGAGCAGGTCTTCGAGAGTCTTGACAGTCATGGCCTCAGCTGAGCTTCGAGCCGACGAGCTTGACCAGGTCCGCGAGGCGGTTGGAGTAGCCCCACTCGTTGTCGTACCAGCCGAAGACCTTGACCTGGTTGTCGATGACCTTGGTCAGCGGCGCGTCGAAGATGCACGAGGCCGGGTCGTTGACGATGTCGCTGGAGACGATCGGGTCCTCGCTGTAGCGCAGGATGCCGGCCAGCGGGCCCTCGGCGGCGGCCTGGTAGGCGGCGTTGATCTCCTCGACGGAGGCCTTCTTGGCCAGGTCGACGGTGAGGTCGGTGATCGAGCCGGTGGGCACCGGGACGCGCAGCGAGTAGCCGTCCAGCTTGCCGTTCAGCTCGGGCAGGACCAGGCCGATGGCCTTGGCGGCACCGGTGGAGGTCGGCACGACGTTCAGCGCGGCGGCGCGGGCGCGGCGCGGGTCCTTGTGCGGGCCGTCCTGCAGGTTCTGGTCCTGCGTGTAGGCGTGGATGGTGGTCATCAGGCCCTTTTCGATGCCGAAGGCCTCGTGCAGGACCTTGGCGAGCGGGCCGAGGCAGTTGGTGGTGCAGGACGCGTTGGAGATGATCGTCTGCGAGCCGTCGTAGAGGTCGTCGTTCACACCCAGCACGACGGTCAGGTCCTCGCCCTTGGCGGGCGCGGAGATGATGACCTTCTTGGCGCCGCCCGCGATGTGGGCCTTCGCCGCGTCGGCGTTGGTGAAGAAGCCGGTCGACTCGACGACGACGTCCACGCCCAGGTCGCCCCAGGGCAGGTTGGCCGGGTCGCGCTCGGCGAGCGCCTTGATGGTCTTGCCGCCCACGACGATGCCGTCGTCGCCGACGGTGACCTCCTCGGGGTAGCGGCCCAGGACGCTGTCGTACTTGAGCAGCTGCGCCATGGTGGCGACGTCGCCGAGGTCGTTGAACGCGACCACCTCGATGTCGTGACCCGCGGCCTGCACGGCGCGGAAGAAGTTGCGGCCGATCCGACCGAAGCCGTTCACACCTACGCGAACCGTCACTGCTGCTCTCTCCTCGGGTTCGTCCCGGTCCCCGCGAGAACCGGGCACACATCTTCGGGCTCGAGGCCAACCCTAGCGGTGCTGGCCTGCGTGTACTCGCACACCCTAACGAGATGTGCACCACCGTGGGGAATCGATCAAGAGGACGATCAAGATGACAGATCTCGCTCGACGGGCGTGCGGAATTTCGGTATGACCGCGACCCCGCCGAGACGGCCGTGCAACCGTTCGGCGGCGGCGTCGACGGCCGCTGTTCCGTCGGCGCCGATGTCCTCCAGCAGGCGGATCGCGATCTCCCCGTCCGGGCGCTGGGCCCACCCGCCGACGATCCGGCCGTCCCACCACACGGTCGGGCCGATGTTGCCGGTGCGGTCGAACAGCTGTGCCCGGTGCTCGCCGAGAAACCAGCCGCGCTCCTGCCAGCCCATCGGGGTCGGGTCGAGGGCGGGCAGCAGCGCGGCGACGGGCTCGGGGTGGTCGACGGGCTCGTCGTCGCCGGGGAGCGCGACGCCCGGGCCGTCGTCGAGGTCCACGTCCACCGGACCGATCGCGGCCAGTGCCTTCTTCACCTGCCCGGCGGTCCAGCCGGTCCACCACTTCAGATCGGCGACCGGGGCCGGGCCGAAGGCGCGCAGCCAGCGGCGGGCCAGTTCCACCCGGGCGGTCTCGGCGTCCACCGGTTCCAGCACGGGCAGCCAGGTTTCCGTGGTGGACCAGGCGTACTGGGTGGACACCCAGGTGCCGCGGGGACGGCCGCGGACGATCCGGCCGGACGCGGCGAGCAGGAACAGGACGCGGTTGGTGATGTAGGTGCGGGACTCGTACGGCTTGCCCGCGGCCAGGACGATCTCGGTCCGCAGGCGGGGTTCGCCGTCCGCGACCTGCTGGGCGTACGCCGGTTCGCGGGCCCGGAGCGCGGCGTGAGCGCCCTCCTCGACTTCGGCGAGCCAGGCGTCGAGGTCGGTGTCGAGGCCGGCCGTGGCCAGGTGCTTGATCAGGTGCTTGCGCTCGCGGGTGGCGATGTCGTCGGCGCAGGCGGCCTGGACGACCGGCACGAGCGCTCGCGGGACGACGAACATCGTGCGGCGCATGCCGAGCATCCGCACCAGGGTGCGCTCGTCGTAAAGGGCCCGCTCGACGTCGGCGGTGCTCGCCGCCGAGCGGGCCAGCACCGAGAGGTGGACGGTGGCCGGATCGGTCGCGTGCAGCACGACCAGGCTCTCGGCAACCTGGTCCGGTCCGTCGGCGGGCGCCGCGAGGTGGTGCCGCGTCACCAGACGAGCGCGGCGCTGGTCGTTCCCCAGTTTTCTGTTCACCAGGCGGTTCTACCACCGGGCACCGACAGTTTCAGGAGTAGTAGTGCGGGCCCTGGTCCCACTTGAGGGTGGCCGTGGGGGCTTCGCGGTCGCGGCGGCGGCGCCGTGCCGTGGCGGCCACCGTGCTCACCAGCATCGCGATGACCGCGCCGATCGCCAGGTTGATCAGCGCGGTGGCGATCTTGGCGTCCAGCTTCACGGCCAGCGTCAGCGGCAGCACGATCGCGATCGCGGTGACCAGCACCATGATCCAGCCGAAGAACTGGCCCGGCGCCGAGGTGCCGAGGCTGAGCACGTGCATCAGCCCGGTCGCGAGCAGCGCCGCGGCGGCCGCGCACAGCGCGTAGGTGATGGTGTTGGCGTTGCCCCAGATGCCGTTGCCCTTGGGGGCCAGGACGGCGACGTCGAACAGGCCGCGGGCGATCAGCAGGCCGACGACGGTCACCAGCGCGGCGACGACCGCGGTCGCCACCCGGCCGGCCCACAGCCGGCCGTAGTCGGGCTCGGTCGGGTCACTGGGCGGGTATCCGGTCACCGTCCGGGGGTGGGCGCGGTGATCGGCGGATAAACATTCGTCACCCGGGTGGCGGCGCCGATACGCTCGGTCGATGGTCTCCCCCAGCCACTTCGCGGCGTTCGCCGCGCTGGTGTTCGTGATGGTGGTCGTCCCCGGTCCGAGCGTTCTGTTCACGGTGAGCCGCGCGCTGACCGTGGGGCGGCGGGACGCGCTGATCACGGTGCTCGGCAACGCGGTGGGCGTGTACGCGCAGGTCGTGGCGATCGCGTTCGGGATGGGCGCGATCGTGCAGACCTCGGCGGCGGTGTTCACGGTGATCAAGCTGGCCGGCGCCGCGTACCTGGTCTACCTGGGCGTGCAGGCGTTCCGGCACCGGCGCAAGCTGTCCGAGGCGCTGGCGGACGCGGTGCCCGCCACGCGCGGCCGGACGCTCGCGGTGCTGCGCGACGGGTTCGTCGTCGGGTTCGCCAACCCGAAGTCGATCGTGTTCCTGGCCGCGGTGCTGCCGCAGTTCGTCGACCAGGCGGCAGGCGGGGTGGTGGCGCAGATCCTGGTGCTGGGCATCGCGCTGCCGGTGATCGCGCTGGTGTCGGACAGCGCGTGGGCGCTGGTGGCCGGCGCGGCGCGGACGTGGTTCGCCCGCTCCCCCAAGCGCCTGGAGCTGGTCGGCGGCACCGGTGGGCTGGTGATGATCGGCCTGGGTGCCGGGCTGGCGCTCAACGGCCGGAAGGACTAGCCGGAACCGAGCAGCCCCGGGAAGGCCTCGTCGAACTCGGGGCGGCGCAGGCGGTTCAGCCGTCGCGGGCCCTCGTCGCGTTGTTCGATCAGGCCGGCTGCGCGCAGGACGGCGAAGTGGTGGCTGCGGGTGGCCTTGGTGACCGGCAGGTCGAACGTGCCGCACGCCTTGGTCCAGTCGGGCGGCTCCGCCAGCTCGCGCAGGATCGCGCGGCGCACCGGGTCGGCGACCGCGGTCAACGCGTCCCGCAGCGGCACGTCCTTCGGGTGGACGTGGGTCAGCCCGCGCGCCTTCGGCCCGTCCTCAACCGCCTCGACGCGGCCACCGGGCTGGGCATCGAGGGCGCGCTGGCCGCGCTGGAGATGGACCGACGACGCGCTGGCGCAGCTGAACAACCCGCTCGGCGGGATCCTGCGCGGCGGCGCGGACATCGCCGCGTTGTACGACAAGGTCTTCCACGGACCGGCGCGGGTGACGGTGGCCTTCGGCGACGTCGTGGAGTACGCCGGGGACGGCCACGCGCTGATCGCCGGGCGAGACGGGGTCCTACGTCGTGGACGGCGGCGAGGTGCCCCTGCGGATCCGCACGAGCCGCTACTTCCGGTACGAAGACGGCCGCTGGCGCAGTTCCACCACCACAGCAGGACCGACGACGCCGACGAGCCGGCCGCCTACCAGGCGGCGATCCGCGGCTGACCGCCGGACCGGCCGGTGCTCGCCGGCCGGAACGGCGGCCGCCGGAAGCGCGAACCACACGGGCGAACGCGGAACTCGCGCACGGGAACGCGGAACTCACGCGGCCGAGCGTGGGACTCGCGCGCCGGAGTGTGGGACTCGCGCGCCGGAGCGTGGGACTCGCGGCTGGGGGTTCAGGCGCTTTCCGCCTGCTCCCCCGGCTTGGTGAACAGCCGGGTCGCCGAGATGCGGGCCGTGCCGTCCGGGTCGGCCAGGTCGTCCAGGTGGTTGCGGATCGTGGCGTCGACCGACAGGTACTTGCGGCCCGCGCGCAGGTCCGCGTCGTTGCGCAGGCGCACGATCAGCGGGAACTCCGACAGCGCGCCGGCGTCGAACAGGCCCGTCGTGTAGATCAGCTGCACCCCGAGCGCCTCCGCGACGACCCGCTGCAGCTCCAGCAGGTACCCGGCCGACGCGCGGCCGATCGGGTTGTCCAGGAACAGCACCCCGGAATGCCGGTTGCGCACCATGCCGCGGTTGTTCGCCCGCAGCGCCGCCAGCGTGCAGTACAGGATGATCGCCGCCGTGAGCTGCTGCCCGCCGGAGAACACGTCCCGGATCTCCGACACCCGCTGGCGTTCCGTGCGCAGCACCGAATCCGGCTTGAGGATGTCCACCCGGAACCCCTTGGGCACCGCCGCCCGCACGCCGCGCAGCACCAGCGACATCCCGTCCCGCTTCACGTCGCGGCCGTCGCTGGTCCGGCCGAGCGCCGCCTCGTCGACGACCTGCCCGAGCGCCTCGGACAGCTGCGGCTCCTCCGGATCGCCGAATCGGATCCGCAGGAACTCCTGCCCGGACCAGCCGCCGAGCCCCTCCGGCAGCCGCGACAGCCGCTGCGCCGACCGCAGCATCCGCAGCGCGCCCTCGACCATGCCCTGCAGCCGCGCCACGATCCCGGACCGGTGCCGGTCGATCTGCGCCAGGTCGTCGGTCAGCGTGCGCAGCCGCGGCTTCAGCGCGGCCGACCACTCCCGCGCGTGCGACGGCAGGCTGTCCCGGCGCACCGACACGATCTGCTGCCGCACCGGGCTGGCCAGCTTCTCGAACCGCTTGTCGGTGGCGTACTGGGCCAGCGCGTCCGCGGCCGCCCGCACCCGCTTCTCCGCGGCATCCACCGCCGCCTCGGCGTCGGTCAGCGCCGTGTTCAGCTTGCGGTAGCGGGCCTGCGCGGCCTCCACGTCGCCGTCGAACACGCTCTCCGGCTCGCCCTCGGGGGCCAGGTGCGCCATCGACTCGGCGAGCATCCGGAACCCGGCCGCCGACGCGGTGGCCGCCTCCAGCGTGCGCTCGGCCTCCGCGCGCCGCGCCTGCGCCTCCTCCAGGGCGCGGGCCGCCGCCGATGCCTCCTCGCCGGCTTCGTCGATCAGTTCCCGGCCGTGCTCGACGTCGCGCGGCCGGACCTCCAGCGACGCGTTCTGCTTCGGCAGCTGGTCCAGCTCGGCCTTGCAGGTCGCGACCAGCCCGATCGCCTCGCTGTGCTCGGCCTCCAGCGCGGACACGGTCCGCCCGGCCCGCGCCAGGGCGGCGGCGCGGGTCGCGGCGTCGGAGCCGTCCGGGGTTTCCAGCAGGCGCGCCGCCTGTTCCCGCACCGCCGGCTCCAGCGCCTCCAGCGCCGCCCGCGCCGCCGACTCCGCGTTCTCCGCCTGGTCCAGCTCGGCCCGCAGGTCGCTGCCCACCTCGACGCGGGCGTAGGCGTCGCTGGCCGCGGCGAACGCGCGGCGCAGCGCGTCGACCGGTTCGGTCGGCACCGGGTCGTCCTCGGACACCGATCCCCCGCCCGGCACCTCGGTCCGCTCGGCGCGCGCGTGGGTGACCGTGCGGCGGTGGCCGTCGGCGGTGCGCTGCTCCTCGGCGGCCTCCTCACGCAGCCGCGCCGCGCGCGAAGCCGCCTGCTCCGCCTCGGCCTCGGCGCGGGTGACGATCTCCTGCGCCCGCTCGACGGTCTCGGTCCACTGTGGAATGAGGGCGACCCGCTCGGCCAGCTCGGCCAGCTTGCGGGCGCGGTCCTCGCTGCCGCGTGCTTCGGCGCGCAGGGCCGGGATCGCGTCCCGCAGCCGGGCCCGGCGCGCGGCCAGGTCCGTCACCGCGCGCTCCTGCGCGGCCACGGCGGCTTCGGCCTCGGTCTGCTCGGTGGCCGCGGCCTCGGCCTCCTCGGCGAGGGTGGCCAGCGCGCCCGCCGGGTAGTCCTCGCGCCAGGTGGTGAGCTTCCACTCCAGCGCCGCGTCGTCGCCGATCGCGCCGGCCAGCGCTTCGAGCTGCTTCTGGCGGCGGGCGTGCCGCGCGGCGATGGCCTGCCGCTCGGTGTCGGCCGCCTCCTCGTCGTACATCGCGGGGTTGGGCGGGACCAGGAAGTCCACGCCGGGCGCCGCACCTGACGCCCGCACGGCCTGGGTGGTGCCGACCGGCAGCACCACGCTCGGCAGCAGCTTGGCGTCGGCGAGCACCTGGCGGGCGCGGTCCAGCTGGGCCGGGTCGTTGATCAGCACCCCGCCGAGCAGGTGCGGCAGGTCCCGCAGCACCCGTTCCCGGCCTGCGGCGTCCATCGTGGACAGATACCGCCAGCCCGACCACGCGGTGATCCCCGCGGCCTCCAGCACGTCCAACGCGGACTGGACCTCGGGCGGCGCGGGCAGCAGGCCACCGGATCCGAGCGCGGCCAGCGCCCGTTCGTCGGCCGATTCCTCCATGCGCAGCGCGGTCTGCTCGCGCTCGGCGGCGGCGCGGGCTTCACGCAGCCGGGTCAGCAGGGCGGGGGTGTCGGTCTCCAGCTGGACGTTGTCGCCGCCGAGCAGCTCCAGCAGCCGCGGGTGCGCGGCGAGGCTGTCCGCGCGCCGGTGCGCCTTGGCCAGCTCCTCCGCCGCGTGCGCCGCCCGGGACTGCGCGGTCGCGGCCCGCTGCTGCGCGGCGTGCAGGGCGGCCTGGGCCTGGGCGTGGTCCTCGGCGACACCCTCCAGCTCGCTCTCCCGCGCGGCCAGCTCCGTGATCGCGTTCTCGCCGCGGGTGCGGGCTTCCTGGGCCGCGGCGGCGACCTGGGTGCCGTCGGTGAGCAGCCCGTCGCGGACGGCCTGCTGCACCTGTGCGCGCACCTCCTCGATGCGGCGGGTCAGCTGCCCCAGCTCGGCGCGGTGGCCGGCGGCGGTCGCGGTCGCCTCGTCGCGCTGGTTCTGCGCGGCCGCGGCGGCGCGGCGGGCGATCTCGGCGCGGGCTTCCGCGGCCTGCGCCTGCTCCTCGGCTTCCCGCGCCAGCGCCAGCAGCCCCCGGGCGAGCGCGGTGGCCGCGGCGTTCTTGGCCTCCAGGGCCGGTTTCGCGCTCTGCTCGCGGTCGCCGACGAGCTTGCGGATGCCGGTCGCCTTGCGCGCGGCGTTGACGTGGGCCAGCACCGTGCCGGTCTCGCGCCACGCGGCCGCGGCCTCGCGCGCCTTCGCCAGCTCCTCGTCGATCCGCGCCTTCTCCGCGGTCGCGTCGGCCAGCCGCATCTCCGCGACCACGCGGCGCAGCTCGGTGACGACGGCGTTGCGGCGCCGGTGGTCGCCTTCGGCCAGCTTCTCCGCGTCCCGCGTTTCGTCCACATAGGACTTCAGCCCGTCGAGGCGCTCGGCCTCCAGCTCGTGCCGGGCGATGACGGATCCGGCCAGCGCGCGGGCCTCCTCGCGCGCGACCGCGGCGAGCTTGCGGGACGCGGCGGCGAGGGACTCCTCCTCGGTGAGCGGCGTCAGCAGGTCCAGCGCCCCGGCCACGAAGTCGCGTTCGGACATCAGCTCGCCGCGCTGCCCGAGGTTGTGCGCGTAGGTCTGCACGACCTCGGCCAGGTCCTTCGGGTCGTCCTCGGGGATCACCGCGCGCAGCAGGAACTCCACGAACGCCTCGTCGGAGGTGAAGGCGAACGCGTCGGCCGCCTCACCCTCGCCGGCGTTCATCGCGCGCTGGTAGCGGAACAGCTCGGTGTCCAGGCCGAGGGTGTCCAGCCGCTCGGTCCACTCGTGGTGGCGGCGGGTGGTGAACAGCTCCAGCTCGGGCTCGGCCTTGTGCGCGCGCTCCAGCTGCTCGGCGAACCCGGACATGGTCAGCAGGCGGGCGTCCTCGGTGAACGGCAGCGACTCCAGCCCCAGCGCGGCGGTGGGCCGGAAGCAGTACCACGAGTCGACCAGGTTCGCCGGGTCGTTGGACACGACGTGCCCGCGCCACTCCGACACCTTGCCGGTGATCACCCGCTGCCCGGTCTCGGTGTGCTGCCACTCCAGGACGACGTGCGCGACGTCCTTGGCCATCACGAACTTCTCCAGCACGCGCGTGCTGGTCGTGCCCACCACCTGGCGGCGGCCGGGCAGCATGACCGAGAAGATCAGCTTGATCAGCACGGACTTGCCGCCGCCGTTCTCCAGGAACAGCACGCTCGCCGGGGACGGCCGCCGCGGCAGGCTCCCGTCGGCGGAGTGGATCCCGGCGGTGAACAACGCGTCCTGCGCCGGGGCCTTGACCAGCGGGCCGACGCCGCTGAAGTCCAGCAGCACGTTCTGGTAGCGCGCGCCCGCCGGTCCGACGGAGTGCAGGCGCACCCGCGCAAGCTCGTACACCGATCTCCCCCTACAGAGTGTCCGAAATGGACGGGCGCAGCGTGCCCCCGCCGTCGGAGACCGCGACCACGCCGAGGGCCAGCAGCTCCTCGAACGCGCTGTCCGCGGCCAGTTCCCGCACCTGCACCTGGTACCGCGGCGTGGTCCGGTAGGTGCCGCCCTGCTCGCCGCTCACCTGCACCAGGAACCCCTGGTCGGCCAGGAACCGCAGGGCGCGGGACACCATGCCGCGCGTGGTGTCCGAGGCCAGCCGGCCGTCCTTGGTGGCCGCCGCCTCGGGACGGCGGGCGTAGGCGCGCCAGGCCTGTTCCAGCTCCGGCGAGTCGGACAGCGGGTCGTTGTTGGCCTCGGCCTTGGCGGCGCGCTCGTCGAGGAGCCGGCACGCCTCGCGCACCACGCCGTCGACCTGGTCGACGCTGACCCGGCCGATGTAGGTGTCGTTGGCCAGGTCGTCGGGGCGCGGGTAGCCGAGCGCGGCGGTGGCGAGGTGGACGAGACCGTGCAGCACCTTCTCGGTGTCGCGGCGCTCGCGGATCTTGCTCTGCCGCGCGTAGCTGTCCATCTTGACCTCGAACACCGACTCGTCGGTGGCGGCCAGGACCGCGCCGGCCTGGTGGCTCACGTCGAGCACCATCAGGCCCAGCCCCGCGGCGACCGAGTTGGTCAGCTGCTTGAACGCGCTGTCCTCGCCGTAGCGGCGGACCAGGTCGGCGTAGACGACGTCGCGCGAGGGCAGGTGCTTGGGCCGCATGCCGAACGAGATCAGCCGTGCCGCCGACTCCGCATCCCCGGTCGTGACCGGACGCGTCATGCCGCCCCCTCAACGGACGCGGCAAGCCGCGGCAATGCCTTGACAGGCATGGCGCTGAATGATTCGGACCTGCGAGCAGTCCTCATGCCGCCCCCTCTTCGTCGTCCCGTTCCAGGCGTGCCGTGCTCAGCAGCAGGTCGGCGCCACCGAACTCGGTGTCCTCCAGCAGCGTGCCGTCGTCGACGGCGAGCAGCGCGCGATCGTCCCCCTGCCGGACGGCGGCGCCCACCTCGGGACTGTAGGAGTGCAGCGCCCGCAGCGCCACCAGGCGCGGCAGCTGCGGGTCGAGCTCGCGGGCCTCGGCCAGCAGGCCGGACAGCCGCCGCGGCACCTCCGGCAGGTCCAGCAGCTCGTCGGCCCGCCGCCACTGCTCGTCACTGTAGTGGTCGAGGCTCTCCGGCGGGACGAGCTCCGGCTCGGGCACCTCGCCGACCACCTTGTCGCGCTCGGGCGCGGGCCGCAGCAGCAGCGAGACCAGCGACGGCAGCGCGGGCACGGTCGGCACGACCAGCCCGGCCGCGGCGTGGAAGTACGACTCCAGCGGCGACACGGCGTCGGCGATCGGCAGTTCCAGCGCGGGCATCAGGATCTGGCCGAACAGGTCGACGGTGGCGCGCTGCGGCGGGCCGGAGAACTGCTGCCGGTCCTGTTCGGCGCGGAAGACCGCCCCGGCGGCCTGCAGCCGGGCCTGCAGCTGCGTGTGCCGGCTGATGCAGTCGCTGACGATGTCGACCAGCTCGGCGGCGCGGCGCTTGTGGTCGACGTCCTCGGCCTCGTCGCGGGCGGCGGTGATGTTGCGCAGGATCGCGTTCTCCGCGCGGAAGCGGGCCTCGATGTGGGTCAGCGCGGAGTCCAGCAGCTCGGGCATCTCGCGGTCCCAGTCCACCGCGCGCACGTCGCGGCGGGTCGCGTCCAGCTTGGCGCGCAGCGTCTCGCCGTACTGGACGGTGCGGTAGCGGGCCTGCTCGGCGGCGAGCTTGGCGCCGGCGAGGCGGCCGCGGCTGATCAGGTTCTCCAGCTTGACCTCGGCCGCGATCTGGGCGGACTCGACGTCGGTGTCCAGCGCGCCGACCAGCACGTTGATCGCCTCGTCGCTGGCCCGCAGGTACACCTCGCCGTCCGGGGCGGCCAGCTCGACGAGCAGCTTGAAGTCGAACGCGCGGCGCCGGTAGGTGCCGTGCGCGTCGAGGCTGCCGTAGACGCGGCGGAAGCCGCGGTCGGTGGTGCCGACGTTGATCAGGTTGTCCAGCACCCACCGGGCGACGCGCAGGTGCTCCTCGGCCGGGCGGCGCGGGGCCTGCGCGGCGATGAACGGCTGCAGGCGCCGGACGACGTCGTCGTGGTTGGCGCCGGTGTCGAAGTCCATCGCGATGGTGACCAGGTCGATCGTGTGCAGCGCGATCTCGGCCATCTGGTAGACGGTCGCGTCGGCCCAGTCCAGTTTCGCCTTGCGCGCGTCCAGGTCGTGCAGGGGCGCGGTGCAGGCGAGCGCCTTGAGCCGCCGGGCCAGGCCCTCGTCCACCAGCCCCCCGCTGATCAGGTCCGAGTCACGCACAGCGGGCCAGACTACCGGTCCGTTCGTTCCCGCTCGACTTCACGCTCGTAGGTGCGCAGCGTGTCGATGACCAGGCGCCGCTGCTCGGGGGTGAGTGGCTCCAGGGCGGTGCGCCAGGCGCGGGCGCCGGCGGCGAGCCAGCCCTCGACCTCGGCGCGGTAGGTCCCGGCGATGCTGACGATCGTGCGGCGGCGGTCGTTGTCGTCCTCGGCGCGGTCGAGGACGCCGCGGCGGCTGAGATCGCCGACCATCAGGCTCACCGTGGTGGGCGCGACCTCGAGCCGCGCGGCCAGCTCGGTGACCGTCATCGGCCCGTCGAACAGCAGGTAGGACAGCAGCGACAGGTGCCGCGGAGCGAGGTTGAAATCGCGCAGCCGCTCCGGCACCGGCAGCTTCTTGGCGCGGCCGACCAGGCGCGGCAGGAGCAGCAGCATGGTGCGGACGGCCTCGTCGGCGGTCGGTGCGTCGCTCGCCATGCGGGTCATGATCCCACGTCGCTAGGGTCGCCCCATGCACGCATTGAGCAGGGACGAGTGGCTGGAGTTCGCCTCCGTCGGCACGCGCACCGGGAAGCTGGGCATCACGCGCGCCGACGGCAGCCCCCACGTGACGCCGGTCTGGTTCGTCGTCAACACCGACGACGGCGCCGACGAGCTGATCTTCAACACCGGCGCGGAGTCGGTGAAGGGGCGGGCGCTGCGGCGGGACCCGCGGTTGTCGCTGTGCGTGGACGACCAGGAGCCGCCGTTCGCGTTCGTCCAGTTCACCGCCGAGGCGACGGTGCACGAGGACCTGGACGAGATGCTGCACTGGTCGACCCGCATCGGCGCGCGCTACATGGGCGAGGACCGGGCGGACGAGTTCGGCAAGCGCAACGCCGTGCCGGGTGAACTGCTGGTCCGGGCACGCATCACGAAGGTGGTCGCGTTCGGCGGTCTCGCCGACTGATTCCCGCCAGCCCGCGGCCGGCCGGGCGCGCAGACTGGGCGGGGTGATCTCGGACGTCGCGGGCTTCGACTGGCCCGCCCTCACGGCAGAACTGAACGACACCGGCTGCGCCCTCACGCCGCCGATCCTGAGCGCGCGCGAGTGCCGGGAGCTGTCGGCGCTGTACGACGACGCGGGCCGGTTCCGGTCCACGATCGACATGGCGCGCTTCCGGTTCGGGTCCGGGCAGTATCGCTACTTCGGCTACCCGCTGCCCGAGCCGGTCGCCCGCCTCCAGGCGGCGTTCTACCCGCACCTGCTGCCGATCGCCCGCGACTGGGCGGCCAAGCTGGGCTGGGACGCGCCGTGGCCGGACGACCTGGAAACCTGGCTCGACCGGTGCCACCGCGCGGGCCAGATCCGGCCGACGCCGATCCTGCTGCGCTACCGGGCCGGCGACTGGAACGCGCTGCACCGCGACCTGTACGGGGAGCTGGTGTTCCCGCTGCAGGTCGTGATCGGGCTCGACGTGCCCGGCGCCGACCACACCGGCGGCGAGTTCCTGCTGGTCGAGCAGCGGCCCCGGGCCCAGTCCCGCGGCACGGTGACCCAGCTGCCGCAGGGTCACGCGCTGATCTTCACCACCCGGGACCGCCCGGTGCGCTCGTCCCGCGGCTGGTCGGCGGCGCCGGTGCGGCACGGCGTGAGCACCGTCCGCACCGGCATCCGCCACACACTGGGCCTGGTGTTCCACGACGCCACCTGAGCGCAGAGTTCGCGCACCCGAACGCAGAACTCGCGCACCCGAGCGCGGAACTCGCGCGCCTGAACGTGGGACTCGCCGGCGCCGCGCGAGTCCTGCGCTCCTGGGCGCGAGTTCTACGTTCGTGAGCGCGAGTTCTACGTTCGTGTCAGGCGATCTCCCGCAGCCCCGAGCCGTCGGCGGCGCGCAGGGTGGCCAGCGGCGGGCGCTGCTCGCACGCCAGGTCGGTGACCACCAGCTCGCGGTCGACGCCGTGCCCGGACTCGCCGCGGCGGAACTGCGCGAGCAGCGTCGCCGGGGGCTCGGCCGACACCAGGCGCCCGTAGCGCTCCAGGCGGTCGAACACGGTGAGCATGATCTGGCCGGACATGCGGCCCAGCGCCTGGGTGTTCTGGTGCCGGTGGGTGCGCTTGCCGAGATCGACCTGCGCGAGCGCGTCCAGGCCGTGGGCCTCCAGGATGTCGATCAGGTGCCCGACCTCGACCCCGTAGTTCGCCACGAACGGCACCCGCTCCAGCACCTCGCGCCGCCCGGCGTACTCGCCGGCCAGTGGCTGCACGAACCCGGCCAGCTCGGGCCAGTACAGGTTCAGCAGCGGGCGCGCCACCAGCTCGGTGACCCGGCCGCCGCCGTCGGCGTCGGTGCTCACCGGCCCGACCAGCGGCCGGTGGTAGAAGCCCTTGACGTAGGCGATCGAGTCGTCGGTGAGCAGCGGGCCGAGCAGGCCGGTCACGTAGTCGCTGGTGAAGTCGTACAGGTCGCCGTCGACGAACACGACGATGTCGCCGCGGGAGGCGGCCAGCCCCTTCCACAGCGCCTCCCCCTTGCCCTGCAGCCCGGGCAGGGCAGGCAGGACCGAGTCCTGCGCCACGACGGTCGCCCCCGCTTCCACGGCCACCCGCGCGGTCGCGTCCCGCGAGCGCGAGTCGACGACCATCACCTCGTCGACCAGCTGGTGGCGCTCGACCAGGTCACGGCGGATCGTGCGCACGATGTCACCGACCGTGGCCTCCTCGTCCCTGGCCGGGATCACCACGCTGACGGTCGTGTCCCCCTTGGCGGCGATCAGGCCGGCTACCGGCCAGTCGCCCGCCTGGCTGCTGCGCCGGGGCAGCCAGGAGCCGACGTCGGCGGACACCTGCGGCGCCGCCACCTTCCTCGCCCTGAAGCCACGCATGCGCATCCCCTTCCCCGAACCGGACATCGGCCAGACCGATGCTTCGGCAGACGGGTTTCGCCAGCCGCTCCGGGATGAAACCGGCAGGTTACGAGTTCGTACCCGGCAGCGGGCGGTCGTAACACGCCTTGCACATCCGGTGCGTTCCGGACGTCAGCGGATGAGGGGGCAGGTCCGGCCCTGCGCCGCTTCCGCGCCGTCCGGCCGCGCCTTGGTGGTGACGTATTCGTCCGCCGGCATCACGCCGGGGGGCCCGGCCAGCCGCACGACCACCCCGTAGGCGCTGGCGCCCGCCTGCGCGTGCACCGCGATCACCGTGCAGACGATCTGGTCCTTCGCCGTCTCGGGCAGGACGTCCAGGGGCACGGTGAGGTGCACGGTCACGACGCCCTGGTCCAGCGTCCCCACGGACGCGCCGACCGCGCCGGGGGGCAGCATGGACGCGTAGTTCACGGCGTATTCGTCCGGGGTCGGGCCGGCCAGGAGCAGGGCGACCGCGTCGGCGACCGTGCCGAGGTGGCCGGTCGCGCGGACGACGGGTTGCAGCTCGCCGGCCTGCAGGAAGTACAGGATCGGCCCGGGCGCCGCGCCGACCGGCGGGTCGCCCGCCGACACCGGATTTGTCGGGCGCACCCCGCACCCGGCGAGCACCAGCACCAGCAGCAGCCCGATCCACCTCATCGCCGCACCTCCGCCCGCGGCAGCCGGAGCACGAACCGGGCACCGCCGCCCGGGTGGTTGCCGGCCTCGATCGTGCCGCCGTGCAGGCCGGCGTTCTTCTCCGCGATGGACAACCCGAGACCACTCCCCTCCGACCGCGACCGCGCGGTGTCGGCCTTGTAGAACCGGGCGAACACGTGTGGCAGCACGTCGTCGGCCAGTCCCGGCCCGTGGTCGGTGACCTCGACGACGGCCTCCCCGCCGGCCGCGGACAGGCGCACCCGCACCGGCGGGGCGCCGTGCCGCAACGCGTTGCCGACCAGGTTCGCCACGATCACGTCGAAGCGGCGCGCGTCCACCGCGGCGACGATCCCGGGCGGCAGCTCGGCCTCGACGCGGTCGCTCCACTGCCGGGTGCGCAGGGTCGCGGCGATCAGCTCGCCGAGGTCGGCCTCGCGCCGGTCCATGCGGGCGCGGCCGTTGTCGAAGCGGGAGATCTCGATGAGGTCGTCGACGAGCCGGGTCAGCTTGCGGGTCTCCTCGCTCACCAGGCGGGTGGCGGTGGCCGCGTCGCCCTGCAGCCGCGCGGCCTCCTCGTCGAGCACCTCGGTCACGGCGGTCATCGCGGCGAGCGGGGTGCGCAGCTCGTGCGACACGTCGGCGACGAACCGGCGCGCGTCGGCCTCCATGCGGCGCAGCTCCCCCACCGACTTCTCCAGGCTCGCGGCGGATTCGTTGAACGTGCGCGCGAGCTCGGCCAGCTCGTCAGCGCCCCGCTCGGGCAGCCGGGTGGCAAGCCGGCCGTGGGCCAGCTGGCGCGCGCCGTCGCGCAGGCGCCGCACCGGCCGCAGCACCGCGCCTGCGGCGAGCCAGGCGAGGAGCACCGCCAGCGGCACCGCGACGGCCGCGGTGCGCCAGCCGTTGAGCGCGAACTCGCTGATCTGCTGCTGCTCGGCGGTCAGCGAGAACCACCCGTACACCTCCAGCCCGGACGGGACGCGGCGGAAGCTGGTGTCGACGGTCATGACGGGCATGCCGACCAGCAGCTGGGGGGTGCCGTAGGAGTCGACCCGCTGGAACACCACCTGCTTTTCCGCGTCGATCCGGGCGATCAGCTCGGGCGGCACCCCGGCCATCGAACCGCCGACGGTGGAGGTCAGTGTGCCGTAGCGGGCGACGGCGGCGGACGGGACGGCGCGCAGGAGCTGGTTGAGCGTCTCCACGTCGGGCGGCATCCGCAGGGTGGGGGCGATGGCGTCCACGTCGTCGCGCAGCTTGGTGATCAGCGAGTCCTGCGTCGCGGCGAGCACGGTGCGCCGCGCGGCGACGTAGTTGACCCCGGTCGCGCCGACGATCGCCGCCACCGCGACCAGGCTGATGATGAGCACCAGCCGCGCGCGGATCCCCCGCAGCCGCGCGAGAACGCGTCTGATCACAGTGGACCGAACCGGTAGCCGAAGCCGCGCACGGTCCGCACGTACACCGGCGCCGCGGGCTGGTCCTCCAGCTTCGCGCGCAACCGCTGCACGCACGCGTCCACCAGCCGCGAGTCGCCGAGGTAGTCGTGGTCCCACACCAGTTCCAGCAGCTGCTGGCGGCTGAGCACGCGGCCGGGCACGCGGGACAGCTCGAGCAGCAGCCGCAGCTCGGTGGGTGTCAGCCGGACCGGTTCGCCGTGCTTGGTGACCTCGCAGGCGGCGCGGTCGATCACCAGCGCGCCGTGTCGTTCGCGGTCCTGGCCCGCCGCGCCGCCGCGGCGCAGGACGGCCTTGATGCGGGCGTCCAGGACGCGGGGCTGGACGGGTTTGACCACGTAGTCGTCGGCGCCGGCTTCGAGCCCGCCGACGACGTCGATGTCGTCGCCGCGGGCGGTGAGCATGATGATCGGGATGGGGCCGGTGGCGCGGATGCGGCGGCACACCTCGAACCCGTCGATGCCGGGCAGCATCAGGTCGAGCAGCACGAGGTCGGGCCTGCGCGCGGCGAGCAGGCGCAGGCCGCCTTCGCCGTCCGCGGCCGGTTCCACGTCGTGGCCGTGCCGGCGCAGGCCCAGGCACAGTCCTTCCCGGACCGCCGGGTCGTCCTCGATCAGCAGCACAGTCGGCACGCGGCCGATTATGGCGGTGTTTCACCAACTGCCGCGACTCTGTTGCAAAACCATGACATGACGACGACGGGACGCGGACATCGGCGGCGGAAGGTGATCACCATGTCCGTGCAGACCAGGCCACTGCGCCGTGGCCCGATCGTCGTCCTCGTCACCGCGGTCGTCGTGATCGCCCTGGCACTGGGCCTCGCGCTCGCGCTCCGCGGCAGCAGCTCCGGCACCTCCGGACCGGCCGAGGACTCGGCGACGAGCGTGCTCGTCTACGACCGCGAGAAGGACCGCATCCTGCGCGGCGCGGGACTCGACACGCGGTACCGGTCGGCGTCGCTGGTGAAGCTGCTGATCGCGATCGACCTCGTGCAGCGCGGCCACGTGACACCGCAGCGGCCGAGCCCGCGCGTGGCGAAAATGCTGTCCTCCAGCGACGACGCGATCGCCAGCCAGCTGTGGGAGTCCGGGGGCGGACCGGAGATCGTCCGCCGCACGGCCGGTTCACTCGGTTTGACGGCCACCGAGCCACCCTCGGACCCGGGCCGCTGGGGCGACACGCTCCTGACGGCCGAGGACGTGCTGACGATCTACCGGGCGGTGCTGGCCCTGCCTGCGGGTGAGCGGCGCTTGATCCTCGACCCGCTGCGGGACACGCCCCCGGTGGCGGCCGACGGGGTCGACCAGTACTTCGGAATCCCGGACGCGTTGCCGGGCCGCCCGTGGGCGATCAAGCAGGGATGGGCGGCGGGCCGCGGCGGGGTCGACGCGCACACCAGCGGGCTGGTGGGTGCCGGGGACCGGTACGTCGTGGTGGTGCTGAGCCACCGCCCCAGCGGCACGGCGATGGAGACGGCGATGCGAGAGGTCACCCAGGCGACGGCCGCGGTGGAAGGACTGCTGGGGTAACTAACAGGCACGAGTCTTTTCAAAGCCCCACGGAAACCGGCGGCCGGCAACGCAAGTGGACCGACCAAGCTCCACACCCAATGTGACCGTTAGGCGCCGTAGGCGCCTCCGCCCGCGGGGCGGGCTCTCCGCCTGCCCAACGTCACCTCTAAAGATCAAGAGATGTCCTCGCCGGACGGGCAGGCTCCGGGATGACGGGGGACCGTTGTCATCTCACCTTGACGAGGTGGTCGCTGTGTGGTCATCCCGTCGCCTTCCGGTTTGTGCATATCACCTTGAGCCAGGGCCGCAAGGTTGGCATGTCAACTCACGCTGGCAGCGGAGGTTGCGGCCCTGGCTCAAGGTGATCGTCACGTGTCAGGCGACGGGATGACCACCCAGCTCGTTGGGTTCGCCGTCCCGGCGTCCTTAGACGCTCTCCTCGAGCATTTCCGGCGTGACGGCGCTTTCGGTGTCCGGGATGTTCAGTTCCTTCGCCCGCTTGTCGGCCATCGCCAGCAATCTCCGGATCCGGCCGGCCACCGCGTCCTTCGTCATCGGGGGGTCGGCCAGCTGGCCCAGCTCCTCCAGGGATGCCTGACGATTCTCCAGCCGCAACCGTCCGGCGGCGAGCAGGTGTTCGGGTGCGGTGTCGGCCAGGATGTCCAGCGCTCGTTCCACCCGGGCGGCCGCCGCGACCGCCGCCCGGGCGCTCCGGCGCAGGTTGGCGTCGTCGAAGTTGGCCAGGCGGTTCGCCGTCGCGCGGACCTCGCGGCGCATCCGGCGCTCCTCCCACTGCAGGACGCTCGCGTGGGCGCCCAGCCGGGTCAGCAGCGCACCGATGGCGTCCCCGTCCCGGACCACCACCCGGTCGGCTCCCCGCACCTCACGCGACTTCGCCTGGATGCCCATCCGCCGCGCCGCCCCCACCAGCGCCAGCGCCGCCTCCGGGCCGGGGCACGTGACCTCCAGCGACGACGACCGGCCCGGCTCGGTCAGCGAACCGTGCGCCAGGAACGCGCCCCGCCACGCGGCCTCGGCGTCGGCGATCCCGCCGGACACCACCGCCGCCGGCAGGCCCCGCACCGGGCGGCCCCGCTGGTCGATCAACCCCGTCTGCCGGGCCAGGCTCTCCCCGTCCTGAACCACCCGGACGATGTACCTCGTCGTCTTCCGCAGCCCGCCCGCGGACAACACGTGCACGTCCGAATGGTGGCCGTACAGCTCGTGGATCTCCTTGCGCAGGCGCCGCGCGACCGAACCCGTGTCCAGCTCGGCCTCCACCACCACCCGTCCCCCCACGATGTGCAGGCCACCGGCGAAGCGCAGCATCGACGCGACTTCGGACCGGCGCGGCCCGATCTTCGTGATCTGCAGCCTGCTGAGCTCGTCCTTCACGGCGGCGGTCATCGCCATGGCCCCTCCCTACCCTTTCCGGCCCTCGGTCCCGCTGAGACCGAGAGCTTCCCGCACACAGCTCGCCAGCGCATCCGGATCGTGCACACCCTCGCGACCAGGGTCCGCCACATCCGCCAGAAGCGCCGTGGCCCCCAGTCCCGCCGCCGCGTCCCGCAGGCGGGCCGGTGCCGGCACCGAGTCCCGGTCGGCGATCACCGCGTCCACCCGCAGCCCGGGCGCGTGCTGGAAGAGTACGTCCAGGTGCCGTTCGGGTGAGAACCCCGCCGTCTCACCCGGCTGAGGGACGAGGTTCAGGACCACGATCTTCGTCGCCGCCGTGCGCATCAGCGCGTCGTGCAGCGCGGGCACCATCAGGTGCGGGATGACGCTGGTGAACCACGAACCCGGCCCCAGGAACACCGCCTCGGCGTCCAGCACGGCCTGCACCGCCTCGTCGCACGCCGCCGGCACCCCGCCCGGCCGCCGCGGCGTGCGCAGCGTGATCCGCTCGACCCGCCCCGGGGTGCTCGCCACCGCGACCTGGCCACGGATGCGGCGCAACGACCCGTCGTCGTCGAGGCCGGACACTTCCGCCTCGATCTCCAGCGGCTCCGGCGACATCGGCAGCACCCGCCCGGACACGCCCAGCAGCCGGCGCGCCTCGTCCAGCGCGGCCACCGGATCGCCCAGCACCTCGAACAACCCGGCCAGCACCAGGTTGCCCACCGCGTGCCCGGTGAGCGCGCCGCTGCCGCCGAACCGGTGCTGGAACACCTCCGCCCACAACGACTCGCCCTTCTCGGCGACCGCCAGCGCGGACAACGCCTGCCGCAGGTCCCCCGGCGGCAGCAGGCCCAGCTCCCGCCGCAACCGCCCGGACGAGCCGCCGTCGTCGGCGACCGTGACCACCGCGGTCACGTCCGGGGTCAGCCGCCGCAGGGCGGTCAGCGTCGCGTGCAGCCCGTGGCCGCCGCCCAGCGCGACGGCTCGCAACGGCCCGGTCACTCGCGTCCCAGGTCCCGGTGGATGACCTTCACCGCCATACCGTCCTCATTGGACAGCAGCCGGGACAGCTCCTCGGAGATCGCGACACTCCGGTGCTTCCCGCCGGTGCAGCCCACCGCCAGTGTCAGGTACCGCTTGCCCTCCCGCCGGTAGCCGGCGCCGATCAGGCGCAGCAGCTGGTGGTAGCGGTCCAGGAACTCCTCGGCGCCCTCCTGCGACAGCACGTAGTTGCGCACCTCGGCGTCCAGGCCGGTGTGGTCGCGCAGCTCGGGGATCCAGAACGGGTTGGGCAGGAACCGCACGTCCATCACCAGATCCGCGTCCATCGGCAGGCCGTACTTGTAGCCGAACGACAGCACGGTGACCCGCGTCTGCGTGGCCGATTCGGAGCCGAACGCGTCCTCGATCTTCGCGCGCAGGTCGTGCACCGACAGCGCGGAGGTCTCCAGCACCAGGTCGGCCTCCTCGCGCAGCGGCGCGAGCATCTGGCGCTCGGCGGTGATGCCGTCGATCAGCCGGCCGTCCCCCTGCAGCGGGTGGCCGCGGCGCACCTGCTCGAACCGCCGCACCAGCACCGCGTCGGTGGCCTCCAGGAACAGCACCCGCGGCTTGTAGCCCCGCGCGTCGAGGTCCTTGATGATCGACGACAGGTCGTCGGTGAACGCGCGCGAGCGCACGTCCATCACCACGGCCACCTTCGTGATCGCGCCGCGGGCCTGCGCCCCCAGCTCGACCATCGTCGCGATCAGCTCGGGCGGCAGGTTGTCCACCACGAACCAGCCCAGATCCTCCAGGCACTTCGCGGCGGTGCTGCGGCCGGCGCCGGACAGCCCGGTCACCACCGCCACCTCCATGCCGGTGCCGCGATCCTCGGCCATCGTCTCTCCCGTCACTTCCGCTCCGACTCCCCACCTGAGGCCAACGCGGCGAAGATCGCTTCGGCGGTGCGCTTCCCCACGCCCGGCACCTGCGCGATCTCGTCCACCCCTGCTTCCTTCAGCCGCTTCACCGACCCGAAGTGCTTGATCAACGCGGCCCGCCGCGCCTGCCCCAGCCCCGGCACACCGTCCAAAGCGGACACCTGCACGCGCTTGGCGCGCTTCTGCCGGTGGTAGGCGATGGCGAACCGGTGCGCCTCGTCCCGCACCCGCTGCAACAGGTACAGCGCCTCGGAGGTGCGCGGCAGGATCACCGGGTCCGGGTCACCGGGCAGCCACACCTCCTCCAGCCGCTTCGCCAGGCCCACCACGGCGATGTCGGTGATGCCCATCTCCGCCAGCACGTCCGCCGCCGCCGTCGCCTGCGGGCCCGCGCCGTCGACCACGAGCAGGTTCGGCGGGTAGGCGAACTTGCGCGGCCGTCCGGTCTCCGGGTCGATCCCCGGCTTCTCGCCGGCCAGGCCCTCCTGCGTTTCGGTCTGGTAGCGAGCGAACCGCCGCCGCACCACCTCGGCAATGGAGGCGACATCCCCCTCGGTGGCGGCCTCCCGCAACGCGAACCGGCGGTACTCCGACTTGCGCGCCACACCGTCCTCGAACACCACGAGCGAGGCGACCACGTCGGTGCCCTGCGTGTGGCTGATGTCGACGCACTCGATGCGCAGCGGCGCGCTGTCCAGGCCCAGGTGCTCCTGCAGCTCCGCCAGCGCGGCCGAACGGGCCGTGAGGTCGCCGGCGCGGCGCAGCTTGTGCTGCTGGAACGCCTCCTCGGCGTTGCGCTGCACGGTCTCGGCCAGCGCGCGCTTGTCGCCGCGCTGCGGCACCCGCAGCTGCACCCGGGAGCCGCGCAGCCCGGACAGCCACTCGGTCATCGCCTCGGGATCGGCGGGCAGTTCCGGCACCAGCACCTCGCGCGGCACCGGCGTGCCCAGGTCGGTGCCCTGCTCGGCCAGCTCGACCTGCTCGCCGTAGAACTGGGTGAGGAACTGCTCGACCAGGCCGGCCACGCCCATCTCGTCGGCCTTGTCGATCACCCAGCCGCGCTGGCCGCGGACCCGCCCGCCGCGCACGTGGAAGACCTGGACCGCGGCCTCCAGCTCGTCGTGGGCGAACGCGACCAGGTCGGCGTCCGTGCCGTCGCCGAGCACCACGGCCTGCTTCTCCATGGCCCGACGCAGCGCGCCGATGTCGTCGCGCAGCCGGGCGGCCTTCTCGAACTCCAGGTTCTCGGCGGCCTCGGCCATGTCCCGCTCCAGCTTGCGCACCATCGCGTCGGTCTTGCCGGAGAGGAAGTCGCAGAAGTCCTCGACGATCCGCCGGTGCTCGTCGGCGCTGACCTTGCCCACGCACGGCGCGGAGCACTTGTCGATGTAGCCGAGCAGGCACGGGCGGCCGATCTGGCCGTGGCGGCGGAACACGCCGGTGGAGCACGTGCGGGCTGGGAACACGCGCAGCAGCAGGTCGAGCGTCTCGCGGATCGCCCAGGCGTGGGCGTACGGGCCGAAGTACCGCACGCCCTTCTTGCGCGGGCCGCGGTAGACGTGCAGCCGCGGGAACTCCTCGTGCAGCGTCACCGCCAGCACCGGGTAGGACTTGTCGTCGCGGTAGCGGACGTTGAACCGCGGGTCGAACTCCTTGATCCAGTTGTACTCCAGCTGGAGCGCCTCGACCTCGGTGGTGACGACGGTCCATTCGACGCCGGCCGCGGTGGTCACCATCTGCCGGGTGCGCGGGTGCAGCCCGGACAGGTCGGCGAAGTAGGAGTTCAGCCGGCTGCGCAGGCTCTTGGCCTTGCCGACGTAGATGACCCGCTTGGTCGCGTCGCGGAACTTGTAGACGCCGGGCTCGTCCGGGATGCTCCCCGGCGAGGGACGGTAGGTGGACGGGTCAGCCACGCCCTCCAGCCTATGGCTCCCCTCCGACAGGTTTGCGCACCCCTCCCGCGCTCAGAACGGCAGGCCCGGGGTACAGAGCACCGGCGCGGGGTGCTCCGGGTCGAGCGCGTTGGCGACCAGCCCGGCCACGGCGGTGTCGAAGGCCATGCCGACGTGCCCCACCGGGTCGGCCGGGCAGGTGTCCTGGACGAAGGCGTTGCGCACACCGGGTTCGCGGACGAACGACGTCTCGTGCGGGGTGACCAGGGCGTCGAAGCGGGTGGCGAGGATCGTGTAGGCCACGCCGTCCTGGGCGATCGGGCCGTCGGTGAGGTCGGCGACCGGTTCGCCGCCGGTGATCAGGCCCGCGCACGCCGGGCAGCCGAAGGTGGCGAGGATCGGGTCGAGCGAGGGGCGCAGGCCCAGGTGGTCGGCCACGGTGACCAGCCCGCCGAAGGTGGTGCCGTGAGTGGGCGGCGCGAGCGCGACGACGCGGCGCACCTCGCCGGCGTAGCCCAGCACCTTCGGCCCGTACAGCGCGTGGAACCCGCCCTCGGAGTGGCCGACGAGATCGACCCGCTCGGCGCCGGTGGTCTCCCGCACGCGGTCGACGAACGCCTCGATCTCGCGGGCCGAGTCCTCGATCGCGATGGTGCCGCCGACCGGGATCTCCGGCACGGCCTGGCCGTAGGTGAGCGTGAAGGCGCAGTAGCCGCGCTGGGCGAGGTACGGGCCGAGGTAGGCGAAGTTGCCCGGCCCGTTGCCGCCGAGCCCGTGCAGCAGCACGACCGGTTCGGGGTGGGCGGCCGACGGGCGGCAGGACCAGTCGCCGAACCCGGAGGTGGGCGCGGCGGAGGCGGCGGGCGCCGCGGCGATCGTGAGCAGGGCGGCGGCGAGTGCGGTGAACACGGCACGCATGGCGACCTCGGCTTCGTCGGCGAGAGCGGATGCCCTCGATTAGAACACGGTGCCTTGTTGCAAACAAGAGAGCTTTTCCGTAACCGGGCGGCCGGGTACGGTCGCGGTGTGGGACGCCGGATCCGCGGCCTGGACGCCGAACAGCGCCGCGAGCAACGACGGGAGCAGCTGCTCGACGCCGCGCTGGAGCTGTTCGCGCGGCAGGGGTACGCGGGCACCTCGATCGAGCAGATCTGCCAGGCCGGGTTCGTCGGCACCAAGGCGTTCTACGAGGTGTTCACCGGCCGCGAGGACTGCTACCTGGCGCTGCTGCGGCGGATCACCGAAAGCCTGATGGCGCGGATGGTCTCGGCGCTGGAGCAAGCGCCGGACGACGAGGCGGCGGCGACCCGGCTGCTGGTCGCGGAGTTCGCGCACGGGCTGGTCGACGACCCGCGGCTGGCGAAGGTCACCTTCGGCGAGTCCGGGGCGATGTCCCGGGCGGTCGAGCAGCAGCGCCGCGCGAACCGGCGGGGCGCGGCCGCGTTCCTGGAGCAGGTGTGGCTGCGCTACGGCGTGCGGCCGCGCGGGGTGGACGCGCACCGCATGGCGGTCGGGGCGATCGGGGGCATGTTCGACCTCGTCGCGGACTGGGTGCTCGACGCCGATCCGGCCGATCCCGCGCAGGTCGAGGCGCTGATCGGTGATCTCGGCGACTTCTACCGCGTGATCGTCGCGGGGCTGCGCGGCGGAGCGGGGCCCGTGTGAAATCCTCGGCGCCATGCGCATCGCCACCTGGAACGTCAACTCCGTCACCGCGCGGCTGCCGCGTCTGCTGTCCTGGCTGGAATCGGCCGAGCCGGACGTGGTGTGCCTGCAGGAGCTGAAGTGCGCGACGGAGGCGTTCCCGGCCGAGGTGGCGCAGGCCGGCTACGAGGTGGCGGCCTACGGGACGGGCCGGTGGAACGGTGTCGCGATCCTGTCGCGCGTCGGGCTGGCGGACGTGCGGCGCGGGCTGGACGGCGAGCCGACGTTCGACGACGCGTCCGAGCCGCGCGCGATCGGCGCGACCTGCGGCGGGGTGCGGCTGTGGTCGGTGTACGTGCCCAACGGGCGCGAGCCGTCACACCCGCACTACGCGTACAAGCTGCGGTGGCTGGAGGCGCTGCGGGCGACGGTGGCGGCCGAGGCCGTGCAGGACCGCCCGTTCGCCGTGCTGGGTGACTTCAACATCGCCCCGACTGACGACGACGTCTGGGACATCACGCTGTTCGACGGCATGACGCACGTGACCGAGGCGGAGCGCGCGGCGCTGGCGGCGCTGCGCGAGGCGGGCCTGACCGACGTGATGCCGCGCGCGCTGAAGTACGACACGCCCTACACCTACTGGGACTACCGGCAGCTGGCGTTCCCGAAGAACAACGGGATGCGCATCGACCTGGTCTACGCGTCGGCGAAGTTCGCCGGCTCGGTGAGCGACGCGTACGTGGACCGGGAGGCGCGCAAGGGCAAGGGCACCTCGGACCACGCGCCGGTGGTGGTGGACCTGACGGTCTGAGCGCGGGCCGCCGGTGGGTTTCACGCACCCGAACGCAGAACTCGGTGTCCCGAGCGTGGAACTCGCCGCCGCCCGGCGAGTCCCACGCTCACGCGCGCGAGTCCCACGCTCGGGTGCGCGAGTCCCACGCTCGGGCGCGCGAGTCCCACGCTCGGGCGCGCGAGTTCTGCGCTCGCTCCGGCGGGGGCGCTCAGTCCTGGGCGGCCGGTGGTCGTGGACCTGACGCTTTCTGAACCGGGGCCGCTGGTGAAGTTCACGCTCCCGAACGAAGAACTCACCGTCCCCAACGCAGAACTCACCGTCCCGAGCGTGGAACTCGCCCACCCCGGCGAGTTCTGCGCTCAGGCGCGCGAGTTCCGCGCTCGGGCGCGCGAGTTCCGCGTTCGATCCGGTGGGGGTGCTCAGTCCTGGGCGGCCCAGGCCTCCCGGTGCAGGCGGCGCAGCGTGCGCACGGCCTCCACGGCGCGGTCCCGGTCCACGGCCTGGATCGCGAGCATCGCGTAGTACTCGTCCTCGGGCAGCTCCAGCCGGGCGAACGAGGCGCCGTCGGGGAAGCTCACCGACAGCACCTCCAGCCAGCTGAACCGGCGCCCCACGAGAACGTTCCGCACCTGCACCCCGGAGGCGTCCGCCCGCACCCGCGGCGTCGCGAACAGCATCGTCGCGCCCGCGAGCAGCAGGCCGATGAACACCATGGCGATCTGGTCGGACCGCTGGAAGATCACGCCGGTGTCGGAGCCGCGCAGCAGGATCGCCACCACCACGAACACCGCGAGCAGCACGACCGCCAGGATCGCCGACATCCACGTCGCCCGGTGCGGCCGGAACACCACGGCCTCCGACTTCTCCGCCACGGCTGCGCTCACACGAACTTCCGATCGGTCCACGGCTGCCGCAGCGACCGCAGCACGTGCGCCGCGTCCAGCGCCGCCTGCGTCGCCTCGCGGCCCTTGTCCTCCTTCGACCCGGGCAGCCCGGAGCGGTCCAGCGCCTGCTGCTCGGTGTCGCAGGTGAGCACGCCGTTGCCGACCGGCGTGCCCTCGTCCAGCGCGACCCGCGTCAGGCCCGCCGTCACCGCGTCGCACACGTACTCGAAGTGCGGGGTGCCGCCGCGGATGACCACGCCGAGCGCGACCACCGCGTCGTGCGTGCGGGCCAGCGCCTGCGCCACGACGGGCAGCTCCACGGCCCCGGCGACGCGCACCACGGTCGGCTCCTCGGACAGCTTCGCCTCCCGCGCCGCCTTCAGCGCGTTGTCCAGCAGCGCGTCGGTGATCTTCGCGTGCCACCGCGTCGCCACGATCGCCAGCCGGAGGTTCGCGCACTCGCTCAGGTCGAGCTCGACGTCCGGCCTGCCCTCACCACTCACTGCGAAGCACCGTTCCCGTTCCGTGCCTCCAGGTCCGCGCCGACCTGGTCGAACTCCTCCAGGTTGGACAGGTCGTGGCCCATCCGGTCCCGCTTCGTGCGCAGGTAACGCAGGTTCTCCGGGTTCGGCGAGATCGGCAGCGGCACCCGGCCGGTGACCTTCAGGCCGTAGCCCTCCAGGCCGATCCGCTTCGCCGGGTTGTTCGTCAGCAGCCGCATCGACCGCACACCCAGGTCGCACAGGATCTGCGCGCCCGTGCCGTAGTCGCGCGCGTCCGCGGGCACGCCGAGCGCCAGGTTCGCGTCCACCGTGTCCGCGCCCAGGTCCTGCAGCTGGTAGGCCTGCAGCTTGTGCAGCAGGCCGATGCCGCGGCCCTCGTGACCGCGGATGTAGAGCACCACGCCGCGGCCCTCGTCGGCGACGATCCGCAGCGCGGCGTCCAGCTGCGGGCCGCAGTCGCAGCGCAGCGAGCCGAACACGTCCCCGGTGAGGCACTCCGAGTGCACCCGCACCAGGATGTCCTCGCCGTCGCCGATCTCGCCGTAGACGAACGCCACGTGCTCGATGCCGTCCAGCAGGCTGTCGTAGCCGACCGCGCGGAACACGCCGGCCTCGAGCGGGATGCGTGCCTCGGCGACCCGCTCGACCTGCTTCTCGTGCCGGCGGCGGTAGGCGATCAGGTCGGCGATCGTGATGATCTGCAGGTCGTGGTCGGAGGCGAACACCTCCAGCTCGTCCCGGCGCGCCATGTCCCCCTCGTCCTTCTGGGAGACGATCTCGCACAGCACGCCGGCCGGGTGCAGCCCGGCCATGCGGGCCAGGTCGACCGAGGCCTCGGTGTGCCCGGGGCGGCGCAGCACACCACCCTCCTTGGCGCGCAGCGGGACCACGTGACCCGGGCGCCGGAAGTCACCGGCCTGCGACTTCGGGTCGGCCAGCAGCCGGATCGTGTGCGCCCGGTCGGCGGCGGAGATGCCGGTGGTGATGCCCTCGGCCGCGTCCACCGTGACCGTGTACGCGGTGCCGCGCTGGTCCTGGTTCGTGTGGTACATCGGCGGGAGGTCCAGCCGGTCGCAGTCCTGCTCGGTGAGCGCCACGCAGACGTAGCCCGAGGTGTAGCGCACCATGAAGGCGAGCAGCTCCGGCGTCGCCTTCTCGGCGGCGAAGATCAGGTCGCCCTCGTTCTCGCGGTCCTCGTCGTCGACGACGACCACCGGCCGCCCGGCGGCGATGTCCGCGATCGCCTTCTCGATGCCGGCGATGTCGACCGGCACCCCCGTCCCGCACGGTGTCCCTGCGCTGCTCACGCGTCCTCCTTCGAGCCTGCCCCGGCTCCAGTGTGCTCCGTGCGGCCGGGCAGATGGGGCGTCGCGAGCTTCTCCACGTACTTGGCGAGCACGTCGACCTCGAGGTTCACCAGATCACCCGGCTCGGCACGGCCGAGGGTGGTCAGTTCCAGTGTCGTCGGAATCAGCGCCACGGAGAACTCGTCGTTCGTCACACTCGTCACGGTGAGCGAGATGCCGTCGACCGCGATCGAGCCCTTCTCCACGATGTAGCGGGACAGGCCCGCGGGCAGCGCGAACCGGGTGAGCCCGGCCGCGTCGCGGGACAGGAACACCCCGGTGCCGTCGACGTGGCCCTGCATGATGTGCCCGCCGAGCCGGTCCCCCACCGCGGTCGCCCGCTCCAGGTTCACCCGGTCCCCGACGGCGATCTTGGCCAGCCGGGACCGCTGCAGCGTCTCGTGCACCACGTCGACGGTGAACTCGGAGCCGAACACGTCCACGACGGTCAGGCACACCCCGCTGACGGCGATCGAGTCGCCGTGCTTGGCGTCGGAGGTCACCACGGGGCCGCGCACGGTGAGCCGCGCGGCGTTGGGAACCTGCTCGACGGCGGTGATCTCGCCGAGCTCCTCCACGATGCCGGTGAACACTGGCGCGCGCCTCCTTGTCGGTGTCAGTGTGCCGCGCCGACGCGGGCGGCACGTTCGCGCAGGGCCGCGACGGCCTTGCCGGGGTCTTCCGCGCCGTAGACGGCCGAGCCGGCGACGAAACAGTCCACGCCGGCCTCGGCGGCCTGCTCGATCGTGTCGGCGTTGATGCCGCCGTCGATCTCCACGACGAGCTTGAGGTGGCCGGTGTCGACCAGGCGGCGCGCGGTGCGGACCTTCTCCAGCACGTCCGGGATGAACGACTGTCCGCCGAAGCCCGGCTCGACCGACATCACCAGCAGCGTGTCGTAGTGCTTGAGGGTCTCGACGTGGTCCTCCAGCGGCGTGCCCGGCTTGATGGACAGGCCGGCCCTGGCGCCCGCGGCGCGCAGGTTCTTCGCCAGCATCACCGGGTCGGCGGCCGCCTCCACGTGCACGGTGACGTTGTAGGCCCCGGCCTCGGCGTAGCCGATGGCCCAGCGGTCCGGGTCCTCGATCATCAGGTGGCAGTCCAGCGGGATGTCCGTGGTCTTCAGCAGCGACTGGACGACCGGCAGGCCCAGCGTCAGGTTGGGCACGAAGTGGTTGTCCATGACGTCCACGTGGACCCAGTCGGCGCGCGCGGCGCCGTCCCCGGCGATGGCGTGGATCTCCTCGCCCAGACGGGCGAAGTCGGCGGACAGGATGCTGGGCGCGATGAGAGGTCGGTGGGCCACGGTTACGGAGTGTAGATCGTGGGTCCGGGCAGCCGTGGCCCCACTCATCCTGTGGGTGCCGGCAACAGGTCCAGGATCTCCGACCAGGGCTTGCCGTACTCCAGCCGCCGCACCCGCACCCCGGCCTCGGCCAGCGTGTCCAGGTGCCGCCGCCAGGCCGGGTGCCGGAAGCGGGCGTCGGTGACCTGGTAGCCGACGATGATCGTGACGGCCGGGTCGCCGAGCACGTCACCCAGGACGGTGAGGGCCTGGTTGTCGGCGATGCCGAGCGCGAGTTTGGCGACCGAGTTGGCCGAGGCCGGTGCGAACAGGAAGACCGGCGGGTCCGGGTGCGGGCGCGGCTCACCGGGCAGGCGCGAGGCGGAGCGGACCGGCAGGTCGGTGAGCGCGGCCAGCCCGTCCAGCTCCCCGGCCGCGTCCAGCCAGCGGTGGGCGGTCGGCGTGAGCGTGACGGCGAGCCGGTGGCCGCGGGCGGCGGCCGGCGCGGCCAGCTCGGCGCGGAACCGGGTGTCCAGTCCCCCGCACGAGCTGCCGATCAGGCCGAGCAGGCTCACGGCTTGCGCAGCACGGCGCAGAACATCGCGTCCGTGCCGTGCCGGTGCGGCCACAGCTGCACGTATGGTCCCTCACCCAGGTGGGGCACGCCGGGGAAGAACTCGCGCGTGTCCAGCACCTCGGCCTTGGTGCGGCGGGCGATCTCGCCGACCACGCCCTCGGTCTCGGCCAGGTGCGGCGAGCAGACGACGTAGGCGACCACACCGCCGGGGCGGGTGAGGTCCAGCGCGGCGGTGAGCAGTTCGCCCTGCAGCCGGGTCAGGTCCGGCACGTCGGAGGGCTTGCGCCGCCAGCGGGCCTCCGGGCGGCGGCGCAGCGCGCCCAGCCCGGTGCACGGCGCGTCGACCAGGACGCGGTCGAAGCCCGGCTGCAGGCCGGTGTCCCGGCCGTCGGCGACGTGCACGGTCACCGGCAGGCCCTCGGTGGCCTGCTCGACGAGCTTCGCGCGGTGCGGGGCCTGCTCGACGGCGTCGACGTGCGCGCCCTGCGTCGCGGCGAGCGCGCCGAGCATCCCGGCCTTGCCGCCGGGGCCCGCGCACAGGTCCAGCCAGCGCTCGTCGGCGCCCTCCAGCGGCACCCGGGTGAGCGCGACGGCGCACAGCTGGCTGCCCTCGTCCTGCACCACGGCCAGGCGCTCGCGGATCGGCTCGGAGTCACCCGGGTCGCCCGAGCCGGCGGGCAGGTGCACACCGTAGGGCGAGTACGGGGCGACGTCGCCGCCGGTGATGGCGGCGAGTTCGTCGGCGCTGATCTCACCCGGGCGGGCGGCCAGGTGGACGGCCGGGCGGGCGTCGTCGGCCTCCAGCGCCGCCTGCAGGTCGTCGCCCTTGTCGCCGAGCGCCTCGGCGAACGCGCGCGCCACCCAGCGCGGGTGGGCGGTGCGCATCGCCAGGTGCCCGATCGGGTCCTTGTCGCGGTCCGGGGTGAGCTGCGCCATCCAGGCGTCCTCGTCCTGCTCGGAGATCTTGCGCAGGACGGCGTTGACGAACCCGGCGACGTGCGAGCCGGCGTCGGCGCGGGCCAGGTCGACCGTGGAGGTGACCGCGGCGTGCTGCGGGATGCGGGTGCGCAGCAGCTGGTAGGCGCCCAGGCGGAGGCAGTCCAGGACCGGGCCGTCGACCTTGTCCAGCGGGCGGTCCAGGCACGCGGCGATGATGGCGTCGAGCATGCCCTGGGCGCGGGAGGCGCCGTAGGCGAGTTCGGTGGCCAGCGCGGCGTCGCGGCCGGAGACGCGGTTGCGGCGGAGCAGGTCGGGCAGCACGAGGTTGGCGTAGGCGTCGCGCTGGCGGACGGCACGCAGCACGTCCAGCGCGACGCGGCGCGCCGGGTCCTCGGCCGGCGGGCGGCGGGGGCCCTGCTTGCGGGGCGCCGGGCGGCCGCGCTGGGGCCGGGAGGGCCTGCGCTCGTTCATGACAGCCGTTCTCCTTGCTCGATGCGGGTGCCGCGGGCCCAGTCGGTGGCCGCCATGCGTTTCTTGCCCTGTGCCTGGACCTCGCCCAGCCGCACCGGTTTCGTCGCCGTGCCGGCCAGGACGCGCTTGCGCTCGACGCGCAGCTCCCCCGGCTCCAGCGCGGGCTCGTCCACGACCGTGACCGGGCCGAGCTTGAGGCGCTCGCCGCGGAACTCCGTCCACGCGCCGGGTTCCGGGGTGACCGCGCGGATGTGGCGGTCGACCGCGTGCGCCGGGCCGGTGAACGAGACGCGCGCGTCGTCGACGGTGACCTTGGGGGCGTAGGTGACGCCGTCGGCGGGCTGGGGCACCGCCTGGACCTCGCCGTCCTCGATGCCGTCCAATGTGGACGCCAGCAGGCGGGCGCCGGAGACCGCGAGGCGGTCCAGGAGCGCGCCGGCGGTGTCGTCGTCGGCGATCTTCTCGGTGACCACGCCGAAGACGGGGCCGGCGTCGAGTTCCTTGACGATGCGGAAGGTGGAGGCGCCGGTGATCTCGTCGCCGGCGCGGATCGCCGCCTGCACCGGGGCGGCGCCGCGCCACGCGGGCAGCAGCGAGAAGTGCAGGTTGATCCAGCCGTGCCGCGGGATGTCCAGTGCGCGCTGGGGCAGGAGCGCCCCGTAGGCGACAACCGGGCAGGCGTCGGGCGCGAGTTCGGTCAGGCGCTGCAGGAAGTCGGGGTCGCCGGCCTTGGCCGGGGTGAGGACCTCGATGCCGTGCTCGTCGGCGAGCGCGCCGACGGGTGAGCGCAGGAGCTTGCGGCCCCGGCCGGCGGGCGCGTCGGGCCGCGTGACGACGGCGACGACCTCGTGCCGCGGCGAGTCGAGCAGCGCCCGCAGCGACGGCACGGCGGGTTCGGGGGTACCGGCGAAGACGAGGCGCATCAACGCACCTCGGCGACGGGTGTGGAGTGGGTGGGCATCGGAGCCAGTCTAGTGACCGGCCCCGGCGCCCCGCCCGGCCGGATCACGCGCCGGAACGTGGAACTCGCGCGCCCGAGTGTTCAACTCGCGCGCCGGAACGTGGGACACGCGCGCCCGAGTGTTCAACTCGCGCGCCGGAACGTGGGACACGCGCGCCCGAGTGTTCAACTCGCGCCCGGCGCGAGTCCCACGCTCACGCGCGCGAGTCCCACGCTCACGCGCGTGAGTTCCGCGTTCGCGGGCGTGACATCCGCGCTCAGGGTGCCGGGTGCACCACCTGCGCGGCTCCGCCGCCACGGCGCACCGGTTCGGCGGCGGCCAGCCAGCGGCCGTCCGGCAGGCGCTCCACGCCGGTGGCGGCGCCGATCTCGGCCGGGGACGTCGAGAACAGCTGGCCCCGCGCCCGCAGGTCGGACGATTCCCGCAGCGCGAGGAACGCCGGCTCGACCTGGGCGGGCCCGGAGTTGCGCTGCGAGGCCCGCGGCGCGGCGATCGCCTCCTCCAGGGTCAGCCCGCGGTCCAGCCTGCCGAGCAGCACCTGCAGCACCGTGGTGATGATCGACGCCCCACCGGGCGAACCGGCGGCCAGCAGCGGCTTGCCGTGCTCCAGGACGATCGTCGGCGCCATCGACGACCGCGGGCGCTTGCCGGGGCCGGGCAGGTTCGGGTCGGGCACGCCCGGGGTGACCGGGGTGAAGGAGAAGTCGGTCAGCTCGTTGTTCAGCAGGAAACCGCGGCCGGGCACCACGATGCCGCTGCCGCCCTCCTGCTCGATGGTCAGCGTGTAGGCGACCACGTTGCCCCACCTGTCGGCGACGGTCAGGTGCGTGGTGTTCTCGCCCTCGTACGGGGTCGGCGCCGCGGCACCCGCCGCGCACGGCTGCGGATGGCGCGGGTCCCCGGCGGCAACGGTGCCCACGGCCGCGCGGTCCGGGTCGATCAGGCACGCGCGACTGTCCGCGAACCGCTGGCTGAGCAGCTGACGGGCGGGCACGTCGACGAACGCCGGGTCGCCGATCCACCGGTTGCGGTCGGCGAAGGCCAGACGGCTGGCCTCCAGGAAGTGGTGCAGGTAGTCGGCCTCGCCGAAGCGGGCGACGTCGAAGTTCTCCAGGATGTTCAGCGCCTCGCCGACCGTGAGACCGCCCGAGGACGGCGCCGGCATGCCGTAGACGTCCAGGCCTCGGTAGCGCGTGTGGGTGGGTTCCCGCTCGATGGTGCGGTAGGCGGCGATGTCGTCGGTGGTGAGCTTGCCGGGCCGGACGTTCAGCCCGGCGGCCGGATCGACCGGCGGCTGCTGCACGGTCGCGGCGATCTCGTCGGCGATCGGGCCGCGGTAGAGCGCGCGGGCGCCCTGGCGGGCGAGCGTTTCGTAGGTGGCCGCGAGGTCCGGGTTGGTGAACGTGCTGCCGACCGCGGGCGGCGCGCCGCCGGGCAGGTACAGCTCGCGCGTGCTCGGGAACGCGGAGAAGCGCTCCGCGTTGCCGGCGATCTGCGTGTGGAACGTCTGGTCCACGGTGAAGCCGTCGCGGGCCAGACGCGCGGCGGGGCGCAGCATCTGGTTCAGCGACCGGGTGCCCCACTTGCGCAGCGCGTCCTGCCAGGTGGCGGGCGTGCCCGGGACGCCGACGGACAGGCCGCTGGTGACGGCCTCGTCGAACGGGATCGGCTCACCGTTCTCGACGAAGAGGTTCTCGTCGGCGGAGGCGGGCGCGGTCTCCCGGCCGTCGAGGGTGTGCACCTGGCGGGTGCGGGCGTCGTAGTAGACGAAGAACCCGCCGCCGCCGATGCCGGCCGAGAACGGGTCGGTGACGCCGAGGGCCGCGGCGGTGGCGACGGCCGCGTCGACCGCGTTGCCGCCGTCGGCCAGAACCCGGGTGCCGATGGCGGTGGCGTCGGCGTCGATGCTGGCGACCGCACCCCCGAACCCGATCGCGACGGGCTGTTTCGGCGGGGCCTGCTCGGCGTACGCCACGCCCGGGGCGAGCAGGACCGCACTGACGAGAACCGCGAGAGCACGCAGAGTCCGCATTTCCGGCAGTCTGCCCGGTTCCGGCCCCGCGCTCAACCGGAGGACGGGTGGCTTCGCCGGGCGTCAGATCAGCGCCAGCGGGTCCAGCTGGATGCGCACCGCCGCGGTTTCCTTCCGCGCGGCGCGTACCGCCTGCACCGCGGCCAGGCAGGACGCCAGCGCCCGGCCCTCGCCGCGGGGGACGCGGATCAGGGCGCGCTCCCGCTCGGAGCGGCCCTCCTCGTCGGGCTCGGTCAGCGGCACCGGGCCCAGGACCTCCGCCGACGGCGGGAGCTCCGTCTCCGCCAGCAGCGCCGCCACCGCCTCGGGGGTGCCCTCCACGCTCGCCATCCGCACCACCGGCGGGAACCCCAGCTCGCGCCGCTCCGCCAGTTCCCGCTCGGCGTGCCAGGCCGGGTCCCAGCGGACCAGGGCCTGCACCGGCGCCAGCGGGGCCTCCGCGCCGACGACCACCCGGCCGCCCACCGACGACGGCCGCACCAGGGCCGCCGCCGCCATCCACCGCCGCAGCGTCTCCTCCGCCGCCCGCAGGTCCTGCCGACCCAGCAACGCCCAGCCGTCCAGCAGCAGCGCCGCGCCGTACCCGCCCTCGGCCACCGGCTCCGCGCCGGGTGTGCAGACCACCAGCGCCGGCCGCCCGGGCACGGTCGCCAGCACCTCCCGCGCCCCCGACGTCCGCACCGGCACCCCCGGGAAGGCCCCGCCCAGCTCCTCGGCGGTCCGCTTCGCGCCGACGACCACGGCCCGCAGCCGCGCCGAACCACAGGCCGGGCACCGGAAATGCGCCTCCGGCGTGCCGCACCACCGGCAGCTCGGCGGGTGCGCCACGTCCGCGCCCGCCCCGCCCGACAGCCCGAGCGGACCGGCGCACCTGCGGCAGTGCGCGGGGGTGCGGCACTGCGCGCACGCCAGCGCGGGCACGTAGCCGCGCCGGGGCACCTGCACCAGCACCGGCGCCCCCGCGGACAGCGACTGCCGCGCGGCCTCGAACGCCACCGACGGCAACCGGGCCACGCGCGCCGCCTCGTCGCGCGCCACGTCGAAGTCCTCCCCGACCGGGGTCACCCGCGGCGCCGCTTTCCGCAGCTCGTCCCGCGATCCGGTGATCGGATGCGCCCACCGGGTTTCGACCAGCAGCTGGGCTTCCGCGGTCCGGGCGAACCCGCCGGCCACGAACGACGCGCCCTGGGCGTGCGCCCGCAACGCCAGCACGTCCCGCACCTGCGGGTAGGGCATGTGCGGGTCGGCGTGCAGGTCGTCGCCGTCGTCCCACACCACGAACAGCCCGGGGTCGGCGACCGGCGCGAACATCGCCGCGCGGGTCCCGACCACGATCGGCACCGCTCCCCGGGACACCGCGAGCCACCGCCGGTACCGCTCGGCCGGCCCGGTGTCGGCGGACAACGCGACCACGGCGCCGGCCCCCGCCACCCGCACGCAGGCGTCGTGCACCCGCGTCAGATCACGGTGGTCGGGCACCACCAGCAACACGCCCCGGCCACTGGCGGCGGCGAGAGCCGCCAGTTCGGCCAGCCTTGCCGGCCAGTCCTCCCCCGGCAGCGCCTGCCACACCGCGTGCGCCTGCCGTGCGGCCCGCACCGCGTCGGTGAACGACTCCCCGAACTGGTACCGCTGCCACGCCGTCACCGGAGGCGCCTCGGTCACCTCGGCGCGCTCCCGGGCGGGCTCGGACTCGGCCTTGGCGTGCCGGGGCGGGATCGCCAGCCGCAGCACGTCCATGAGGGTGCCGCCGTAGTGGTCGGCGACGCGGCGGGCCAGCGCGTACAGCGTCGGGGACAGCACTGGCTCGGGCGAGGTGACCCGCTCCAGGAACGCCAGCCGCCCCTTGTGCTCGGTGGTCGACGCGCGCTCGACGAGGAACCCGTCAACGAGCTGCCCGGCGAACCGCACCCGCACCCGGCAGCCGGGCACCGCGTCGGCGTCCAGCTTGTCCGGCACCTGGTAGTCGAACGTGCGGTCCAGGTGCGCCAGCGGCACGTCCACGACGACGCGGGCGACCGGGTCGTGCTCCGCCGGCTTCTGCTGCCCCTTCCGGGACGGTGGACGCTTCGCCGCGGCCCGTTTCGGGGGCGCGGGGAGGTCCCAGAGCGCGTCGGAAGAGGTCACGCTTGTTCTCTACCAGACGCGTCCCGGGGCTCAGGCCCCGGCGAGGGAGCGCAGCGCGTCGGCGCGGTCGGTGTTCTCCCACGGCAGCTTGACGTCGGTGCGGCCGAAGTGGCCGTACGCGGCGGTCGCGGCGTAGATCGGGTGCAGCAGGTCCAGGTCGCGGATGATCGCGGCGGGACGCAGGTCGAACACCTCGGTGATCGCGGCCTGGATCTTGGCCGGGTCGACCGTCTCGGTGCCGAAGGTCTCCACGAACAGGCCGACCGGCGAGGCCTTGCCGATCGCGTAGGCGACCTGCACCTCGATCCGCCCGGCCAGGCCCGCGGCGACGACGTTCTTGGCGACCCAGCGCATCGCGTAGGCCGCGGAGCGGTCCACCTTCGACGGGTCCTTGCCGGAGAACGCGCCACCACCGTGGCGGGCCATGCCGCCGTAGGTGTCCACGATGATCTTGCGGCCGGTCAGCCCGGCGTCGCCCATCGGGCCGCCGATCACGAACCGCCCGGTGGGGTTGACCAGCAGCTTCACGTCGCTGTGGTCGAGCTGGATCTCGTTCAGCTCGGGCATCACGACCTGCTCGCGCACGTCGACGCCGAGCATGGTGTCCAGGTCGATCCCGTCGGCGTGCTGGGTGGACACGACGACGGTGTCCAGCCGCACCGGCTGGTCGCCGGCGTACTCGATGGTGACCTGGGTCTTTCCGTCCGGGCGCAGGTAGGGCAGCACGCCGTCCTTGCGCACCCGGGCCAGCCGGCGGGACAGGCGGTGGGCCAGCGCGATCGGCAGCGGCATCAGCTCGGGCGTGTCGGAGCACGCGTAGCCGAACATCAGGCCCTGGTCGCCGGCGCCCTGCCGGTCGATCTCGTCGATCGCGTTCTCCACGCGCGACTCGTAGGCGGTGTCCACGCCCTGCGCGATGTCCGGGGACTGCGCGCCGATCGCGACGTTCACGCCGCACGAGTTGCCGTCGAAGCCCTTGGCGGAGGAGTCGTAGCCGATGTCGAGGATCCGCTCGCGCACGATCGTCGGGATGTCGGCGTAGGCCTCGGTGGTCACCTCGCCGGCGACGTGCACCTGCCCGGTGGTGATCAGCGTCTCCACGGCGACGCGGGAGCGCGGGTCCTTGGCCAGGAGGGCGTCCAGGATCGAGTCGCTGATGGCGTCACAGATCTTGTCCGGGTGCCCCTCGGTCACCGACTCCGAAGTGAACAACCTGCGGTTAGACGCGGTCACCACGCTCACATCCCATCAACTCTTCTGTCCCTCCGGCGTCCAGACTAGGCGCGCCGGTCAGTGCCTGATGAATTCCCCGACGGCGTCCCACACCGCGGCCGCCAGTTGCGCTTTGGAGCCCAGCGGGATGGGCCGCTCGGTGCCGTCGGCGGCCAGCAGCCAGCCGCCGTTCTCCTCGACCTCGAACGCCCTTCCATCCCCGACGGCGTTGAGAACCAGCAGGTCACAGCCCTTGCGCCGCAGTTTGGCACGGCCGTGGTCGAGTACGCTACCGCGCTCGTCACCCGTTTCCGCGGCGAAACCGACGATGACCTGTCCCGGCAATCGATTCGTGACCAGTTCCGCGAGAATGTCCGGATTCCGGGAAAGCGTGATGACCGGATCGGGCTGGTCGTCCGTTTTCTTGATTTTGTGGCCGGATCGGCTCGCGGGACGAAAATCGGCGACGGCGGCGGCCATCACGACGACGTCCGCCTCCTTGGCGGCCTCGGTGACGGCCTCGCGCATCTGCTCGGCGGTCGACACGCGCCGCAGCACGGCGCCGGCCGGCTCGGGCAGCTCCACGGTGTGGCCGGCCACCAGCGTGACCTCGGCGCCCCGCTGCGCGGCGACGCGGGCCAGCGCGTAGCCCTGCTTGCCCGACGAGCGGTTGCCCAGGTAGCGGACCGGGTCCAGCGGCTCGCGGGTGCCGCCGGCGGAGACGACGACGCGCAGGCCCTCCAGGTCGCGCGGCAGCGCCGCGGGCGCGGCCAGCAGCAGGCGGGCGAGGTCGACGATCTCGGCCGGGTCGGCCAGCCGTCCCTTGCCGGTGTCGGCGCCGGTGAGCCGTCCCGCGGCGGGTTCGGTGACCACGGCGCCCCGGGACCGCAGCAGCGCCACGTTGTCCCGGGTGGCCGGGTGCTCCCACATCTCGGTGTGCATCGCCGGGAAGAAGGCGACCGGGCAGCGCGCGGTGAGCAGCGTGCCGGTGAGCAGGTCGTCGGCACGGCCCTGGGCCGCACGGGCCAGCAGGTCCGCGGTCGCCGGGTCGACCAGCACGAGGTCCGCTTCCTTGCCGATGCGGACGTGCTGCACCTGGTCCACCTCGGTGAACACGCCGGTGTGCACCGGGTGGCCGGACAGCGCCTCGAAGGTGGCCGCGCCGACGAACTTCAGCGCGGCCTCGGTGGGCACCACGCGGACGTCGTGACCGGACTCGGTCAGCCCGCGCAGCACCTCACAGGCCTTGTAGGCGGCGATCCCGCCGCCCACCCCGAGCACGACGCGGGGTTTACTCACCCTCGGTGTGCTCGAGCAGGCCGGCGTGGATCTCGCGCAGCGCGATCGACAGCGGCTTCTCCCGCGGGCCCGGCTCCACGAGCGGGCCGACGTATTCGAGCAGCCCCTCGCCGAGCTGGGCGTAGTAGTCGTTGATCTGACGAGCGCGCTTCGCGGCGTAGATCACCAGCGCGTACTTCGAGCTGACCTTGGCCAGAAGGTCGTCGATCGGCGGGTTGGTGATGCCCTCGAGTTCCTCGCCGTAAATGCCGAGCGATGCGGTCACGCGCTTATGCTCCTGAGTTCTGTTCGTGAAGTCGGTGGTCTCCCCGCAGCAAGTCTAACAACTGCCGCGCGGCTTCCCCGACGTCGGCGTTCACCAGCCGCACGTCGAACTCCCCCGCCGCGGCGAGCTCGCGCTCGGCCTCGGCGAGACGGGCGGTGACGGCGGTCTCCTCCTCGGTGCCGCGGCCCTTGAGCCGGCCGACCAGCTCGTCCCAGGACGGCGGCATGAGCATGACCAGCCGGGCGTCCGGCATGGCCGCGCGCACCTGCCGCGCGCCCTGGAGTTCGATCTCCAGCACGGCGGGCCTGCCCTCGGCCAGCGCCCGCTCGACCGGTTCCCGGGGCGTGCCGTAGCAGTTGCCGGTGAACTCGGCGTGCTCGAGCAGCTCGCCCGCGGCGACCATCGCGTCGAACGTGGCGCGGTCGATGAAGTGGTAGTGCACCCCGTCGACCTCGCCGGGGCGGGGCGCCCGCGTGGTCACCGAAACACTGAAGTAGATGTCCGGGTCCAGCCGGCGCAGCGCGCCGACCACGCTGGACTTCCCGACCCCGGACGGGCCGGAGACGACCGTGAGCCGGCTCCGGGACCCACGTCGCGCCTGGTCCGGAGCCGGCTCACGGTGCGTCGCCGGGCCGGCATGCCCGCCGGCCCCGGTGACGCGGTCGCTGCCGGTGTCGCTCACTCGCCGCTGAACTCGGCCAGCAGCGCCTTGCGCTGCCGGTCACCAAGGCCGCGCAGCCGCCGGCTCGGTGCGATCTCCAGGCGCTCCATGGTCTGCTGAGCGCGCACCTTGCCGACGCCGGGGAGGGCTTCGAGCAGGGCGGAGACCTTCATCTTGCCGAGAACCTCGTCCTCGTCGGCCTGCTTCAGCACGTCGGTGAGCGTGGTGCCGCCTCGCTTGAGGCGCTCCTTCAGCTCAGCGCGGGCACGACGAGCGGCAGCGGCCTTCTCCAGCGCCGCCTTGCGCTGTTCCTCGGTCAGCTGGGGAAGTGCCACGTTTTCCTCCGTAGTACTCAAAATTCTGGGTGGGTGACGCGACGGTACCCACCCCGCGCCACCGGCCACAATGCGGGGGGTGGTCGCTCGGTTCCGGGACAGGGACCTGATATTGGCGCTATCCGGTCAGACTCGCCTGGGTGCGGCGCACCGCGTCGCGCAGCGCGACGGGGTCCGGACCGTGCCTGAGAACGTCCCTGGACGACGCGGGCAGCACCCCCGGCAGGTCCGCACCGAACAGGCGGCGAAGATCGTCCACGGTGGCTCCCTGGGCCCCGAAACCGGGCGCCAGGACCGGCCCGTTCAGCCCGGTCAGGTCGAGTTCCCCGGCCGGGATGGTGGCCCCCACGACGACGCCGACGTCGCCGAGGGAGGCGGCGCCGGCGTTGCACCGGGCCGCCTCGTCCACAATCGACTGTGCGACGGTCTTTCCGTTGGGCAGCAACGCGTTCTGCAGCGCGCCCGACTCCGGGTTGGAGGTGCGGGCGAGCACGAACAGGCCCTCGCCGGTGCCCAGCGCGGGCGCCAGCGAGCCGAACCCGAGGTAGGGCGAGACGGTGATCGCGTCCGCCCGGACCGGCGCGTCCGGGCCCAGGTAGGCCGCCGTGTAGGCGGCCATCGTCGACCCGATGTCGCCCCGTTTGACGTCCAGCAGGACCAGCGCGCCGCGGTCGCGGGCGTGCTCGGCCACGCGGGCCAGGACGGCCACCCCGGGCGGCCCGAAGGCCTCGAAGAAGGCCGACTGGGGCTTGACGACTGAGACCTCCTCGGCGAGGACGTCAACCGCCGTCAGGGCGAACTTCTCCAGCCCGCCCGGATCGCGGTCCAGGCCCCAGGCGTCGAGCAGGCCGGGGTGGGGGTCGATCCCCGCGCACAGGTTCCCGCGCGCGGCGACCGCCTCCACCAGCCGGGCGCCGAAGCCCGTCACGCTCACGCCTTGGCCCCCCTCACGACTTGGACCGCAGCGCGGCCTGCAGGTCCTGCAGGGACCGGACGCCGATGTCGCCCCGGATGAGCGCCTCGATGCCGTGCACGGCCGCCGCGGCGCCCTGCACGGTGGTGATGCACGGGATGTCCCGCGACACGGCCGCGGTGCGGATCTCGTAGCCGTCGATCCGCGGTCCGCTGTTGCCGTACGGGGTGTTGATCACCATGTCCACCTCGCCTGCGGTGATGACCTCGACCACGTTCGGCTCGCCGGGGGCGCTGCCCTCGGAGTACTTGCGGACCACCGTGCAGGGCACCCCGTTGCGCCGCAGCACCTCGGCGGTGCCCGAGGTCGCGAGGATCTCGAAGCCGAGATCGGCCAGGCGCTTGATCGGGAACACCAGGGCCCGCTTGTCGCGGTTGGCGACCGAGACGAACACCTTGCCCGACGTCGGCAGCGACCCGTAGGCCCCGGCCTGGGACTTCGCGAACGCCTCACCGAAGGAGGTGTCCACGCCCATGACCTCGCCGGTGGACTTCATCTCCGGCCCGAGCAGCGAGTCCACGCCCTTGCCCTCCGGCGTGCGGAAGCGGTGGAAGGGCAGGACCGCCTCCTTGACCGCGACCGGCGCGTCGATCGGCAGGTGCCCCCCGTCGCCCTCGGCGGGCAGCACGCCGCGGGTGCGCAGGTCCTTGATCGAGGAGCCGGTCATGATCAGCGACGCCGCCTTGGCCAGCTGGACGCCGGTCGCCTTGGACACGAACGGCACGGTGCGGCTGGCGCGCGGGTTGGCCTCCAGGACGTAGAGCACGTCGTCCTTGAGCGCGTACTGCACGTTGAGCAGGCCGCGCACGCCGACGCCGCGGGCGATCGCCTCGGTGGAGGCGCGCACCGCCTCGACGTCCTGGCGGCCCAGCGTGATCGGCGGCAGCGCGCACGAGGAGTCGCCGGAGTGGATGCCGGCCTCCTCGATGTGCTCCATGACGCCGCCCAGGTACAGCTCCTCGCCGTCGAACAGGGCGTCCACGTCGATCTCGATGGCGTCGTCGAGGAACCGGTCCACCAGCACCGGGTGCTCGGGGGTGACCTCGGTGGCGCGCTGGATGTAGCCGGCCAGGGAGGCCTCGTCGTAGACGATCTCCATGCCGCGGCCGCCGAGCACGTAGGAGGGCCGCACCAGGACCGGGTAGCCGATCTCGTCGGCGATCCGCTTGGCGCCCTCGAACGAGGTGGCGGTGCCGTACTTCGGGGCGGGCAGGCCCGCGGCCATCAGCACGTCGCCGAACGCGCCGCGGTCCTCGGCCAGGTTGATCGCCTCCGGCGAGGTGCCCACGATCGGCACGCCGGCGTCGGCCAGCCGCTGGGCCAGCTTTAGCGGGGTCTGGCCGCCGAGCTGGACGATCACCCCGGCCACGGTGCCCGAGCGCTGCTCGGCGTAGACGACCTCGAGCACGTCCTCGAAGGTCAGCGGCTCGAAGTAGAGGCGGTCGGAGGTGTCGTAGTCGGTCGACACCGTCTCCGGGTTGCAGTTGACCATGACGGCCTCGAACCCGGCCTCGCGCAGCGCCAGCGCGGCGTGCACGCACGAGTAGTCGAACTCGATGCCCTGGCCGATGCGGTTCGGGCCGGAGCCCAGGATCAGCACCTTGGGCTTGTCCGGCTGGGCGGCGACCTCGGATTCGGCCGCGGGGTCGGACTCGTAGGCCGAGTAGTGGTACGGCGTCTTCGCGGCGAACTCGGCCGCGCAGGTGTCCACCGTCTTGTACACCGGCCGCACGCCGAGGCGGTGCCGCAGCGCGCGCACGCCGTCCTCACCGGCCAGCTCCGGCCGCAGCGCGGCGATCTGCTGGTCGGACAGGCCGACGCGCTTGGCCTCGCGCAGCAGCGGCGCGTCCAGCACCGGGGCGTCGCGCACCTCGGCGCCGACCTCGCCGATCAGCGCGATCTGGTCGATGAACCACGGGTCGATGCCGCTGGCCTCGTGCACCTGCTGCACGGTGGCGCCCAGGCGCAGGGCGCGCTCGACCGCGTAGAGGCGGCCGTCGTGCGGGGTGCGCAGCGCTTCGAGCGTGTTCTCCAGCGTGGCGCCCTCGGGGTCCGGAGTGGTCCAGAACCCGGCCGCCTTGGTGTCGATCGAGCGCAGCGCCTTGCCCAGCGCCTCCGGGAAGCTGCGGCCCAGCGCCATCGCCTCGCCGACGCTCTTCATCGTGGTGGTCAGCTCCGGGTCGGCGCCCGGGAACTTCTCGAACGCGAACCGCGGCACCTTGACCACGACGTAGTCCAGGGTCGGCTCGAACGAGGCCGGGGTCTCGCCGGTGATGTCGTTGCGGATCTCGTCCAGCGAGTAGCCGATGGCCAGCTTCGCGGCGATCTTGGCGATCGGGAAGCCGGTGGCCTTCGACGCCAGCGCACTGGAGCGGGACACGCGCGGGTTCATCTCGATGACGACCATCCGGCCGTCGCGCGGGTTGATCGCGAACTGGATGTTGCAGCCGCCGGTGTCGACGCCGACCTCGCGCAGCACGGCGATGCCCACGTCTCGCATGTGCTGGTACTCGCGGTCGGTCAGGGTCATCGCCGGGGCGACGGTCACCGAGTCACCGGTGTGCACGCCCATCGCGTCGATGTTCTCGATCGAGCAGATCACCACCACGTTGTCGTGGCGGTCGCGCATCAGCTCGAGCTCGTACTCCTTCCAGCCGAGCACGCTCTCCTCGATGAGCACCTCGGTGACCGGCGACTCGGCCAGGCCGATGGAGGCCAGGCGCTCCAGCTCCTCGTCGGTGTGCGCCATGCCCGATCCCAGGCCGCCCATGGTGAACGAGGGCCGGATGACGACCGGCAGGCCCAGCTCGGCGACGGTCTCGCGGACCTCGTCCATCGAGTGGCACACGCGGCTGCGCGGCACGTCGCCGCCGATGGCGCGCACGATGTCCTTGAACTTCTGCCGGTCCTCGCCGCGCTGGATGGCGTCGATGTCGGCGCCGATCAGCTCGACGCCGTACTTCTCCAGCACGCCGCGCTCGTGCAGCGCGACGGCGGTGTTCAGCGCGGTCTGCCCGCCGAGGGTCGCCAGCAGGGCGTCGGGGCGCTCGGCCGCGATGACCTTCTCCACGAAGTCCGGGGTGACCGGCTCGATGTAGGTCGAGTCGGCGAACTCCGGGTCGGTCATGATCGTGGCCGGGTTGGAGTTCACCAGCGAGACCCGCAGGCCCTCCTGGCGCAGCACCCGGCAGGCCTGCGTGCCCGAGTAGTCGAACTCGGCGGCCTGGCCGATGACGATCGGGCCGGATCCGATGACGAGCACGTGCTCGATGTCTGTACGTTTCGGCATCAGCGGCTCTTCTTCTCCATCAGGGTCACGAACTCGTCGAACAGCGGCGCGGCGTCGTGCGGGCCGGCGGCCGCCTCGGGGTGGTACTGCACCGAGAAGGCCGGCACGTCCGCGCAGCGCACGCCCTCGACCGTGTCGTCGTTGGGGCAGTAGTGGCTGACCCGGGCGGCGCCGAAGGGCGAGTCGAACCGCTGCCCGGGCTCACCCTCCAGGGCGAAGCCGTGGTTCTGCGCGGTGATCGCCACCCGCCCGGTCTCCACGTCGATCACCGGGATGTTGATGCCCCGGTGGCCGTAGCGCATCTTGTAGGTGCCCAGCCCCAGCGCGCGGCCGAGGATCTGGTTGCCGAAGCAGATGCCGAACAGCGGGATCTCGCGGCGCAGGACCTCCTCGGTCAGCGCGACCGCGTGGTCCTGCGTGGCCGGGTCGCCGGGGCCGTTGGACAGGAACACCCCGTCCGGCTCGACGGCCAGCAGCTCCTCGGCCGAGCTGGTCGAGGGCAGCACGTGCAGCTCGATGCCGCGGCGGCTCATCTGGCGCGGGGTGTTGGACTTGATGCCCAGGTCCAGCGCGGCGACGCGGAAGCGGCGCTCGCCCTCCGGCGCGACGACGTAGGGCTCCTTGGTGGTGACTTCGCCGGCCAGGTCGGCGCCCTTCATCGGCGGGCTCGCCAGCACCTGGGCGGTCATCGCCTCCTCGGTGTCCAGCGCGTCGCCGGAGAACACGCCGGCCCGCATCGCGCCCCGCTCACGCAGGTGGCGGGTCAGGGTGCGGGTGTCGACGCCGCTGATGCCGACCACGCCCTGGCGGGCCAGCTCCTCGTCGAGCGTGCGGCGGGACCGCCAGTTCGACGGGGTCCGGGCCGGGTCGCGCACGACGTAGCCGGACACCCAGATGCGGGCGGACTCGTCGTCCTCGTCGTTCCAGCCGGTGTTGCCGATCTGCGGCGCGGTCTGCACCACGATCTGGCGGTGGTAGGACGGATCGGTCAGCGTCTCCTGGTAGCCGGTCATCCCGGTGCAGAACACGGCCTCGCCCAGCGTGCGGCCCTGGGCGCCGTAGGCCGATCCGCGGAACACCCGCCCGTCCTCCAGCACCAATGCGGCCGGTGTCCTGGTGCCCACGGTCACTGGGCCCCTCCCTTGATCTCTCGTTCGGACAAGCTTTCGATCCACTGTGGATAGACGTCGAGGTCGTCGCCGCGGAAGCCGGTGTCCAGCTCCTTGTCACCGAGCCGCCAGGTGATGACGATCAGGCTGTCGGTGCCCATCACCTTCCCGGCGATCCCGCTCGCGCGCTTGACCTCCACAATGGACTCGCGCGGGATGAAGAACCCGGGCGCGCCGGCCCGGTCGATCTCCACGCCGTCGCGGTAGAGCCGCAGCACCGCCCGCCCGCGCAGGCCGACCCCGCGCGTGACGATGCGATCCTGCCAGTCACCCGCCGTGGTGGTGCTCACGTAGAGCCCCTTGGCCGGCGGCAGCAGCTCCTCCCCCGGCTCGGCGGGGGTCTGCGGGAACGGCGGCAGCTGCGCGCTCTGCGAGCGCGCGCGGCGCCGCCAGCTTCGTCGCATGGCCCAGAGGCCGAGCAGGAAGCAGGCGAACACCAGCAGGGTGAGCAGCAACCGTTCCATCAGCAGATCTTCCCTTCGCGGGCGGTCACGCGCCCGCGCAGCAGCGTCGCGGTCACCACGGCGGGCAACCGCATTCCCTCGTACGGGGTGTTGGCGGCGAGGCTGGCCAGCTCCGCCCCCCGCACGGTCCATTGTGCGCCCGGGTCGACCAGCGCGAGGTTGGCGGGTTCGCCCACGGCGAGCGGTCGTCCCTGGTCAGGCAGGCCGGCGATCTCCGCGGGGCGCTCGCTCATGACCTTCGCCACGCCGCGCCAGTCCAGCAGGCCGGTCTCCACCATGGTGGCGGCGACCACGGACAGCGCCGTCTGCAGGCCGAGCATGCCGGGGCGGGCCGCCGACCACTCGCAGTCCTTGTCCTGCGGCGCGTGCGGGGCGTGGTCGGTGGCGACGCAGTCGATGACGCCCTCGGCCAGCGCGGCGCGCAGCTTCTCGACGTCGGCGTCGGTGCGCAGCGGCGGGTTGACCTTGTTCACCGGGTCGTAGGTGGCCAGGCGCTCGTCGGTGAGCAGCAGGTGGTGCGGCGTGACCTCGGCGGACACCCGGGTACCGCGGTCTTTCGCCCAGCGCAGCACGTCGGCGGTGCCACTCGTGGAGACGTGGCAGACGTGCAGGCGGGCGCCGGCGTGCTCGGCGAGCAGGCAGTCACGCGCGACGATCGACTCCTCGGCCGAGGCGGGCCAGCCCGCGTAGCCCAGGCGCGAGGCCTGCGCGCCCTCGTGGGCCTGCGCGCCGACGGTCAGCCGCGGCTCCTCGGCGTGCTGCGCGATGACCACGTCCAGCGCGGTGGAGTACTCCAGGGCGCGGCGCATGATGAGCGGGTCGTGCACGCAGTGGCCGTCGTCGGAGAAGACCCGGACCCCGGCGGCGGACTTCGCCATCGTGCCCAGCTCGGCCAGCCGCTCCCCCCGCAGGCCGACGGTCACGGCGCCGACCGGGTGCACGTCGACCAGGCCTACCTCGCGGCCGCGGCGCCACACGTGCTCGACGATCACCGCGTTGTCGGCGACCGGGTCGGTGTTGGCCATCGCGAAGACCGCGGTGTAGCCGCCGAGCGCGGCCGCGGCCGAGCCGGTCTCGATGGTCTCGGTGTCCTCGCGGCCGGGTTCGCGCAGGTGGGTGTGCAGGTCGACGAAGCCGGGCAGCAGGACCTGGCCGTCCGCCTCGATCACCTCGGCGTCCTCGGAAACGGACCCGATCGCTGTGTCTATCCGACTGATGGTGCCGTTCGCGACCAGGACGTCGGCCGGGTCGCCCTCGCCGTAGAGCCGGGCGCCCTTGATCAGAACCTGGTTCACTTCGCGTCTTCCTCTCCGGCGAGCAGGTGGTAGAGCACGGCCATCCGCACGTGCACCCCGTTGCGGACCTGTTCGGTGATGGCCGCGGACGGCGCGTCGGCGACCGCGGAGGCGATCTCCATGCCGCGCAGCATCGGCCCGGGGTGCAGCACCACGGCGTGCTCGGGCAGCAGCCGCAGCCGCGCCTCGTTCAGGCCGTAGGCGATCGAGTACTCGCGCGCCGACGGGAAGAACCCGCCGTGCATCCGCTCCGCCTGGACCCGCAGCATCATGACCGCGTCCAGGGCGGGCAGCTCGGCGTCCAGGTCGTGCGACACGGTCACCGGCAGCGCGCTCACCCCGGCGGGCAGCAGCGTGGGCGGGGCGACGAGCACCACCTCGGCGCCGAGCGCGGACAGCAGGTGGATGTTGGACCGGGCGACCCGGCTGTGCAGCACGTCGCCGACGATCGCGATGCGGCGGTCCTTGATGCCGCCGAGCCGTTCCCGCAGGGTCGCGGCGTCGAGCAGGGCCTGGGTGGGGTGCTCGTGCATGCCGTCACCGGCGTTGACGACCGAGGTGCCGGTGCCCTCCAGCCAGCCGACCAGGCGCTGTGCGGCCCCGGAGGCGGGGTGGCGGACGATGACGCAGTCGGCACCGGCGGCGGACAGGGTCAGTGCGGTGTCCCGCAGCGACTCGCCCTTGCCGACCGAGGAGCCGCCCGCCGAGACGTTCACCACGTCCGCGCTCATCCACTTGCCGGCGATCTCGAACGAGACCCGGGTGCGGGTGGAGTTCTCGTAGAACATGGTGATGACCGTGCGGCCGCGCAGCGTCGGCAGCTTGCGGACCTCGCGGCCGAGCAGGGTGCGCTTGAGGCCGTCGGCGGTGTCCAGCACCGCGGTCGCCAGGTCGGGGTCCAGGCCTTCGGTGGCCAGCAGGTGCTTCATGCCTTCGCTTCCCCCTCGCGCAGCAGCACCGCGTCGCGCCCATCCACGTCGGACAGCAGGACGGCGACGTCTTCGGCGCGCGCGGTCGGGATGTTCTTGCCCACGTAGTCGGCCCGGATCGGGAACTCGCGGTGCCCGCGGTCGACGAGGACGGCCAGCTGCACGGCGCGGGGGCGGCCGTGGTCGCGCAGGGCGTCCAGCGCCGCGCGCACGGTCCGGCCGGAGAACAGCACGTCGTCGACCAGGATCACCACGCGGTCGTCGATGCCGGTGTCGGGCAGGGTGGTGTCCGCGAGCGGCCGCGTCGGGCGGCGGCGCAGGTCGTCGCGGTAGAGGGTGATGTCCAGGGCGCCCGTGGGGACCTCGACGCCGGAGAACTCGGCGATCCGCTCGGCCAGCCGGGCCGCGAGCGAGGTGCCCCGGGTCGGGATGCCCAGGAGAACGGGAGGTGCGCCCGTGCCGCCGTCGAGGGCGGTCTTCTCGATGACCTGATGGGCCATCCGGGCGATGGTGCGCGCGACATCACCGGCGGAGAGCAGCTCGCGCTCGCCACCTGGTGCTGCCGCGTCACGAGGGCGTGACGCCACAGCGGACTCCTTCCCCGCCTCACCGGACGGGTCCTTAAAGGACGTCGATCTCCTGCTTGCCGAGGAAATCGACCCGATGTTAACAGGCGGCACCGTTGCCCCGTCCGGGTGGTCCCGGGGGCATCATGTTCTTGACCTGGTGACGACAATGCGTAACCATTACTCTGAGTGTTCAACTCGGCAGTCCCCCGGCGGCCCACGAGACCGACTGGGCGAGGAAACGGAGAACCACCAGATGGGCGATTACGCCAAGGCGCTCGGGGCGAAGCTCCGCGGGATCCGCCAGCAGCAGGGGCTGTCCCTGCACGGGGTCGAGCAGAAGTCCGGCGGCCGGTGGAAGGCTGTCGTGGTCGGTTCCTACGAGCGCGGCGACCGGGCGGTGACCGTGCAGAAGCTGGCCGAGCTGGCCGACTTCTACGGCGTGCCGGTGGTCGAGCTGCTGCCCGAGGGCCGGGTGCCGTCCGGGGCCGAGCCCGCCACCAAGATCGTCATCAACCTGGAGCGGCTGCAGCAGCTGCCGGCCGAGAAGGTCGGCCCGCTGGCCCGCTACGCCGCGACGATCCAGAGCCAGCGCGGCGACTACAACGGCAAGGTGCTGTCCATCCGCACCGAGGACCTGCGGTCGCTGGCCATCATCTACGACATGACCCCCGGCGAGCTGACCGAACAGCTCATCGACTGGGGCGTCCTGCCGCCGGAGGCCCGTCCGGCGAAGGAGGACTAGACGCCGGATGCCCGGCCGCTTGCGTGGCGGCGCGGGGTGGCGGACCTGACGACAGACCCGCGGCGGTGCGAGCTGACTGCCCTCCCGCCGCGAGGGAAAATCGCCTGACCAGCGGAAAAGCCCGGCGCGATCTCCGCGCGCCGGGCCTTTCTGCTGTCTTCTGCCGGGTGCTACAGGACGGCGCGGATGCGGTCGGCGATCGTGCCGATCCGGCCCAGCACGCCGTTGACGAACCGCGGCGAGTCGTCCGTGGACAGCTCGCGGGCCAGGCCCACCGCCTCGTCGATCGCCACCGGGTCGGGCACGTCCGCGGCCCACAGCAGCTCGTAGATGCCCACCCGCAGCACGGCCAGGTCGACCGGCGGCATGCGCTCCAGGCTCCAGCCGTGCGCGTGCTCGGCGAGCAGCTCGTCGATGCGCTCGCGGTGGGCGGTGACACCCTCGACGAGCGAGATCGTGTAGTCGCCGACCGGGTCGGCGTCGGTGGAACCCACCCGGTCCGCGAGCAGCGTCACCGGATCGAGTGAACGCTGGGCGGCCTCGTACAGGATCTCGACGGCGCGCCTGCGGAGAGCGCGGCGGCCGGGCTGACCGCCGCGCCGGGGCGCCGAGGTGGAGTCGGACAACCTACGCCCTGCCCAGGTAACGGCCGTCGCGGGTGTCGACCTTGACCTTGGCGCCGGTGCTCAGGAACAGCGGCACCTGGATCTCGGCGCCGGTCTCCAGGGTGGCCGGCTTGGTGCCGCCCGTGGAGCGGTCACCCTGCAGGCCGGGGTCGGTGTGCTGGATGACCAGCTCGACCGAGGTGGGCAGCTCGACGTAGAGCGGCACGCCCTCGTGCATCGCGACCTGGACCTCGGTGTTCTCCAGCAGGTAGTTCGCGCCGTCGCCGACGGTCTCCCGCGGCACGGTGATCTGGTCGAAGGTCTCGCCGTCCATGAAGACGAAGTCCGACCCGTCGTTGTACAGGTAGGTCATGTTGCGCCGGTCGACGGTCGCGGTGTCGACCTTGGTGCCCGCGTTGAAGGTCTTGTCCACCACCTTGCCGGACAGGACGTGCTTGAGCGTGGTGCGCACGAACGCACCGCCCTTGCCCGGTTTGACGTGCTGGAAGCTCACGACGGACCACAGCTGTCCGTCGAGGTTCAGCACCAGGCCGTTCTTCAGGTCGTTGGTGGTGGCCACGGGTTGTCCAGTTCTCCTGTTTCCGATCGGGCCGCGTCAGACGACCACGAGTTCCTTGCTGCTCAGGGTGAGGAGTTCGGGATCGGCGTCCCGCACGACCAGCGTGTCCTCGATGCGCACACCACCGCGGCCGGCGAGGTAGACGCCCGGCTCCACGGTGACCGTCATGCCGACGGCCAGTGTACCGGCGGCGTTTCCCGCGAGCCTCGGTGCCTCGTGCACCTCCAGCCCGACGCCGTGACCGAGCCCGTGGGAGAACTCCTCGCCGTGCCCGCCCTGCTCGATGACGCGGCGCGCGGCCAGGTCGACGTCGGCGACTTCCTGCCCGGCCAGCGACGCCTCCAGCCCGGTCTCCTGGGCGCGGCGGACCAGCTCGTAGAGGTCTTCCTGCCAGCCGGCGGGGCGGCCGAGCACGACCGTGCGGGTCATGTCCGAGTGGTACCCGTCGACGGTGGCGCCGAAATCCAGTTTGACGAAGTCGCCGGTGCGCAGCGCGCGGCTGGTGGGCCGGTGGTGCGGGATGGCCGAGTTCGGCCCGGCGGCGACGATCGACTCGAACGAGGGCCCGGACGAGCCGTGGTCGAGCATGCGGTTCTCCAGGTCGCGGGCCACCTCCAGCTCGGTGCGGCCGGGCCGGATCCCGCCGTGCTCCAGCAGCGCGGCCAGCGCCCGGTCGGCGGCGGCGCAGGCCATCCGCAGCGCCTCGATCTCGGTCTCGTCCTTGATCAGCCGCAGCTGCTCGACCAGGCCCGGGGCGCGGGTCAGCTCGATGCCCTCGGCGAGGCGGGTGAACGCGTCGTGCGCCTCGACGCTGACGTGCTGGCTTTCGAAGCCGGTGCGCCGGTGGGCGGCGGCGTCCCCGGCGGCGCGCGTGAGCAGGGCCGCGGCGCTCTCCCGCTCGATGACCCGCTCCAGGTCGGGCACCTCGGCTCCGGCCTGGGTGGTGTAGCGGCCGTCGGTGCAGAACAGCGTGCGGTCCTCGCCCGCGCCGTGGACCAGCAGCGCGGCGTTGGAGCCGGTGAAGCCGGTCAGGTAGCGGACGTTGAGCAGGTCGGTGACGAGCAACGCGTCGACGCCGGACTCGTTGAGCACCGTGCGCAGGGCGTCGCGCCGGGAGGCGTGGAGGTCGGGCACAGGAGCAGCTTAGTGCGGTGCGACGATGGGTGGATGGGTATGCGGTCCTGGCTGGTTCGAGGTCTGGGCATGGCGGTGCTGCACGCGATCGCCGAAGTCGCCCTCGCCAAGGCGACGGTCTACGAGCCGACGGGCCTGACGACGGCCCGGATCGCCGTGATCGCGCTGCTGGTGGGCGCGGCGGCGTTGTGGAGCGCGCTGGACGCGTGGCTGCGCCGCGCGGACGCCGGGCGCACGTGGTTCATCGCGTCGCTGGTGACCGGGCCGGTGTCCGGGGTGCTGTACGTGATCGGCCGCGCGGTGTTCGTGGACCGGACCGGCGCGGAGGAGCTGTGGCCGGCGATCTCCGGGGGTGCGGCGTTCACCGCGCTGCTGGTGCTGGTGCCCGCCGGGCTGGGGTTGTTCGTCGGCGGGCGGCTCAAGCGCCCGGCCGAGCCGGAGAAGCGGCCGCGTCCCACCCCGCGCCCCCGCGCCGCCGCGAAGGACTGACGCCGCGGGCTCAGCCGAGCGCCGGGCCGGCGGGGTAGCTGCGCCACTGCGCGGGTGTCACGTCCTCGGTCGCGGAGCCGTTCGCGGTGACCGCGTCCGCGCGCCGCACCGGGTACAGGCGGCCGTCGTCGAGCAGGAAACCGACGCCGAGGCCGGTCGCCTTCAGGGCCCGCGTGCCGGATTCGAGCCGGGCCGCGACCGGGAACTGGTTGAGCACGTCGAGCCGCGTGTCGAGCACGTGTCCGGCCAGTTCCTGCGCCACCGAGCGGCGGTCGATCCGCACCACCTGGCCGGAGACGACCAGGTCCATGGTCCGCACCGGCGAGGGCATCGCGAACCCGTCCAGCACGGTCAGCGCGCGCTGGGGGTCGGCGCAGGCGTTGACGCCGACGATGTCCAGCCCGAAGCGCCGCAGGTCGGTCGGCGCGCCGGCCTCCCCGGTCACCGTCGCGCGGACGACGTCCACCGGCACCCGCCCGCACGGGTCCTTCGCCGACACCGGCGCGTGCCCGTCCGGCCGCCGCACCAGGCCCGGCCCCTCCCGCCACACGCCGGGGATCAGCAGCGGCTGGTACGGGGTGTGCACGAAGTCGCGATCCCAGAACGTGATCGTCGTGCCGTCGGCGGTCTCGTGCGCGATCGCCCACGCGCCGAGCGCGTCGATCCACATCAGGTCCGCGCTGAACGCGTCGACCAGCGATTTGGTGCGTGGCGCGGTGGTGCTCGCCACCGGCGCGAACCCGGCCTCCCCCAGCGCTTCGACGCCGCCGGCGAACGCGGGGTCCGTCGACCGCAGCACGAACTGGCCGGCGCCGTTCCAGCCCGCGGCCAGGCCGGTGGTGTCGGTGAACATCAGGTAGAACCAGCCGTCGAGGTACACCGCGGCCGGCTGGCCCGCGCCGTAGAGGTTCTCGCGGTGGGTGTCGTGGGCCGGGTCGACGATCGGCCTGCCGCCGCCCGCGCGCTGCCAGGTGATCCCGTCGGTGCTGGTCGCGAGGCCGATCGAGTTGCCGAGCGCGTGGTCGCCCGCGGCGCCGGTGTAGTACTGGTAGTAGGTCCCGTTCACGCGGATCACCGACGGGTCGCACGCGTGCACGCCGTCGAACTGGCCGGGGTTGCCGGACAGCACCGCGGGCGGCACCGAGCCGCCGGGGCCGGTGAACGGCCCGTCCAGGGAGGCCGACTCCGCGTAGAGGATGTCGTCGCCGGGCGGCGGCGAGCCGGGGTACTGGCTGCACCACCACATGCGGTTCGTGGCGCCGTCGGCCATCACCGTCGGGCCGTAGTTGTAGGGCGCGCCGGGGCCACCGGCGGCGACGACACCGGCGCTCTCGCGCGGCGAGTCGGTCTTGAGCCGGACGTCGTCGGGCGGGGCCGGGGTGGTTTCCGGCTGGGCGCCGCCGATGACGGCGCGCTCGGCGCCCTCGGCCTGGGGCGGCACGCTGCCGGTGCACCCGGCCAGCGCGGAGACGGCCAGCACCGCGGCCAGCATCCCGCCGAGCACCTTGCGTCCGCCCACCCGTCGTCCTTCCGTTTTCGCCGCCAGCCCAGTGTAGAGAGTGATTAACCCGGTTGAGTGACGTGCGGGGGGTCGGCGACCAGTTCGACCTCGAAGTTGTCGGCGTTCTCCAGATACGCGGCGTGATGATCAGGGCCGCCGGCGTGCGGGTAGCGGTCGGCGAACAGCGGCCGCCAGCCGTGTTCGAGCGCGGCCGTGGCGAGTTCGTCGACGTGTTCGGGTGGTCCGGCGTGCAGCGCCAGGTGGTTGAGGCCCGGCGCACAGCGGTCGTGGACGGTGCCGGTCAGTGCCGGGGACTGCTCGATCACGAGGTAGCCGGGGCCGAGTTTCCAGCTGACGCCGTCCCGCCAGCGCTGGTGCTCCCGCCAGCCGAGTTCGGTGAGCAGCCAGCCGAAGCTCTCCTCCGCCCGCGCGAGGTCGGGCACCCACACCTCGACGTGGTGCCAGTGTCCCTGGGTGGCGGGCAGCGCGACGAACACCCGGTGCGGCGCGCCGTAGTGCCGGCCGCCGCCGACGTCGGTGAACCCCAGGCGCCGCACCAGGTTCTGACTGGCCACATTGGACTCGTGCACGAGCGCCCACACCGCGGGCAGCCCGAGGGTGGTGAAGGCGTGGCGCAGCAGCGCGTCGGCCGCTTCGGTGGCCAGGCCCTGGCCGCCGTGGGCGGGGTCCAGGAAGTACCCGATCTCGACCAGGTCGCCGGGCAGCTCGGTGGACGGCCGCAGGTGCGCCAGGCCGATGACCGCGCCGTCGCGTTCGATGATCCAGTGGCCGGTGCCGTCCGGCCCGGTGTAGGCGAGCCGCTGTGCGATCGAGGCCCGGCACCGGTCCGGGTCGCTGAGGTCGGCGGCGAGGAAGCGGCTGGTCGCCGGGTCGGCGAAGATCCGGGTGACGGCGCCGGTGTCGGTGGCTTGGAGTCCGCGCAGGCGCAGCCGGGCGGTGCGCAGGTCCGGGACGGTCATCCGGCGTTGGCGGCGAGCCAGCGCAGGGCCAGCGGATAGCCGTCGACGCCGAGCCCGGCGATCACCGCTGTGGCGATGTCGGAGAGCACGCTGTGGTGGCGGAAGGCCTCGCGCTTGTGCACGTTGGAGATGTGCAGCTCGATCAGCGGAGCGGTGAGCTGAGCGGCGGCGTCCCGCACGGCGATCGAGTAGTGGGTCCAGGCGCCCGCGTTGAGCACGACGGGGTGTCCGGCGTCGGCGGCCTCGTGCAGCCAGCCGACCATCTCGCCCTCGTGATCGGTCTGCCGCACCTCGACGTCGATGCCCAGCTCACCGCCGGTCCTGACGCACAGCTCCGCGAGGTCGGCATGGGTGGTCGAGCCGTAGACGGAGGGCTCCCGCTTCCCGAGGCGGCCGAGATTGGGCCCGTTGAGCACGAAGACCTTCACCGCAGCACGCTCCCCCGCTCGGCCCGCCGCGCCCCGGCCACCGCCGAGCAGCCCGCAGCCGCAATTGTCACGCCGCCCTGGCACACCAAGCCTTTCACAGCAACACGCTCCCACGCTCGGCGCGCCGCGCCCCGGCTACCGCTGTGCAGCCCGCAGCCGCAATCGCCACACGGCCCCGGCACACCACGCTCCCACCCTCGGCCTGCCGCGGCCCGGCCACCGCCGAGCAGTCCGCAGCATCCGCCGCGCCGCCCCGGTACACCAAGACCTTCACAGCAACACTCCCCCACCCTCGGCCTGCCGCGGCCCGGCCACCGCCGAGTACGCCGCGGCCAGCAGGGCCGGGTCCGGTCCCTCCAGGCGCCCGGGCTTGGCCAGCCCGTCCAGCACCACGAACCGGAGCACGCCGGAGCGGGTCTTCTTGTCCTTGCGCATGGACTCCAGCAGCTGCGGCAGCGCGTCCGGGTCGTACTTGGTGGGCAGGCCTAGCCGCTCCAGGATGGCGGCGTGCCGCTCGGCGGTGGCGTCGTCGAGGCGTCCCGCGAGGCGGGCCAGCTCGGCGGCGAACACCAGGCCCACGCTGACCGCCGCGCCGTGGCGCCACCGGTAGCGCTCGCGGCGCTCGATGGCGTGGCCGAGGGTGTGGCCGTAGTTGAGGATCTCGCGCAGGTCGGACTCGCGCAGGTCGGCGGCCACGACGTCGGCCTTGACCTGGATCGAGCGGCGCACCAGCTCGCCGAGGACCTCCCCGGCCGGGTCGGTGGCGGCCTCCGGGTCGGCCTCGATGAGTTCGAGGATGCGCGGGTCGGCGATGAACCCGGCCTTGACGACCTCGGCCATGCCGGCGATCAGTTCGTTGCGCGGCAGGGTTTCCAGGGTCGCGAGGTCGACCAGGACGGCGCTGGGCTCGTGGAAGACGCCGACGAGGTTCTTGCCCGCGTCGGTGTTGATGCCGGTCTTGCCGCCGACCGCGGCGTCGACCATGCCGAGCAGCGTGCTGGGCACGTTGACCAGCCGGACACCGCGCATCCAGGTGCCGGCGACGAACCCGGCGAGGTCGGTGACCGCTCCCCCGCCGAGGCCGATGACGACGCCCTGGCGGTCCAGGCCGATGCGCCCGAGGACCTCCCAGCAGAAGCCGGCGACGGAGAGCGCCTTGCCGTCCTCGGCGTCGGGGATCTCGACGCGGTGGGCGTCCAGGCCGGCGGCGTTGAGTTCGTCACGGACGGCTTCGGCGGTGGTGGTGAGCGTGGGCTGGTGGATGATCGCCACGCTGGAGGCGTCCTTGACGGCCTCGGCCAGCTCGCCGAGCAGCCCGCGGCCGACGACGACCGGGTACGGCCGGGCGGTGCGGACCTCGATCCGGACCGGGTCGGTCACTGCGTTCCCTCCAGGGCTAGTTCGCGGGCGATGGCGTCGACGATCTCGGCCGGGGTGCGGTCGTCGGTGGCGACCTCGATGGTGGCGACCGCGCGGTAGACCGGCAGCCGCGCTTCGAGCAGCGAGCGGTAGGTGGCGCGCGGGTTGACCCCGGCCAGCAGCGGGCGCGCGGTGGACAGGCCGACGCGCTGCACGCCCGCGGCGAAGCCGACGTTGAGGAAGACGACGGGGTGGCCGACCAGGCGCTTCTGGGTGCCTTCGGCGAGGACCGCGCCGCCGCCGACGGAGAGCACCCCGTCGTGTTCGGCGAGCGCCTCGGCGATGACTTCTTCTTCGAGCGCGCGGAAGGCCGGTTCACCGTCGTCGGCGAAGATGTCCGCGATCGGACGGCCGGCGCGGGCGACGATGTCGTCGTCGCTGTCGCGGAACGGCACGCCCAGGCGCTGCGCGAGCAGCGGTCCGACCGTGCTCTTGCCCGACCCGGGCGGGCCCGCGATCACGATGCAGGGAGGTTGGCCCACCGTTCCTCCAGTGCCGCGAGGTAGGACTCGGCGTTGCGCTTGGTCTCCGCCAGCGAGTCGCCGCCGAACTTCTCCAGTGCCGCGTCGGCGAGCACGAGCGCCACGACGGACTCCAGGACGACCCCGGCGCGCGGCACCGCGCACACGTCGGAGCGCTGGTGGATCGCGACGGCCGGCTCGCCGGTCTTCACGTCCACTGTGGACAGCGCCCGTGGGACGGTGGAGATCGGCTTCATCGCGACGCGCACCCGGACCGGCTCGCCGTTGGTGATGCCGCCCTCGAGGCCGCCGGCCCGGTTGGAGCGGCGGGTGACCCCGGCCGGGCCGTCACCGCGGTCGATCTCGTCGTGGGCCTGGCTGCCCCACCGGCGGGCGGTGGTGAAGCCGTCGCCGACCTCGACGCCCTTCATGGCCTGGACGCCCATCAGGGCGCCCGCGAGGCGCGCGTCGAGGCGGCGGTCCCAGTGGACGTGGGAGCCGAGCCCCGGCGGCAGCCCGTAGGCGATGACCTCGATGACGCCGCCGACCGTGTCACCGGCGTGGCGGACGGCGTCCACCTCGGCGACCATCGCGTCGGTGGCCTCCTGGCCGAACGCGCGGACCGGGCTCTCGTCGACGGCAGCGAGGTCCTGCGGCCCCGGCAGCGGGCCCTCGGGAGCGACGGCGCCGCCGATCGACACGACGTGGCTCACGATCTCCGCGCCGAGCAGCTGGCGGAGGAAGTTCCGGGCCACGGTGCCCAGGGCCGTGCGGGAGGCGGTCTCGCGGGCGCTGGCGCGCTCCAGGACGGGGCGCGCCTCGTCGAAGCCGTACTTCTGCATGCCGGGCAGGTCGGCGTGGCCGGGGCGCGGGCGGGTGAGCGGCTCGTTGCGGGCCAGGCCCTCGAGTTCGGCCGGGTCCACGGGGTCGGCCGACATGACCTTCTCCCACTTGGGCCACTCGGCGTTCTCGATGTGCACCGCGACCGGTCCGCCCTGGGTGACGCCGTGCCGGACGCCGCCGAGGAACTCGATGTGGTCGGTCTCGAAGCCCATGCGGGGGCTGCGGCCGAACCCGAGCCGCCGGCGGGCGAGCTGCTCGCTCACGTCGGCGGTGGTGACCTCGACCCCGGCCACCATCCCTTCGAGCACGGCCGCGAGGGCCGGACCGTGCGATTCACCAGCGGTTATCCAGCGCAGTACCACCAGACGATCCTGTCATGTCGGCTACGGCCCGGTGCAGGCGGCTCCGGCGCAGGCGGCTCAGTGCAGGAAGCTCAGTGCAGGAAGCCCGGTGCAGGCTGCTGGGGCGGGTGGGCGCACGGTGGACCTCTCGCGCGGGGGCCGGCTCGACGGTGGCGCGCGTCGTAGCAGCCTGCCCGGACCTCAGCCGTCACGGTCCCGGCGGCCACCGCCGCACTGGACGCCCGCCCGCGGCTACCGCACCCCCAACTGCGAGAGCACCCACCCCTGCCCCGGCGGTCACCTGCGTCGCACGGTCGCGGCGCCCTCGGTTGCACGATGGCCCGTCTCCCGCTGCCGCGCTCGCGGGGCTGCCGTCACCCGGGACGGATCAGCACCAATGTGATGGCCGCCGCCAGTAGCCCCGGGCCGTGCGGCACCCCGTCCGGCCAGCGGCGCGTCGCGGCCAGGACGGCCGTGATCAGCGCGGCCAGCACGACGGCCACCGGCAACGCGAGCCACCCCGCCGAGCCGAGTGCCGCGCCGAGGGCGCCCGCCAGCTTGACGTCGCCGGCGCCCATCGCGTGCGGTGCCAGCAGGTGGACCGCCAGGTGCGCGCCCCCGAAGACCGCGGCCGCCGCGAGCGCCTTCGCCGGATCCGGTGCGACGCCGACGAAGAGCGGGTACGCGGGCAACGTGAGCACATCCGGCAGCCGCCGGTGGCGCAGGTCCGCCGCGATCAACGGCACGGCGAGCGCGGCCAGCACGAAGGCCGTCCAGGCGGGCGCCACCGTGGCGAGCCCCGCCCAGGCAGCTCCGGTGCCGAGCACCACCACGGCGGCCGGCACCGGGGCGTCGGCTCTCCGGAGGAGGCTGGCCGTCCCGGCACCCACTGTTGCTCCGGCGGCGCCGAGCGCCGCCACGATTCCCCAGTTCACGAATCCAGCCTGCGCGGTCGGCCGCGTAACGCCAAATGCGGGCGCGTACGAGATTCCCACTCGCACGGCGCCCTTCGCGCGAATGGTCATTTCGTCGCCGCACGAGAGTTCCAGTCGCGACCGCACGAGAATCCCAGTCATCGCACTGGCGTGATGGGTGGCCGCGTAGCGGGCTCACGAAAGTCCCACTCGCGTGGAATGTGCCGCGGGTTGTGCCACTCACCGCCACGCGAGGTGACCAGCCATCGGCGCGCGAGATGCCCAGTCGTGCCAGGGCGACTCGCGTGCGGAGTCGCAACGTAAGGAGGAACTGCGCTACGCGGCGCAGTGCGGGCTATCCCTCGCAGTACGGGTCACCACGTGCAGTGCGGGCCACCCCAGCAGTACCGGGTACCCATGCAATGCGGGCTACCGCGTGCAGTGCGGACCACCCGCGCAGTGCGGACCACCCGGCGCAATGCGGGCTACTTCACGCAGTACCGGCCACCCGTGCAATGCGGGCCACCCCGCGCAGTGCGGGCCACCCGGCGCAATGCGGGCTACTTCACGCAGTACCGGCCACCCGTGCAATGCGGACCACCCGCGCAGTGCGGACCACCCGGCGCAATGCGGGCTACTTCACGCAGTACCGGCCACCCGTGCAATGCGGACCACCCGCGCAGTGCGGACCACCCGGCGCAATGCGGGCTACTTCACGCAGTACCGGCCACCCGTGCAATGCGGGCCACCCCGCGCAGTGCGGGCTACGTGGTGCGGGCTTCCCCGCGTGGTGCGGCAGGAGCACCACGGCGTGCCGCAACAGAGGTACGAGGCCACAAGGAACGCGCAATGAGGAAACGGTGGCGGCGCAAGGGGCGCGATTCGATGAGAAGACGGCCTCACACGAGGTGCGGCAGCGTGAGCGACAACCTCGCTTGAAGCACGGAGCACGAATACGAGACACAGCGCCACAAAGCTCAACGAGGGACGACACTGCAAGGCTCAAACGACGTGCGACACCACGAGGAACGGGAAGGTGCCACGACAAGAGCCGCGGCAACGCGACGCCGGAAGACGTGCATTCCGCCCCGTGGCAGCCCGAACCGCGTCGCCGGGAAAGGGGTGCAACCATCGTCCGCGTCGCTGGGAAAGGGGCCCAGCCACCGTCCGAGTCGCCAAAAAAAGGCTCTTTGTACTGATGTGTGGGTGGGTCTGCCCAGGTAGCGGAGGGGCACGTCGTTGCTGGGTCTAGGTTTCTGAGCTGTCGAGGAACAGAAACCGGATAGACGGAGAACGACGTGCCCG
>NZ_PQHW01000169.1 GCF_003385215.1 Amycolatopsis thermalba | reverse complement strand
CGACATCCGCGCATGGATCGAGACCTGGAACAACGAACCACGGCCCTACGTCTGGACCAAGACCGCCGACCAGATCCTTGACTCCATCGCACGCTACTGCACGCGAATTAATAACTCAGGACACTAGTCGCCGTCCTTCAGCCAGGTGCGGATCTCGTCGCTGTGTTCGCCGAGCTTCGGTGGCGGCTGGCGGTAGGCGGGCGGCGTCTTCGTCAGCCCGATCGGGTTGCGCACGACGTCCAGCCCGCCCAGCGGGACGCGCGGCGCGAGCCCGAGCCGGTCGGCGAGCTGGAACGCCTCGGCGAGGTCGTTGACCGGACCGCACGGCACGCCCAGGGGCGTGAGCAGCTCGAACCACTCGTCCGCGGGCCGGGTGCGCAGCCGGACGCCGAGGAGCTCGGCCAGCTCGGCGACGTGCGCGACCCGCTGGGCGTTGGTGGTGAACCGCTCGTCGGTCGCCAGCTCCGGCACGCCCAGCGCCTCGGTGAGCGCCGCGAACTGCCGGTCGTTGCCGACCGCGATGACGATCGGCCGGTCGGCGGCCTGGAACACCTCGTACGGCGCGACGGACGGGTGCCGGTTGCCGAGGATGCCCGGCACGACGTCGGCCATCACGTGGTTCGCGCTCTGGTTGACCATGCTGGACAGCAGCGCGCCGAGCAGGTTGACCTCGATCAGCTGCCCCTCGCCGGTCGCGTCGCGGTGGCGCAGCGCGGACAGGATGCCGACGGCCGCGTGCAGGCCGGTCAGGACGTCGACCAGCGCGACGCCGACCTTCGTCGGCTCGCCCGGCGCGGGCCCGGTGACGCTCATCAGCCCACCGACGGCCTGCAGCAGCAGGTCGTAGCCGGGCAGGGCCGCACCGGCGCCGCTGCCGAACCCGGAGATCGAGCAGTAGACCAGGCCCGGGTTGCCCGGGGCGAGGTCGTCGTAGCCCAGGCCGTAGCGGGCCATCGTGCCCGGGCGGAAGTTCTCGACCACCACGTCGGCGCGGTTCGCCAGCGCCTTCGCGGCGGCCAGGTCGTCGGGATCGGCGAGGTCGAGGGTGATCGAGCGCTTGTTGCGGTTGACCGACCGGAAGTACACGGCCTCCCCGCCGGCGTGCGGCGGGCCCCAGGCGCGGGTGTCGTCCCCGGCGCCGGGCCGCTCGACCTTGATCACCTCGGCTCCGAGGTCGGCGAGCAGCATGGTCGCGTACGGCGCGGCGAGCACGCGGCTGAAATCAGCGATGACGACGCCCGACAGCGCCCCGGTTCGATCGGTCACACCGTCCCTTCTACCTCATCGGCGGAGGCGGCGGACCACGTAGCGTGCGTCACGGCCGACGCCGCGCAGGCTGGCGGACACCAGCGTGCTCTGCCACTCCAACCCGACGTACCCGAGGCCGGGCACGGACGTGGACACGCCGCGCCGGTGCTCCGGCAGGCCGCGTTCGTCCAGTGCGCCGAGACCGGCGAGGTAGGGCATGTCCGGCCGGTACCCGGTGGCGAGCAGGAGCGTGTCGACGGGTTCGCGGCGGCCGTCCGGCCAGACGACGTGGTTGCCGTCGAGGCGGGTGAACATCGGCCGGCGGTCCGGGCGGCCGGCGCGGATCAGCCGGCGGTAGCGACCGGTGTCGATCACCGGAACGGTCGGCGGCTCACCCTTGATCCGGCGCGGCAGCACGGCCACACCGGTGACGGTGAACCAGAACTGCAGGTCCTTGCCCAGCGGCCGCTGCGGCGCGTACCGGATGGGCTTGCGCGTCGCGAGCGTCACCGACGAGACCCCGGCCAGCTCGGCGGCGATCTGCACCCCGGAGTTGCCCGCGCCGACCACGACGATCCGCTGCCCGGCGAACGCGCTCGGCTCCCGGTAGTCCGCCGCGTGGATCACCTTGCCCGCGAAGGAATCCAGCCCGGGCAACGCGGGCGTGTACGGCTTGCCGAACCACCCGCTGGCCGCGATGACGATCGGCGCCTCGAACTCCTCCTCCGCGCGCACGACGAAACTCCCGTTGCGCCGCACGGATTCCACCCGGTGCCCGGTCCGGATGTCCACGTCCAGCCCGGCGGCGTAGTCGCGCAGGTAGGCGACCACCTCGTCGCGCACCGGGTAGTGCCGGGGGTCGCCGGGAAAGCGTTTGCCAGGCAGGGAACTGTAGCCGGCGGGCGAGAACAACGTGAGGCTGTCGTAGTAGCGGGGCCAGGATCCGACTGGCTCCGCCTGCGCCTCCAGCACCACCGGCTTCAGCCCGGCCTCCCGCAGCGCGTACGCCGCGGCGAGCCCGGACTGGCCGCCTCCGATCACGATCGCGTCCGGCATCACGCCTCCCCCAGGTCGGTCACCACCCTAGTCGGCCCGGGCGACGTTGTGTTCCGCTACGAGAAGGCGCGCAGCCGCAACGAGTTGGTCACCACGAACACCGAGCTCAGCGCCATCGCCGCACCGGCGATCATCGGGTTGAGCAGGCCGAGCGCGGCCAGCGGGAGGGCCGCCACGTTGTAGGCGAAGGCCCAGAACAGGTTGCCCTTGATGGTGCCGAGCGTGCGGCGCGCCAGCCGGATCGCGTCGGCCGCGGCCCGCAGGTCGCCGCGCACCAGCGTCAGGTCGCTCGCCTCGATCGCGACGTCGGTGCCGGTGCCCATCGCCAGTCCCAGGTCGGCCTGCGCGAGCGCGGCCGCGTCGTTGACGCCGTCGCCGACCATCGCGACCCGGTTTCCCTTGTCCTGCAGGCGTTTCACGGCGTCGACCTTGTCGGCGGGCAGCACCTCGGCGATCACCTCGGTGATGCCGACCTCGCGGGCCACCGCCTTCGCGACCGTCTCGTTGTCGCCGGTCAGCAGCACCGGCCGCAGCCCGAGCGCCGCGAGCCGGCGGACCGCCTCGGCGGAGGTGGGCTTGACCGTGTCGGCCACCATCAGGACCGCGCGCACCTGGCCGTCCCAGCCGACCGCGACGACCGTGCGGCCCAGCTCCTCCGCCCCGGTCTTGGCCCGCGCGAGCGCCTCCGGGAGGCGCAGGCCCCACTCGGCGAGCAGCGCGGCGCGCCCCGCCACGACCGTGCGGCCCTCGACCACGCCCTGCACGCCCAGGCCCTCGACGTTGCGGAACTCCGACACGGGCGCGTGCTCGTCCACGGCGGCGGCGATGGTCTTGGCGATCGGGTGCTCGGAGGCGTGCTCCAGCGACCCGGCCAGCCGCAGCACCTCGTCGCGGTCCGCGCCGTCGGCGAGCCGGACGTCGACCAGCGACATGCGGCCGGTGGTGACCGTGCCGGTCTTGTCCAGCACGACGGTGTCGATCCGGCGGGTGGATTCCAGCGCCTCCGGGCCCTTGATGAGGATCCCGAGCTGCGCGCCCCGGCCGGTGCCGACGAGCAACGCGGTCGGCGTGGCGAGCCCCAGCGCGCACGGGCAGGCGATGATCAGCACCGCGACCGCCGCGGTGAAGGCCGAGGTGGTGGGTTCGCCGAGGGCGAGCCAGGTGATCAGCGTGCCCAGCGCGAGCACCAGCACGATGGGCACGAACACCCCGGACACCCGGTCGGCCAGGCGCTGGACCTGCGCCTTCCCGGTCTGCGCCGCCTCCACGAGCTTCGCCATCTGCGCGAGCTGGGTGTCCGACCCGACGCGGGTGGCACGCACGACGAGACGCCCGCCCGCGTTGACGGTGGCGCCGACGACCGCGTCGCCCCGCCCGACCTCGACCGGCACGGACTCGCCGGTCAGCATGCTCACGTCCACCGCCGACGAGCCGTCCTCGACCTCGCCGTCGGTCGCGATCTTCTCGCCCGGCCGCACCACGAACCGGTCCCCCACCGCCAGCTGCGACGCCGGGATCCGGACCTCGGCGCCGTCCCGCAGCACGGCGACGTCCTTGGCCCCCAGCTCCAGCAGCGCACGCAGGGCGGCGCCGGCCCGGCGTTTGGCGCGCGCCTCGAAGTAGCGCCCGGCCAGGATGAACGTGGTCACCGCCGTGGCGACCTCGAGGTAGATGCGGCTTTCGCTGCCGCGCTCGATGGTCAGCTCGAACGGGTGCCGCAGCCCGATCTCCCCGGCCTCGGTGAACACCAGCGCGTACACCGACCACAGGTAGGCCGCGAGGGTGCCGACGGAGATGAGGGTGTCCATCGTCGCGGCGCGGTGCTTGAGGTTCGTCCACGCCGCCACGTGGAACGGCAGGCCGGCGCCGAACACGACCGGTGTCGCCAGCGCCAGGGAGATCCACTGCCAGTAGTCGACCTGCCAGGCCGGGACCATCGCCAGGACGACCACCGGCAGCGACAGGACCGCCGCCGCGAGCACCCGGTCCCGCAGGCCGGTGACGTGGTCGTCGCCCTCCTCGCCGGCCCGCGGCAGCGTGGCCGAGTACCCGGCGGCGACGACCGTGTCGACGAGCTGCTGCGGCTCGACGCCGGCCGGGAAGCTGACCGTGGCCTTTTCGGTGGCGTAGTTGACCGTGGCGGTGACCCCGTCGAGCTTGTTCAGCTTGCGCTCGATGCGGTTCGCGCACGCGGCGCAGGTCATGCCGCCGATGGCCAGTTCGACCTCGGTGCGCTCGGGGGCGGCGGTCATCGGGTCACCGGGAGGCGAGCTCGTACCCGGCCTCGTCGATGGCGGCGCGGATCGCGTCGTCGCTCAGCTCCGCGGCGCTCACCACGGTGACCGCGCCGGTCGGCAGATCGACCTTGACGTCGGAGACGCCCTCGATCTTGGTGACCTCCTCGGTGACGGAGGCGACGCAGTGCTGGCAGGTCATCCCGGTGACGGTGTAGACGGTCTCAGTCATGCCCGGAACTATACCCCCTACCCGTACCGGGGGTTGCCCAGCGTTCCTCGATGCGGCCGAAGCGCCACACCACCCAGGCGATTACCCAGGTCAGGACGAACAATCCCACGATCACGAACCCGGCGTGGTCGAGGTTCATCCCGGCGATCCAGGCCAGCAGGCCGCTCGTGATCCCGGCCTGGTCGACGAGCACGGAGATCAGCTCGATCACGCCGATGACCAGGGCGACCACGACGGACAGGGCGGTCACGGTGATGTTGTAGAAGATCTTGCGCACCGGGCGCGCGAAGGCCCAGCCGTAGGCGTAGTTCATGAAGAAGCCGTCGGCGGCGTCGAAGAGGGTCATACCGGCCGCGAACAGGACCGGCAGCACGAGGATGGCGTACCAGGGCAGCGCGAACGCGGCGGCGCCACCGGCCAGGACCAGCAGGCCGACCTCGGTCGCGGTGTCGAAGCCGAGGCCGAACAGTACCCCTACCGGGTAGATGTGCCACGGCTTGCGCACGGCGGCGGTGGCCTTGCCGAGGATGCGGTTGAGCAGGCCGCGGCTGGCGAGCCTGGCCTCGAGTTCGGCCTCGTCGAACCGGCCGCGGCGCATGTCGCGGGCGACCTTGACGATGCCGATCAGGACGACCAGGTTGATCACGCCGAGCAGGCACAGGAAGGCGCCGGACACGGACAGGCCGATCACCCCGGTGACGTCGTGCAGGGTGGAGGAGTCGTTCTCGACCTCGCCGGCCAGCGCGCGCACGCCGAGTGACAACAGCAGGCACAGCCCGAACACGATCGTGGAATGCCCGAGGGAGAACCAGAAACCGACCGTGAGCGGACGCTGCCCGTCGGCGATGAGCTTGCGGGTGGTGTTGTCGATCGCCGCGATGTGGTCGGCGTCGAACGCGTGCCGCATGCCGAGGGTGAACGCCGTGACCCCGAGGCCGACGCCGAAGACGCCGGATGCGCCGATCGCGAAGTGCTGCGGCACGACGAGCAGGAGCAGGACCCCCCAGCCGGCGACGTTGAGCGCGAGGATGAAGCCGGCCATCCCCGCCACCGACATCCGTTCCCGCCTGCCGAGCGGGGTCCGATCACCCACGGATAACCTCCATCACCTGTTCAGGTAATCAGATGAACAGACGGCTCCGTTCGACGCAAGGGCGCGCATACGGGGAGCGGGTATGATGGCGGGAGTTTTCCTACAGCGGAGGCGGACATGGCGAGCTACAGCGGCGACAAGGACGCCTACCTCAAGCGACTGCGCCGGATCGAGGGCCAGATCCGCGGCCTGCAGCGCATGGTCGAAGAGGACAAGTATTGCATCGACATCCTGACGCAGGTGTCGGCCGCGACGAAGGCGCTGCAGTCGTTCTCGCTCGAGCTGCTGGACGAGCACCTGTCGAGCTGCGTGGTCGACGCGGCGCGCGCCGGAGGCCGCGAGGCGGAGGTGAAGGTCCGCGAGGCCAGCGACGCCATCGCACGCCTCGTGAAGTCCTGACCCGCCCGGCCGGCTCGGAGCCCGCCGGTGCTTCCACGCCCCGACGCTCTTGCCGGCCGTTTCGCCAACCCCAGGAGCCAGCGCGCGGCCCAGTCGCGACCGCCTTCACCCGATGAACCGGCTCCGCCCCCCAGAAGTCATCCCAGCGGCACAGTCGCGACTGCCTCCACCCCTACACAGCCCTCCGACGCCGCGCCCGGCCCCGAGAAGTCACCCCCAGCAGCGCCGTCATAACCGTCTCGCCAGCGAGCCGGTGCGGCGCCCGGCCCGGGGAATTCACTCCAGCAGCACGGCGCAATCGCCTTCACCCGGCGCGCCGCCCAGCACCCTCCGCCGCCACACCCGGCCCCAGACTCACCCCAGCAGCGCCGTCGCGACCGCCTTCGCGCGGTGGGCCGGCTCCGCGCTGCGCTCGCGTAGCGCCGTCACCAGTGCCCCGTCGATCAGCAGCATCAGCTGCGCCGCGAGCGCCGCACTCGAGGCGTACCCGGCCTTCTCGAGCAGCCCCGCCAGGTACTCCGTCACCGCGGCCTTGTGCGCCCGCGCCAGCCGGTACACCGCCGTGTCCGTGTCGCCGAGCTCGGCCATCGCGTTGATGAACGCGCAGCCCCGGTAGTCCGCCCGCGCGAACCGTTCGGCGAGGAAGTCGAACACCGCCAGCGGGTGGTCGCCGCGTGCCGCGACCCCCTCCGCCAGCGCCTGCCGCCACTGCCGGTCGCGCTCGCTCAGGACCGTCTCGACCAGGTCGTCCTTGCTCGCGAAGTGCCGGTAGAACGACGCGCGCCCGACCCCGGACTCCTCCAGCAACCGCTCGACCCCCACCGCGCGGATGCCCTCCGCGTAGAACAGGTCCTCCGCGGTCTCCACCAGACGCTCACGGGCACGGGTCGGCATACCCCCACGATATCCGAACTTGACGAGAAACGGAACCGATCAGTACCGTTCAAACGGAACCGATCAGTACCGTTTGGGGAGCCCATGGTCACCACCACCACCGAACGCCTGTCCCCCCGGATAGGCGTCCTGACTATCGCGACGTTCGCCGTCGGCACGGACGCCTTCGTCGTCAACGGCGTCCTGCCCGAACTCTCCCGCTCGCTGGATGTCAGCGTCGGCGAGGCCGGCCAGCTCGTGTCCGTCTTCGCGATCGCCTACGCCGTCCTGTCCCCGGTGCTCGCCGCCGCGACCGGGAACTGGCCGCGGCGCACCGTCCTGCTGGCCGCGCTCGGCGTCTTCGTAGTGGGCAACGCCATCACCGCGCTCGCCCCGGACTACGGCCTCGCGCTGGCCTCGCGCGTGATGGCCGCGGCCGGCGCCGCGGCCATCACCCCGACCGCCTCCACCGCCGCGGCCGCCCTGGCCTCACCCGAGCGGCGCGGCCGCGCGATGTCGCTGGTCACACTGGGACTGGTGTCGTCGACCGCGCTGGGTGTGCCGATCGGGACGCTGCTCGGTTCCGTCGCGAGCTGGCGCGAGACGATGTGGCTGGTCCTCGCGCTGGGCGTGGTGACCGGGGCCGGCGTCGCGCTCTGGCTGCCTCCGGTGCCGAACCCGCCGGCCACCACCCTGCGGGCGCGCCTGGCCCCGCTTCGGGACCGCACCATCGCGCTGATCCTCACCGCGACCGTGGCCATGTTCATCGGGATCTACCTGGTCACGATCTACCTGAGCGTGATCGTCGAGCACGCGACCGCGGGCGACGGCGTCCGCCTCACCGTCCTCCTGTTCGCCGCCGGAGTCGCCGGCACGATCAGCAACGTCGTCACCGGCGGCTGGACCGACCGCTTCGGCCCGATGCGGGTCATCACCATCGCGATGGCCCTCGGCGCGCTCGACTTCGCGCTCATGCCGTGGACGACGGCCACGTTCGCGGGCGCGTTGATCGCCGTCATCGCCTACGGCCTGGCGTCGTGGTCGGTGATGGTGCCGCAACAGCACCAGCTGATCGCCGCCGCACCGGCGACGCCGTCACTGGTCGTGTCGCTGAACGCGTCGGCGATCTACCTCGCGGTGTCCCTGGCCGGGGTGCTGGGCGCGGCCGCGCTCCAGCTGGTGCCCGGCCCGTTCCTGCCGTGGCTCGCGGCCTTGTTCCTCCTCGTCGGCCTGGCCGCCGCGTGGGCGGCGGAGAAGTTTAAACGTTGAACGGCAGGCAAACCCCCTGCACATGAGCGCGACCACCACACTTCCGGACGTGGCGCGCGGACACCTGGACATCCTGGATGAGACGCTGAGCGCGCTCCGTCAGCAGACGGCGCGCCTCACGCGTTGGGGCCGCGTGCTCGCCGAGCGGTTGCGCGAGGGCAACCGCCTGCTCGCGGCGGGCAACGGCGGGTCCGCGGCGGAAGCGCGGCAACTGACCGCGGACCTGCTTGGCCGCTACCACGACGACCGCCCACCGTTCTCGGCGATCGCCCTGCACGCCGACACCTCCAGCCTCACGGCGGTGGGTGACGAGTACGAGTACGACCACGCCGAGGTCTTCGCGCGGCAGGTCCGGGCGCACGCCCGCCCGCGCGACATCCTCGTACTGCTGTCGGCGAGCGGGCGCAGCCGCAACCTGGCGCGAGCGGCCGAAGAGGGCATCCGGGCGGGGGCGAACGTGTGGGCGCTGACCGGGCCGAGCCCAAACCCGCTGGCGAACGTCGTCGAGGACGCGCTGTGCCTGCCCGGCACCGCGGCCACCGTGCAGGAAGCCCACCTCGTGGCGGTCCACATCCTGTGCGCGGAAGTGGAACGCGCACTGTCCACAGGGGACGGCGGGCGAAAGGCCTCCTGAGCCCGGAGGACGAAGCGCCCCGAATTGTCAGACCCCACCCCTAAAGTCCACCCCATGCC
>NZ_PQHW01000168.1 GCF_003385215.1 Amycolatopsis thermalba | reverse complement strand
AACTCGCCGAGCACCGCGAGCGACTGGCCCGCCCGCAGCGGCAGCACCCCGCCCTCGTTCTTGAGCAGCACGATCGCGCGTCCGGCGATCTCGCGGGCGAGCGCGTGGTGGGCGTCGGCGTCGTACCCGGCCGGCTCCCGCTCGCCGGCGCGCTCGACCAGCGCGCGCACCCGGTCCGCGGCCGTCCGCAGGGCCGCGGGGTCGAGCCGCCCGTCCGCGACGGCCTCGGCCAGGGCGCGGTCGCCGGTGTCGTCGGGGCCGGGCATGGTCAGGTCCAGCCCCGCGGCGACGGCGGCCACCCGGTCCGCGACCGCGCCCCAGTCCGACACCACGACACCCTCGAACCCCCACTCGTCGCGCAGGACCTCGGTCAGCAGCCAGCGGTTCTGGCTCGCGTGGACGCCGTTGATCCGGTTGTACGAGCACATCACGGTCCACGGCCGCGCCTGCGTCACCACCCGCTGGAACGCGCGCAGGTACATCTCGCGCAGCGTGCGCTCGTCGACGTCGGCGCTGATCCGCATGCGGTCGGTTTCCTGGCTGTTGACCGCGAAGTGCTTCAGCGACGCGCCCACGCCGCGGCTCTGCAGACCGCGCACCCACTCGGTGGCGAGCACGCCGGTCAGCAGCGGGTCCTCGGCGAAGTACTCGAAGTTGCGGCCGCCCAGCGGGGTGCGCTTGAGGTTGATGCCCGGGCCGAGCAGCACGGCGACGTCCATCGCGCGGCACTCGTCGCCCAGCGCCTCGCCCATGCGGCGCAGCAGGTCCGGGTCCCAGGTGGAGGCCGTCGCGACGGCGGGCGGGAAGCAGGTGGCCGGGCGCCCGGTGACCACGTCGTGCTCGCTCGCCTGCAGGCGCACGCCGTGCGGGCCGTCGGTGACGGTGATCGACGGCAGGCCGGCGGCGGGGGTGGTGTGCCAGAAGTCGTTGCCGCTGGTGAGGGCCGCCTGGTCGGCGACGGTGGGATCAGGCTCCACGTGGCGTCCTTACCTAGTACCTAGTAGGTACTCGGTAACCTAGGATGCCGACATGGCGGCAGTCAACACACGGCGGGAGCGGACGCGCCTGCCCGCGGCGCAGCGGCGCCGGCAGATCCTCGACGTGGCGACGCGGCTGATCGGGGAGGGCGGGTTCTGGGCGCTGTCGATGCAGGACGTGGCCGACGCGTGCGGGCTGACCGTGCCCGGGCTGCTGCACCACGTCGGGTCGAAGGACGGGCTGCTGCTGGCCGTGCTGGACCACCGGGACGCCGAGGACTTCCGGTCGCTGGCCGGGCAGCTGGGCCTGTCCGAGGGGGCCGGGGGCTGGCCACGGGGGATCTCGCTGGCCGAGGCGTGCGAGGCGCTGGTCCGGCGCAACGCCACGCAGCCGGAGATCGTGCGGCTGTTCTCGGTGCTGCAGGCCGAGTCGCTGGCGCCGGGCCACCCAGCGGCGGCCTACTTCGCCGCCCGGCAGGAGCGGGTGCTGGCCGAGTTCACGGCGATGGTGACCGGCCGCGTGGCCGATCCGGAGTCGCTGGCGCGCCAGGTGATGGCGGCGATGGACGGGCTGCAGATCCAGTGGCTGCGCGATCCGGCCGGCATGGACCTGGTGGCGGAGTGGCGAGCCGCGGCGGCGCGGTTGTTCGCGGGGCCGTGAGGGCGGTGAGGGCCATGCCGGTTGTGAGTGGTGGGCCGCCGGGGGTGGCGGCCCACCGAACCGGTCAGCCCACCGCCACGGGCGTCTCCGCCGTCGCGCGGGCTGCGGCTTCGCGCTCGGCGCGGCCCCACGTCTCGCGCGTCAGCAGCGCCGACACCAGGCCCAGCGCGGAGTAGGCGAGGAACAGCAGCGCCGGCCCGAGCCAGCCCAGCCACAGGAACAGCAGCGTCGTCACGAACGGTGTGACCCCGGAGATCATCGCCGAGATCTGGTACGCCAGCGACGCCCCCGAAGAGCGCGTCTTCGCCTGGAACAGCTCCGGGAACCACGCGCCCTGGGCCCCGGCGAGCGCGTTCTGGCACACCGCGTACGACACGACCACCGTGACCACGATCGCGATGATCGACGCCGTGTTGACCAGCAGGAACATCGGGATCGCCCACAGCGCGCCGAACAGCGTGACCCACAGGTAGACCGGGCGCCGCCCGATGCGGTCGGTCAGCCCGCCCCACGCGACCGTCGCGCCGATGCCCACCGCCGAGGCGATGCACAACGCCATGATCGTCTCGCCGCTGGAGGCCAGCTCCGCCGACTTCAGGTACGAGATCATGTACGTGATGGCCACCGCGTAACCGGCCGTCTCGGCGATCCGCAGCCCGATGCCGCGCAGCACGTTGCGCCAGTCCTCCCGCAGCACCTGCACGATCGGCGCCTTCACGATGTCGCCGCTGTCGCGCACGTCCTCGAACACCGGCGACTCCGGCACCTTGGCCCGCACGATCAGGCCGACGATCACCAGGATCAGGCTGGCCAGGAACGGCACCCGCCACGCCCAGTCGCCGGAGAGGTTCACCGACACCAGGAACACCAGGTTCGCCAGCAGCAGCCCGATCGGGAACCCGGCCTGCACGATGCCGGTGAACGCGCCCTTGCGGCGCCACGGCGCGTGCTCGTAGGTCATCAGGATCGCGCCGCCCCACTCGGCGCCGTAGGCCACCCCCTGGATGATCCGCACGGTCACCAGCAGCGCCGGGGCGAGCACGCCGGCCGTCTCGTACGTCGGCAGCAGGCCGATCGCGAACGTGGCCAGTCCCATCACGATCAGGGACGCCACCAGCACCGGCTTCCGGCCGATCTTGTCGCCGAGGTGCCCGCCGATGATGCCGCCGATCGGCCGCGCGACGAACCCGACACCGAGCGTGGCGAACGCCGACAGCGTGCCGATCACGGGCGAGGCGTTGGGGAAGAACGCCGGTCCGAAGTAGAGGGCCGCGGCGGTGCCGAAGCCGATGAAGTCGTAGCTCTCGATCACGGCCCCGGCGGTGGAGCCCCAGGCGACGCGGCGCGCATCGGGCGTGCCGTGCACCGGGCCGCGCATGGTGAGCGCTTCGCTGCGCATTGTCGATTGCCTTCCTGTCAGGGGCCACCACGACCCTACGTCGTCGTGCCCGCCTGTTAACAATGCAGGACATCGTGCGTTGCTGAGGCAGGTATGTCAACAGTGCGCTTCGGCATCTACCTGCATGTCACCGGCGAATTCTGCGGAAACCTTGCCTGTTGACACTTCTCTGTTAACATTCCCGCTCATGAAACGAACCGGATGGCCGGGCTGCTCGACGATCAGCTTCCGGCACCTGCCACTGCCGTCGGCGCTGGCGGTCATCGCGGAGTGCGGGTTCGGCGAGATCGACCTCGGCGCGCTGCCAGGGGTCTGCGACCACGTGCCCTACGACCTGACCGACGACGCGGTGCGCGCCGTCGCCGCCGAGGTGGCGGCCTCCGGTCTGCGGGTCCGGTCGGTCAACGGCGACATCGGTGACCTGAACCGGCCGCACGACGAGGCCGAGCGGGCGGCCCACCTGCGCCGCCTGCTCGACCTCACCGCGGCCTGCGGGGCGGACGCGCTCGTGCTGCCCTGCGGCGCCCAGTCCCACGACCCGGTCGCGACCCTGGACGAGGACCTCGACCTGATCGCCGCCCAGCTGCACGGGGCGGCCGAAGCCGCGGCCGGGCACGGCGTCGCCATCTGGGTGGAGGCCCCGCACTTCCACCGCCTGTGCTGGAACACCGGCCTGGCCGGGCTGCTGGCGGACCGGCTCGACCCGGCCGTGGGCCTGGTGCTCGACACCAGCCACATCGTGGCCTCCGGCGGTGACCCCGCCGCCTACGCCGAGCGGTTCGCCGGGCGCATCGCCCACGTGCACCTGCGCGACGCCACCCCGGGCCACATCAACCACAGCATCGGCAACGGGGTGGTCGACTTCGCGGCCACCTTCGCCGCGCTGCGCGCCACGGGCTACCAGGGCGCCAGCTCCCTGGAACTGGAGACCCGGGACGTCACCGACGACGAACGGCCGGCGGCCGCGGTCAAGGCCGCGGCCTACATCGCCGGCCTGTGAACCCCACGCGAGGAGAAACCGACATGCCTGACACGCAGCGCACCGCCGTGATCACCGGGGCCGGCGCGCCCCGCGGGATCGGCAAGGCCACCGCCGCCCGCCTCGCCCGCGACGGCTGGGCCGTGGCCGTGCTGGACCTGGACGAGCCGGCCGCCAAGACGGTCGCCGACGAGATCGCCGCCGAGACCGGCGCGCCGGTGTTCGCCCACCGGGTCGACGTGGCCGACGAGCCGTCCGTGCTCGCCGCCTACCAGGCCGTGCGCGCCGAGGTCGGCGCCGGACGGTTGCCCGCGGTCGGCGCGGTGGTCAACATCGCCGGCATCACCTCGCCGGTGCCGTTCCTGGAGACCACGCTCGAGCTGTGGAACAAGGTGATGGCGGTCAACGCGACCGGCACCTACCTGGTCACCAAGGCGTTCCTGCCGGACCTGATCGAGGCCGGCTGGGGCCGGATCGTGAACATGTCCTCGGTGTCGGCCCAGCAGGGCGGCGGCGTGTTCGGCCGCACCCCGTACAGCTCGGCGAAGGCCGCGATCCTCGGCTTCACCAAGGCGCTGGCCCGCGAGCTGGGTGACGCCGGGGTCACCGTCAACGCGGTCGCCCCGGGCGCGGTGGACACCGACATCCGCGTCGGCACCACCGACGAGCTGGAGGCCGCCATCGTCAAGGGCATCCCGCTCGGCCGTCAGGCCACTGTGGACGATGTCGCCGCGGTGATCGCGTGGCTCACCAGCGAGGACGCCGGTTACCTGCAGGGCACGACCATCGACATCAACGGCGGCTCGTTCCTCCACTGAGGACGGAGAACGCGATGACCTACCTGAGCAACGATCCGGCGAGCTTCGCCGAAGACGCCCTGGCCGGGTTCTGCGAGCTGCACGCCGGCACCGTGCGGCGCGTGCCCGGCGGGGCGGTGCGCCGCGCCCGTCCGGCGCGGCCCAAGGTGGCCGTGCTGCCCGGCGGCGGGTCCGGCCACTACCCGGCCTTCTACGGCATCATCGGGCCCGGCCTGGCCGACGGCGCGGTGAGCGGCAACCTGTTCACCTCGCCGTCGTCCCAGGACGCGATCTCGGTGGCGCGGGCGGCGCACTCCGGCGCCGGTGTCGTCTTCGCCTACGGCAACTACGCCGGGGACGTGATGAACTTCGGCCTGGCCACCGAACGCCTGCGGGCCGAGGGCATCCGGGCGGAGAACGTCGTCGTCACCGACGACATCGCCAGCGCGCAGCGGCCGGGTGAACGCCGCGGCATCGCCGGGGACTTCACCGTCTTCAAGGTGATGGGCGCGGCCGCCGAGGAGGGCCTGGACCTCGGCGAGGTGGTCCGCGTGGGCCGCAAGGCCAACGACGCGACCCGCACGATCGGCACCGCGTTCGCCGGCTGCACGTTCCCCGGCGTGGACGCCCCGCTGTTCACCGTGCCGGACGGGCACATGGGCCTCGGGCTGGGCATCCACGGCGAACCCGGCCTGCGCGACGTGCCGCGGCCGTCCGCGCGGGAGCTGGCCGGGGACTTCGTGCGGCGGATCCTCGCCGAGAAACCGGCCGGGGCGGGGGAGCGGATCGCGGTCCTGCTCAACGGACTCGGCTCGGTCAAGCACGAGGAGCTGTTCGTGCTGTGGACCGACGTGAGCCGGCTGCTGCGCGACTCCGGCCACACGCTGGTGCAGCCCGAGGTCGGCGAGCTCGTCACCAGCCTCGACATGGCCGGGGTGTCGCTGACCGTGACCTGGCTGGACGACGAGCTGGAGCGGCTGTGGACCGCGCCCGCGTGGACACCCGCCTTCCGCCGCGGCGCCATCACCGTGGACACCGGTGAGGAGGCCGTCGCGGAGGTGACCGACGACGCCCCGCGCTTCGCCGAGGCCTCCGCCGAGTCCCGGGAACTGGCCGCGTCCGTGCTCGACGGGGTGCGCGCGGTCCGGAAAGCCCTGCACGAAGCCGAATCCGAGCTGGGCGCCATCGACGCGGTGGCCGGCGACGGTGACCACGGCCGCGGCATGGTCCGCGGCATCGACGCCGCCGTCACCGCCGCGGAGGCCGCCTGGCACGCGGGCGCCGGGGCCGGTGACGTGCTCGCCGCTGCCGGGGACGAGTGGGCCGCCCGCGCCGGAGGCACCTCCGGGGTCCTGTGGGGCGCCGGGCTGCGCGCGGCGGGCGAGGTCATCGGCGGCGGCGCGATCGACGCCCGCGCCACCGTGACCGCGTTCGCCGAGCGCGTGATGTCCCTCGGCGGCGCCGAACCCGGCGACAAGACCCTGGTAGACGCGCTGGTGCCGTTCCGGGACCGGCTCGAATCCGGCACCTGGGCCCAGGCCGCGGCGGCGGCCGAGGAAGCCGCGCGCGCCACCGCGGACCTGGTGCCGCGCAAGGGACGGGCCCGCCCGCTCGCCGAACGCAGCGTCGGCACCCCCGATCCGGGAGCCGTGTCGCTGGCCCTGATCGCGCGGACAGTTTCGGACTACCTGGCAGGAGGGACGCGGTGAACTACCGCATCGTGGTCGGCTGCGACGACGCCGGCCTGGACTACAAGGAACAGCTCGCCGCGGACCTGCGGGCCGATCCGCGGGTGGCCGAGGTGATCGACCTCGGCGTGCACCGCGGCGCCGACGACGTGCACCGGCCCTACCCGGAGATCGGGCTCGCCGCGGGCGAGGCCATCCGTGACGGCGAGGCCGACCGGGCCGTGCTGGTGTGCGGCACCGGCATCGGCATGGCGCTGTCGGCCAACAAGGTGCCCGGCGTGCGGGCCACCACCGCGCACGACTCGTTCTCCGTCGAACGCTCGATCCTGTCCAACAACTGCCAGGTGCTCACGCTCGGGCAGCGGGTGATCGGGCTGGAGCTGGCGCGGCGCCTCGTGGCAGAGTGGCTGGGATACACCTTCGACGAGCGGTCCGCCAGCGCGGCGAAGGTATCGTTGATCAGCGAGTACGAACGGTGTTGACGACCAGCCCGGGGAGGGCGCGCGTGGTGAAGGAGCCGAACCGCAACCTGCGGCAGATGGCTGTCGACACGCTGCGCCAGGCCATCACGACCGGCGAGTTCCCGCCCGGCAGCCACCTCGGCGAGGTGCAGGTCTCCGAGCAGCTCGGCATCAGCCGCGGCACCCTGCGCGAGGCGTTCCGCCAGCTTCAGCAGGAGGGGCTCGTCGAGTACGGCGAGCGCGGCCGCGTCACCGTCCGCTCGATCAGCGAGAAGGACATCATCAACACCTTCACCGTCCGGGCCGCGCTGGAGGCGCTGGCCGGCGAGACGCTGGCGTCGAGCTACTACCGCGAGGAGCACTGCCGCCGCCTGCGGGCCGCGGTCGACCGGATGGCGCGCGCCACCCGGGTGTCGCTGGAGGCCCAGATCGAGGCCGACCTCGCCTTCCACGAACTGCTGGTCGAGCTCACCGACAACGACGCGCTGGTGCGCTCGTGGAAGCTGCTCGAAGGGCCCATCCGCATGTGCATCATGTACCGCGGCCTGGAACGCGCCCTGTCCAACATGAGCCCGGGCCGTCACCTGGAGATCGTCACGGCGATCGAGTCCGGCGACCCGGTCAAGACGCAGAGCGTGATCTCCGAGCACATGGTCGCCACCGCGCAGGCCCTGCTGTTCGGCACCGTGCGCACCCGCCCGCGCATCGAGATCACCGGCGAGAACTGACTCCTCTTCCCGGGCGGTCGTCCCGCCCGCATCACGGAAGCGATCACTCATGACTGCATCGATCGCGCCGTCGGCCACCCGTGCCGAGCGCGTCGCCGCGGCGGCCCACCGCATGCGGCACCACATCCTGAACATGGGCCAGGCCCAGGGGCAGGGCTACGTCGGGCAGGCGCTCGGCGCCGCCGACCTGCTCGCCACCGTCTACACCGATCAGCTGCGGCTGCGGCCGGAGGATCCGGAGTGGCCGGAGCGGGACCGGTTCCTGCTGTCCACCGGGCACTACGCGATCGGGCTGTACGCGGCGCTGGCCGAAGCCGGGGTGGTGCCGGTCGAGGAGCTGGAGACCTACGGCTCGGACGACTCGCGCCTGCCGATGTCCGGCATGGCGACCTACACGCCGGGCATGGAGATCTCCGGTGGCTCGCTCGGCCACGGGCTCACCGTCGCCGTCGGCATGGCGCTCGGCCTGCGGTTGCAGGGGTCCGCCGCGCGGGTGTTCAACTTCCTCTCCGACGGCGAGCTGGACGAGGGCTCCACGTGGGAGGCCGCGATGGGCGCCGCGCACCACCGGCTCGGCCTGCTCACCGCGATGGTCGACATCAACGCGCTGCAGGCCGACGGCCCGACCGCCGGGGTGCTGCGCACCGAGCCGGTCGTGGACAAGTGGGCGGCCGCGGGCTGGTTCGTCCGCCGCGTGGACGGCAACGACATCCCCGCCCTGCTCGCCGCCTTCGACGAGATCGCCGAGCGGGCGCGGCCGGACGGGCCGCCGTCGGTCCTGCTGTGCGACACCCGCATCGGCCGGGGCGTGCCGCTGCTGGAGACCCGGGAGAAGGCGCACTTCATGCGCATCGACGAGCACGAGTGGGACATCTGCCGCGGGCAGCTGGACGAAGGAGCGCGGGCGTGACCACCACCAAGCGGCTGACCACGTCGGCGATGATCGCCTCGTTCGCCGACCCCGGCCAGAAGACGACCAGCGCGCCGTTCGGGCACGCACTGGCCGCGCTCGCCGAGCGGGACAGCCGGGTCGTCGGGCTGACCGCCGACCTCGGCAAGTACACCGACATGCACGTCTTCGCCCAGGCCCACCCGGACCGGTTCTTCCAGGTGGGCATGGCCGAGCAGCTGCTGCTCGGCGCCGCCGCCGGGATGGCCGAGGTCGGGCTGGTGCCGTTCGCGTCGACCTACTCGGTGTTCGCGGCGCGGCGGGCCTACGACTTCCTGTGCCTGGACATCGCCGAGCCGAACCTCAACGTCAACGTCGTCGGCGGATTGCCCGGCCTGACCACCGGCTACGGGCCGAGCCACCAGGCCACCGAGGACATCGCGATCTTCCGCGGCATGCCGAACCTGACGATCGTGGACCCGTGCGACTCGGTCGACATCGAGCAGGCCGTGCCGCAGCTGGCCGCGTGCGAAGGCCCGACGTACCTGCGGCTGCTGCGCGGCAAGGTGCCGACGGTGCTGGACGAGTACGACTACCGGTTCGAGCTCGGCAAGGCCGCCGTGCTGCGCGGCGGGAACGACGTCGTGTTCGTCTCCAGTGGACTGATGACGATGCGGGCCCTGCAGGCGGCGGAGAAGCTGGCCGCGCACCGGGTCGACGTGGCGGTCGTGCACGCGCCGACCATCAAGCCGTTCGACTCGGAGACCGTGCTGCGGGAGATCGCCGGGGACCGGCTGGTGGTGACGCTGGAGAACCACACCGTGGTGGGCGGCCTGTTCGAGACGGTCGCCTCGGCGGCGGTGCGGGCCGGGGTGGCCGGCCGGATCGTGCCGGTCGCGCTCCCGGACGAGTTCCTGGCCGCCGGCGCGCTACCGACGCTGCACGACCGGTACGGGCTGGCCACGGACCGCGTGGTGAAGCGGGTGCTGTCCGAGCTGGGCTGAGTCCGCCCCGGTGCGTCGGGTGAGCGGGGCGCGATCGGTGGGTCTGCCCAGGGCGGGGTCGGCTCGTCTGGTGGGCTCGGGCGGCGTTCGGGTGTGGGTGTCCACCGT
>NZ_PQHW01000167.1 GCF_003385215.1 Amycolatopsis thermalba | reverse complement strand
GGGTGAGGTGGGCGCGCACTGCGCCGGCTTGGAGCACGGGGGGCCGAAGGTGGGTTGGTCGGGGGTAACGCCGCTGGTGACCTGCGGTGCCCGTGGTGCGCGAGCGCCCGGACGGGCGGCGGAGCTGGGTGGTGGGAATGGGCGCGGGGTGCTGGGTGCGGCTGCGGGGAGTGCCGCCCGGGCGGAGTTGCCGTGGGGCCGGCTGGTGTTCGGAGTGTGCGGCCGAGTCGGGTCGGTGGGGGGCTGAACGCGGGGCGTCAGCGCGAGCTGCTGCCCCGCGTCAGAGCTGCCGCGCGTCCAGCTGGCCGAATGGGTTGTCCTGGCGGGCTCGGCGCTCCAGGTCCGCCGGGAGGGGGCCCCGGCCGATCCAGCTCGCCAGCTCGTCGAAGCGCGCGGTGTGCACGGCGGCCCGCCGGCGGGCGTAGTCCGCCGCCGAATCCTTCGTCACCATGAACGCCCAGTCGCTCGACAGGGCCATCATCGCCTCGCCGACCGCCCAGTCCGCCACTCGGTCGCGAGCGCCGGAACGCGGCACGGCCAGCAGCCGCTCCTGCAACGCCGCGTTGTCCGCCACCATGTCCGCCACCTGCTCGCCGTCCCAGACGCGCCAGTCCTTGCCCGAACCCCACGACGACGCGGGCAACTCCACCGGCGAACCGACCAGGCCGGCCGAAACCGCGCCCCGCAGCGTCGTCACCCGCACGCCCGCCTCCGGCAGCGCCCGCAACACGCCTTCCAGCCACGCCGGGCCCTCGTGCCACCAGTGGCCGAACAACTCCGTGTCGTAAGCCGCCACCACCAGCGCCTCGCGGCCGTGCTGCGCCCGCAACGCACGCAGCCGCGAGACCACCGTCTCCACGAAATCCTTCACGTGCGTCCGCAGCGTGTCCGCCGCCAGCGCCGGGTCGTACGGCGCCTTGTCCGCCGGCTCCACCTGCTTGCCCGTCACCCGCGACGGCTTCAGCCCCACCTCGTGCGCCCACGTGTGGAAATCCCGGTAGTTCGCGTGACCCGGATAGCCCGCCCGCGGCGACCACACCCGGTAGGTGACCTCCAGATCCCGCCCGAAGCACAGCACGTCCGACGAACCCACCGGCCGCGCGAACGCCGTGTCCCCGTGCAGCGACGGACCGTCGACCAGGAACCGCCGCACGCCGGCCGCCGCGTAATCCTCCTCCATGCCCGGCGCGTAACCGCACTCCGGCGCCCAGATCCCCGCCGGACGGTGCCCGATCCGCACCGCCGTGTCCGCCAGGCCACCGCGCAACATGAACGACCGCACCCGAGGCTGGAGCAACGGCTGGAAGGGATGCGCGTACGGGCCACCGAGCAGCTCGATCACCTCGGAGTCCACAAGGGACCGCAACACGGGAGAAAACCCGTGCCGCCACCGGGTTTCGAAGTCCTCCAGCGACCGCGTCGCCGTGCGGTACTCCGCCGCGGCCAGCTCCCGCAGCAACGGGTCGTCCCGCCACAGCGTCCCGGCCTGCACGGTCCGCAACTGCCAGTGCCCGAGCCACTCGTGGAACGCCCGCAGCGCGTACGGATCGTCCAGCTGGGCCGCGAGCACCGGCGTCACGCCGAGCGTCAGCACGTCCCGCCTGCCCTCGGCCGCGAACCGCCGCAGCAGGTCCACCACCGGCAGGTACGAGTGCGCCCACGCCTGGTACAGCCACTCCTCGCCGACCGGCCACGACCCGTGGTGCGGCAGCCACGGTAGATGGCTGTGCAGCACCAGGCAGAACAGCGCCTCGCCGGTCACGGCCGCACCGCCACCGCGACCAGGTCCAGGCTCGCGTCCACCCGTTCGCCGTGGATCTCGAAGTCCGCGGCGCGGATCGCCGCGATGTCGGCCAGCAGCTCCGGCGGCCACGGCGCCTGCCCGGGCAGGTGTCCCATCACGACCTCCAGCTGCGCGTCGATGATCGACCCGCCGTAGCGGGCGTCCAGCGCGCGCACCCCCGGCCCGTGGTGCAGGCCGTGCAGCAGCTCCACGTGGAAACCCGCCTCCCGCAACAGCGAATCCAGCTCGTCCGCCGCGAGTTCCCTGGTGTGGAACGGGTTCAGCGGCGTGTCGCTGTCCGGGGTGAACGTGAGCCGGTTCGGCGTGGTCACCAGCAGCCGCCCGCCCGGCCGCAGCACGCGACGGCATTCCGCCAGGAACGCGTCCTGGTCCCACAGGTGCTCGATGACCTGGAAGTTCGCGACCACGTCGATCGCGCCGTCCCGCAGCGGCAGGTGGACCAGGTTTCCCCGGGCCGTCCACACCTGGGGATAACTCCGCGCGACGTGCTCGGTCGTCGGCTGGTCGTAGTCGAGCGCGAGCACCGACTTCGCAGCCGAGGCGATCAGCCCGGCGCCGTAACCCTCACCGCAGCCGGCCTCCAGCACCACGGCGTCCGCGCACCACGGCAGCAGCGCGTGATAAGCCGCTTCGTGCCGCCGGAACCAGTAGTTCTCCTCGGCGATGCCCGGGACCGTGCGTTCCCCGGTCAGGTGCAGTGCTTCGGCGCGCGACGTACTCACCCCGGCGACACTACTGGGTGGTTCAGGGCCACTTCCGCAGCACGACCGACCACGACGAGGAGTCGACGCGGAACTCGGGCACCGGATTGCCCGCCTTCGCCATGGCCGAGCGGATCCGGAAGATCCCGCGGCCGAACCGGTTGACGTAGCCCAGCGCCTTCATCGCGCGGGCCAGGTTCGGGTTGCGGTAGTCGTGCACGCGGTCGAAGTTGTCCGGCCGGACCTGGCCGTACGGGCCGCCCGGGTTGGTCACCTCGATGCGGTCGTCGAACCAGGTGATCCGCACCGGCGCGTGGGAGGTCTCGTAGTCGCGGTGCATGACCGCGTTCATGCACGTCTCCCGCAGCGCCTCCAGCGGGTAGTCGGGCAGCTGCTCCTCGCGGAAGCCGTCGCCGTCGGTGAGCCGCGTCCGCAGGTGGCCGCTGAGCAGCGCGCTCAGCCGCACCGCCGTCTCCACCAGGTTGCCGCGCAGTTCCTGCTGGTCCGCGACCGGAGCGTCGGGGTCGAGGCCCTGGTAGCGGACGAACTGGACGTAGGCGCCGGGCACGTGCGCGCTCGGGTCGCGCCCGATCGTCAGCACGCCGAGCGCGGTCGGGACGCCGCCGGGCGTGGTCAGCCGCAGCCAGGCGAGGTCCTTGGCGACCGGTCGGGAATTTTCCTCCAGGGCCTCGCTCGCCACGAACGACGGGAGGTACGTGGTGCGGAACAGGCGCACGTCGAGGTCGCCCTCGGCGGCGGTGGCCAGGGGTCTGCTGTCGAAGGGGCCCGCGGCGAAGCGGCGGAGGTCCGGCTGGACGTGCTGGTCATCCCGGATGCTCGTAGCCGTGTGCACGGTGACGGCTCCCCTCAGTAGCAACAGTGCGAGCTGAGGCGTAACCCTATCGGGTGAGTGAAGTACTCCGTTGCGGTTCCGGGGGAAACGATCCAACAACTCGGGGGCTGTCACGTTCCGGTCGGCCGTGTAGTCCGCATGGCATGCGACTCGCGATACTGACGCTGCTCGCCCTCACCGGCCTCGTGGTGGGCTTCTGGGCGGCGGTCCTGCCGGAGAGCTTCTACGGCGACTTCCCGGGAATCCGGCCCAGCTGGGTCTCGCTGGACGGCCCCTACAACGAGCACCTGGTCCGCGACGTGGGCTCGATGTTCCTGGCGCTGGGCGCGCTCGCCGTCGGGGCGATCGTCGTCCGGACCACGACCGCCGCGCGCCTGGCCGGCGTCGCGTGGCTGGTGTTCTCGGTGCCGCACGCGATCTACCACCTGATGCACCTGCACGTGTTCCCGCCGCTGGACCAGGTGCTCAACGCGGTCTCGTTGCCCGGCCTGGCCCTGCTGGTGCTGGCGGTCGTGCTGCTGCCGGAACGGGTCAGTACGGACGGCGACCGTGCCCGCTCACGCGTGCCTTGAGCCGGGCGATGGCCGACCTGGCCTGAGCGCGGCGGCGGGGGTCGTTGGCGAACTGCTGGGCCTGCCGGATGGCGCGCTTGCCCTGCGGGGATTTCGCGAATCGGGCGATCTTGTTGAACAGCGAAGCCATTCCGTCCTCCAGGGCGGTATGCCGGTTTCGTCACCCGGTCAACGGACGGAGTACCCCGGTGGTTCCTGCGCTAAGCCGGGGAGACCGTGATGCTCAGCGCACCCGGCCCGACGTGCGCGCCGATCACCGTGCTGGCCTCGACGATGCTCAGCTCCGTGACGTTGGGGATCCGGTCGCGCAGCTGCTGCACCAGCATCAGCTCGCGTTCGGTGGGGCGGAAGCAGGAGATCGCCAGGTCGGTGGGCAGGCTGCCGGCCCGCTCGGCAGCCAGGTCGACGAGCTTGGCCAGCGCGCGCCTGCTGCCGGCGGCTCGCGCGAGCGGGGCCACTTCGCCCTCCCGCACCGTGAGCAACGGCTTGATCGACAGCGCGGTGCCCAGCAGCGCGGCCGCGCCGCCGATCCGCCCGCCCCGGCGCAGGTACTCCAGCGTGTCCACGTAGAGGAGTTCGCTGCTGGTGGAGAACCTGCGCTGCGCCGCCTCGATCACCCGCTCGACCCGTCCGCCCGCCGCGGCCGCCCGTGCCGCGGACAGCACGGCGAAGCCGAGGCTCATGCCGGTCGTGCCGCTGTCCACCGGGTACACCGGGATCTGGACCTGCTGCGCGGCCTCGCGCTCGGCCAGCAGCGTGGCCGACATGCGCTGGGAGATGTGCAGGCTGACGATCGCGCTCGCGCCGGAGGCGGCGGCGTCCTGGTAGGCCCAGAAGAAGGCGCCCGGATCGGGCGGGTTGGTGCTGACCCGCTGCCCGGACCTCAGCGCCTGGGTCAGCTCGCCCCGGTCGAACCGGTTCTCCTCGTCGACCTGGTCCCCGACCCGCAGCTGGAGCTGGATGACGGTGATGTCCCACTGTTTCCGGAGCTGCTCGGGCAACGAAGCGGTCGAGTCGGTGACTAGGGCGACGTGGTTGGGCACGGGAAGTGAGGTTAGACCGAAAGCTCGATCGGGGTAACCCGTCCGCGCAAGCCGCCACTCGGAGTAGCCTGGGCGTATCGGAGATAAAGCTGAACGATCGTCCCGATAAATCGGGATTCCGGGTGAATGCCGTCACCTCAGGGCGCGTCGGCGGCCGAATCTCCCTACGCTACCGACCAGTAAAGGCTGGTTCAGGGAGGTCGAAGGGGACCAATGACGAACATTGTTGTCCTGGTCAAGCAGGTGCCGGACACCTACTCGGAGCGCAAGCTCTCCGACGGTGACCACACGCTCGACCGCGAGTCCGCCGACGCCGTTCTCGACGAGATCAACGAGAAGGCGGTCGAAGAAGCGCTGAAGATCAAGGAAGCCGGCGAGGGCGAGGTCACCGTGATCTCGGTGGGCCCGGACCGCGCGACCGACGCCATCCGCAAGGCCCTGTCGATGGGCGCGGACAAGGCCATCCACGTCTCGGACGAGGCCCTGCACGGCTCCGACGCCGTGGCCACCGCCAAGGTGCTCGCCGCCGCCGTCGGCAAGGTCGAGGGCTACGACCTGGTCATCGCCGGCAACGAGGCCTCCGACGGCCGCGCCGGCGCCGTGCCCGCGATGCTCGCCGAGCTGCTCGGCCTGCCGCAGCTGACCCAGGTGCGGTCGCTGACCGTCGAGGGCGGCACCGTCAAGGCCGACCGGGAGACCGACGACGGCCTGACCCACCTCGAGGCGAACCTGCCCGCGCTGGTGAGCGTCACGGAGAAGATCAACGAGCCGCGGTACCCGTCCTTCAAGGGCATCATGGCCGCGAAGAAGAAGCCGGTGGAGACCCTGACGATCGCCGACCTCGGCGTCGACGCGGGTGCGGTCGGCCTCGGCAGCGCGCTGTCCACTGTGGTCGAAGCGGCCCCGAAGCCCCCGCGCACCGCGGGTGAGCGCGTCGAGGACGAGGGTGACGGCGGCAGCAAGATCGCCGAGTACCTGGTCGGCCAGAAGATCATCTGAGGCAGGAGCAACGGAGCAATGGCTGAAGTTCTGGTTCTCGTCGACCACCTGAACGGCGAGCTCAAGAAGACCACGTTCGAAGCGCTGACCGCCGCCCGCGAGCTGGGCGAGCCGTCGGCCGTCGTCGTCGGTGCCCCGGGCACCGCCGGCAAGTTCAAGGAGCAGCTGGGCGCCTACGGTGCCCAGAAGGTGTACGTGGCCGAGTCCGAGGACGCCGCGAACTACCTGGTGACCCCGAAGGTCGACGCGCTGGCCAAGCTGGTCGAGCAGACCTCCCCGGCGGCGGTGATCGTCACCGCGTCCGCCGAGGGCAAGGAGGTCTCCGGCCGCCTGGCGATCCGCGTCGGCGGCGGCCTGATCTACGACGCCGTGGGCGTGAACTCCGACGGCACCGTGGAGCAGTCCATCTTCGGTGGCGCGTACTCGGTGAAGTCCAAGGCGCAGGGCCTGCCGATCATCTCGGTGCGCCCGGGTGCGGTCGAGGCGTCGCAGGCCGAGGGCGCGGCGGCCGAGGAGGCCGTCGAGCTGCCCGCGGTGGACGCCGCCAAGTCCGCGAAGATCACCGGCGTGGAGCCGGTCGTCGGCGGTGACCGCCCCGAGCTGACCGAAGCCACGATCGTGGTGTCCGGTGGGCGCGGTGTCGGGTCGGCCGAGAAGTTCGAGGTCGTGGAGAAGCTGGCCGACTCGCTCGGCGCGGCTGTCGGCGCCTCGCGTGCCGCGGTCGACTCCGGCTACTACCCGGCGCAGTTCCAGGTGGGGCAGACCGGTAAGACGGTCTCGCCGCAGCTGTACGTCGCGCTGGGCATCTCCGGGGCCATCCAGCACCGGGCCGGCATGCAGACCTCGAAGACGATCGTCGCGGTCAACAAGGACCCCGAGGCGCCGATCTTCGAGATCGCGGACTTCGGTGTGGTGGGCGACCTGTTCAACGTCGCGCCGCAGCTGACCGAAGAGGTCACCAAGCGCAAGAGCTGACGCTCGCCCGAGGCAGGGGCCACCGCTGGGTTTCCGGCGGTGGCCCTTCGTCGTGTCAGGTCTTTCGCGGGCCGTTGAACGCGTGCTCGCGCACCAGGCCGTCCACGCTGTCGCCGAAGACGCGGGCGTCGTGGTCCGGCGTGGGTTCCTCGACGGGGCGCGCGGGTGTGCTCGGCACCTGCTCGGCGCGCAGCCGCGGCACCGCGTAGGGGTGCTTGCCGCGCACCCAGTGCACCAGCCGTTCCCGCACCAGGCAGCGCAGGTCCCACAGCGTCGGCGCGTCCACCGCGCTCACCAGTGCCCGCACCCGCACCAGGGTGTGCGTCGCGTCGGTCACCTGCAGCACGCTCACCCGGCCGTCCCACAGGTCGGTCGACTCCAGGATCCGCCGCAGCTCGTCACGCATCTCGTCGACCGGCATCGTCCAGTCCACGTCCAGCTCGACCGTCCCGAGCAGCGCGGCGTCGCGGCGGGTCCAGTTCTCGAACGGCTGCGACATGAACTGCGCGGTCGGGATGACCAGCCGCCGGTCGTCCCACAGGTGCACCACCAGGTAGGTCAGCGTGATGTCCTCCACCCGGCCCCACTCGTTCTCCACGATCACCACGTCGTCCAGCCGGATGGCGTCGCTGAACGCGATCTGCAGGCCGGCGAACACGTTGCCCAGCAACGACTGCGCGGCCAGAGCGGCGATCGCGCCGATGACCCCGGCCGAGGCGAGCAGGCTGGTGCCCGCCGTGCGCAGCCCGGGGAACGTCATCAGCATCGCGCCCAGCGCGAGCACCGCGACCGCCGCCACGATCACCCGCCGCACCAGCCGGATCTGCGTCTGCATGCGCCGCGCGTGCCGGTTGTCGGCCACGTCGACGCGCCAGCGGTTGAGCATCGTCTGCTCGATCGCGGTCAGCACGCCCGCGAGCAGCCACGCCCCGGTCCCGATCAGCGCCAGCGTCAGCAGGTGCGACGTGACGGCGCGCCACGATCCGGTGGGCAACGCGACGAGCACGGTGATGCGCAGGACGACCATCGCGCCGAACCAGCGCAGCGGCCGGTGGATGTACTCGGCCAGCTCACCCAGCAGGGTCGCGCGCTGCCCGAGCCGTCGCAGAACCCGCCGCAGCACGTACTCGACCGCCAGGAACAGGCCGAACACCAACGCCGCCACACCGAGCGCCACCACGATCCGCATCCAGCTGCCGGACATCCCTCTCACTTCCGTTCGGCACCACGTTCCGTGGGGCCATACCCCGATCGAGTGGATCTCAAGACTTGAGCCTCGTCACGCCCGGCTTCCTGAGAGAACCCTGAGAACCCGTGGTTCATCCAACGTGCACGAGGTGGTCACGCGATGAACCTCCTGGCGGTTTCCTTCCCGCCGGTACACCTACACACATGACGCGGTCCCAGTTGCTCGTCAGCACCGACAGCCAGGACGGCCAGCTGCCCGAGGGCGCTGCCCGGTACTCCCTCCTCGTCGCCTACGACAACGATGAAGTCGTTGCCGCCCAACGACTCCGCTACCAGGTCTTCGCCGAGGAGATGGGTGCCCGGCTGCACTCCGCGCCCGGCCTGGACGCCGACGAGTTCGACGAGTTCTGCGACCACCTCGTGGTGCGCGACGACAACACCGGCGAGATCGTCGGCACCTACCGGATGCTCCCGCCGGGACGCGCCGAACGGGCCGGCGGCCTGTACGCCGAGACCGAGTTCGACCTGTCCAACCTCGCCGGGCTGCGGGGTTCGCTGGTCGAGACCGGCCGCTCGTGCGTGCACCCCGACCACCGCTCCGGCGCCGTGGTGAGCCTGGTGTGGGCCGGCATCGGGCGGTACATGCTGCTGTCCGGCCACCGCTACCTCGGCGGCTGCGCCTCGGTGCCGCTCACCGACGGCGGTTCCTACGCCGCGGGCGTGTGGGACGTGCTGCGCGCCAAGCACTACGCGCCCGAGTCGCAGCGCGTGCGGCCGCTCAACCCCTGGCCGGACGCCGGCATCGCGCGGCCGACGCGGTCGGTGCTGCCGCCGCTGATCAAGGGCTACACGCGGCTCGGCGCCAAGGTCTGCGGCCCGCCTGCGCACGACCCGGACTTCGGTGTCGCCGACTTCTTCACCCTGCTCGACCTGCAGCGGATGGACGAGCGCTACCTGAAGTTCTTCCTCGGGCACCAGGCATGAGCCACCCCTGGATGCCGGCTTCGCCGTGCGGGAACGGGTGCCTGACGCCGGGCGCCCCGACGGTCGGCGCAGCGCGGCGCGCGCTGCGGTTCACCGCTGCTGCCGCCGTGGTGCTGCTGGCCTTCGCCGCCCTGCCGGCGCTGTTCGTGCCGCGGTTGCGGGAACCGTTGGCGCGCCGGGTGTTCCGCGGTGTGCTGCGGGCGTTCGGGGTGCGGCTGGTGGTCCGGGGTGAGCCGCTGGACGGCGGTGGCCGCGGTGCGCTGGTGGTGAACAACCACATCTCGTGGCTGGACATCGTGGCGGTCAACGCGGTCCGGCCGATGCGCGCGCTGGCGAAGAAGGAGATCGCGGGCTGGCCGGTGCTGGGCACGCTCGTCGCGCGTGGCGGCAGCATCTTCCTGGACCGGGAACGGCTGTCCACCCTGCCGAGCACGATCGACGACCTGGCCGCGGCGCTGCGCGGGGGTTCGCTGGTCAACGTCACACCCGAGGGCACCACGTGGTGCGGGCTGGCGTCCGGCCGGTTCCGCCCGGCGACCTTCCAGGCCGCGATCGACGCCGGGGTCCCGGTGCGGCCGCTCGCGCTGCGCTACCGGATGGCCGACGGCCGCGAGACGACCCAGCCGGCGTTCATCGGGCCGGAATCGCTGATCGACTCGCTGAAGCGGGTCGCGGCGCTGCGCGGGCTGGTGCTGGAAGTGACGGTGTGCGGGGAGATCGCGCCCGGGCGGGCCGCGGATCGGCGGGAGCTGGCCGGGCTGGCGGAGGCTTCGGTGCAGGCGGCGCTGGGGAATGTGGCGGTGCCTGGGCAGCGGCGGGTGGTTTCGGTGCGTAGGCGCTACGCGCGTATCTGAACTGCGCCGGCTTCGCTTCGCTACGCCCGGATTGGTGCCCTCCCGAACCCGATCTTTCAGTGTTCGGTTGCCGAGAAGTCGCGTCAAGGCGGGAAAGCGTGCCTTGACCCGACTGCTCGGCAACCGATGTGGGCTGGGGATCGGGTGCGGGAGGGGGAGTGGTTCGGGG
>NZ_PQHW01000166.1 GCF_003385215.1 Amycolatopsis thermalba | reverse complement strand
TCCCCCGCCCCCGATCCCCAGCCCGCTTTTGGTCGCCGATCAGCGGGGTCAAGGTACTCTTTCCCGCCTTGACGCCGCTGCTCGGCGACCAATACACACTCAACGAGAGGGGGCGGGGGAGGTGGCACCCAAGGTGACCGTTCGGCGCCGTAGGCGCCCTGGTTTTCCCGCCCGAAGGGCGGGCTTTTCGTCTGCCCCCAGCCACCTCTAAAGATCAAAAGATGTCCTCGCCGGACGGGCAGGCTCCGGGATGACGGGGAATGCAGGCACGTCACCTTGACGGGGTGGTCGCTGTGTGCGCTGCGCGGCTGGACGTCTGCGTTAGTCAGCGTTAACCTGTTCCTGTGGCGAGTGTGCGTGAGCTGGGGCTGCCCCAGCGGGAGGCGTCCCGGGGCGAGTTGCCCGCTCGGGTTGCGATCTGGGAGGTCGGGCCGCGGGACGGGCTGCAGAACGAGCAGACCGTGATCGGCCTGGACACCAAGCTCGAGTTCCTCGACCGGCTCGCCGCGGCGGGGCTGACGACCCTCGAGGCGACCAGTTTCGTCCACCCGAAGTGGGTCCCGCAGCTCGCCGACGCCGATGACCTGCTCGCGAAGCTCGACCGGCGCCCGGGCGTGAAGTACCCCGTCCTCGTCCCCAACGAGCGCGGCCTCGACCGGGCCCTGGCGCTGGGCGTGGAAGCGATCGCCATCTTCGGCAGCGCCACCGAGACCTTCGCGCGCAAGAACCTCAACCGCTCGTTCGACGAGCAGTTCGCCATGTTCGAGCCGGTCGTGCGGCGGGCCCGCCACGAAGGGCTCGAGGTGCGCGCCTACCTCTCCATGTGCTTCGGCGACCCGTGGGAGGGCGCCGTGCCCGTCGAGCAGGTCGCGGCCGCCGGGCGGCGGCTGCTCGACATGGGCTGCTTCCAGCTGTCGCTCGGGGACACGATCGGCGTCGCCACGCCGGGGCACGTCGAGGCGCTCCTCGGCGCGTTCGGCGACGTCTCCCAGCTCGCCGTGCACTTCCACGACACCTACGGCCAGGCGCTGTCCAACACGCTCGCCGCCCTGAGGGCCGGAGTGACCACAGTGGACTCCTCCGCGGGCGGCCTCGGCGGCTGCCCCTACGCGAAGGCCGCCACCGGCAACCTGGCCACCGAGGACCTGGTCTGGATGCTCGACGGCCTGGGCGTCGAGCACGGCGTGGACCTCGACGCGCTCGTGCGGACGAGCGCCTGGATGGCACAGCGGCTCGGCCGCCCCAGCCCGTCCCGCGTCGTCAAGGCCCTGACCGGCGGCTAGGCCGATTCGATCGGCAGCTTGCCCGCCTCCCGGTCGGCCCGCAGCTGCGTCTTCAGCACCTTCCCGCTCGGGTTCCGCGGCAGGGCGGGCACCACCGCGATCCGGCGCGGCCGCTTGTATCGCGCCAACCGGTCGAGGCACCACTCCTCCAGCTCCGCGGCCGTGGGCGCGTCGCCAGGGGTGCGTGGCGCGATCACCGCCAGCGGCGTCTCGCCCCACTTGTCGTCCGGCACGCCGATCAACGCCACCTCGCCGATCTTCGGGTGCGCCGCCAGGACGTTCTCCACCTCGGCGCAGTAGATGTTCTCCCCACCGGAGATGATCATGTCCTTCTTGCGGTCCACCACGAAGTAGTAGCCGTCCTCGTCCTGCCGCACCAGGTCACCGGAGTGGAACCAGCCGCCGCGGAACGCCTCCGCCGTCTCGGCCGGCTTGTTCCAGTACTCCTTCATCACCATCGGGCTGCGGTAGACGATCTCCCCGACCTCGCCCCGCGGCACGTCGTTCATGTCGTCGTCGACCACGCGCACCTCGACGTTGAGCATCGGCTTGCCGACCGACCCGATCTTGCGGATCGAGTCCTCGCCGCGCAGCAGCGTGGTCACCGGGCTGCACTCGGTCTGCCCGAACGCCGTCGTCACCTCGGCCTGGGGGAACGTGTCGATCATCGTGCGCAGCAGGGTCGTCGACGCCGGCGCCGCGCCCCACGAGATCTTCGACAGCGCAGACAGATCGCGCTCGCGGATCCCGGGCACGTTCACGATCGCCTGCCACTGCGCCGGCACCAGGAACACCGACGACACCCGCTCGCGCTCCATCAGATCCACCACCGCGACCGGGTCGAACCGGCCGCTCGGCAGCAGCACCGTCCGGCCGCCGAGCAGCAGGTTCGGCAGCATCCCGGACAGCCCGGCGATGTGGAACAGCGGCGCGGCGGCCAGCCACACCTTGTCCTCCGGCCCGGTGCCCAGCGTCGCCATGTTGCTGAACGCGTGCATCAGCAGGTTGTGGTGGGTGAGCACGGCGCCCTTCGGCCGTCCCGTGGTGCCCGAGGTGTACATGATGAACGCCGGGTCCTGCTCGTCCACCGTGATCTCGTCGAACTCCGGCGACGCCGCGGCCAGCGCCTCCGCGTAGTCCGCCATGCCCTCGAACGCGCCGCCGAACACCAGGCACGGGCCCCGGTCGCCGACCTGCTCGCGCGCCTTCGCCAGCGCCGGGGCGAGCGGAGCGTGCACCACGCTGGCCCGGGCGCCGCTGTCGGCGAGCACGTAGGCGATCTCGTCAGCCACGAGCCGGAAGTTCACCGGCACGCAGATCGCGCCCAGGCGCGTCGACGCGAAGTAGGTCTCCAGCACCTCCAGCGTGTTCAGGCCGAGCACGACCACCCGGTCGCCGTAGCCGACGCCCCGGTCGCGCAACGCGTTCGCCAGCCGGCTCACGCGCGTGTCGAACTGGCCGTAGGTGAGGGTGGTGCCCTCGAACGAGAAGGCGGGCTGGCCGCCCTGGGTGCGGGCGTGGCGGGCGAGCTGGTCGCCCATGGTCATCCCGCGCCCGAGCAGGCGGGGTACTTCGACAACTCCGGGCATCGGCAACCTCGGCGATCCGGCGGGTCAGGTACCGCGTTTCTACCGTGCCCGCGGCGAAACAGTCAACACTGACCGTCAGTGAAGAGCAGGCGGTGCGCCAGCGACTTCCACAGCGGGACGTGCGGATCGTTCGCCGGGTCCCGGTGGCGTTCGAAGGTGTAGGGCAGCGCCGCGCCCCGCATGCTCGTGAACAGCAGTTCGCGCAGCTCGGGGTAGTTCGGGTGGGCGCACACCGCCGGTCCCCAGATCCGGTCGCCGACCTCGCGGATCGCCTCCCGCAGCGCCCGCTCCTCCGGCCGCAGCGCCGCCGCGAGCGCCGGGTTGGTCCGCGCCGCCGTCCACAGCTCGACCGCGGCCCAGAACGGCGGCTCGTGGAAGGTCGTCCACAGCAGCTCGATGCACCGCTCGACCCGCCGCGGGCCCTCCGGCTCGTCGGCGAGCTGCTCGGCGACCCGCACCTCGGTCTGGGCGAGCCGGGTCGCCGTCAGGTGCTGGGAGGCCGCGACCAGCAGCTCGTCCCGGGACGGGAAGTGGTGCAGCAGGCGGCCACGGGACACGCCGGCCTTGGCCTGGATGGCCAATGTGGACGCGCCCGCGTAGCCCAGCTCGACCAGGCACGCCACGGCCGCGTCCAGGATCAACGTGCGCGTGCTCGTCGCGCGGTCCTGCCGGTTCCGGGTTTCGGTCACCACGCCGATCACCATAGCCGTTAACAGTCGGTGTTGACTGTTACGCCGGAACCTTGCACTCTCGCAGGGGAGTCCCACGGTTCGAGGAGGAGCCGCATGTACCCGGGTACCCACGCCGACGCCGATCCCGGCAAGCCCGCCGTGATCATGGCGGGTTCAGGCGAGCGGCTGACCTACGGCGAGCTCGACGAGCGGTCCACCCGCCTCGCCGACGCCCTTCCCCTCGCCGGCCTCGGCCGTGGCGACACCGTCGCCCTGCTCAGCGACAACTCGGTGCGCGCCTACGAGGTCTACTGGGCCGCCCTGCGCTCCGGCCGCTACCTCGCCGCGGTGAACAGCCACCTGTCCCCGGGCGAGGTCGCCTACATCGTCACCGACTCCGGCGCGCGGGCCCTGGTCGTCTCCGCCGCACTGGGCCCGCTGGCCGCCGCGGTCGCCGAGCTGCTCCCGGACGTGCCGGTCAAGCTCGTCTACGGCGGCGCGGCCGACGGGTACGCGGACTTCGACGACTTCCTCGCCACCGGCTCGCCCGAGCGCCCGGCGGACCAGCCGGCCGGGGCGGACATGCTCTACTCGTCCGGCACCACGGGCCGCCCGAAGGGCATCAAGGTCGACCTGCCGGACCGCCAGGTGGACGAGCCGGGCGACGTGCTGACCCCGGTCCTGCAGCACATGTACGGCTTCGGCCCGGACACGGTCTACCTGTCCCCGGCGCCGGTCTACCACGCCGCGCCGCTGCGGTTCGGCGCGACCGCACAGCGCCTCGGCGGCACGGTGGTGATGATGGAACGCTTCGACGCCGAAGCCGCGCTGCGCGCCATCGAGACCCACCGCGTCACGCACAGCCAGTGGGTGCCGACGATGTTCGTCCGGATGCTCAAGCTGCCCGGCGAGGTGCGCGGCCGCTACGACCTGTCCAGCCACCGCGTCGCGGTGCACGCCGCCGCGCCGTGCCCGGTCGAGGTCAAGCGCGCGATGATCGACTGGTGGGGGCCGGTCCTCTACGAGTACTACGCCTCCACCGAGGGCGCCGGGATGACGTTCATCGACAGCGAGCAGTGGCTCGCCAAGCCCGGCTCGGTGGGCCGCGCGGTGGTCGGCGTCGCCCACAACGGCGACGACGCGGGCGAGCTGCTGCCGCCCGGGGAGATCGGCACCGTCTACTTCGAACGCGACGAGGTCCCGTTCACCTACCACGGTGACCCGGACAAGACCCGCGAGGCGCAGCACCCCGAGCACGAAACCTGGACGACCACCGGCGACGTCGGCTACCTCGACGAGGATGGCTTCCTCCACCTGACCGACCGCAAGGCGTTCATGATCATCTCCGGCGGGGTGAACATCTACCCGCAGGAGGTCGAGGACGCGCTCGCGCTGCACCCCGCGGTGTTCGACGTCGGGGTGATCGGCGTGCCGGACGAGGAGATGGGCGAGGCGGTCAAGGCGTTCGTCCAGCCCGCGCCCGGCGCCACGCCCGGTCCGGAGCTGGCGGCCGAGCTGCTGGCCTACGTCCGCGAGCGGATCGCCCACTACAAGGCGCCGCGCAGCGTGGACTTCGTCGACGAACTGCCCCGCACACCGACCGGCAAGCTGGTGAAGCGGCGGCTCAAGGAGAAGTACGTGGCTCCGGCCGCGGCCGAGTGAAGGAGGAGCCGTGCGAGACGCGGTGATCGTGGAAGCGGTGCGCACCCCCGTGGGCAAGCGCGAGGGCGGCCTGTCCGGCGTGCACCCGGTGGACCTGTCGGCGCACGTGCTGCGTGGTCTGGCGGAGCGGTCCGGGCTCGATCCGGCCGAGATCGACGACGTGGTGTGGGGGTGCGTGAGCCAGGCCGGTGAGCAGACCGGCGACATCGGCCGCAACGCCGTGCTCGCCGCGGGCTGGCCGGAGAGCGTGACCGGCGTGACCGTCGACCGGCAGTGCGGGTCGTCCCAGCAGAGTGTGCACTTCGCCGCGGCCGGGCTGATCGCCGGGCACTACGACGTGGTGGTGGCCGGTGGTGTCGAATCGATGAGCCGGGTGCCGATGGGCTTTTCCGCGCAGGGCAGGAACCCGCTGGGCGAGCAGGTCCTCGCCCGGTACGGCGGGGTGCGGCCCAACCAGGGCATCGGCGCGGAGATGATCGTCGAGCGGTGGGGGTTCAGCCGCACCCAGGTCGACGAGTTCTCCCTCGCCTCGCACGAGAAGGCCGCCGCCGCGCAGGACGCGGGCGCCTTCGACGACCAGCTGCTGCCGATCGCGGACGTCACCGCCGACGAGGGCGTGCGCCGCGGCGGTTCGCTGGAGAAGCTGGCCGGGCTCAAGCCCGCGTTCCGCGAGGACGGCGTCATCACGGCGGGCAACAGCTCGCAGATCAGCGACGGCGCCGCCGCCCTGCTGATGACGACCAGTGAGAAGGCGGCCCAGCTCGGCCTGCGGCCGATCGCACGCGTGCACACCGCGGTGCTCGCGGGCGACGATCCGGTGATCATGCTGACCGCGCCCATCCCGGCGACGAAGAAGGCCTTGCAGCGCAGTGGCTTGTCGATTTCCGACATCGGCGTGTTCGAGGTCAACGAGGCGTTCGCGCCGGTGCCGATGGCGTGGCTGGCCGAGACCGGCGCCGATGCCAAGTCCCTCAACCCGCACGGCGGCGCGATCGCCCTCGGCCACCCGCTCGGCGCGAGCGGCGCGCGCATCATGACCACGCTCGTGCACCACATGCGTGCCGCCGGCATCCGCTACGGCCTGCAGACCATGTGCGAGGGCGGCGGCCAGGCCAACGCCACCATCCTGGAGCTGGTCGCATGAGCGAGTTCCGCGAGAAGGTCCGGGCGTGGCTCGCCGAGAACGTCCCCGGCGACGAGGAACTGGCGACCGCCAAGCGGTTCCAGGCCGCCCTCTACGACGCGGGGCTGGCCGGGATCACCTGGCCGGCGGAGTTCGGCGGTCAGGGCCTCACCGCGGCCGAACAGCAGGTCTTCGACCAGGAGTCGGCCCGCTACGACCTGCCCAACTCGGTGTTCCGGATCGGCATGGGCATGTGCGGGCCGACGATCCTCGACCTGGGCACACCCGAGCAGAAGGCGCGCTACATCCCGCCGCTGCTGCGTGGTGACGAGATCTGGTGCCAGCTGTTCTCCGAGCCGGGCGCCGGGTCTGACGTCGCGAGCCTGCAGACCCGTGCGGTCCGCGACGGGGACGAGTGGGTGGTCAACGGGCAGAAGGTGTGGACGACGGTCGCGCACCTGGCCGACTTCGGCGCGCTGCTCGCCCGCACCGACCCGGACGTGCCCAAGCACCAGGGCCTGACGATGTTCCTCATCGACATGCACGACCCGGCCGTGACGGTGCGGCCGCTCAAGGACATGACCGGGCGCGCGCCGTTCAACGAGGTGTACTTCGAGAACCTGCGTCTGCCCGCGGACGCGGTGCTCGGCCAGGTCGGGCAGGGCTGGCTCGCCGCGGTGACCATGCTCGGTCACGAGCGCGTGTCGATCGGCGGGTTCGTCCGCAAGCGGCACGACCCGCTGGCCCACGCGAACCTCGCCGAGACCGCGCGCCGGTACGGGCGCGACGCCGATCCCGTGGTGCGAGCCGAACTCGCGAAGCTGTACGCGGCGGAGCGGGCGCTGGCGCTGTTCAACACGCGGCTGCGGCAGGAGGCCGAGGCCGGGTCCCCGCCGGGCGCGCGCGGGTCGGTGGCCAAGCTCGCCGGTGCCCAGTTGCAGCAGCAGGCCGTCGCGGTCGCCGGGCTGATCGCCGGGCCGCGGGTGACGGCGTGGGAGCCGGGCGACGCGGCCGGGGACGAACTGGCGCTGGCGATCAACCAGACGCCGTCGTCGAGCATCGCCGGTGGCACCGACCAGATCCAGCGCACCATCATCGGGGACCGCATCCTCGGCCTGCCCCGCGAACCCGTCGTCGACCGCGACGTGCCCTTCCGCGAGCTGCGGGTGGGCACGCAGCGACCCGCCTGAAAGGAGAGGGATCGTGCAGCTGGTGCTCGACACCGAACAACAGCAACTGCGGTCGACGGTGCGCAAACTGCTCGCCGACCACAGCGACGTCCGGTCCGTGGTGGACGGTGACGAGACCTACGACGCCGTGTTGTGGCGGCACCTGGCCGAGCTGGGCCTGACCGGGCTGGTCGTGCCCGAGGACCAGGGCGGCGCGGGCGCCGGGCACGTCGAACGGTGCGTGGTGCTGGAGGAACTGGGCCGCGCGCTCGCGCCGGTGCCGTTCTTCGCCTCCGCGGTGCTCGCGGCCGACGCGCTGGTGGCGCTGGGGGACACCGAGGTCCTGCCCGCGCTGGCGGTCGGGGAGAAGATCGGCGCGCTGGCCGTGTCCGAGTCCTGGGGCCCGGCGCCGGTGACCGCGACCGAGCGGGACGGCGGCTGGGTGCTCGACGGGCACGCGCCGTTCGTGATCTCCGGTGACGTGGCCGACGTCTTCGTGGTGTACTCGGCCGACGGCTGGTTCGTCGCTGAGGACGCGCGGCGCACGCCATTGACCACTTTGGACCCCACGCGCGGGCAGGCGAAACTGGACTTCGCGGGCACCCCGGCGCGGAGAGTCGACACCGCGGATCCGGCCGCGGTGCTGGAGAAGGTGCGTGACCTCGCGTCCGTGGCGCTGGCCGCGGAGCAGGTCGGCGGCATCGCGAAGGTGCTGGAGACCACCGTGGAGTACGCCAAGGTGCGGGTGCAGTTCGGCCGCGCCATCGGCTCCTACCAGGCGGTCAAGCACGCCTGCGCGGACCTCTACAGCACGAGTGAACGCGCGGAATCCCTGCTGCGGCACGCCGCGTGGACCGCCGACCACGACCCGGACGCGCTGCCGCTGGCCGCGGCCACCACGCAGGTGTTCACCGGGCCCGCCTACTTCGCGGCGGCGGCGTCCGGGCTCCAGCTGCACGGCGGCATCGGCTACACCTGGGAGCACGACGCGCACCTGTACTACAAGCGGGCCAAGAGCAGCGAGCTGTTGTTCGGCGGCCACGACGAGCAGCTGGCCCGGCTCGCGCGGCGGCTGGACGGTGCTTCGTGACGGACCAGCCGGTGCTGCTCGACCGGGCGGGCGCGGTGCTGACCGTGACCCTGAACCGGCCGCACCGCAAGAACGCGATCGACCAGGCGATGTGGGACGGGCTGTACGACGCGTTCCACCGGGCCGAGCGGGACGACGACGTGCGGGTAGTCGTGGTCACCGGCGCGGGTGGCGACTTCTGCGCGGGCGCCGACCTGTCCGCGGACCGCAAGGACCACCCGTTGACCCGGATGCACCGGGTCAACGACGTCGCGCTGGCGCTGAACGAGATCTCGAAGCCGACGATCGCGAAGGTCGACGGCGTCGCGGTCGGGGCGGGCTGGAACCTCGCGCTGGGGTGTGATCTGGTGGTGGCCACCGAGCGGGCGCGGTTCAGCCAGATCTTCGCCCGCCGCGGGCTGTCGCTCGACTTCGGTGGCTCGTGGCTGCTGCCCCGGCTCGTCGGGTTGCAGCAGGCGAAACGGCTCGCGTTGCGGGCCGAGATGATCGGCGCGGCCGAGGCGCACGACCTCGGCCTGGTCACCTGGATCCAGCCGGACGGCGAGCTCGATTCCTTTGTGGACGGCCTGGCGGCGGAGCTGGCCGAGGCGCCGCCGATCGCGCTGGCGCTGAGCAAACGGCTGCTCGAAGAGGGCGCGAGCCGGACGCTGCGCGAAGCCCTGGAGGGCGAGGCGCGAGCGCAGACGGTGAACTTCGCGACCGAGGACGCGCCGGCCGCGTTCGAGGCGTTCCTCAGCAAGACCGAAGCGGCGTACACGGGACGATGGGCGGTGCGGTGAGTTACGACGAGATCATCTACGAGGTCTCCGACGGGATCGCCACGATCACGTTGAACCGGCCGGCGCGGCTCAACGCGTTCACGCTGGAGATGGCACACGAGCTGGTCGCGGCGTTCGACGAGGCCGACGCGGACGACTCGGTGCGCGTGGTGGTGGTCACCGGCGCCGGGCGCGGGTTCTGCGCGGGCGCGGACCTGGAGCGGGGCGCGGGCACGTTCAACAAGGACGCGATCGGCGACGTCGAGGGGTTCGGCGAGATCGACGGTGTGCCGCGGGACGCCGGTGGCGCGGTGGCGCTGCGGATCGCGGCGTGCAAGAAGGTCGTCATCGGTGCGTTCAACGGGCCCGCGGTGGGTGTCGGCGTGACGATGTCGCTGCCGATGGACATCCGGATCGCCAGCGAGAACGCCAGGTTCGGGTTCGTGTTCGCGCGACGCGGGATCCTGCTGGAGGCCGCGTCGTCGTGGTTCCTGCCGCGGATCGTCGGCATCTCGCAGGCGATGGAGTGGGTGGCGACCGGGCGGGTGTTCGACGCGGCCGAGGCGCGCGCCGGCGGGCTGGTCTCGCGGGTCGTGCCGCCGGACGAGCTGATCCCGGCGGCGATGTCGATCGCCCGGGAGGTCGCGGACAACACGTCGGCGGTGTCGGTCGCGGTGTCGCGGCAGCTGCTGTGGGGCATGCTCGGCTCACCCACGCCGTGGGACGCCCACCGCGCGGACTCCCGCGCGCTGCTGCAGCTCGGCGCCGGCAAGGACGCGATGGAAGGCGTGATGGCGTTCCTGGAAAAACGCGCGCCGACCTTCCCGGGCCGCGTGTCCACGGACTACCCCTCCGGTGTGCCACCCTTCCCCGGGACCCCGTGAGCCCGCCCCGCGAGTCCCACGCTCCCGCGCGCGAGTCCCACGCTCCCGCGCGCGAGTTCCACGTTCCCGCGCGCGGGAGCGTGGGAC
>NZ_PQHW01000165.1 GCF_003385215.1 Amycolatopsis thermalba | reverse complement strand
GGGCAGCGTGCCCTCCAGCACCGACGAGCAGGCGTTCGCCGCCGACGACTACGAAGCCGACGCCGAAGTCCACGAAGACGACCCCGAAGACGACGACCAAGGCGGCGAACGCCTGCTCGTCGGTGCTGGAGGGCACGCTGCCCCACGTGGCGAAGGTGGGCAACCACATCGCGGCGAAGTTCGGCGTGGACGACATCGGAGGCCGCGCGGGCCGGGCCGGAACCAGCGACCACCCGAGCGGGCTGGCCCTGGACTTCATGGTGGACACGTCCACGGGCAACGCCATCGCCGACTACCTGCTGGCCAACCAGTCCGAGTTCAACGTCAAGTACGTGATCTGGCGGCAGCGCTACAACGACGGCAGCGGCTGGTCAACAATGGAAGACCGCGGCGGCGCCACGGCCAACCACTACGACCACGTGCACGTGTCCTTCAAGTCGAGCGGCTCGGTGAACGTGACCTGCTGAGCACGGCCGGTTTCGTGACGGTCCGGTGCACGTGACGCTGGCTGAGCACGGCCGGTTTCGCTTCGGTCGGGTGCACGTGACCCTGCTGGCTGCGGTCGGTCCCGTGACCACCGCCTCGGTCCGGTGCACGTGACCCTGCTGGCCGCGGTCGGTCCCGTGACCACCGCCTCGGTCCGGTGCACGTGACCCTGCTGGCCGCGGTCGGTCCCGTGACGACCGCCTCGGTCCGGTGCACGTGGCCCGCGTGGTTCCCGGAAACGCCCAGGCAGCCCCCGGCCTGGGCGTTTCCGTCTTTCCGGGGGCCACGGGCGCACGAGCCACAGCCCGACTCCGGCCGTCCCTGCGCTGAAGCACCCTTGACGGCACGACCTCGGACACCTCTTCGCCCCGAGATTCGAAGCGTGGACCAGGTCCGGCGCCGCTGTCCCGCTCGACACCTCCGCCCGGCTGCCGGCTATCCCCTGGCCACCAGGGAAACACGCCCGCATCAGACGTTGAAGCGGAACTCCACCACGTCGCCGTCGGCCATGATGTAGTCCTTGCCTTCCATCCGGACCTTGCCCGCGGAGCGCGCGGCGGCCATCGAGCCGGCCTCCATCAGGTCCTCGTAGGACACGACCTCGGCCTTGATGAACCCGCGCTCGAAGTCGGTGTGGATGACGCCCGCCGCCTGGGGCGCGGTCGCGCCCTGCGGGATCGTCCACGCCCGCGACTCCTTCGGGCCCGCCGTCAGGTAGGTCTGCAGGCCCAGCGTGTGGAACCCGGCGCGGGCCAGCGCGTGCAGGCCGGGCTCGGTCTGGCCGACCGACTCCAGCAGCTCGCGCACGGACTCCTCGTCGTCGAGTTCGAGCAGCTCGGCCTCGACCTTCGCGTCCAGGAACACGGCGTCCGCCGGCGCGACCAGCTTCGTCAGCTCCTCGCGCTTCGCCTGGTCGGTCAGCACGCCCTCGTCGGCGTTGAAGACGTACAGGAACGGCTTCAGGGTGAGCAGGCTCAGCTCACGCAGCAGCGCGGTGTCGACCTCCTGCTGCGCGGAGAACAACGTGCGCCCGCTGTCGAGGATGTCCTTCGCCTTCTGCGCGGCCTCCAGCGCGGGCCGGTTCTCCTTCTTGGTCCGGGCTTCCTTCTCCAGCCGCGGCAGCGCCTTTTCCAGCGTCTGCAGGTCGGCGAGGATCAGCTCGGTGTTGATCGTCTCGATGTCCGACGACGGGTCGACGCGACCGTCGACGTGCACCACGTCCGGGTCGTCGAACACCCGGATGACCTGGCAGATCGCGTTGGCCTCGCGGATGTTCGCCAGGAACTTGTTGCCCAGGCCGGCGCCCTCGGAAGCGCCCTTCACGATCCCCGCGATGTCCACAAAGGACACCGTGGCCGGCACGGTACGGGCGGAGCCGAACATCTCGGCGAGCTTGTCCAGCCGCTCGTCGGGCAGCGGCACGACGCCGACGTTGGGCTCGATGGTGGCGAACGGGTAGTTCGCGGCGAGCACGTCGTTGCGGGTCAGCGCGTTGAACAGGGTCGACTTGCCGACGTTGGGCAGGCCGACGATACCGAGGGTCAGACTCACGGCTCCGAAGTCTACGGGGCGAGCCCGCCACCCGGCCCGGCAGCCGTTCGCCCACCTCGCCCGGCAGCACCTTCGCCACTCCCCCCGGCAGCACCTTCGCCACTCCCCCCGGCAGCACCTTCGGACGCGGCCCGGCGGCCGTCCACCGCCCGCCCGGCACCCATTCGCCACCCAGCCCTGCTGCCGGTCCACCACCCGGCCCGGCAGCCCGTTCACCACCCCGCCCGGCAGCGCTCGCCATTCAGCCTGCGGTGCGTCGCCACCCGGCCCGGCGGTCCGTTCACGGCCATGTCGGATTTCCGCCAGTCGAGTGGCTGACCTGCTGGCAGGATCGAACCCATGACAGCCATCGCCGCACCGGCCGAGCAGGCGCTCTGGCGCGACCCCGAGCGCTGCTACCGCGCCGTCGCCTCGCGCGACGCCCGCTTCGACGGCCAGTTCATCACGGCCGTGCGCACGACCGGCATCTACTGCCGGCCGTCCTGCCCGGCGCTCACCCCACGGCAGGAGAACGTGCGGTTCTACCCGACCGCGGCCGCCGCCCAGGCCGCCGGGTTCCGCGCCTGCCGCCGCTGCCTGCCCGACGCCGTGCCCGGTTCGCCCGAGTGGAACGTGCGCGCCGACCTGGCCGCCCGGGCCATGCGGCTGATCGCGGACGGCGTCGTCGAGCGTGAGGGCGTGCCCGGCCTGGCCCGCCGGCTCGGCTACTCGGAACGCCAGCTCGGCCGGGTCCTGACCACCGAACTCGGCGCCGGGCCGCTGGCCCTGGCCCGCGCGCACCGGGCGCACTCGGCGCGGCTGCTCATCGAGCTGTCCGAGCTGCCGCTGGCCGACGTCGCGTTCGCGGCCGGCTTCGCCAGCGTCCGGCAGTTCAACGACACCATCCGCGAGGTCTTCGCCCGCACACCGTCCCAGCTGCGCACGGCCGCCCGCGCAGCTCGCCGCCGCGCCGGCGCCGCCGAACCGGAAACGGGTACCGCCGGGACCCGGCTGTCCCTGCGGCTGCCGTTCCGCCCGCCGTTCGACGCCGCCGGGATCCTCGGCTTCTTCGCCGCCCGGGCGGTGCCCGGGGTCGAGTCGGCCGATGACCACAGCTACACCCGCACGCTGCGGCTCCCGCACGGCGCCGCGTCGGTGACCCTGACGCCGCAGGACGGGCACGTGCGCTGCGACCTGCGGCTCGCCGACGTCCGCGACCTCGGCGCCGCGGTCACCCGCGCCCGGCGCCTGCTGGACCTGGACGCCGACCCGGATGCCGTCGCCCGCGTGCTCGGCGCCGACCCGGCGCTGGCCCCAGCGGTCGCCGCGACCCCGGGCATCCGGGTCCCCGGCGCGGCCGACGGCGGCGAGCTGGTGCTGCGCGCCATGCTCGGACAGCAGGTCTCGGTCGCCGCCGCGCGCACCGACGCGGCCCGGCTCACCGCCGCGCTCGGTGATCCGGTCCCGTGGCAGGACGACCTCCTGCTGTTTCCCACCGCCGAAGCCGTGGCCGAGCGGGGCCACGAGGTGCTCCGCGGGCCGCAGCGCCGCATCGACGCCATCCTCGGCGCCGCCGCCGCACTCGCCTCCGGCGAGGTCGACGTACACGTCGGACGCGACCCCGGCGAGCTGCGGGACGAACTGCTCGCACTCACCGGCATCGGACCGTGGACCGCCGACTACGTGCTGATGCGCGTCCTCGGCGCACCCGACGTGCTCCTCACCGGCGACCTCGTGCTCCGCAAGGGCGCCGCCGCACTCGGCATCGCCGACGACATCCCCGCCCTCACCGAACGCGCACAGGCCTGGCGACCGTGGCGGTCCTACGCCGGCATGTACCTGTGGCGCTCGAGCCAGGCCTGAACCCCGTAAGGAGAACCGACATGAGCATCGCCCACTGGTCCACAACCGACACCCCGGTCGGCCCGTTCACCGCCATCGTCGCGAGCGACGGCGCCGTCCTGGCCTCCGGCTGGACCGCCGAGCTGGCCGAACTGACTCCCCAGATCTCCCCCTCCCTGCGTCCGTCCGACCTCCGCGAGAAACACGACCTCGGCGCGGTCAGCACCGCGGTCCGCCGCTACCACGAGGGCGAGCTGGACGCGATCGACGACATTCCCGTACGCCAGCGCTCCGGCGAGTTCCTGCAGCACGCGTGGGACGTGCTGCGCACGGTGCCCGCCGGCAAACCGGTCACCTACAGCGAGTACGCCGCTCTCGCCGGCCGTCCCGCCGCCATCCGCGCCGCGGCCTCGGCGTGCGCCCGCAACGCGGCGGCGCTGTTCGTGCCCTGCCACCGGGTGCTCCGCATCGGCGGCGCACTGGGCGGCTTCCGCTGGGGCGTCGACGTCAAGCGCTGGCTGCTCGACCACGAAACCCCGTACCGCTCCTGAAGATTCACGCCATCTGCAGCTCCAGACTCGACCCGGTGCGGGACTTGCGCACCCGCAACCGGGTCGGGATCCGCTGCCGCAGCTCCTCCACATGGGACACCAGGCCGACCACCCGGCCTCCGGCTCGCAGGTCGTCGAGGATGTTCATCACCACGTCGAGGGTTTCGGCATCGAGCGTGCCGAAACCCTCATCGACGAACAGCGTGTCCAGCAGCGAGCCACCGGTCTCCGCCGCGACCACGTCGGCCAGCCCGAGCGCCAGCGCGAGTGACGCGAGGAACGACTCCCCGCCGGACAGGGTCTTCGCCGGCCGGACGGTGCCGGAGAAGTCGTCCAGCACGTCCAGTCCCAGGCCGCCCCTCGTGCCGTGCGATCCGGCCGCATCGGAGTGCACGAACGAGTAGCGGCCCTGGCTCATCGTCTGCAACCGCGCTGTCGCGGCGATGGCCACCTCTTCCAGCCGGGCCGCCAGGACGTACGACCGCAGCGACATCTTCCGCGCGTTCTGCCCGCGCCCGTTGACCACGTCGGTCAGCGCGTCGAGCTCCGCGAACTCCTCCTCCAGCGGCCGCAGCCGCTCCGTCGCGGCCGCCAACCGCTCGGCCAGCGTGCCCAGCGCATCCGCTTGCGCGGTCGCCGACCGGAGGACGGCGACCGCCGCCTCGGCCCGTTCCCGCGCTGCCTGGGCCTTCGCCCTCGCCGACTCGACGTCCACCTCGTCGTCCGGCCCGACCCCGAACAGTTCGGGCTCGTTCAGCGTCGCCCGTGCCGCCGCTTCGGCCGCACTGGCATCGGCCAGGTGCTTTTCCAGCTCCCGGACCGTCGCCTCGTCCCGGGCGGCGGCCCGCATCTCGTCCACGGTCTCGAAACCGGCCCGCCACAGGGCGTCCCGCACCTCGGCGCGCTGACGTTCGAGCTGCTCGGCGGCACTCGCGGCCGCGGACCGCGCCTCGGCCAGGGCGTCCAGCGCGCGCACGATCCCCGTCAGGTGCGCGCGGCGGGCGGCGACGTCCGCGTGCTCGCCCCGCGCCTCCTCCAGCCGCCGTGCGCGTTCGGCGACGCGATCGGACAACGTCTGCCGCTGGGTCTCGGCAGCCGTCGCCGCCTGCAGCGCGGCCGACCGCTCCTTCTCCAGTTCCCGTTGCTCGGTTTCGGTGGCCTGCACCTGTTTCGCGAGCGGCACCCGCTGCTTCGCCAACGCGTCCAGACCCGCGATCTCCTTGCGCAGCACCGAGAGTTCCTCGTTCAGCTGGGCCCCGTCCCGCCCCCGCAGACGTTCGCGCAGCGCCGCGAGCTTGGTTTCGGCCTCGTGCTTGGCCGCCTCCGCGGCCTTGCGCCGCCGCTCCGCCCGGCTCTCCGCCTCCTCGGCCGCCTGCTCCTGCTCGGGCGAGACCGCTTCGGGCGCGGCCATGGCCGGGGCCGGGTGATCACACGAACCACACACCGGGCACGGCGATCCGGACGTCAGCCGGGCGGCCAGCTCGGCCGCCATCCCGTCCAGCCGCCACCGGCGCAGCTCGAGGAACCGCTCACGCGCCTCCTGGTGCTGGTCGATCGCCTGCCGGGCCAGCTCTTCGGCGTCCGTCAACGCGCGCTCGGCCGCGGGCAGGCGCTCCGCGTCCCGCACCGCGGCGACCAGTTCGGACTCGCGCTTGCGGACCTCACCGAGCTTCGCCTCGGCGTCGATCGCGGTGTCCAGCCGCTCCCGCAGGTCCCGTGCCCGCTCCGGGATGCCGGCCAGCTTCTCCCCGAGCACCTCGACCCGGGCGCGCGCCTCGGTCGCGGCCTCGGCGAACCGCTCGATGTCCCGCTGGTCGCGGACCTGCTGCGCGGCCTCGTCCACCAGCCCGGCGAGCGCACCGGCCTCCTCGCGCAGCTTCCCGGACAGCTTGCGCAGGTCCGCGGTGCCCACCCGCGCGTCCGCGAAACCCGTTGCCGCGAGCGCCTGCGCCCGGCGTTCCTCGGCCACGCGGGCCTCGTCCAGCTGGGCCGCGCACCGGTCCGCCTGAGCCGCGACACCGATCACGGCCGCCGCCCGCCTGGCGGCCTCGAGTTCACGGGCCCAGCGGTTCCGTTCCTCCTCCTGCTCGGCCAGCGCCGCGAGCCGCTGGTGCGCGTCCCGCACCCGGCGCACGCGTTCGGCCGCGGCGAGCCGCTCGGCCAGCAGCTCGTCAGCGGATTCCCGCGCCGCGCGCGCCCGCTTTTCGTCGTCCTGGGCCTGTTCCACGGTGGACCTGATGCGCTCGCCGGTGCGCGCGACCCAGCCCGCGATGTCCTCCTCGGGCACGTCCTCCCCGGCCACCTGCGCGAACCGCGCCGTCCACTCCCGCAATTCCAGGCGCTGCTGATCGAGTTCGCGCCGCCGGTCCGCGCGCCGTTCCCGGAACCACGCCTCGACGTCGGCGAACCGCTTGGTGCCGAAGAGCCGCTCCAGCAGCTTCTCCCGCTCGTCGGTGTCGGCACGCAGGAACCTGGCGAACTCCCCCTGCGGCAGCAACACGACCTGGAAGAACTGTTCCGCGCTCATCCCCAGCAGACGCTGGACCGTGCGGCCGACCTCGTCGATCCGGGTCAGACCCTCGGGAGGCTGGCCCGCGGGCGGCGGACCGACCCACCTGAGCACCGCCTTCGCCTGCTGTGTGGTCGTTCCTTCGCCACGCCGCTTCGGGCGCTGGTACTCCGGGCTGCGCGACAACCGCAGACGCTGACCCTGGACGGTCAGTTCGAGCACGACCTCGGTCGGGTCCTCCGGATCCGCCAGATCGCAGCGCAACCGTTTGACCTGCCCGCGCGCGCCGGGCACGGTGCCGAAGAGCGCGAACGCCACCGCGTCCAGCAGCGTGGTCTTGCCCGCGCCGGTATCGCCGTGCAGGAGGAATAGCCCGTCGGCGCCGAGCGCGTCGAAGTCGACGACCTGCCTGGTCCGGTACGGACCGAAAGCCGCCACCTCCAGCCGGTGCAGTCTCATGCCGCGTCCTCCCTGTCCGCCTTCTCCAGGGCCGTCCGCAGCAGCGCGGCCTCACGCTCGTTCGGCGGAGCGCCCCGGCAGTCGTCGAGGAAACCACGGGCGATCTCCTCGTCCGACCGCCCGCGCACCGCCGCGGCGTACCGCAACGCCGAGGACGTCTTCCCGTTCTCCGGCTGCCACTCCAGATGCACGGCGTGGGGGAAACGCTCCCGCAGCAACCGCATCGCGTCGACCGGGCGGACGTCGTCGGTGAGCGTGACCGACAGATAACACTCGGCCAGCTCGTCGTGCGCCGGATCGGCCAGCAGGTCAGCGAGGCGGCCGGTGAGCTTGGCGAGCCGGCGCGGCACCGGCAGCTCGTGGCGACGCACCTCGGCCAGGCCGGACGCGTCGAGGTCGACCAGCCACACCGATTTCCGTTGCTGCGCCTCGGAGAACGAGTAGGCGACCGGGCTGCCCGAGTACCGCAGGTGCTCGGCGAGCGTCTGCGGGCCGTGCAAGTGTCCCAACGCGACGTAGTCGGCGCCGTCGAACACCGCGCCGGGGACCTGTTCCACGCCACCGACCGCAATGGACCGCTCCGATTCCGTCGGCGCGCCACCGGTGACGAACGCGTGCGCGAGCACGACCGAACGGGTTCCCGGTGCACGCTCCGCCAGGTCGGCCCGGATGCGCCGCATCGCCTCGGTGAGCACGCCCGTGTGGCCCCGCGCCCCCGTCACGCCGAGCGCGTGCCGCGCCGGTTCCGGCTCCAGGTAAGGGATTCCGTAGATCGCGACCGGACCGTGGTCGTCGTCGAGCAGGACCGGGTCGGCGATGCGGTCGATCGTCGTGCGCAGGTGCAGACCGCCGGCGGCGGCGAACTCACCGAACGCTCCCAGCCGCGGCGCCGAGTCGTGGTTGCCGGACGTGAGGACGATGTGCGCACCGGCGTGCCGCAGGCGGCTCAGGGCGCGGTTGGCGACCTGCACCGCCTCGGCGGACGGCACGGCGCGGTCGTAGATGTCGCCCGACACGAGGACGACGTCCACCCCCTCGGCGGCTACCAGGTCCGCGAGGTGCGCGAGCACGGCGTCCTGCTCGGCGAGCAGGTCCAGGCCGTGGAAGGTGCGTCCGACGTGCCAGTCGGAGGTGTGCAGGAGTCTCACGCCGCCCAAGTTACGAGGGGGGTCCGACAGAATCCCGCAGACACCCCGCGATGCTTCACCCGAACGTGTGTTCGGAGTGGATTCGAGCGGGCGGGCCCCGTTTTTGTCGGTGCCCTCCGTCATGATGCGGTCACGTTCTCGACGATCAAGAAAGGAGGGCGGCAGTGGCCTCCACCGTGATCAGCACGGCAGCCGTCGCGATCGCTTTGGTCCTGGTCGTGGCGGTCGTCCTGCTGTGGCGGCTCTACAGCGACAGCATGCGCCGCGCGGACGCGGCGGCTCGCCAGGTCGAGGCCGAGCGGTCACGCGTGGATCAGCAGCAGGCGGCGTTGCGCCGGTACGAAGTGGCCTTCGCCTCGATCAGCGGCCGCGGCGAGCTGGGCGAGCAGGTACTGGCGGAGACCGCGCGGGCGCTGGGGTTGCGCGAGGGGCTGCACTACACACTGCAGACGGACCTGGGCGGTGGCGGATCGGCCAAACCGGACATGGTGCTGCGGGTGGGCGGTGACCGGAGCGTGCCGGTCGACGCGAAGGCGAGCCTGGCGTGCTGGGCGGAAGCGGTCGAGACCGACGATCCCGACGAGCGGATGGACGCGTTGCGGGTGCACGTCCGGAACCTCCGGTCCCGGGCGGCGGAGCTGGCGGGCAAGGGGTACCAGCGCTGGGCCGACGCGATCTACGGCACGGTGATGTTCGTGCCGTCCGACGCGGCCGTGGTGGCGGCGCTGGACACCGATCCCGAACTACTGCGGTGGATGCTCGACCGGCGGGTGTTCCTGTGCGGACCGACCGGGTTCGCGGTGGTGGCGTCGGCCGCGCTGTTCGCCGCGAGCGACCGGGCGGTGGTGGAGGACATCGAGCGGGTGCGGGCCGGCGCGGCGGCGGCGCACCGGGCGGCGGGCAACGCGATCGAGGCGCTCAACCTCAGCAGTACCCACCTGCAGCGGTTCCTGTCGGCGCGGCGGCGGGAGCTGGACGCGCTCGAGGGGTTCCGGGCGGCCGTGGCGCCGCTGTCGGACGCGGCGGCGAGCCCGACCGAGGTGGCCACCATCCGGAGGGGGGACGAGATGGCCGCGAGCTAGGGGAAAACTTCACGTTGCCGGCACGTTGCCAACACGGCCGGGGCGGCCGAAACCGCTGATCAAGGCGGGTGCCGGGTGGGCCGATCCAGTGGTCTGAACCGCAACCTCCGCGGGATGGGGAGCCGTTGGGGCCGGCTACAGGTTACGGTGTTGCCTCGTGACCGCCATTCCCGATCGCCGGAGCGATTCCGACGCCGACGACATCCCGGTGCCGTGGGATCAGCGTCCCATCGTCGGGGAACGCCGCGGCTTGCCGTGGTGGGGTGCCGTGCTCCTCGCGTTCGGGCTGGCGGTGATCGGTGCGGTCATCGACATGCAGACGCAGAACACGCTCGGCTGGCTGTTCAAGGGCGCGTACTTCGTCGGCGCGGTGGGCGCTGTGGCGGGGGTGCAGCGGCGCAGCCTGTTCGGGCCGATGGTGCAGCCCCCGCTGGTCCTGGGGATCACCGTGCCCGGGGTGGTGCTGCTGGTCTCCGGGCTGCCGGACAACAGCGACATGCTGACGCGCGCGCTGGCCGTCGGCACACCGCTGATCAACGGGTTCCCGACCATGGCGATCACGACCGGCTGCACGCTGGTGCTGGGCATCGTCCGGATCTACCGCGAACGCAACCCGGACGCGGCGCCGAAGGCGAGCGACAAGCGGCCCACGGACCCGAAGCGTCCCGGCGGTGCGGGACGTGGCGGTGCCGCGCGGGGTGACGCGCCGCGTGGCCGCCGCCCGGCCGACGGGCGTCCCGGCTCCGGTGCGGGCTCTGGTTCTGGTGCCGGTTCTGGCTCCGGTGCGGGCTCCGGCTCTGGTGCGGACCGCCCTGCGGGGCAGGGCCGTGCCGCGGGTGCGGTCGCGGCGGCGCGTGGTGTGGCTGGTCGGCGCCCTGGACGCCGCCCGCCCGAGGACGATGCGCGCCGCGCCGCGGATGAGGCGCCGCGACGTGGGCGTCGGGGCGCGGACGGCGGTGCGCGCCGCCCGGCGGAGGACGACCCGCGCCGTGACGCCGCTGCCCGGGGCGCGAAGACCCCGCCTCCGGGGCGCCGCCCGCGGCAGCGCGCCGTACCGCCGGAGGACGCCGAGCGCCGCGCCGGGGAGCCACGCACCGGCG
>NZ_PQHW01000164.1 GCF_003385215.1 Amycolatopsis thermalba | reverse complement strand
TCTTCCGCCGCTGCACCCAGTTCCGCAACGTCTGTGCCTCATCAACGGACAAGGCCAACTCAGGCAGCTTCGGATTCGGCATGCCGCACCCTACAGCTGAACTCGAATTAACGACTCAGGACACTAGTGCGCCGCGTGGTCGTGCCGTTGTCCAGGTGGTGACGTCGGGCGTCGAAGGTAGGTGGCCGTCCGCCGCGGGAACCGCTTCACTTGCGATGCCGGGCCTGGTCGCCGGGCCCGGGAATGACCGCCTGGCTCGCGCGTCGGCGTAGGTCGCGGGGATGGTGCGGGAGGAGCTGGCCTTGCCGAGGACTCGGTGGCGGCGGGCGCGGCCGCTACCGAGGCGGGTACCCGCGGTTGGGACATCAGCGGCTCGGTCATCGGCGAGTCCCTGGCCCGACGGCGGTCAGGCCAGGGACCAGAGGGCGGCCGTTGCCCTCGGCCAGACGGTGTAGCCAGGTGGTCCAGCCGCCGCGGCCGGCCGCCGCTTCAGCACCACGTCCCAGGCGCCTTCGCCGACCAGGCGGCGATGCCAGGTCCAGAGACCCTAGTGCGCCGCGTGGTCGTGCACCGCCCAGGCGGGGAACGGGTCGGGACCCGCTTCCTCGCCGAGGCAATCCGCCAGCGCCGCCGTCAGTGCCGCGTGGTCCAGGCCCGTCCCGATGAACACCAGCTCCTGCCGCGCGGGCCCGCTGCCCTGCGGTTCGAACCGCGCCACCGAACCGGCCTGCGACCACAGACCCACCACGCCCGGACGGGACGCCAGCGCGAAGAACCCCTTGGCGCGCAACACCTTCCCGAACCGGCCGGAGTCCAGGTCCCGCGTCACGAACGACCACAGCCGGCCCGGGTGGAACGGCCGGTCCGCCCGGAACACGACACTGGAGATGCCGTACTCCTCGGTCTCCGGCACGTGGTCGCCGTTCAGCTCGGCCACCCAGCCGGGCGCCTGCTGCGCCCGTTCGGCGTCGTAGCGGCCGGTCCCGAGCACCTCCCGCACCGGCACGCGCCCGAAGCCGGCCCGGATCACCTCCGCCGCCGGGTTCAGCCGCCGCAGCAGCGCCTCCAGCCGGGCCAGCTCGCCGGGGCCCACCAGGTCGGTCTTGTTCAGCACCAGGACGTCGGCGAACTCCACCTGGTCGATCAGCAGGTCGCTGACCGTCCGCTCGTCACCGTCGTACTGGTCCAGCGACCGCTCGGCCAGGCCGTCCCCGCGGTCCAGCTCGCGGGCGAAGTTCACCGCGTCCACCACGGTGACCATGGTGTCCAGCCGCGCCCGCGGCAGGAACGTGAACGTCGCCGCGACCGGCATCGGCTCGGAGATCCCGCTCGACTCGATCAACACGTGGTCGAAGCGGCCCTCGTCGCACAGCCGGCCCACCTCCTCCAGCAGGTCGTCCCGCAGGGTGCAGCAGATGCACCCGTTGGTCATCTCGACGAGCCGCTCTTGCGTGCGCACGAGCGCGGCGTCGATGTTGACCTCGCTCATGTCGTTGACGACCACCGCGACCCGCAGGCCCTCGACGTTGCCCAGCACGTGGTTGAGCAGCGTCGTCTTCCCCGCACCGAGGAACCCCGACAGAACGGTGACCTTCACCGGGCCAGCCGGTGGAAGTGGCCGAGCAGCCTGCGCGGCACCAGCTGCTCCTTGCCGTCGATCACCACCGGCACCAGGTCCGGCTTGACCGCCTTCCACTGGGCGCGGCGGTGGCGGGTGTTGCTACGCGACATCTTGCGCTTGGGAACGGCCATCACTTCCGCCTTCCGTAGCGGCGGTGGAACTTCTCCACCTGGCCCGCGGTGTCCATGATCCGGCGCGCGCCCGTCCAGAACGGGTGCGACCACGCGCTGACGTCGACCAGCACCAGCGGGTAGGTGTTGCCGTCGCGCCACTCGATCGTCTTGTCCGAGGTGATCGTCGACCGCGTCAGGAACGCGTCCCCGGTCGCGGTGTCCTGGAACACCACCGGGTGGTAGTCGGGATGGATGCCCGGTTTCACTGCTTCTCCGTTCCGGACGTGACGTTCACGTCCTGCGTCTCGTCGGTTTCTTCGCACGGCTCCTCGTGCCAGGCGCCGAACGGGTCGTCGTAGGTCAGCCACTCCCGCTGCCCGGCGGCGAGCTCGGCGTCGGTGAGCAGCGCCCCGGACAGCGCCTCCTCGATCTCGGCCGGCGTGGCCTGATCGGTGACGACGAAGATCTCCGAGGCCCGGTCGCCGAACACCGGGTGCCAGCGCAGCGACGCCAGCGTCCGCCGCTCCGGGGACACGTCCGTCCACGCCGGACCGTCCGGCGCGTCCAGCCACGGCCCGGCGTGCCCGACGCCCAGGCCACCGCCGGCCGACTCCAGCCACAGCGCCATGTCCGGCTGGCTGGCCACCCACACCCGGCCGCGGGCGCGCACGACGCCGTCCAGCAGCACGTCGAGCGCGTCGTGCAGGCGCTCCGGGTGGAACGGGCGCTGCGCGGTGAACAGCAGCGTCGCCACGCCGCAGTCGGCGCCCAGCGGCGGCTCGCCGTGCAACAGCGGGCCGTGCATGTCGGTCACCTCGCCGCGCCGCGCGCCCGCGAGCACCTCGGCCAGGCGCGAGGTGCGCAACGCCGCCGGGGCGACGCGGTCGAGCACGGCCGCGGTCTTCGCGTCGGTCCAGGCGTCGGCGGTGCCGGTCAGCACGAGCACGTCGGCGAACTCGGCCTGCGACAACGCGACCTGCGCGACCGTCCGCTCGTCGTCCTGGCTGGCCTGCAGCCCGCGCTCCTCCAGGGTGTCGTCACCGGTGGCGTCGGCCAGCCAGGTGCCGCGGTCGAGCACCGTGTGCACGCCGTCGATCGCCACGAAGTCGCTCACCGGCCGGTCGCCGACGAGGACGTGCCGGATCGCCCAGCACACCGGCTCCGGCTCCATCGCCTCGTCCAGCCGCACCGCGATGTGCCGCACGCCGGGCGTGCCGGCCAGGCGGCGCAGCAGGGGGAGCAGGTCCTCCCGCAGGGTGCAGGACACGCAGCCGTGCGCGAGTTCGAGGACGGTCGTCTCGTCGCGGTCGCCCAGCTGCAGCCGCCGCCGCACGACCCCGCCGCGGATTTCGCGCAGGTCGTGGTGCACGACCGCGGTGCCGGGCCGGGCCGCGCGGACCTGCTCGGCGAGGTCCGCGGTGGCCGCCGGGACGAGGCCGCTGATCAGGGTGAGGGGCACCCGGGTGGTGCCGGTCGTTTCGGGATCCACGCGTTGTAGAGTAGTTGGTAATGAAAATCGATACCAACTAGGGAGGGTGGATGTCGGCGGTCTGCCAGGTCACCGGCCGCAAACCGGGCTTCGGCAAGCAGGTGTCCCATTCGCACCGGCGGACCTCGCGGCGGTGGGACCCGAACCTCCAGCGGCGCCGCTACTGGCTGCCCGCGGAGGGACGCTGGGTCACGCTGCGGGTCTCGGCGAAGGGCATCAAGACGATCGACAAGCGCGGCATCGAGGCGGTCGTCGCCGAGCTGCGCGCGAAGGGGGTGAAGCTGTAGTGGCCCGCAACGACGTCCGGCCGATCATCAAGCTCCGCTCGACCGCGGGGACCGGCTACACGTACGTGACCAGGAAGAACCGGCGCAACGACCCGGACCGGATGGTGCTGCGCAAATTCGACCCGGTGGTCCGCCGCCACGTCGAGTTCCGGGAGGAGCGCTGATGGCGAAGAAGTCCAAGATCGCCCGCAACGAGCAGCGGCGTGCCGTCATGGCCCGCTACGCCGAGCGCCGCGCGGAGCTGAAGGCGGTCGTGTCCTCGCCGCGGTCCACCGCGGACGAGCGGGCGGCTGCGGTGTCGGCGCTGCAGAAGCTGCCCCGCGACGCCAGCCCGACGCGGCTGCGCAACCGCGACACCGCCGACGGCCGCCCGCGCGGCTACCTCCGCAAGTTCGGGTTGTCCCGGGTGCGGCTGCGCGAGATGGCCCACCGCGGCGAGCTGCCCGGCGTGTCGAAGTCGAGCTGGTGAGCGCCGTGCCCAAGTACGTCAAGGAGCGGCCCGGCCGCCGTCGCCGCAACCTGCTCGCCGAGGCGGACGTGTCCGTTGTGGACTGGAAGGACGTGGACCTGCTGCGCAAGTTCATCTCCGACCGGGGCAAGATCCGCGCCCGGCGGGTGACCGGCCTGTCGCCGACGCAGCAGAAGCAGGTGGCCCAGGCGATCAAGAACGCCCGCGAGATGGCGTTGTTGCCCTACCCCTCGTCGGCGCGCTGAGGTGGTGCGGTGCGGGCCGGGTGGCCCGCACCGCACTAGGCTCGGCGTCATGAGCGAGCCCGATCCCGAACTGGTCGAGCTGTGGAGCCGCGTCTTCCAGATGGCGCGGGAGGGGCGGACCGAGACGCTGGCCGCCTACGTGGACGCCGGCATCGCGGTCAACCTGACCAACGACCGCGGCGACACGCTCGTGATGCTGGCGGCCTACCACGGCCACGCGGACACGGTCAAAGCACTGCTCGACCGCGGCGCCGACCCGAACCGCCTCAACGACCGCGGCCAGAGCCCACTGGCCGGCGCGGTGTTCAAGAACGACCCGGACGTGGTGAAGGCGCTGCTGGCCGGGGGAGCGGACCCGGACGCGGGCACGCCGTCGGCCGTGGACACCGCGCGCATGTTCGGCAATACGGAGTTGCTCACACTCCTGCAACCCTGAGGTGTCATCGGCGCTTCCGGCAGGCATGCTTGTCCGCATGCCCGAAGACCAGCACTACCTCGTCGGCCTCGATCTCGCCGGGCGGCGCGTGGTGCTCGTCGGCGGTGGCACCGTCGCCCAGCGCCGGCTGCCCCGCCTGATCAGCGCCGGGGCCGCGGTCGAGCTGATCTCGCCGTCCACCACGCCGGCCGTCGGCGGCATGATCGACGCCGGTGAGGTCGTCTGGCACCAGCGCCGCTACGCCGACGGCGACCTCGACGGCGCCTGGTACGCGCTGGCCTGCACCGACGACCCCGAGGTCAACGCCGCGGTCTGCGCGGAGGCCGAGCGGCGCCGGATCTTCTGCGTGCGCGCCGACGCCGGCATCGAGGGCACCGCGGTGACCGCCGCGGTCGGCCGCCACGAGGGCCTCGTCGTGGGTGTGCTGTCCGGCGGCCAGCCGCTGCGCTCGGCGGCGGTGCGCGACAACATCGTGGAGGCCCTGCACACCGGCGCGATCGCCGGCGATCTCACCCCGCCGGACGCCACCGAGCTGCCCGGCGTCGCGCTCGTCGGCGCGGGCCCGGGCGATCCGGAGCTGATCACCGTCAAGGGCCGCCGTCTGCTCGCCCGCGCCGACGTCGTCGTCGCCGACCGGCTGGCCCCGCGTGAGCTGCTCGACGAGCTGCCCCCGGACGTCGAGGTCGTGGACGCCGCCAAGATCCCCTACGGCCGCGCCGCGAGCCAGGAGTTCATCAACGCCACCCTGATCGAGCACGCCAAGGCGGGCAGGTTCGTGGTCCGCCTCAAGGGCGGTGACCCGTACGTGTTCGGCCGCGGCTTCGAGGAGCTGCTCGCCTGCGCCGAGGCCGGGGTGCCGGTGACGGTGGTCCCGGGCATCACCAGCTCGATCGCCGGGCCGGCGGCCGCCGGGGTGCTGGTCACCCACCGCGGGGTCGCGCACGAGGTCGTCGTCGTGTCCGGGCACGTCGCGCCGGACCACGAGAGCTCGCTGACCGACTGGACGGCGCTGGCGAAGCTGCGCGGCACGATCGTGCTGATGATGGGCGTGGAACGGCTCGGCCAGTTCGCCGCCGCGCTGCTCGACGGCGGCCGCCCCGCCGACACGCCGGTCGCGATCGTGGAGAACGGCACCATGCCGGCCCAGCGCGTGCACCGCTTCACCCTGGCCACCGCGGCGGAAGACGCCAAGGCCGCCGGGGTGCGCCCGCCCGCGGTGATCGTGATCGGCCCGGTCGCCGGCCTGCTGCCGGATCAGCTCCGGTAGCAGCGCCGCACGAAGTCCAGGATCGCCGCGGTCAGCCGCTGCGGGTCGAACCGCAGCTCGACCGGGCTGCGGGCCTGCACGAACTCCGCGTGGGGCAGGTCGGCGGCGAGGGTGTCCGCGTCGCCGAACGGGTGAATCGGGTCGCGCTGGTGCCCGATCACCAGCGCGGGCACCTCGATCCGCCCGCGCACCGACCGCGGCGGGGCGATCCGGCCGAAGAACACGCCGTGCAGCAGCGCGGCCATCGACGCCGGGCGCTGGTCGAGGGTGTCGGTGACGACGTCGACCCACTGGCTGCCCTGCGGCACCAGCCCGGCCACCTTCGCCACCGCCTGCACCCCGAACGGCACGAACCGCGCCGCGAACAGCAGCGGCGTGAACGCCAGCAGCCCGGCGACGATCGCGTTGTCCAGCACCGGCATCTCCACCACGATCCCGCGCAACCGCTCCGGCGCCTTCACCGCCACCTCCAGCGCCACGTTCGCGCCGAGCGACGTCCCGCCGACCACCGCGCGGCCGACGTCCAGGTGGTCCAGCAGCGCCATCACCTGGTCGCCGAACGCCGGGATCGAGTAGTGCCACGACTCGCGCGGCCGGTCGGAGTCGCCGTGACCGAGCAGGTCCAGGGTGATCACCCGGAACCCGTCGGCGGCGAGACGGCGCGCCAGCGGCGCGTGCATCCGCCGGGTGAACATCAGGCCGTGGGCCAGCACCACGACCTGGTCGCCGGTGCCGAACTCGGTGTAGCAGAGCCGGTGGCCCTCGAAGGTGAACGCGGCAGCCAGTCCGGTGGTCTCCAGGGGACGGGTCAGCATGACGATCAGCAAACCATCCCGCGCGGGCTTGTGCGCGCGAATGCGTCCGGATGCGTCAAGATGGCCGCATGACTGACACCGCCGACAAGCTCCCGGACCTGGTTTCGCTCGCCGTCGAGCGCACCGGCCCGGTCGCCCGCGTCACCCTGCTCGGCCCGGGCAAGGGCAACGCGATGGGCCCGGACTTCTGGCGCGAGCTGCCGATCGTGTTCCGCACCCTGGACGCCGATCCCGCGGTCCGGGCGATCGTGCTGACCGGCAGCGGGAAGAACTTCTCCTACGGCCTCGACCTGCCCGCGATGATGGGCGGGTGGGCGCCGCTGCTCGCCGGGGACGCCCTGGCCGGCCCGCGCACCGAGTTCCTCCGCGAGATCCGCGTCCTGCAGGACAGCGTCACCGCGGTCGCGGAGTGCCGCACGCCGGTGATCGCCGCCGTGTCCGGCTGGTGCATCGGCGGCGGGGTCGACGTCATCGCGGCCGCCGACGTGCGGCTGGCCAGCGCGGACGCGAAGTTCAGCGTGCGCGAGGCGAAGGTCGCGATCGTGGCGGATCTGGGCAGCCTGCAGCGGCTGGCCGGGATCATCGGCGAGGGCCACCTGCGTGAGCTGGCCCTGACCGGCAAGGACATCGACGCGGCCCGCGCCGAGCGGATCGGCCTGGTCAACGACGTGTACCCCGATCAGGACGCGGTGCTGGCCGCGGCCGAGGACCTGGCCCGCGAGATCGCCGCCAACCCGCCGCTGGTCGTCCAGGGCGTCAAGGAGGTCCTTTCGCTCAACACCGAGCGGCAGGTCAGCGACGGGCTGCGCTACGTCTCCACCTGGAACGCGGCGTTCCTGCCCAGCAAGGACATCCAGGAAGCGGTGCGGGCGTTCATGGAGCGCCGCGCGCCGGAGTTCACCGGCGAGTGAGGAGGAACGCCATGAGCAACACCGCTCACCAGCGGTTCCGCGAGGCACGCGACTTCCTGCTGGCGCACCGCGAGGACTACGACACCGCCTACCGCGAGTTCGCCTGGCCGCGGCTGGACGAGTTCAACTGGGCGCTGGACTGGTTCGACGTCGTCGCCGCCGATCCGGCCAACGCGGAGAAGTACGCGCTGTGGATCGTCGAGGAGGACGGCGGCGAGGGCCGCTGGACCTACCCGGAGATGTCCCGCCGCTCCAGCCAGGTGGCCAACTGGCTGCGCGGGCTCGGCGTCCGCCGCGGCGACCGGCTGATCCTGATGCTCGGCAACCAGGTCGAGCTGTGGGAGACCATCCTCGCCGCGATCAAGCTGGGCGCGGTGATCATCCCGGCGTCGACCCTGCTCGGGGCGGCCGACCTGCGCGACCGGGTCGACCGCGGCAACGCGCGGCACGTAGTGGTCCGCTCGGCCGACACCGGGAAGTTCGCCGACGTCGCCGGGGACTACACCCGCATCGCGGTGGGGGAGCCGACCGAGGGCTGGCACTCCTTCGCCGACGCCTATTCCGCGGAGGAATCGTTCACGCCGGACGGGCCGACCGCCGCGGCCGATCCGCTGCTGCTGTACTTCACCTCGGGCACCACGGCCAAGCCGAAGCTCGTGCAGCACACGCACGTGTCCTACCCGGTCGGGCACCTGTCCACGATGTACTGGATCGGCCTCGAACCGGGCGACGTGCACCTCAACATCTCCTCGCCCGGCTGGGCCAAGCACGCGTGGAGCAACGTGTTCGCGCCGTGGAACGCCGAGGCCACGGTGTTCCTGTACAACTACACGCGCTTCGACGCCGGCGCGCTGATGGCGCAGATGCAGCGGTGCGGGATCACCAGCTTCTGCGCGCCGCCGACGGTGTGGCGGATGCTGATCCAGGCCGACCTCGGCGCGCTGGAGACGCCGCCGGTCAAGGTGGTCGGCGCGGGCGAGCCGCTCAACCCGGAGGTGATCGACCAGGTCCGCAAGGCGTGGGGCGTGACCATCCGGGACGGGTTCGGCCAGACCGAGACCAGCGTGCAGATCGCCAACACGCCCGGCCAGGAGGTCAAGCCCGGGTCGATGGGACGTCCGGTGCCCGGCTTCCAGGTGGTGCTGGTCGACCCGGTGAGCGGGCAGCCGGCCGAGGAGGGCGAGATCTGCCTCGACCTGACCGAGCGGCCGGTGGGGCTGATGGTCGGGTACGCCGACGACGCCGACCGGACGGCGGAGGCGTTCCGCGGCGGCTACTACCACACCGGTGACGTCGGGTCGGTCGACGAGAAGGGCTACATCACCTACGTCGGGCGCACCGACGACGTGTTCAAGGCGTCGGACTACCGCATCTCGCCGTTCGAGCTGGAGAGCGTGCTGCTGGAGCACGAGGCGGTCGCCGAGGCGGCGGTGGTGCCCGCGCCGGACCCGATCCGGCTCGCGGTGCCCAAGGCCTACGTCGTGCTCGCGGCCGGGTACGAGCCGGACGCGGCCACCGCGGAGAGCATCCTGGCGTTCTGCCGCGAGCACCTGGCGCCGTACAAGCGGATCCGGCGGCTGGAGTTCGCCGAGCTGCCCAAAACCATTTCGGGCAAGATCCGGCGCGTCGAGCTGCGCGGCAAGGAGCAGGCGTCGCCGGAGTCGCGCCCGGCGGGCGAGTTCCGCGAGGACGACTTCCCGGGGCTCAAGGGCTGAGGACGGGCCGCCCCCGGTTCGTGGCCGGGGGCGGCTACTCCGCCTCGGTGACGCGGGCGAAGACGGTGTCCTCGCCGCGGCTGCACGTCGTGCCGCCCTGGGAGGCGGGCGGGCCGGACACGCACAGCCAGCCGTCCACGGTCTCGCCGACCGGGCGGCCCGACCCGGCCGGCTGCCGCCCGGCGATCGCCTGCTGGAAGCGGGTCACCAGGTCGGTGGCCTGACCGCAGCTCAGGCCGCTGGTCGTGGTGTCCATGACCTGGAGCGTCAGCCCGCTGGCGGCGCGCACGGTGCCGCACTCGTCCGCGCGGGCCCCGGCCGGGCTGGTCGCGGTGGTGCTGGTCGCGGTGGTGCTGGTGGTCGCCGGCGGTGGGCTCGATGCCGGCGCGACGTCCGGTGTATCGGTACAGCCGGCGAGGACACCGGCGGACAGGAGCAGCAGCGCCAGGGCGCGGCGGGGTGCGGTCATCAGTGGTTGCCTCCTGGATCCCGAAATTACCGTGACAGCGGCGAAATCGCTGGCAGGACGCGCCCGGCGAGGCTCCATTGTGGACGCTGATCCACCGGCCGGGTGAATGGTCGACGGGAGGCTAACACTTCGGTCTCCTCGCGCGACTCCACAATCGTGTTGAGCACCGAAACCGCGACCGAGACGGACCCGCTCCCTACCGCCCCCTGCTCCGTGGTGTGGAGCCAGGGCCGCCCCTACGTCCTCGAGCCCGGCGCCGGGACGCTGCGCTGGGTGGGCACCGACCACCTCGGCCGCCCGCTCACCCTCAGCGGAGACGAACTCCGCCGCCGCGGCTGGACGCACCGCCGCGCGGGCTGACCCCGAAGGGGCGCCGGACAGAGGCGCCCCCGGCCCGCTGGCGTACCCCTCGCGCGCCGCGGAGCCTCGGATACACGCTTGCCCGGGCTCGTCCACCGTTGGCGGCGGCCGGCCGGCGAGATGCGGGCCGCGGCTCGGGGAGCTGGCGAACGCCTGGCGCGCCGCGGAGCCTCGGATGGGCCGTTGCCGCCCCGGCGACACGGACACCACCCGGAAGCTGGTGGAGTGCCTCCGGCGGCAGGACCGCCACGACCGCGCCGTGGCGCGTGCCCGCCGTTGGCGGCGGCTAGGCGCCGAGACGCGGGCCGCGCCTCGGGGAGCTGGCGAACCCCTGGCGCGCCGCGGAGCCACGGTGCGTGCTTGCCGCGCGCACGACGCCCCGGCCCGTCCCGTCCGGCCGCGGAGCCCACTGCGACCCGTGAAATGCGGAAACCTCCGGCCCGGCCGCGTTCGCGCTTCTCACCCGGCTGGGCCTTCCCGCCGCAGGCGGCGGCCCATGACGCCCAGCCCGCTGCCGGCCCTGAAGTGCGCCTCCGGACCGGAAACCCCTGTCCCGTCCGCCTTCGCGCTGCTCACCCGGCTGCCGACCGCCGCAGGTGCGGCCGTGACGAGC
>NZ_PQHW01000163.1 GCF_003385215.1 Amycolatopsis thermalba | reverse complement strand
CGGCGACTCTTCAGCTCTCTTCTTTTTCTCGGCCGTCACCCAGTTATGCACCGTCTGCGCGACCAAATCAAAATCGCGCGCCGCTTCGGTATAGCTCAGCCCGCCCTCGAGTACCGCGTTGACGACCTCAGCCTTCAATTCCGGCGAGTACTTTCTCGGTCTCCTTGCCATGAAACACTCCTCCGGGCTCCTCCGCCAGTCTACTTGGAAGACGTGTCCGGAGACCTCGGAGCACATCACTTTCCCGCCTTGACACGCCTGCTCGGCGACTGAAACACAATCAGGCATCGGGGGCGGGGGTGGTCGGAAGGTGACCGTTAGGCGCCGTAGGCGCTTTCCGCCCGCAGGGCGGGCCGCCCGCAGGGCGGGCTCTTCGCCTGCCCAAGGCGCCGGTTTAAAGATCAAGAGATGTCCTCGCCGGACGGGCAGGCTCCGGGATGACGGGGACCGTTGTTATCTCACCTCGGGCAGGTGGTCGCTGGGTGGTCATCCCGTCGCCTTCCGGTTTGTGCATATCACTTTGAGCCAGGCCCGCAAGGTTGGCATGTCAACTCACGCCCCAGCGAGGGTTGCGGGCCTGGCTCAAAGTGATCGTCACGTGTCAGGCGACGGGATGACCACCCAGCTACTTTGGGTTCACTGCGCGGCGCTGGTGCGCCGTTAGCTCACTGCGTTCGCTAGTGCTTTGGCGTCTTCTTCGCCGAAGGTTTCTTCCAGCTGTTCCGGTGAGTAGTCCAGGTCGATCTGTCCTACTGGGACTCCGCGTGCCGATTCGATGGCGCCCAGGCGGCGTTGTGCTCGGTCGGCCGCGTATTCGATGAACTCCTGCGGGTCGTTGTCGAACGGGCGCGGCTCCTCGAACTGGTTCTGCACCCATTCGATCATGCCGAGCGCGTGCGGCAACAGCTCGCCCATGCGTTGCTGCACCGCGTCCCACAGGGAATCGTCCGCGGCGATGTGCCTTCGGCAGGTGAAGGTGCCCCATGCCATGTGCCGGCGCTCGTCGTCGCCGATGTGCTTCACCAGCTGTTGCATGCCGGGCAGGATGCCGCGCGTCGTGCAGACCTTCTGCCACGCGTAGTAGCCCGTCAGGGCCAGGCTGCCTTCGATCACGTGGTTGTAGGTGACGCTCGCCCGGATCTGGTTCAGCGGGCTGGGGTCGTGCTCCAGAACGGCCAGCGACTCGGGCAGCTCCTCGTAGAACAGCTTGCGGTAGTGCGGGTTCTCGCTGACGTACGAGGTCAGGTCCTCGGTCAGCCCCACCGCGTCCATCCAGCGGCGGAACACCTCGGTGTGCTTGGCTTCCTCGAAGCAGAACTGGGTCAGGTACATCTCGTCACCGAACCGGCCCTCGGCGGCCATCGCCTTCATGAACGGCTGGATGTCCTCCGTCACCGCCTCCTCGCCGGCGATGAACTGCGCGCACAGGTACGTCGACGACCGGCGCTCCTCGTCGGTGAGGGTCTGCCAGTCCTCGGCGTCCTGGCTGAAGTCGATGTCGGCCGGGTTCCAGAACTTGCGGTTCCCCTTGACGAACAGCCGCAGCGGGAAGGAGTCCCAGTTCAGCCCGCCCCTGCGCAGCGAGGTGAACCCGGTGCGGTGCACGGGAAGCGTATCGGTCATGGCTGCTCACACTCCATTGTGGACGCGTAACGGGTGATGGCCGGTGCGATCGCGGCGCAGATCAGGTCGGCTGCCTCGGTCGCGGTGTGGGTCGGCAGCACCAGGTGGCTCAACGAGAGCCGGACCACGGTCTCGGCGAGGAGGTTCGCGGCCTCGGCGCTCAGCGCGGGCAGGGACTCCCGGTAGTGGGACGCGGCGACCTCCATCGCCGCGGACAGGACCGGTTCACCCCGGGTGGTGAGCAGCGGCAGCAGGTCCTCACCCTGCGGTGTGCCCAGCGCGGAAGCGACCAGTCGGTTCTCCCGGCCGTGCTCGATCGTGTAGGTGACCGCGTCGCGGATGCCGGTCAGCAGATCGGGCGCCGACGCGAACCGCCGGTGGATGCCGTCCAGGAACTCGCCCGTGGTGCGCAGGACGACCGCCTGCACGAGCGCGCTCTTGTTGCCGAACTCGTTGTAGACCGTCTGGCGGCTGACCCCGGCCGCCGACGCCACGTCCACCATCCGCAGGGCCGCGTAGCCCCGCGCCGCCAGGATGTCGGCCGCCGCGTCGAGCAGGATCTCCCGGAGCGACGTCCTGGTGCGCTCCGCGAACGAGTCGGTGATCTCAGTCACAAAATCAGCTTGACACAGGCGGCTGCAATGTCAAGCAGGTTGACCCGAATGGGCTCACTGTAAAGCGGAGGTGAGACGGCGTCCGGAACTGTCGGAGGGTCCGGCTACCGTGGTTGGCGTGGGGATCGTCGTCGGATTCGACCTGGACATGACGCTCATCGACCCGCGGCCGGGCATGGTCGCGGTGATGAACGCGCTCGGTGCGGAGGCGGGCCTGCCGCTGGACGGTGAGCACTTCGCCGCCAACCTGGGCCCGCCGCTGGACATGGTGCTGCGTGACTTCGGCGCGCCCGAGGAGCGGATCACCGGCCTCGTCGACCGGTTCCGCCAGCTGTACCCGGAGATCGTGATCCCGGAGACGGTCGCGCTGCCGGGCGCGCACGAGGCGCTCGCCGCGGTGCACGACGCGGGCGGCCGCACGGTGGTCGTCACCGGCAAGTACGGGCCGAACGCGGCGCTGCACGTGAAGGCGCTCGGCCTGGCCGTCGACGTGCTCGTGGGCGAGCTGTGGTCGGACGGCAAGGCGGTGGCCCTGCGCGAGCACGGCGCGTCGATCTACGCCGGCGACCACCTGGGGGACGTGCGATCCGCGCTGGCCGCCGACGCGGTGCCGGTGGGCGTGACGACGGGCCCCTGCAGCCGCGAGGAGTTGCTCGAGGCGGGGGCGGAGGTGGTTTTCTCCAGCCTGGAGGAGTTCCCCGGCTGGCTCAGCCGGCAGCCGCTTTCCGGTGCTCGCGAACCAGTGAGATGAGCGACAGTGCGATGCCCAGGGGCGTGGCCACCCCGGCGACGGCGCTCAGCCACACCGGGAGGTCCCGCAGGCCGAACGCGAACAGGACGAACACGGCCAGCACGGCCAGCACGCCGACGGCGAACACACCGATCCCGAGCCGCATGAGGAACGGCTTGCGCGGGGAAGTCTTGGCCGGAGTATCCATGGCACAAGGTTAGAACCCATATCTTCTTCACCGGAGGGCGCATACCGGGATAGGCTGGTGGATACGCGTCCTGGGTACGCCCAGGGCGCGTTCGTCGTGCAGGCGGTCACGTGCCGCCGGTACGCGAGATGACTTACTCAGAGCGAAGGAACGGTGAGGGCAGTGCCGACCGGCAAGGTCAAGTGGTACGACGCGGAGAAGGGGTTCGGTTTCGTCACCCAGGACGGCGGCCAGGACGTCTACATCCGCAAGACCGCGCTCCCCCAAGGGGTCGAGGCACTCAAGGCCGGCCAGCGGCTGGAGTTCGGCGTCGCCGACGGCCGTCGTGGTCCGCAGGCCCTGTCCGTTCGGCTGATCGACAGCCTGCCCTCGGTCGCCGAAGCGCGCCGCCGCCCGGCGGAGGAGCTGCACGGCCTGATCGAGGACATGATCAAGCTGCTCGAGATGAAGGTGCAGCCGGACCTGCGCCGCGGCCGCTACCCGGACCGCAAGAACACCAAGCGGATCGCCGAAGTGATGCGCGCGGTGGCCCGCGACCTCGACCCGTAAGCCGGCTCACACCCCCGAGCAGGGGGGCGACGTGGGCACGACCGGCCGCGACCACCCAGCGAAGCCGCACCCGGCAACGCAACCGGCCCCACCGCCCGAGCCACCCCTCTCCCGCAACCCGATCCCCAGCCAAATCGGTTGCCGAGCAGCGGGGTCAAGGCACGCTTTCCCGCCTTGACGCCGCTGCTCGGCAACCGAACACTGAAAGATCGGGTTCGGGAGGGGCAGATCCGGGCGTAGCGAAGCGAAGCCGGTGCCCTCAACACCCGCGTAGCGGCTCAGGCCCCAGGCTCAACCTGCAGCGACCACAAAGCCCGAGCCACCAGCTGCGGATTCCCGTTCTCGTCCAGAATGGGGTTCCCCGCCTGATCGGCCGCGTAAGCAGCGCCGAGCTGCTGCACCTCGACGACCACCAGCTGGTCGTCCGGCGCCGCGCCGGTCGCGGTGTAGGCGAGCTTGTCCCCGGGCGAGAAGAACTGCTGCTTCACCGGCTGCAGCTCGCCCTTGGCGTTGGCGTACTGGACGTTCACCAGCCAGGGCGTGTCGCCGATCTCGGACGGCACGGAGATCTGCACCGGCTTGCCCGGGCGCACCTTCAGCGTCACGGCGGCGTCCGGGTTCTCCGAGCACGACTTGAGGAGCGCGTCGCAGTTCACGATCGGTTCGGCGTTGACGGTGCGCCCGTCGCCGAAGAAGGTGACCTCGGGCGGTCCGACGTGGGCGGAGCAGCCGGTCAGCGCCAGCGCCCCGGCCGACAGCAACAGCAGAGTTCGCCGCATGGCGGAAACACTACGGGTCGGGTCACTGCACGCGGGGAGCGGCCCCGTTGCCGGTTCGCGCCGGCCTGCGGTCCCGCCGCGCGCCCAGACCGGGCAGGAGTGACGCGCCTCTCTGCAGCAGGAACGTCTGCGCCAGGCCGAGCGCGAGCAGGATCGACACCACCAGGAACCCGATCCAGTACGTCGGCGGCAGCAGCAGGCCGATCGCGCCGCCGAACACCCACGCCAGCTGCAGCACCGTCTCCGACCGGCCGAACGCCGACGCCCGCGACTCCTCCGGCAGGTCGCGCTGGATCACCGCGTCGAGGCTGATCTTCGCCAGCGCGCTCGACGTGGCGCCGACGAGACCGACGATCGCGGCCGTGACGATCCCGGACATGACGGCGGCGAGGATCGTCGAGGCGAGCGCGGCGCCCGCGCAGCCCAAGATCACCTGGCTGGGGTGCCCGAAGCTCAGCCGCGATCCGAGCGCGTTGCCGACGAACCCGCCGAGCCCGGCCGCGCCACCGATCAGGCCGAGCAGCAGCAGCTGCATGAACGGGCTCTGCCCGGTCTGCTCCGCCTGCGCCTTCACGGCGAACGCCGCGAACATCATCAGGAACCCGGTCAGCACGCGGATGGTCCCGTTGCCCCACAGGGCGAGCACCACGTCACTGCCCAGCGGCTGCCGTTTCTTCTTCTTCGCCGGGTGGGCCTTGAGCGTCGCCGGGACCTCGCCCTCGGTCACCTCGACCCACGCCGGGATCCGCATGGCCTGCACGGCACCGGCCACGCAGATCACCGCGGTGAACCACAGCGCGCCCGCCGACCCGAACAGCGAGTTCACCCCGGAGGCGATGGCACCGAACACACCACCCGCGGCGAGCCCGAACACCGTGAGCCGCGCGTTGGTCTTCGACAACGTGATGTCCGGCGGCACCACCCGCGGGGTGACCGCCGACTTGAGGACCGTGAACGACTTGGACAGCACCATCTTCCCGAGTGCGGCGGGGTAGAGGCCCCAGTCGTTGAAGTGCAGCGCCATCAGCACGGCCATCAGCACCTGGCCGACCGAGGTGAGGCACATCGCCAGGCGTCGGCCGCGCTGGATCCGGTCCAGCAGCGGGCCGATGACCGGCGCGACGAGCGCGAACGGCGCGATGGTGATCAGCAGGTACAGCGCGACCTTGCCGCGGCCCTCGCCGCTGGTGGCCGCGAAGAACAGGGTGTTGGCCAGCGCGATGGCCATCGCCGCGTCGCTGGCGTAGTTCAGCATCACCGCGTACGTCAGCGAGGTGAGACCGGACTTGTCGGCGCCGTCGGCCTTCGTCGCGCGCTGGAACATGCCGACCGCGCGGCCGCCCAGCTCGCGGCTGCGCAGCGCGGCGACGCGCGTGACGGTCAGTTTCTTCGGCATCCGGGGCAGCGGCCCGGCGGTCGCCTCGGTGCGGTGCTCCGCGGCCGGCTCCGGTTCCGGGCGCGCGGAGCCCGCGTAGCCGTCGGTGTCGTAGTGCTCGTAGAGCGGCTCGGTGCGGCGGGGCGGCGGTTCACGGCGCGGCGGTTCGCCCTGCCACGGGCGCTGCGGCGGGGGCGGGCCCTGCCGCGGCGGGAACGGCCGCGCGCCACGCGGTGGTGGCGGCGGTGTGCGGCCGCCGGCCGGGAACGCGCTCGTCGGCGCCTCGTCCGCGTTCGGGACCGCCGACGACTCCGGGTAGAAGCGCCCCTGGGCGCGCCACGGTTGCCCGGCACCCGGTGCCGGTGTCCACTTCCGTTTGCGCCGCACGCGTCAATCTTGCCGTATTGCTGGGCCGACGCGCTGGGTGATCAGGAAGCGGGGACGAATTTCACCCGGAACATCACCGGCCAGAGCTTCCCGGTGATCAGGAACTCGTCGGTGCCGGGGACCGCGGCGATGCCGTTGAGCACGTCCGCGGCCGCCGCCTGGGCCGGGGTGAGCAGCCCGGCCGCGGTGATCTGGGCGGTCACCTCGCCGGTCGCCGGGTCGATGCGCAGGATCCGGTCGGTCTTCCAGACGTTGGCGTACACCGCGCCGCCCACGCACTCCAGCTCGTTGAGCTGTGCGAACTCCTGCTCGCCGGAATGCGCGGTGACCTCGCCGGTGACCGCGAACGTCGACGGGTCGCGGAAGGTGAGCCGGTCCGAGCCGTCGCTCATCACCAGCCGTCCGCCGTCGTGGCACAGCCCCCAGCCCTCGCCGTCGTAGGACACGCGCCGCAGCTCGGCGAGCGTCCGCGCGTCCCGCTCGATCGCCACGCCGTTCTGCCAGGTCAGCTGCCACAGGGTCGGGCCGGTGACGGTGATGCCCTCACCGAACAGCGGCGCGGGCAGGTCCACGCGCGTGGCCGGCGGCTGCCCGGGCGCCCCGGCCCGCACGGACGACTGCCCGACCAGCCCGGTGCTCTCGTACAGCGTGGCGCCGGAGAACTCGAGCCCCTGCGTGAACGCCGCCGGGTCGTGCGGCAGCGTCTCCAGGACCTGCACGGTGAGCTGCGCGACGGTGGCCGGCGCCCGCGGTGCCGCGGCCGCGCAGCCACCGAGTGCGACGACCGTGGCGAGGGTCAGGGTGATCAGGGTGCGCACCCCTCCACCCTGACACGGCGGCCCGAGGCGCGCGGGGCACAATTGGGGTATGACGCTGCTGCTCACCCTGGACGACGGCTCCGTGGAGCGCGCTCTCGCCGAGGCGGTCGATCTCGCGCGCGAGGCCGCGGTCGAAGAGGCGGGGGCCGAGCAGGTCGGGGCGCACGTCGGCGTGTCGCGTGAGGACGCGGTGTCGGCGAGCCACCTCTTCGAGGCCCACGTGCCCGGTTACCGCGGCTGGCGCTGGTCGGTGACGGTCGCGAACGCGGGCCCGGACACCCCGGTGACGGTGAGCGAGGTCGTGCTCGTGCCCGGCCCGGACGCCCTGATCGCCCCGCAGTGGGTTCCGTGGGAGCGCCGGGTGCGGGCCGGTGACCTCGGCGTCGGCGACATCCTCCCGCCGGACAAGGACGACCCGCGGCTGGTCCCGGCGTACCTGCGGTCCGACGACCCGGCGGTCGAGGAGGTCGCGCACGAGGCCGGGCTGGGCCGCGTGCACGTCATGTCCCGCTTCGGCCGCGAGGAGGCCGCCACGCGGTGGCACCGCGGCGAGTTCGGCCCGCGGTCGGACATGGCGCGCAGCGCGCCGGCCCACTGCGGCACCTGCGGCTTCTACCTCCCGCTCGCCGGTTCGCTGCGCGCCGCGTTCGGCGTGTGCGGCAACGAGATCGCCCCGGCCGACGGCACGGTCGTGCACGTCGAGTACGGCTGCGGCGCGCACTCCGAGGTCGAGGTCGAGGTGACCTCGTCGGTGCCGGTCGCCGAGCTGGTCTACGACGACTCGCTGCTGGACATGGAGCCGGTCGAGGAGCCGAAGACCGAGACGGGCGCCACCGCGGACGTCGAGACGGCGAGTGAGTCAGCTGAGTGATCCGTTCGGCACCGAGGCGCTGCGGGCCTCGGTGCTGCGGGCCTGGCGGGACTCGCCGACCCGGTTCACCGAAGACACCAACGCCGAGGGCGACCTGCGGACCGGCGGCTACCGCGACCGGCTGTTCGTCGAGCTGGCGCAGAACGCCGCCGACGCCGCCGCGCTCGCCGGGATCCCCGGCACGCTGCGGGTTTCCGTCGTCGGCGCCGAACTCCGGGTCGCCAACACCGGCGCGCCGCTCGACGCCGCCGGAGTCGCTTCGCTGGCTTCGCTGCGCGCGTCGGCGAAGCAGGGCGACACCGTGGGGCAGTTCGGCGTGGGCTTCGCGGCGGTGCTCGCGGTCAGCAGCGAACCGCGGGTGATCTCGCGGACCGGTGGGGTGGCCTTCTCCGAGACGCGGACCAGGGAGGCCGCCGGGCGCGACGGCGCGGTGCCGGTGCTGCGGCTGCCCTGGCCGGCGGACGAGGACCTGCCCGGCGGCTTCGACACCGAGGTCCGCCTGCCACTGCGCGACGGCGTCGACCCGGACGAGCTGCTCGCGCGCCTGACGGACGAGGCCGAGGACCTCCTGCTGTCCCTGCCGTGGCTGGCGCGGATCGAGGCGCCCGGCGCGGAGTGGGCGCGGTCCGAAGAGGACGGTGTCGTCGAGCTGACCACGCCGTCCGGCACGGTCCGCTGGCTGACCCAGGCCGGTGAGAACGTGGTCTGGGCGAAGCCGGCCGACGGGCGGCTGACCGAGGACGTGCTGCACGCGCCGACGCCCACCGACGAACGGTTGTCGTTGCCGGCCCGGCTGATCGCGACCGTGCCGCTGGAGCCGTCGCGGCGGCGGGTGCTGCCCGGCGCCGACGCCGCGCTGCCCGCGGCCGCCCGCGAGTACCCGGCGCTGGTGCGCAAGCTCGCCCCGGGGGACCGGCTGGACCTGGTGCCCGAGGCCGGTTTCCCGCTGTCCGAAGTGGACGGCAAGCTGCGCGAGCTGGTGGGGCGCCAGCTGGCGACGCAGGCGTGGCTGCCCGCGGCCGAGGGCGACGACCTGGTGCCGTCGAGCGCCCGGGTGCTGTCGGTCGAGTCGCCGCGGCTGCTGGAACTGCTCGCCGGTGTCGTGCCCGGCCTGGCCGGGATCAGCGGCTACGAGGCGGCGCAGGTCCTGGCGACCGTGGACGCCGACCGCCTGGACGTGTCCGACCTGGTCGACCTGCTGATCGGCGTGGACCGGGCCCCGGAGTGGTGGCGCGCGCTGTACGACGCCTTCCTGCCGCTGCTGGACAACCACGAGGTGACCGCAGACGAGCTGGGCGCGCTGCCGGTGCCGCTGGCGGACGGGCGGACGCTGCCCGGGCCGCGCGGCGCGGTGCTGCTCGGCGCGTCGGAGCTGCTCGACCTGCTGGCCGACGCCGAGGTGGGCGGGCTGCGGCTGGTGCACCCGGAGGCGGCGCACCCGCTGCTGGAGCGCCTCGGCGCGAAGCAGGCGGAGGCCGCCGACCTGCTCGACGCGCCCGCGCTGCGCGAGGCGGTCGAGCGCAGCCTGGCCGACGCCGCGTCCGGGTTGGACACCCGCCCGCTCGCGGAAGCCGTGCTGCGCCTGGTTTCCGAGACCTCGGCGGAGGGGCTGGGCGCGCTCGCGCTGCCGTCGGCGGACGGCTGGCGCCGGGCCGACGAGCTGGTGCTGCCGAACTCGCCGCTGCGTGAGGTCTTCGACCCGGAGGTGTTCGACGAGGACGGGCCGTTCGCGGTGCTGGACGCGGACTTCGCCGAGCAGTGGCCGGTGCGGGTGCTCACCGAACTGGGCGTGCTCGACGAGTTCCGGGTGGTGCCCGGCGAGGACGAGCTGCCGGAGATCCGCGACCTCGATCTCGTCGCGGACGACGCCTGGCCGCGGGCGCTGCGGCTGATCGCCGGGCAGCGCGAGACCTGGCAGGCGCTGACGATGCCGGACAGCCCGTCGGCGGCCTGGCTGGAGCGCAACGCGCTGCTCGCCGGTCGTCCGCCCGCCGAGTGGCGGCTGCCGGACGCGGAGGGCCTGACCGGTCTCTACGACCCGGTGCCCGACGTGGGGGTGCGCCCGGACGTGCTGGCCGCCGCCGGGGTCCGGTCGGAGCTGGCCGTGCGCGACCTCGACGACGCCGCCGACCTGCTCGACCGGCTCGGCGACCCGGACCGGGAGATCCCGCCGGGCCTGATCCTGCGCGCGCACGCCGTGCTGGCCGCCGCCGACCTGGAGTGGAGCGAGCTGGACGCGCCGGAGCGGGTGCGCACGGTCGACGGGTCCGTGGTCGACGCCGAGCGGACCGCGGTGCTCGACCTGCCCTGGCTGGGTGCGGTGTGGGCGCCGGAACGCCTGGTCGCCGCCTCGCCTGGCGCGGACGTGGCCGCGCTCGCCGAGCTGCTGGACATCCCGCCGCTGTCCGAGCACGCGGACGCCCGGGTCAGCAGCGCGGGCGAGTTCGTGCCGTGGCCGGAGATGACCGCGCTGGTCCTGGCGGCGGAGCTGCTGGGCATCCCGCTGCCCGAGGGTGGGCTCGTGGTGCACGACGAGTTGATCGTGGAGGTCGACGGAGTCAAGCGCGCCACGCCGTGGTGGGTCGAAAGTGGGACGTTTCACGGGGAACATCACGCGGAGGACTCACCCGAAGGGCTGGCCCGCGCGTTCGCCTGGGCCACCGGCCGCTGGTCGGACCGCCACCTGGTCGAAGCCGTGCTGAACGACCCCGCGACGACGACCTTCCTGCTCTAGGCCGTGTCCGTACAGGACACGCTCTAGATGTACTTGGCCGTTAGGTTGGTGGCAGTCGGCTGGTGGGTGGGTGGCCGCCGAGTGCGTTGTGATTTTCTTCACGTCCATGTGCACTAGCTGTATGAGGCCGTGACATTGGTGACGCCGGTGTGGAGCCGGGTCGCGGGTGGCTGATCTCCGGCAGCAGTGTGTGGTCGATGGTAGTTGTAGTGGATGTTCCAGATCGCTAACGCCTCGGTG
>NZ_PQHW01000162.1 GCF_003385215.1 Amycolatopsis thermalba | reverse complement strand
GGCGTGGGACTCGCGTGCGGGAGCGTGGGACTCGCGGGGGTCAGCCGTCGATGATGCGGTGTTCGCGGTGCTCGATGGCCTTCGCGGAGCGCTGGTAGCGGTTGACCTCCTCCCGCTTGCGCGGGGGGCGGTCGTTGGCGATCAGCACCGCGACCCACGGCAGCGGGACCGAGATGACGATGAACAGCAGCGCGAGCCACCAGGTGTGGTAGAAGAGCCCGGCCAGCACCAGGCACGGGAACCGCATGCCCATCATGAGCATGTACTTGCGCTTGCGGGCCGCGTGTTCCTCTTCGTAGGACGGGGCGGCCTCGGTGATGAGAACGGGGGCGTCCTCGTCGCCGGTGCCCCGGGGGGACCTGTTCACCGCGACCACCTCCTGTGCCCTCCATGCTGCCACTTCCCCCGCACCGGCGATACTCGGGTGGCGTTAAATCCCGCACCAGGCGGCACAGATGCGCTTCAGGATCTCCACCGACTCCGCCAGGCGGGTGATCGAGCACCACTCGTCGGTGACGTGCGCCTGCTCCGGCTGGCCGGGGCCGCAGATGAGCGTCGGCACGCCGCCCAGCGCGGGCGTCAGCACGGACGCGTCGGTGAAGTACGTCGCCGTCGCCACCTCCCCGCCGGCGCCCGTGACGTCCCGGACGATCTCGGCCGCCGAAGCCGCCCACTCGTCGCCCGGATCGGTCCACACCGGCGGCAGGTCGATCAGCGGCCGGACCTCGACGCCGGCCACCGAGGCCAGTTCGGCCAGCAGCGCCGCGTGGTCCTGCCCCGCCACCGTGCGGACGTCGACCGTCGCCACCGCGCGGTCGGGTACCGAGTTCGTGTTCAGCCCGCCGGCGAAGGTGCCGACGTTGAGCGTCGGCGGCCCCATCACCGGGTGCGGCTCCACGCCGAACCGGTACTCCGCCAGCCGCGTCACCGCCGCCGCCAGTTTGACGACCGCGTTGTCCCCCAGGTGCGGCATCGACCCGTGCGCGGTGACCCCGGACGCGTGCGCCTCCAGCCACAGCGCGCCCTTGTGGCCGTGGAACGCCACGTTCGCCGTTGGCTCGGTGATCACCAGCGGCCCGCTCGGCCCCAGCCGGTCCGCCACGAACCGCGCGCCCTGCGAGCCGGTCTCCTCCGCCGCCGTCAGCACCAGCCGCAGTCCGGACCGCCGCGGCCGGGACCGCGCGACCGCGACCGCCGCCGTGACGATCGCCGCCACCCCGGCCTTCATGTCGCTCACCCCGCGGCCGTAGACCCGGTCGCCGTCGGTCTCCCCGGCGAACGGGTCGCGCTGCCACGGCGCGCCGCCCAGCGGCACCGTGTCGACGTGCCCGGACAGGCACAGCGGCGGCACGTCGTGCCCGGTCTCCCACTCGGCCACCAGCGTGCCGCGGCCGGGTTCGTGCTCGAACACCTCCAGCCGGAACCCCGCCTCCCGCAGCAGCGGCGCCACGACCTCCAGCGCCGCCGTTTCGGCGTGCCCCACCGTGTCGACCGCGGTCAGCGCGCGGGTGAGCGCGAGTGCGTCGGTCACGTTTCCCTCCTTCAGTACCCGGTCTTGCCGTCGATCCGTTCGCGCAGCAGGTCGGCGTGCCCGTTGTGGCGGGCGTACTCGGCGAGCACGTGCACGATGATCCGGCGCAGCGAGACCGGCTCGCCGGAGGCCGCGTGCACGCCGGTGACGTCCAGCGACGGCGCGTCGGCGACGATCCGCCGCGACTGCTCGCACTCGGCGCGCCACACCGCCAGCGCCTCCGCCGGATCGCCGTCCAGGCGCTCGAAGTCCTGCTCCGGATCGTCGTCGGAGTAGTACAGGACCGGCACGTCCTCGCCGCGGAACTGGATGCGGAACCACCAGCGTTCGACACCGGCGAGGTGGCGCAGCAGCCCGTGCAGGGTCAGGCCCGACGGCGGGATCAGCTTCTCGGACAGGCGATCCGGTGGCACGCCGGCGCACTTGAGCTCGAAGGTCTGCCGGTGCCAGTCGAGGTAGGCGGTGAGGATCTCGCGCTCGTCACCGGTCTTGGGCAGGGGCGGGCGCGTGTCCTCGGCCCACAGCTGGGCGAAGTTGGCGGCCGGGATCTCGGTCATGCTCCGAGCGTGCCACCACCCACCGACAAAAACGTGAGCGCGGCCACGACCAGCGTCTCCACGCCGGTGCGCAGCGTCGGGTGCAGCACCGGCGCGAACCGCGGCGAGTGGTTGGACGGCACGTCCCGCTCGAACCGGCCCTCGGCCATGGCGGTGAGCACGAAGTCCTGGTCCAGCCCGCCGACCAGCCAGAACACCGACGGCACCCCGGCCGCGCGGCCGAACTCGCCGAAGTCCTCGCTGCCGGTGACCAGCGGCGCCTCCATGGTGCGGTCGGCGCCGAAGTGGGCGGTGAAGGCCTCGCTCAGCGTCCGGTTCGCGGCCTCGTCGTTGCTGGTCACCGGGAACGTCGCGATCGGCGTGATCTCCGGGGGCCGTGGCGCGCCCGCCGCGGCCGCCTCGCCCCGGACGATGCGCTCGACCGCGGCCAGCACCCGGGACCGGACCTGCTCGTCGAAGGTGCGGACGTTGACCTCGAGCACGGCTTCCTCGGCGATGATGTTGGGCGCGGTGCCGACGTGCATCGACCCGACGGTCACCACGGCCTGCTCGGTCGCCGCGATCTCGCGGGACACGATCGTCTGCAGCCGCATCACCACCGACGCGGCCAGCACCGCCGGGTCGACGGTCGTCTCCGGCCGGGAGCCGTGCCCGCCGCGGCCGTGCAGCACGATCCGCAGCGAGTCGGTCGCCGCCATCAGCACGCCCGGCCGGGTCAGCACCCAGCCGGCCGGGCCGGGCACGACGTGCTGGCCGAGCACCACGGCGGGTGTGCCGACCAGGTCGAACAGGCCGTCGCGGACCATCGCCTCCGCGCCGTCGCCGACCTCCTCACCGGGCTGGTAGACCACGACGAGGGTGCCCCGCCAGCCGTCCCGCCGCGCGGCGAGCAGCCGGGCGGCGCCGTCGAGCCAGGTGGCGTGCATGTCGTGGCCGCACGCGTGCATGACCGGGACCTCGTCGCCGCCGGCGTTCGGCGCGCGCACCTCGCTGGCGTAGGGCAGGCCGGTCTTCTCGGCGACCGGCAGCGCGTCGATGTCCGCGCGCAGCATCACGGCCGGGCCGTCCCCGTTGCGCAGCACCCCGGCCACGCCGGTGCCGCCGATGCCGGTGTGCACCTCGAACCCGGCCTCACGCAACCGCGCCGCGAGCTTGCCCGCGGTCCGGTGCTCGGCGAACGACAGCTCGGGGTGCCGGTGCAGGTCGACGTAGAGCTCCTGCAGGCCCGGCAGGAGCTCGTCGAGCCCCGCGAACAGCGCTGCCCGGTCCGTGGTGGTCATACGGCCATCACAGCACAGCCGCGGCGGCTCGCGTGGGAGGATCACCCACCGTGAGCATTCCGCGGTTCTCCGACGATTTCCTGGCCCGGCTGCGCGAGGCGTTCCGGCGGACCGGCTACGACGCCGACGGCGTGGTCGGCGCGCTCGGCGGGACCGCGCACGCGGCGCTGGGCCGCGGTGAGCCCGAACTCGCCTTCCGCGCCACCGCGGACGCCGGTGAGCTCGGCACGCTCATCCGCCTGTTCCTGCTGGGCTCGGCCGAGCCGGAGGCGGCGGTGCGGGCGGCCCTGGCGCCGCTCGCGCTGGACGACGCGGTCGCGGCCGGTCTCGTGCGCGGACGGGAGCTGCTGCGCGCGGGCCTGGACGTGCGGCCGCACGGGGACGAGCAGGGTTCCTGGTGGGTGGTGTCGGACCTGGACTCCGACGTGCTCGGCGCCGAGGTGCCGCCGGACCACGTGCTCGGCGTCGGCCACGCGTCGCTGAGCCTGATCCGCGCCACCACCCGCCGCCCGGTGGGCAGCCTGCTGGACCTGGGCACCGGCAACGGGGTGCAGGCGCTGCACGCGACCCGGCACGCCCGGCGGGTCACCGCCACCGACGTGTCGGAGCGGGCGCTGGCGCTGGCGGACGCGACGTTCCGGCTGAACGAGCTGGACGTGGAACTGGTGCGGGGCGAGTGGTTCGCGCCGGTCGCGCGCCGCCGGTTCGACCAGATCGTGTGCAATCCGCCGTTCGTGGTGGGACCGCCGCGCATCGACTACACCTACCGCGACTCCGGGCTGGGCGGCGACGACGCGAGCGCGCTGGTGATCCGCCAGCTGCCCGGGTTCCTGACCGAGGGCGGCACCGGGCAGCTGCTCGCCTCCTGGTTGCACGTCGACGGCGAGGACTGGGCCGACCGGGTGAGCCGGTGGCTGCCGGGCGGCACGGACGCGTGGTTCGTGCAACGCGACGTAGCCGACCCGGGGCTGTACGTGGGCACCTGGTTGCGTGACGCGGGCATCGATCCGCGCTCCGAGCGCGGCCGGGCCAAGGCCGCCGGCTGGCTGGATTGGTTCGCGGAGAACAAGGTCCGGGGCGTCGGGTTCGGGTTCGTCACGCTGCGCCGGACCGACGCGGCGCACCCGACGGTGGTGTGCGAGGACCTGCGGCAGGCCTACGACGATCCGCTGGGCCCGGAGGCCGGCGCCTGGCTGGACCGCGTGAGCTGGCTGCGCGAGCACGGCCACGACCTGCTCGGCGCGCGCTTCCGGGTGCCGCCGACGGTGCTGCTGGAGCGGGTTTCCGCGCCCGGCGACGAGGGCTGGGACACCACCGTGCTGCGGCTGCACCGCTCCGACGGGCCCGGCTGGCAGCACGAGGTCGACGAGACGGTCGCCGCGCTGCTGGCCGGCTGCCGGGGCGCGCTGCCGCTGTCGGACCTGCTGTCGCTGCTCGCCGCCGGGCACGGCCTGGACGCCGACGCGCTGACCGAGGCCGCGTTGCCGCCGCTGCGCGAGCTGGTCCGCCACGGGTTCCTGGAGGCGGTGTGAGGGCGGTCGCGGCGCGGGTGACCGAGGCGAGCGTCACAGTCGGGGGTGAGGTCGTCGGCGCGATCGAGGAGCCGGGGCTGCTGGTGCTGCTGGGCGTCCACGTTTCGGACACCGAAGACAAAGCGGTCACCATGGCACGCAAGCTGCACGAGCTCCGGATCCTGCGCGACGAGGAGTCCTGCGCCACTTCCGGGGCCCCGCTGCTGGTGGTGAGCCAATTCACGCTCTACGGCGACACCCGCAAGGGGCGCCGTCCATCGTGGACGCAGGCGGCCCGCCCGGACGCCGCGCTGGCGTTGTTCGACCGCGTCGTGGCGGAGCTGCGCGAGCGCGGAGCCCGTGTGGCCACGGGGAAATTCGGCGCCATGATGGCGGTGCACAGCGCCAACGACGGGCCCTTCACGGTGCTCGTAGAGGTCTGAACCACTGCCCCGCCGGGCGGGTCTCTCAGCAAAACCTCAGCTTTGGTGGAGCAACCCGGTCCGGTACCGCCCCGTCTGGAAGTCGAGGAGGCGGGAACGTTTTGGCAACGGCCGGCGTTGGAACCATTGTCCAGCCGACGAGCTGGGCGCGCGGGGGTGGAGTACTCCACAGGATTCACCCACGCGGCGCAGGAGCCGGTGTGACGCACCGAACGTGTCCGCCCGTGACCGGGGAGGCAGAACATGTCAGTACAGACTCTCGAGCGTCCGACTCGTGAGGTCCCCGAGCCCGAATTCGAGCCCGTCGAGTCCAGCGTACGCCCTTCGCCGAACCTCGACGCGGATCTCGACGCCCAGGGCCCGGCCGCGGACCTCGTGCGGGTCTACCTCAACGGGATCGGCAAGACCGCGCTGCTGTCCGCCGCCGACGAGGTCGAGCTCGCCAAGCGCATCGAGGCGGGGGTGTTCGCGCAGCACATGCTCGACACCGCGCCGAAGCTGAGCCCGCAGCGCCGCAAGGAGCTGGAGGCGCTCGTGCGCGACGGCCACAAGGCCAAGAACCACCTGCTGGAGGCCAACCTCCGGCTGGTCGTGTCGCTGGCCAAGCGCTACACCGGACGGGGGATGCCGCTGCTCGACCTGATCCAGGAGGGGAACCTGGGTCTGATCCGCGCGGTGGAGAAGTTCGACTACTCCAAGGGGTTCAAGTTCTCGACCTACGCGACGTGGTGGATCCGCCAGGCCATCACCCGCGGCATGGCCGACCAGGGCCGCACCATCCGGCTGCCCGTGCACCTCGTCGAGCAGGTCAACAAGCTGGCCCGCATCAAGCGCGACCTGCACCAGCAGCTCGGCCGTGAGGCCACCAACGAGGAGCTGGCCGCCGAGTCCGGCATCGCGGTGGAGAAGGTCGCCGACCTGCTCGACCACGCCCGCGACCCGGTGAGCCTGGACATGCCGGTCGGCACCGACGAGGACGCCCCGCTGGGCGACTTCATCGAGGACTCCGAAGCCACCGACGCCGAGAGCGCGGTCATCTCGGGCCTGCTGCAGGACGACCTGCGCCGGGTCCTGGCCACGCTCGACGAGCGGGAGCAGCAGGTCATCCGGATGCGCTACGGCCTCGACGACGGCCAGCCGCGCACCCTCGACCAGATCGGCAAGCACTTCGGGCTGTCCCGCGAGCGGGTCCGCCAGATCGAGCGCGAGGTCATGTCGAAGCTGCGCCAGGGCGAGCGGGCCGAGCGGCTGCGCGCCTACGCCAGCTGACCCGTCCAGGGCAACCGACAGGGCCACTCCGCCTACGCGGGGTGGCCCTGTTTGCCTTCCACGACAACCCGATCGGCCGTGTTGACGTATGACGTAGGTCACGTCACCGTGGAAGCAACGTCTGGTGAGTTCTTCACGTCCTACGGACGGTGAACTTCGCGGCGGGCGCCCTGTGCTCCCGGCCGCTTTCCCCGGAAGGTCGGGTCCGTCGGGGTGGGCCCGGCCTTCCGACTTTTCCGGGGTGGTTCGCGCCACGCGATCGCCGGCGAGGTCCGCGCCACACCTCAGCGTGGGTGAGCACGCGCAGGCGGTAACGTCAAGGGCCCGAATTGCCTGCGAGGGAGCCCGAGTGACCACCACCACCTTCCAGTACACCGACGTGCTGCCGCTGGGTCCGGACCACGAGACCGAGTACCGGCTCGTGACGGCCGAGGGCGTCCGGGTCGTCGAGGCCGCCGGACGGAAGTTCCTGGAAGTCGACCCCGAAGCGCTGACCAAGCTCGCCCGGACCGCCATCACCGACATCCAGCACCTGCTGCGCTCGTCGCACCTGGCGCAGCTGCGCGCGATCGTCGACGACCCCGAGGCCAGCGGCAACGACCGCTTCGTGGCGATGGACCTGCTGCGCAACGCCGCCATCTCGGCCGGCGGGGTGCTGCCGATGTGCCAGGACACCGGCACCGCGATCGTCATCGGCAAGCGCAGCCAGGGCGTGCTCACCGGCGGCAACGACGAGCAGGCCCTCGCGCGCGGCATCTTCGACGCCTACCAGGAGCTGAACCTGCGCTACTCGCAGATGGCGCCGGTCACCTTCTGGGAGGAGAAGAACACCGGGACCAACCTGCCGGCCCAGATCGAGCTGTTCCACAAGGACGGGACCGGGGATCCGAGCTACGAGTTCCTGTTCATGGCCAAGGGCGGCGGCTCGGCCAACAAGACGTTCCTCTACCAGGAGACCAAGGCCGTCCTGAATCCGAAGCGGCTGGCGAAGTTCCTGGACGAGAAGCTGCGCAGCCTCGGCACCGCGGCCTGCCCGCCCTACCACCTGGCGATCGTGGTCGGCGGCATGTCGGCCGAGTACAACCTCAAGGTCGCCAAGCTCGCCTCCGCGCGCTACCTGGACAACCTGCCGCGCGAGGGCTCCCCGCTCGGCCACGGCTTCCGGGACACCGACCTGGAGCAGCAGGTCCTGGAGATGACCCGGCAGTTCGGCATCGGCGCCCAGTTCGGCGGCAAGTACTTCTGCCACGACGTGCGCGTCATCCGCCTGCCGCGGCACGGCGCGTCCTGCCCGGTCGGCATCGCGGTGTCCTGCTCGGCGGACCGCCAGGCCAAGGCGAAGATCACCGCCGACGGCGTGTTCATCGAGCAGCTGGAGCGCGACCCGGCCCGCTTCCTCCCGGACGTGACCACCGACGACCTGTCCGACGAGGTGGTCCAGGTCGACCTGAACCGCCCGATGGACGAGATCCGCGCGCAGCTGTCCTCGCTGCCGGTGAAGACCCGCTTGTCGCTGACCGGCCCGCTGGTGGTGGCCCGCGACATCGCGCACGCCAAGATCGCCGAGCGCCTCGAAGCCGGTGAGGAGATGCCGCAGTACCTGCGCGACCACCCGGTCTACTACGCCGGCCCGGCCAAGACCCCGGACGGCTACGCGTCCGGCTCGTTCGGGCCGACGACCGCGGGCCGGATGGACTCCTACGTCGCCCAGTTCCAGGCGGCAGGCGGGTCGATGGTCATGCTCGCCAAGGGCAACCGGTCCAAGCAGGTGACCGCGTCCTGCCGGCAGCACGGCGGCTTCTACCTGGGCTCGATCGGTGGCCCGGCGCGCCGGCTGGCGCAGGACTGCATCAAGAAGGTCGAGGTCCTGGAGTACCCCGAGCTGGGCATGGAAGCCGTGTGGAAGATCGAGGTCGAGGACTTCCCGGCGTTCATCGTCATCGACGACAAGGGCAACGACTTCTTCGCCGAGACCTCGGAACCGGTGCTGCAGATCAGCTTCCGCTCCTGACCGGCTGACGGGAACGGGCGCCACCCGCGGGTGGCGCCCGTTCCTTCACGCCTGGAACAGGTTCACCAGCCGGTCCAGCGTCTTGTCGATGGCCTGCTTGTTCTTGCGCGGGAAGAAGCTCAGGTCGATCAACAGCGGGATCCGCGCGGTGGACCAGTCGAAGGTCTCGGTGACCTCGGTCGAGCCGTCCTCGAGGGGCGTGAGCTGCCAGCGCCAGCGGTGCCCGTTGAAGTGCCGCCAGGCGATCAGCCGGTTCTCGTCGTACTCGACGACCGTGTTGAGGATCTTGTACGGCGCGCCCATCTTCATGTCCATGCCGAAGCGGGAGCCGAGCGTCAGGCGTTCCGGCCCGCTGCTCTGCGCGGCCAGCACCGTGCCGGACCCGTCGATCAGCGGGTGCTTCGACGGGTCCGTGAGCAGCTCGAAGATCTTCTCCGGCGGAGCCGCGACGATCCGCGTGGCGGAGACCTGGCGTTTCTTCATGCCCGGGATACTACCGGTCAGTAACCTCGTTTGGCGCTCGTCAGCACCACGGTCCGCTCGTTCAGGGGTTCGGACAGGGTCGCCGATACCACCGGGTAGCGCATGTCCATGGTGCACATCTGGCCCGCCAGGTTGCTCTTGTTCTCCACCAGGGTGACCACGACCTGCCGCGCGTCCTGGGCGGTCACCTCGGCCGCGGCGCGCCCGCACCCGCCTTCCTCGGCTCGGACGAACAGCTGCCTGCCGTCGGCGCTGACGTACACCTCGCGCGGGAAGTCCGAGGGCAGCGCCGAGGAGTCGACGCGGGTGGCCGGCACCTGGGCGGTGTCCGCGGGCGGCTGCATCTGCCGCGGGCCGCCGGGCATCACCGGGGGCAGGTCGGTGGTCGGGATGGGCGCGACGACCGAGGGCTCGCCGGTGGGCTGACCGCCGGAGCCGGGCTGGACGGATTCGGGTCGCTCACCGCAGGCCGTGGCCGCCAGCAGGACGAGGCCCAGCCCGCACATCGTTGCTTTCCACCTCATGCTCCCTGGACGGTACGGGCCCGCCGGCGGGTTGCACGAAAAATCTCCGGGGCCGTGTCGATCGAATCGTTCCCCGTTCGACCCATGGGGTGAGAGGGTCCGAGAGGGACCCGGACATCGAGGGAGAAACACCGTGAAGTTCATGCTGATCTGGCGGGCCACCGACGAGGCGTTCGCGAACCTGGGCGACTTCGACTTCGACCAGATGATCGAGATGACCGGACGCTACAACCAGGAGCTGATCCGCGCGGGCGTGCTGGTCGCCGCCGAAGGGCTGGACGACGCGAACGACGGCGTGGTGGTCGACTTCTCGTCCGAGCCGCCCGTGGTCACCGACGGCCCGTACGGCGAGACGAAGGAGCTGTTCGGCGGGTTCTACATCCTCAACGTGGCCTCCAAGGAGGAGGCGGTCGAGTGGGCCAAGCGGTCGCCGATCAAGGGCAAGGGCTTCAAGACCGAGATCCGCCGCGTCACCACCATCGACGAGTTCCCGCAGGACAACGAGTGGATCCAGAAGGAGCGGGCGTGGCGCGAGGCGACCGGCCAGCTCTGAGATGACCGAACGGGAAGCGATCGCCGCGGTCTGGCGGATCGAGTCGGCGCGGATCGTCGGTGCGCTCGCGCGCTACACCGGCGATTTCGCGCTGGCCGAGGACCTCGCGCAGGAGGCGCTGGCCGAGGCGCTGGTGACCTGGCCGCGTGAGGGGGTGCCGCGCAACCCGGCGGGGTGGCTGCTCACGGTGGGCAGGCGGCGGGCCGTCGACGCGTTCCGCCGCCGCTCCGCGCTCGACTCGAAGTACGCCGTCCTCGCAGCCGACCTGCGCGAGGACGGCGGCGAGGTCGAGTGGGACCCGGACCAGATCGACGACGACGTGCTCGCGCTGATGTTCATCTCGTGCCACCCGGTGTTGTCGCGGGAGGCCAGGGTCGCGTTGACGCTGCGCGTGGTGGGCGGTCTGACCAGCGACGAGATCGCGCGGGCGTTCCTCGTGCCGACGGCGACCGTGCAGGCGCGGATCACGCGCGCGAAGAAGACGCTCGCCGCGGCGCGGGTGCCGTTCGAGGTGCCCGCGCCGGACGAGCGGGCCAAGCGGCTCGGCTCGGTGCTGAACGTGATCTACGTGATCTTCACCGAGGGGTCGTCGGCCAGCTCGGGCGGCGACCTGATCCGGTTCGACCTCGCGGGTGAGGCCCAGCGCCTCGCCCGGGTGGTGTCGCGCCTGATGCCGGACGAGCCGGAGGTGCACGGGCTGCTGGCGTTGCTGGAGCTGACGGCGGCCCGGTTCCCGGCGCGGACCGGGCCGGACGGCGAGCCGGTGCTGCTGGAGGACCAGGACCGGCGGCGCTGGGACCGCTCGGCGATCCGGCGGGGCCGGGCGGCGCTGGCGCGGGCGGAGGCGGCCGGCCCCGCCGGATCGCCGAGCGGTCC
>NZ_PQHW01000161.1 GCF_003385215.1 Amycolatopsis thermalba | reverse complement strand
ACCGAGGCGTTAGCGATCTGGAACATCCACTACAACTACCATCGACCACACACTGCTGCCGGAGATCAGCCACCCGCGACCCGGCTCCACACCGGCGTCACCAATGTCACGGCCTCATACAGCTAGCGGGCCCTGACACGTATCAGCCGACAACCAGCGCGACAGCAGCTCGGGCATCTCAATCTGCGGTGCGCAGTTGGACGGGACTTAAGCTCCTACTAGCACGTTGCTGCACACGAGGCTGTCCAGCGTGGAGAAAGGTTCCCGATCGACACGCGTGGCGGCCGTCGTCTGCACCTGAGCCAGACAACGGCCGCCACTACAACCACGTTGCCTATTTCCTACCGCGTATCCGGTCCCACATCTTGACCACCAGCCCGAGGCCAAGCAGAACTGCGCACCCGATGGTCGCGAAGATCACAGCGAAGATCGGATTGTGCAACACGAAGGGAAGGGCTACTCCGAAGGGCACGAGCCAGCAGGTCGCGACGACGAGGACGATGTCGCGAAGGTGTTCGCGGCTGATCCGTTTCAGCGGATCCTCCAATTGTGTCGCGTGCGCAGTAGGGCTCGGGAAACGCGAATATGGCGTGCGACTGCTCGCATGTTCCCTCTGGAGCGCACGAACCGCTTCCCTAGTGCCCCGAATGATAGACCAGCCCGCGCCCCCACAGCGCCCCGGAATCCGGAGAGAGCGCCCTTGGCCATCCAGCCAATCACCCGGCGGCGCGTGATGGGTTCGTGTCGTAGTTGCGCGACTGCGGCGTGGCCTGCGCCGCTGGCGGCAGCACCGATGACTGCTCCCGCGATGGCGACACAACCAAAACCTGCGGTGCCAGCACAGACGGCCGCCGCTCCGACGGTCGCCACGATTGGAACGGCGAACGACACGATTTGGTGAGCGTGAGCGCGAGCGAAGTTTCCTACCGCCTTCGCGGCGGAGCTGAGCCAGGACCACCACAAACCGTCGAGGTCCGTCTTGTTGATGGGGTCGCCAGTGACGTAGTCGTAATCGTTAGCCGAACCACCTTCCTGCGGATCGATGGACAGGAATCGGCCGAGCTGCGGGCTGTACGGGCGAGCACCCATCTGGACAATGGCAAGCCCCTGAGCGTGCTCGTACGGGCGTTCGTGCTCGCCGAGCCAGCCGTAGTCCATCGAGCCGGGTGAGTTGTCCGGCACGTTCTGCGGGTCGACGGCCCCGGCAGCCGTCAACGGCTGGCCGTAGGGGTCGTAGGTACGCAAGTCGCCGACCTGGTGACCGGCCGCGTCGGTGGTCAGGACCAGGTCGCCACGGATGGTCGGGTGGTCGTACGTCGGCGTGAAGGCCCCACCATTGCTGACCTTGCTGGTGAACAGCACGCCGCCCGGCAGAGTGAGAGTGAGCGAGGTCAGCCGGTTGTCGCCGTCCAGGGTGAGGTCGGCAGTATCGCTGTCACCCGTGTAGCCGTAGCGCGTGACGGTGTTGTTGTCACAGTTGAGCGGGTCGCGGCGGATGATTCGGTTGGCCGCGTCACGGGTGTAGACGACGTCAGCGTTCAGTGCGAGGTTAGGGCTCACCATTCGGGCGCTGATGTTGCGGTCGGAGCCGTCCCACTTCAGCGTGGTGACGGTGCCGTCCGCGGCGGTCCAGCTGGTGGTGTTGCCGTCGGCGTCGTAGGCGACCTTGGTCAGCGCGGTGGCGCCTTCGGTGGCCAGGAGCCGGTCGGCGGCGTCGTAGCAGTAGCGGGTCTCGGCGGTGCCGGATGCGGTTTGGTCGAGCAGCCGCATGCGGTTGGTGTTGAGGCCGGCGTTGGCCTGGGTGCCCGTCGGGCAGGTCGCCGAGGCGGTCGAGGTGTAGTCGTAGGTGTAGTGGTGCCCGACGACGTAGGCCTCGGTCAGGCGTCCGACGCCGTCGTAAATGTAGTTGGGCGCGTTCGGTCTGGCATCTACGCCGGCGAGGGATTCGTCGATGATCGTGCCGGCCGAGGTGCGGCCGACCTGGCTGACGACGTCCTTCCCGTCGCTGGTCTTCCAGCCCAGGCTGGTGAGCCGGGCGGCGTAGTCCTTCGTGACCGTTGCGAGTGAGGTGCCGTTGCCGTAGGCGACCGTGGCCAGCTCGCCGGCGTTGTCGTAGGTGATCGTGGCGACGGTGATGCTGTCCAGCTTCTGGGTGAGCACCCGCCCCGCGTCGTCGTAGGTGAACGACAACGTCCGGGGCGCGTCCGCGGCATCCGGAGGCGTGATGGTGCTCGAGGTGACGCGTCCGACCTGGTCGTAGGTGGTTGTGGTGCGCACGCCGTTGGCGTCGGTGTAGGCGACGTCGCGGCCGAGCAGGTCCACGGTCGTGGTGATGGTGCCCTTGTCGTCCGACACCGATGTGGTGAGCGGGTCGCCGCCGACGGCGTAGTTGTGCGTCACCGTGCGTGCGGGGGCGTCGGCCGAGGCGGGGACGCGCTCTTCCAGCGGCCGGTCGCGCACGTCGTAGGTGGTGCAGGTCCAGGCGCCGCCGCTGGCCTGGGCGATCACCCGCCCGGAGGCATCGTAGACCCGCTCGTCGACCCGGGCGGGGCCCGAGGCCGGGGTGGTGGAGGTGGTCAGCTTGGGCATGCCGCCCTGGTTGATCGCGGGGCTGCCCGCGACGCAGGGGTTGGCCCTGGTCTCGGTGTCGCCGTAGTAGGTGTAGGTGGTCTTGGCGCCGGTGGCCATCGTCTTACTGGTCTTGCGCAGATAGCCGGTTCCGGGCGCCTCGTAGCTGACCGACCCGGCGATCTTGAGGCCGCCCGGGTTGCCCTGGCCTGAGGACGCGAGCCCGTAGACGGGGTCGAGGCCGTTCTCGTCGAAGCGGGTGGTGCCGACCTTGTCCTGGACGCCGTCGGACTCGCTGGCGGTGGTGGAGGTGGTCAGGCCGTAGCGCGGCTTGAGCTGGGTGCCCGGCACGGCCTCCTGCACGCCGGACGGGGTGGTCCAGTGCAGCTCGAGTTGCGCGGTCAGGTCATACTCGTAGTAGTCGACCCGGATCCGCTTGGCTGCGCCAGGGACGTCGTTGTGGACGACGCCGGTGCGCCATGCGGGGGTGGTGTTGCGCCAGTCGTCGATGACGATCTGGTCGTCGATCCACACCCGCACGCCGTCGTCGGCGAGCACGCGGAGCGTGTAGTCACCGGCGGCGGGGAACACGATGTCGCCGGTGGCGCGCAAGGAGAAGTGGTCCGCGGGGATGCCCGTGGTCGGGGCGTCGTTGTTCCAGTTCTTCACCAGCTGCCCGCCGGGGCTGCCAATACCCGTGGTGTAGACCTTGGGCGCGGCGGAGAGGCTGTCGTTGTCGTAGTAGGCCACCGACAGGCCGTTGATGCCCTCGTCGTAGCCGGTGTGGCCGTGGGACATACCGGCGCAGGTGCCGTTGGGCAGCTGTCCGGTGAAGCACGACGCGGGCGCCGGGCCGTAGGAGTCGGTGGCCCGGTCGGCGTAGTCGTAGACCGTGGTCGACTTCCGGCCCGCCGGGTCGGTGGTGGACAGCGGCAGGTCCTTGACGCTCCACTCCTGGGTCGAGGTCTTGCCCGCGGCGTCGGTGGTGGACAGGGTGCGGTCGGCCTCGTCGTAGGTGACCTTGCTGGCGAAGCCGATCGCCGGATTCAGCCCCGCGGTGTCGGTGAAGGTCTGGCGGTTGGCGGGGTCGTACCGGTAGGACGTCTCCGGCCGCGGCTGCCCCGGTGCGGGCTGCGGTTCGGTGACCTTGACCGCCTTCGGCTTGCCCGAGGTCTTGTCGTAGTCGATCTTGGTCATGACGTCGAAGTTGGTGTACCGGGTGGCCGGGTCGACGGCCACCCAGTCGTTGACCAGCGGCGAGCGCTGGTAGGTCAGCAGGCCGTCGGCGTCGTAGCCGAAGTCGGTGTCCGCCGAGCCCGGGTCCTCGATCCGGGCGAGCCGGCCGTTGGAGTACCAGATCAGGGTTTCGGTGCCGTCCCAGTACGAGATCCGGCACAGCATCTGCGAGGGCGCGACCGCGTCGGCCCCGACCGGCGGGGTGAGGCCGTGGTAGCAGTCGTCACCGCTGCGGTTGTAGTGCAGCACGTGCGCCCGTCCGGAGACCGGGTCCTTGATCTGCACCAGGCGGGACGGCGTGCCGTCGTAGATGTTCTGCAGGGCAGCGGGTTTGCGTGAATCGATTGAGGAGGCTTGGGTGTCGAGTTTGCCGTCGGAACGGAAGGTGAACACGTCACCGCCGTCGCTCAAGGTGACCCGGCCGGCGTTGTCCAGCGCCAGCACGCCGTCCTCGCCAGTGGGCGGGGTGTAGCCGCCGGTGGACTTCTTGGTCCAGGTGTGCTTGGCGCCGGTGGCGTCGGTGAGCACGATGTTCTGGTCGGTGACCTTGGCCTCGGTGTAGCTCGAGCCGTCACCGTCGAGGTCGGCCGACATCGTCCAGCCCTTGGGCAGAGCCGGCAGGTCGGAGGTGGACAGCCAGTCGGCCGGCACGATCTGCGGCGGCACCGTGGTGTTGTCATCGGTGCGCGTGAACAGCCGCATCCTCGCGAGACCGACGCCCTCGGCGAGCTCGATCTTGAGCGGCAGGCGCTGTCCGGCGGTCATCGCCACGCCGGTGGACTGGGTCCAGTTGACGTCGCTGACGCCGGTGACGTCGTAGACCTTGCTGCCGTTGAGCCAGATCACGGCGCCGTCGTCGTGCACGGCGGCGAACTGGTAGGTCCCATTCGCCGGGGCCTGGAAGTAGCCCTCCCACCGCACGACGAACCAGTCCGGCGCCAGCGCCGTGGCGAACGGCGACGCGTCGCCCCAGTCGACGTTGACCTGCGGTTCGGTGCGCACCAGCACCGGCTGCTGGGCGTCGTTGATCAGCCCGTTGTGGGACAGGTCGGCGTAGTACGAGGCGCGCAGGCCTTTGGACTCGGTCTGCTGCGAGTTGTAGGTGAAGCTGATGCCGGCATTACCGCCGACGGTGTTGAAGGTCGGGGTCTGCTCGGCGGTGGAGACGTTGCCGTTGGCAAGATTGACGGTGACCGGCCCGGCCTCGTCCGTCGGCGAAGGGCCATGGTCGCCGATGCGCTGGTCGATCTTGAAGTGGCCGACCCAGGTCGGCGTGATCGTGGTGCTGCCGCTGTAGGTCATCGCCTGCCAGGTGTAGGCGACGCCGTCCTGCAACACCCCGGCCGGGACCGTCCAGGTCGGGGTGGACAGGCAACCGGAGTCCACGACCACGCCCGACTTGGCGTCGGCGCCGGTGGCCACGCGGAAGCAGTAGGTGACCGGGTCACCGTCGGGATCGGTCACCGGTTTGACCGCAAGAGTGGGGGTGAGCGAGGTCGAGACCGTGCCGTCGGCCGGGCTCACCAGAGTCGCCGCCGGGGCGGGGGTTCCGGTGTCGACGATGAGGGTGGCGTTGAGGTTCTTGTAGGTCCAGATGCCGGCGTTCTCGGCGCCGATCATCATGAAGAACACCGAGCCGTCGCGGGCGTTGACCCGGTCGCGGATGAAGCCGGTCAGGCCCTCGCCGGAGAAGCTGCCGACGTCGCCCACCAGCGCACTGGCCATGTAGCCGCCGACGCCGTTGAAGTTGAAGCCGGAGGCGTGGTAGAGGTTCGCGTTCCAGGTCTTCACCGAGCCGACGACGCTCGTGTTGCGGGAGAGGTCCATGCGCGCGCCGACCACGGTCTTGCCGAACAGCGGTGTGTAGTCGACGTGGAAGACGCTGCGGTTGTAGGTGTCGCCGTTGGCCTGGCTGTTGCCGATGCGCAGACCGCAGGCGTCACAGTTGTAGCCGTCGGAGCGGTAGGCGTGGCTTTCGGTGACGCCGTAGGTGAAGGTCGGGTCGATGGAGACCGGGTAGACGCGCTTGGGGTCGTTGAGCCAGGCGGGATCGACGGCGACGGTGAGCCACCAGTCGGCGCCCGCGCGCTCGAGGTGATAGGTGCCGCCGGTCATGGCCGGGGCGGTCTCGCCGTTGCCGGCCGAGTCCCAGGTCTCGATCGGCGGCAGCACGATCTTCGCGGTGCCGCTCTCGTCGGCGAGGGTGATGGCGCCGTTGCGCTCCAGGCGCGGGGTCAGTCCGCCGGTGTTCAGCTTGAACCGCCACGACGAGCGGCCATCGGCCGGCGGGCGCTTGAGCTTGATGGTCTCCTTCACCGCGCCGGGCGTGACCTCGTAGTCGAGGTCCGTGCCGGGCGCGACCTCGGGATAGGTGACCGAGTCGCCCTGCACCTGCGCCTGCGCGGGCGCAGCCTGGTCCAGAGCCAGGCTGGCGGTCTTGCCACCGGACTCGACCTGCAGCACGGCCGGGTCGCTGGCGGTGGTCGCCAGCGACGGGCTCAGCGGATGGTCGTCCGCGTCCGCACGGTGGGTCGCGGCGTCGCGCGAGAGCGCGGTGTCGACCGGCTGCCAGGCACCGGTCTCGTCCTGCACGTTCAGCGGCTGGTTGGACTGCTGGATGGAGTGGGTGCCGTCCGGGTTGAGGTACTCAGTGACGAACATCGACCGCGAGATCGGTGTGGACCGCTGCGGGTCGAAATGGCTTCCCGCTCCCCCGTCGTGACGTGACTGGGCGGCGAAGTTCGCCGTGGAGGGAGCATCCGGGGCGTCGGGAGCCGCCGGCGCCGACGCCACCAGCGGAACCTCACGCGGATCGACCGGCGTCGGCGCCGCCGCACTCGCCGGCGTCGGCGAGATTTCGACACCCCACACAACCAGGGTGCAGATCAAGATGAACTGGACAAATCTTACCCAGCGATTCTTGCTGACATTTCGGGACAGCGAGAACAAAGCCAGTACCTCCCCTAAGCGGCACGACGACCCCTCGACGCGCCGACCGGACCGCGGCGCCCACGACACCACGGCGACACGCAGATCCGTTGCCTCGCAGCAGCTCCGCGCCGGACGGAAGGTTCAGACCCGCCGTCCAGTTCTCAGCATCGCTTAAGGAAGGCGTTCTCGTTACAGGACGAATTGAGGCATGGATCACCATTGCCAAGAAGAGCAGGTGGAGCTATGAGCACAGACCGCAATAGGCCATCAGGGCGATGACAAAAGGGACGAAATAGCGCTTTCCATCCCGGGCGGTAACGGAATCGGAGAACTGTCGATACGAGTGCGGGCCCGAGCAAGCACGGGGAGGAACAGGTGTCACGGTTGCGACAGGCGTGCGTCATCGCGGTGTCTGTGCTCGTGTCGATGGCAGCGACAAGTGCTCAGGTGTCCGCGACGACGCCGGGCTTGGACGTGAGCCACCACCAGGGCGCGGTCGACTGGTCCGCGGTCGCCGGGGCTGGAGCGAAGTTCGCGTTCATGAAGGCCACCGAAGGAACCACCTACACCGACCCCCAGTTCACGGCCAACTACTCCGGCTCGGCCAACGCCGGACTCCGCCGCGGCGCCTACCACTTCGCGCTGCCCGACCGCTCCGGCGGCGTGGCGCAGGCGCTGTTCTTCCTCGATCACGGAGGTGGCTGGGTCGCCGACGGGCACACGCTTCCGCCGGTGCTCGACATCGAATACAACCCTTACGGCACCGCCGACTGGGCAGGCTGGTGCTACGGCCTCACCACCACCCAGATGTCCGCGTGGATCGCCGACTTCGCCACGACGGTGCACGACCGCACGAACCGCTGGCCCATCATCTACACGACCACCGGCTGGTGGAGCCACTGCACCGGCAACGACAGCGGCTTCGGCAACGACCCCCTCTGGATCGCGCCGAGCAACTCCGACGCCGGAGGCGCGCCCACCATCCCGGCGAGCTGGAGCGAGTACACCTTCTTCCAGTACGCCACCTCCGGCACCTTTCCCGGCGACCAGGACTGGTTCAACGGCACACCGGAACAACTCGCCGCGTTCGCGACCGGTGACGAGCCCGACAAGCTCCAAGCCCACTACAGCGCGCTCGGCGGCGCCGCCTCCCCACTCGGAAACGTGTCCGGCGGCGAGTACACGGTCGCCGGCGGATGGGCGCAGAACTACGACCACGGCACCATGTACTTCCGGCCCAGCACCGGCGCCTGGTCCGTGCGCGGCGCCATTCTCGGCCACTACCAGAACCTCGGCGGCCCCGGTGGCCTGCTGGGCTTCCCGCTCACGGACGAAACCCCGGTCGACGGCGGCAGCTACAACGATTTCGCCGGTGCCGATAACGCCTCCATCTACTGGAGCACCGCCACCGGAGCGCGGTCGGTTCACGGCCAGATCCGCAGCACCTGGCTGGCCCGCGGCGGAACCCAGGTCCTCGGCTTTCCCACCACCGACGAGTCGACCACGCCCGACGGAGTGGGCCGGTACAACCACTTCAACGGCGCCGGCGGCGCATCCGTCTACTGGACACCCAGCACCGGCGCCCATTCCGTGCAAGGACAGATCCGGTCCCGCTGGGCCGCACTCGGCTGGGAAACCGGAGCCATGGGCTACCCGGCCACCGACGAGACGGCGGCACCGGACGGTGTCGGCCGCTACAACCACTTCTCCAAAGCCGCGTCCATCTACTGGTCCCCCACCACCGGCGCCTGGTCCGTCTACGGCGCCATCCGCGACACCTGGGCCTCACTGGGCTGGGAACGCAGCGCGCTCGGCTACCCGACCAGCGACGAGTACGCCGTGACCGGCGGGCGGCGCACGAACTTCCAGCACGGCACCATCGCCTGGGACAGCGCGACCGGCCGCACGCAGGTGGCGTATTCGTGATCAGACGCCGGCACGCGTGGCTCCCAGCTCTGCTCCTCGGCGCCATCATCTTCATCGTCGCGGCCCCCGGCGACGCGGAACCGGCCGCGCATGACGCTGGGCTCGTCCAGGACCTGCGCACCGACTCGGTCCGCGGAACAGACGCCGAGGTTACGCAGTTCGCACACTCGATCTGCGCGGCCATAGCCGGCGGCATCACCCCACGCACCATCGTCAGCGAGCTACAGGACCGCGGGTACTCGCCGGTGCAGGCCGTGCGGATCGCGTCCCGTTCGATGAAGGCGTTCTGCCCCCAAACGTCTCAGGAGCCGCTGGGTTCGACGCGGTAGAGCGCATCACCACTGGCCACGACCACGCTCAGTCCCGTCGCACCTGGAGCGGCCACGGCCCGCCAGCCGGGCCACGCCAGATCCGGCCGGGCGACGTTCGTGACACCACCACCGACGATCGTCCCGGCCGCATCGGTCACGAGCACGCAATCCGGAACCTGCCCCTGGACCAGCGCCCAACCCGAGATCACGGTGTCACCCGCCAACACCGAGGTGTCGACGACCCCCTTGGTGGTTCCCGCATCCGCCGGACCGGGCAGCACCGGCACGGCGGTGAGGTCCAGGGACTGGCCGAGCTGATGAGCACAACCGAGGCTGAAATCATCCGTGAACGGATACGCGCCCAACGCCCGCGCGGCCGGTATCGCCGACGGCTCGATCTGCATCGCGGTGAGCGTCTCCCGAGCCTCGACCCGCAACGCCACCGCCGCCAGACCCAGCGACGCATAATTCGCCCGCGCCTGGTCCTGAGTCCCGCCGCCGATCGCATGCGTGACCAGCCCAAGCGTGACCACCGCGGTGACGACATACCGCTGCGGGAGCGCCGGCCGTGCCACGACCACCAGCACCAACAACGCGCACGTCGCCAGCGCGCCAGCCAGACCGTACCGGCCCAACAGCCCCACGTTGCCACCCGCGACCGCTACCGTCGTCGAGCGGCCCAGCGCCACCAATCCGGCCAGCAGCAGTGCATACACCGCCAGGGCGATCCAACCCGCCACCGGCGCGGCCTCCCGGGTCCTGCGGAACGCGGGCAGAGTGAGCAACACCAGCGCCGCAACGGTGGCGCCACCGGCGATCACCGCCACCACCGGCGTGTCCACCGCCCACAACCCGCCCAGCGCCGCACCGAAAACCGACAACCGTCGGTCCGGATCGATCGCCGTCGTCGCCAGCGACTGCGGCCCCGCCGGCTTCGTCAGGAACCACGCCGCCACCACCAGCAGCCCGGCCAGCAACGGGGTGACCACCCGCCCAATCCGCTCGCCCCGCAACCAGGTGGCCACCGCGACCGCGAACCACACCGGCAGCCCCGCGCCGAAGCACAGGCAGGCCACCAACGCCGCACCCCAGGCCCACCACACCTGCCCACGGTGCGCGGCCGCCACCGCCACGACCCCGCAGGCGACCGCCGGCACCCAGCTGATGCCGTTCGTGCCCTGCAACCACAGCTCCGCCAGGTGCGAGGACAACAGCAGCCACGCGAATCCGGCCGTCAGGGCGGCCTTGATCACAGGCGGCACTGTGGACGGCAGCATCCCCCGGAGCAGGAGCACCGCGCCGGCCAGCAGCAGCACCGTCAGGACAGTCAAAACCCGGTTGTCGCCGCCGAACCACGCCGCATCGGCCCAGAACAGCAATGACGGGACCGCGAAGGGCTGGTCCAGGTGGTAGGTCAGCACCTGCCCCGGCACCAGCGAGCCGTCATCCGAGGTGATCTTCGCGAGCACGTGCCAGTAGTCGAGCAACACGTGCAGCCGCGAGGTACGCGCCGCAGTCCACAACGCCAAGCCGACCGGCACCACCGCGAGCACCGTCAAGACAACGACGGGGACGCGCTCCGACAACTTGGCCTGCGATCCGGCGCTCTTGCCGACAACGGCGGCATCCAACCTCACGGTTTGCTCCCGACTTCCGGAGACTGATCGCGACGAACCCTATCCGGCGCCCACGTCGGGCCTGGCGAGACCTGTCGAGCAGACGGCTGCGGGCGCCGTCATCGGATGGCGACGGCGCCCGCGCTCTGCGACATCGTTACTTTCGGTTTGAGGGCCGCCGGGCGGCGAAGCTGAAGACCGCCACCGCGACGACCGTGTACACCGCGGCTGGTACCAGGCCGAGGTACCTGAGGACGACGAGGAGAGCAAATGGTCCTGCGGCCTTGCCTGCTCAGCGCACCCTTCCCCAGCCGCCCGTTCGTCAGCTCTACCGCTTGTCCAACACCCGGCTCACCTCGGGATCATAGGTGCTGAGCCAGGAGCTCCACTCCGCAACTGGCTCGGTGCTCTCTCTCGTTTTTTTCTGCAGAAGGGACTGTTTCAAGATCGGTGTTTCTGGCCCGACACGCCGGGCTGAGGTCCGGCGGGATGGGCACTGTGAGTGATGACATCTGGGGCTGTGACTCCACGTAAGAGTGAGAAGCGGTTGTCGCCGGAG
>NZ_PQHW01000160.1 GCF_003385215.1 Amycolatopsis thermalba | reverse complement strand
CAGCCGGGCACTACCGTGGAACACGAGAACCTCCGGATCGGAGTGGGCCTTAGACAAGCCACATCCCAACCGGAGGTTCTCCTTTACTCAGCCAGACACGCCGCTACCAACGTCCTGACCGGATACAGCTAGCGCACCAACGGCCGCAGCTGCCCCACCTGATGCGTCGAGCTCGCGTGCCCGTTCAGCGCCCGCCGCACCGCGTCGAGTACTCCCTCGGCGATTTCGTCCTGCGCCAGGGAGCGGTGGGCGTCGTAGGCGGAGACCGTGCCCAGCTGCACCACCTGCGTCGGGTGGAGCGGGAGGAGCGGGTCGGGTGGCTCGACGGCCCCGGTGCCGCTCAGGCCGCCGCGGACCTCGACCACCGGCGCGTCCTCGGCGAGCAGGGGCTCCACCGCCCCCATCACCGACCGGCGGTACTGCTCGTGGATCCACGCCACCAGCAGGTCCGCCGGCCCGCGCAGGGCCAGCTCCGCCTTCGCCGCGAGTTCCCGCGGCCGGTCCCAGTGCGCCTCGACCCAGATCGCCTTCCCGCCGCCCCACGGACGGAGGGTGGCGGGGTGGTAGGGCCGGTGCCCGGGTGGCCGCATCGACCGCCGCGCCGCCGCCCCGGGCCGCACCTCGCAGTCCAGCGGGTGGTACCGCCGGGAGGGCAGCACCACGTGCCAGCCCTCGTGGGTCAGGACCTGCGCGACCCTCGCCAGCATGCCCGTTCCCGCCAGGATCAGCGCTTTCCGGCCAGCCATGACCCCACGCTACCTGCTGCCCGCCGCCCGCACAGCCTCTCCACGTGCCGTTTTCCCGCCCGCAACACGCCGGACACCCGCCACGACACTGTTCACCGGCGACCGGTCCGCCCCGCGCCGAAGTGCGGCGCAACTCGGCGCGCAGCCGGAAACCGGCGACGCTCAGCCCCAGTCCTTGCCCGGGTCGAAGGCGTGCGGCTCGGTCAGGCTGAACCAGTTGCCCGAGTCGTCGCGGAACACCGCCTCGATGCCGTACGGGCGTTCGGCCGGCTCCTGCAGGAACGTGACCCCGCGGGCGGCCAGCTCGGCGTGCGTCTTCCGGCAGTCGTCGGTGCGCCAGACTCCCCCGCCGAGCGCGCCCTTGGCCACCAGCTCCCGGATCTGCTTCTCGGTCTCCGCGTCGTGCTGGGGCGGGCCGGGCTTCATCAGGATGAAATCCAGGTCCGGCTGGCCGGGCGGCCCGACGGTGAGCCAGCGGAAATCACCGATCCGCAGGTCCCGCCGCACCTCGAAGCCGAGCTTCTCGGTGTAGAACGCCTTCGCCGAGTCGTGGTCCAGCACGTAGACGCTGGCATGGGACAGTCCCCTGATCATCGCGAACCTCCTGTCGTCGATGACCAGACGCTACGGCCCGGCCGCGTCCCCGGGCTTCTCCGAATGTGCGGTTTCCGCCCCCGGGCGGGTCCACATCATCAGGTAGCACCCGGGCACCGGCGGCGGCCCGTCCGAACGCACCCGCGCCCGGTACTCGCTCGGCGACTCGCCGGTGATCTCGGTGAAGCGGCGGCTGAACGTGCCCAGGCTGGAGAACCCGACGGCCAGGCACACCTCGGTGACCGTCAGGTTCACCGACCGCAGCAGGTCCTGCGCCCGCTCGATGCGCCGCCGCGTCAGGTACGCCTTCGGGCTCTCCCCGTACGCGGCGGCGAACGACCGCATGAAGTGGTAGCGCGAACAGCAGGCGACGGCGGCGAGCGCGTCCACGTCGAGGGGCTCGGCGTAGTGCGCGTCCATCCAGTCCTTGGCGCGGCGCACCTGCGCCACCACCGCCACCCGGTCGGTCATCGGCTCAATGCGCCGCCTCGTTCCAGGACCGGCCGAACCCGACCGACACCTCCAGCGGCACGGCCAGCTCGTAGGCCGCGCCCATCTCGCGGCGCACCAGCTCCTCGACCCGGTCCCGCTCGCCCTCGCAGACCTCCACGATCAGCTCGTCGTGCACCTGCAACAGCACCCGCGACGAGAGGCCCGCCTCCGCGATCGCGCGGTGCACGCCGATCATCGCGACCTTGATGATGTCGGCCGCGCTGCCCTGGATCGGCGCGTTGAGCGCCATCCGCTCGGCCATCTCCCGGCGCTGCCGGTTGTCGCTGTTGAGGTCGGGCAGGTACCGGCGGCGGCCGAAGATCGTCTCGGTGTAGCCGACCTTGCCCGCCTCGACCACGACGCTGTGCAGGTAGTCGCGCACCCCGCCGAACCGGGCGAAGTACTCGTCCATCAGCCCGCGCGCCTCCTCGGTGGAGATCCGCAGCTGCTGCGACAGCCCGTACGCCGACAGCCCGTAGGCCAGGCCGTAGTTCATCGCCTTGATCTTCGCCCGCTGCGGCCCGGTGACGTCGGCCGGGTCGACGCCGAACACCCGCGCCGCGGTGGCGGCGTGGAAGTCGAACCCGGACTGGAACGCCTCGATCAGCGCCGCGTCCTCGGACAGGTGCGCCATGATCCGCATCTCGATCTGGCTGTAGTCCGCGGTGAGCAGCTCGGCGTACCCCTCGCCGACCACGAAGGCGTCGCGGATGCGGCGGCCCTCCTCGGTGCGGATCGGGATGTTCTGCAGGTTCGGGTCCACAGAGGACAGACGCCCGGTGGCGGCGATGGTCTGGTGCAGCGTGGTGTGGATCCGGCCGTCGTCGGCGACCGACTTGAGCAGGCCCTCGACCGTGGTCTTGAGCCGGGTGGCGTCCCGGTGCTCCAGCAGGTGCTGCAGGAACGGGTGCTCGGTCTTCTCGAACAGCGTCTGCAGCGCCTCGGCGTCGGTGGTGTAGCCGGTCTTGGTGCGCTTGGTCTTGGGCATGCCCAGCTCGTCGAACAGCACGACCTGCAGCTGCTTGGGCGAGCCCAGGTTGACCTGCTTGCCGATCACGCCGTAGGCGGCCTCGGCGGCCTGCTTCACGCGGGCGCCGTAGTGCGCCTCCAGCGCGGTCAGCTGCTCGATGTCCACCGCCACGCCCGCGGCCTCGACCTCGGCGATGACCTGCAGCAGCGGCAGCTCGATGTCGTTCAGCAGCGTGGTGCCGCTGATCTTCTCCAACTCGCCGGAGAGCGCGCCGGCCAGCTCGGCGACCGCGCTGGCGCGGACCAGCTCGCCCTGCACCAGTTTCTGGTCGCCGTCGTCGTCGTCGAGCAGGGACAGCTGGCCGTCGCCGGAGTCGCTGTCGTTGCGCAGCTCGCGCTGCAGGTACCGCAGCACCAGGTCGTCCAGCTCGAACGACCGCTGCCCCGGCCGGACCAGGTAGGCGGCCAGCTCGGTGTCCATCGCCAGCCCGGCGAGCTTCCAGCCGCGCGCCCGCAGCGCGTGCAGCGGCACCTTCAGGGCGTGCCCGGCCTTGGGGATCGCCGGATCGGCCAGCCACGCCGCCAGCGCCTGCTCGTCGGCCTCGTCCAGCGTGGTGACGTCGACGTAGCCGGCCTCGCCGCCCGCCGAGGCGAGGGTGATCGACTGGATGTCCGACCGCACCGACGATCCGGTGGTGCGGAACGACAGGCCCACGGTCCGGCCGGCCTTGGTGTGCCGGGACAGCCACGCCGCGAGACCGCCGGCGGGCACCGCCGCGCCCTCCACCTCGAACCCGGACTCGGCCTCCGGCTCGGCGCTGGACAGCGTCTGGAACAGCCGGTCGCGCAGCACCCGGAACTCCAGCTCGTCGAACAGCCGGTGCACCGCGTCCCGGTCCCACGGCTTGAGCGCGAGGTCGTCGGGCGTGGCGTCCAGCGGCACGTCCCGCACCAGCTCGGTGAGCTGGCGGTTGAGCATCACCGAGTCGAGGTGCGCGCGCAGCGCATCGCCCACCTTGCCCTTGACCTCGTCGACGCGGTCGATGAGCGCGGCCAGCGACCCGAACTGCTGGATCCACTTGGTGGCCGTCTTCTCCCCCACCCCCGGGATGCCCGGCAGGTTGTCCGACGGGTCGCCGCGCAGCGCCGCGAAGTCCGGGTACTGCGACGGGGTGAGCCCGTACTTCTCCGACACCCCGGCCGGGTCGTACCGCACCAGGTCGGACACGCCCTTGCGCGGGTACAGCACGGTCACCGCGTCGTCCACCAGCTGCAGCGCGTCCCGGTCGCCGGTGCAGATGAGGACCTGGTAGCCCTGCGCCGTGGCCTGCGTGGTGAGCGTGGCGATGATGTCGTCGGCCTCGTAGTTCTCCTTGGTCAGCACCGGGATGCCGAGCACCCCGAGCACGTCCTTGACCAGATCGACCTGCCCCTTGAACTCGTCCGGCGTGGACGTGCGCGTGGCCTTGTAGTCGGCGAAGGTCTCCGAGCGGAACGTCTGCCGCGACACGTCGAACGCCACCGCGAGGTGCGTGGGCTGCTCGTCGCGCAGCAGGTTGATGAGCATCGAGGTGAACCCGAACACCGCGTTGGTGACCTGGCCGGTGGAGGTCTTGAACCGGTCGGCCGGGACCGCGAAGAACGCCCGGTAGGCCATCGAGTGGCCGTCGATCAGCAACAGCCGCGGCCGCCCGTCCGCGGGCAGCGTGGCTGTGGTGTTGGCTACTGGCTGGTTCTGGCTGGGGCTCACGGGTGCGAGTCTAGGGTGGGGCACCGACAGAACCGCGCGAGCGGTCGCTTCGCCCTGCCGTCGTCTCACCGAGGAGCACTCAGCCGTGACCGAGAACCTGTCCGAAGCCATCCGCGAGCAGCTCGCGGGCATCGATCCGCGCGTCGCGGAGCAGCAGCTCAACGACAAGCTCGGCATCGAGTTCGTCGAGCTCACGGCGGAGCGGGTGGTCGGCACGATGCCGGTCGAGGGCAACCTGCAGCCCTACGGCCTGCTGCACGGCGGCGCCAACGCGGTGCTGGCCGAGGCGCTCGGCTCGACGGTGGCCGCGCTCAACGCCGGCCCGGACAAGGCCACGCTCGGGTTCGAGCTGTCCTGCACCCACCACCGCGCCGCGCGCTCGGGCCTGGTCACGGGCGTGGCGACGCCGCTGCACGTGGGCCGCGGCACCATCACCGCCGAGATCGTGCTGACCGACGACCAGGGCCGCCGCACCTGCACCGCGCGCCTGTCCTGCCTGGTGCGCGACCGCGCGCCGGGCAGCCGCTGACACACGGACGAGGGCCCCGGCGCACGCGGCGCCGGGGCCCTCACCGTTCCAGGCCACCCGATCAGGCGACGCCCAGGTAGGCCTCCTTGATCGCGGAGTCCGCGAGCAGCTCGGTCCCGGTGCCGCTCTTGGTGATCCGGCCGGTTTCCAGCACGTACGCGCGGTGGGCGCGGGAGAGCGCCTGCTGCGCGTTCTGCTCCACCAGCAGCACGGTCGTGCCCTGCTTGTTGATCTCCGTGACGATCCGGAAGATCTGCTGGATGAACTGCGGCGCCAGCCCCATCGACGGCTCGTCGAGCAGCAGCAACCGGGGCTTGGCCATCAGGGCCCGGCCCATCGCCAGCATCTGCTGCTCACCGCCGGAGAGGGTGCCGCCGGCCTGGTTGCGCCGTTCCGCCAGGCGCGGGAACAGGTCGAACACGCGGTCCAGGTCGGGCTGCAGGTTCTTCCGGTCCTTGCGCGCGTAGGCGCCCATGTCCAGGTTCTCCGCGACCGTCATGCCCGGGAACACCCCGCGCCCCTCGGGCACCTGCGAGATGCCGCGCACGACCCGCAGGTCGGCGCGCAGCTTCGTGATGTCCTCACCGGCGAAGGTGATCCGGCCCGCCGACAGCGGGCGGATCCCCGAGATGGCGCGCATCGTGGTGCTCTTGCCGGCGCCGTTGGCGCCGATGAGGGCGACGACCTCGCCCTCGTCGACCCGCAGCGTCAGCTCCGAGACCGCCTGGATCCGTCCGTAGTGGACGGAGACCCCGTCAAGCTCAAGCAGCGTCATCGTCAGGCACTCCCAGGTAGGCGGCGATCACAGCGGGGTTCTCCCTGATCTCGGCCGGCAGTCCTTCGGCGATCTTCTTACCGAACTCCAGAACGACGATCCGGTCGGTCACGCCCATGACGAGCTTCATGTCGTGCTCGATGAGCAGGACGGTGTAGCCGTCGTCGCGGATCTTGCGGATCAGCCCCATGAGCTCTTCCTTCTCCGCCGGGTTGAACCCGGCGGCCGGCTCGTCGAGGCACAGCAGCTTCGGCTCGGTGGCCATCGCCCGCGCGATCTCCAGGCGGCGCTGGTAGCCGTACGGGAGGTTCTTGGCCTTGTCCGCGGCCCGGTCGGCGATGCCGACGAACTCCAGCAGCGCCATGGCCCGCTCGACCGCGGTCTTCTCCTCCTGGTGGTGCCGCGGCAGCCGCAGCAGCGCACCGATGACGCTGGTCTTGTGGCGGGCGTCGGTGCCGACCACCACGTTCTCCAGCGCGGTCATCTCGCCGAAGAGGCGGATGTTCTGGAAGGTGCGGGCGATGCCGCGCTGCGTGATCTGGTGCCGGGTGGCCTTGCCCAGCGGCTTGTCCTCCAGCAGCACCTGCCCCGACGTGGGCCGGTAGACCCCGGTCATCGCGTTGAAGCAGGTGGTCTTGCCGGCGCCGTTGGGCCCGATCAGGCCCAGGATCTCGCCGCGGCGGATGCCGAAGGACACCGAGTCCAGCGCGGTCAGGCCGCCGAACTTCAGCGTCACGTCGCGCAGCTCGAGCAGGGTCTCGCCGACCTCGACCTGGATGTCCCGGTCGACGGCGACAGCCTCGGCGACCTCGGCCTCGTGTTCGGCGAGCTCCTCCGGGCTCATCCGGGCGACCTCGGCGACCAGGCCGCCCTCGACGGGGGTCTCCTCGCTGGGGTGGCTCATCGGGGACCTCCCGTCGTGTCGGCGGCCAGCGCGCTCTCCCCGCTGATCTGCTCACCGCGGCCGAGCAGCCGCTGGTAGGCCTGGCGGCCCCGGGCCAGCAGCCGCTGCCGGGCGCCGAGCAGGCCCTGCGGGCGGAAGATCATCAGGATGATCAGCGCGATGCCGAAGATGAGGTAGTTGTACTCGGCCAGCTGCACGAACCGCAGCGGCAGGTAGGCCACCACGGCCGCGCCGAGCAGCACGCCCACCTTGTTGCCGGCGCCGCCGAGCACCACCGCGGCCAGGAACAGCATCGAGGTGATGACGTCGAACGACTGGTTGTTCACGAACCCGAGCTTGCCCGCGTAGAGCGCGCCGGAGAGACCGCCGATGGCGGCGCCGATGACGAACGCCCAGATCTTGAACTTGAAGACCGGGACGCCCATGATCTCGGCGACGTCCTCGTCCTCGCGGATCGACACCCAGGCGCGGCCGACGCGGCTGCGTTCCAGGTTCCCGACCAGCAGCAGGATCGCGATGATGATGGTGACCGTCAGCCAGTACCAGGCGGTGGCGTTGGCGAAGAACGGCGTGCCGTCCGCGTCGGTGCCGACGCGCTCGAAGCCGGACTGGCCGCGCAGCGGGTCGACGTTGTCCGCCACCAGGCGGATGATCTCGCCGAACCCGAGCGTGACGATCGCCAGGTAGTCACCGCGCAGCCGCAGGGTCGGCGTGCCCAGGATGACCCCGAAGATCATCGTGACCACCATCGCCAGCGGCAGCGTCCACAGGTAGGGCAGCTTGGTCAGCCCGGAGTTCGGGCTGGTGAACAGCGCCGCGACGTAGGCGCCGACGGCGAAGAAGCCGACGTAGCCCAGGTCCAGCAGGCCGGCCTGGCCGACCACCACGTTGAGCCCGATCGCGACCAGCGCGTAGCGGGCCACGTCGAACATCGCGGTCGGGAAGTCGGTGCCGGTCGTCGCGATGAGCGGCGGGTTGAGCACCGGCAGGAAGTAGATCAGCGCCACGACCGGGATGAGGATCGCCCACTGGGCCGGCCGGGACAGGTTGTTCCACTGCTCGCGGATGGAGCGCCGCTTCGCCGGCGCGCTCACGGTCTGGGTGCTCATACGCGCGCCTTCCCGAGGGACTCACCGAGGATGCCGGTGGGACGGAACATCAGGACGACGATCAGCACGACGAAGGCCACGATGTCCTTCCACTCGCCGCCGAACAGGGACTGGCCGTAGTTCTCCACCAGGCCGAGCAGGAACCCGCCGAGCAGCGCGCCCCGCAGGTTGCCGATCCCGCCGAGCACCGCGGCGGTGAACGCCTTGATGCCGAGCAGGAAGCCGCCGTTGTAGATGGCGCCCTGCGGGATCCGCATCATGTAGAACAGCGCGGCGGCGCCGGCGAGCAGCCCGCCGACGAGGAACGTGATGACGATGACCCGTTCCTTGTTGACACCCATCAGCGTCGCGGTGTCCGGGTCCTGGGCGACGGCGCGGATGCCGCGGCCCAGGCGGGTCCGGTTGACGAAGTAGTCGGCCACGAACCACAGCAGGACGGCGGCGACGAAGAGGATGATGTGGATGTTGGTGACCGTCGCGCCGAAGAGCCGGAACAGCGGTTCCGGCTGCAGCAGCCGGATCTGGGGCTGCTGGTTGAGGCCGAACACCAGGCGCAGAACCTGCTGGATGGCGAACGAGGCGCCGATCGCGGTGATCAGGAAGACCAGGCGCGGGGCGTTGCGCTTGCGCAACGGGCGGTAGGCCACGCGTTCCAGCAGCACCGCGGTGCCGCCGGAGACCGCCATCGCGGCGATGCAGGCGATCGCGAGGAAGAGGATGATCTCGAAGACCGACAGGACCGGCGTGGCGCCGGCGCGGAAGCCGAGGCCGTAGAAGGTCAGCCAGGTGGCGAACGCGCCGACGACGAAGACCTCGGAGTGCGCGAAGTTGATGAGCTTGAGCACGCCGTAGACGAGCGTGTAGCCCAGGGCCACCAGTGCGTAGATGCCGCCGAGCGCGAGGCCGTCGACGGTGTTGTTCCAGAACTGTTCCGCGAGGCCGGCCACGTCGAAGGAGATCCAGGGCTCGGACTGCGCGAGGAATGGGGTCATCGCGGGGTACAAGGGTTCACTCATTCCCGGGTACGGATCGGGCATGCACGCGACGATCGGCCGCGTGCATGCCCGATAAGGTCAGGTCGTTAGCTGATCTGGCCGTTGTTGACGATCCTGCCGTTCTCGACGCGGTAGCTCCACACCGGGGTGTCGGAGAGCTCGCCCTTGTCGTTCCACTTGAACTTCTTCGTCAGGCCCTGACCGTCGTAGTTCTTGACGAAGTTGAGCATTCCCGCGCGGTCCTTGATGCCGCTGTCGATGCCCTTGAGCAGAATGGTCGTGACGTCGTAGCCCTCGGGCGAGTAGGTGCCCGGGTCAGCGCCCTCGACCTGCTTGAAGGCGGCCGTGAAGTCGCGGAAGTTGTCCTCCGGGACGCACGGGCAGGTGAAGTAGGCGTTGGTCGCGCCGCCGCCGGCGCCCTTGAGGAACTCGTTGTCCTTCACACCGTCCGGCCCGACGAACTTGGCGGTGACGCCCTTGTCGTTGAGCTGCTGCGCGAACGGGCCGGCCTCGGGGTAGTAGCCGGAGTAGAAGATGGCGTCCGGGTTCTCGGTGGAGATCTTGTTGACCACCGCGGAGAAGTCGGTCTGACCGGTCTTCACCTTGTCGGTGCAGGAGGCCTTGGCGCCCAGCGCCTGCTTCACGGCGTTGGCCAGGCCGATGCCGTACTCGGAGTCGTCCTCCACGACGCAGACCTTGTTGGCCTTGAGCGTCTCGGTGAGGAACTTGGCCGCCGCCGGGCCCTGGACCGAGTCGTTGCCCATGCCGCGGAAGAAGGTCTTCCAGCCGTTCTCGGCCAGCGCGGGGTTGGTCGCCGACGGGCTGATGGTGACCAGGCCGGCCTGGTTGAACAGGTTGCCCGCGGCCTTGGACTCACCGGAGAACGGCAGGCCCACGACGCCGATGATGTCGGCCTCGTTGATGACCTGGGTGACGATGCCCGGGGCCTTGTCCGGCTTGCCTTCGGTGTCGAACTGCTTCAGCGTCACCTGGCAGTTCGGATTCGCCTCGTTGTGCTGCTTCACCGCGAGGTCGGCGCCACGCAGGATGTTCTGGCCCAGCGCTGCGCTCGCGCCGTTGATGGTGCCCGCGTACGCGATCGACACGCCCGAGCACACCGCCTTGCCGTCGCCGCGCGGGTTCGCCGCGTCGGCCGCCTGCGAAGGCGCCGCCGCCGAGCCGGTGGTGTCGCCCGACGTACCTCCCTCATCACGCGCCGCGCACGCACCCAGCGCCAGCGTTGCCGCCGCTGCCAGCACGAGAACTCGCGTGAGTCGTGCTCCTGACACTCGTTCCTCCAATATCCAGCCGGCCGCGGACTGCGGCCGTCCCGAGATAGGGACCTATCGGGCGCTGAACGTAGCCGCCCGGTGAGGTCAAGCACAGCGGTCCGCGCTGTCTTGTTTCCACATCGTGACGGGGGTCACTATAGTTCATGCATGATTTACACCCGGTTGCTGCATTGCAACAACCGGGTGATAACAATCAGTGACCTTTTGCTCAGATGAGCAGCGCCGTCACGCTCTCGTTGGAGTGATGTCGGAGCGTTTGACCACGCACGCGAACGCGTGGGGTTATTTCTGACCGATGCTCTCGACGACCGCCTGGGCGACGGCCTTCATGGTCGTGCGCCGGTCCATGGCGGTGCGCTGGATCCACCGGAACGCGTCCGGCTCGGTCAGGCCCTGGTGGGTCATCAGCAGGCCCTTGGCCCGGTCGATGACCTTGCGGGTCTCCAGCCGGTCGGACAGGCTGGCGACCTCGGCTTCGAGGGCCTGCATCTCCGAGAACCGGCTGACGGCCAGTTCGATCGCGGGAACGAGGTCCCGCTTGTTGAACGGCTTGACCAGGTACGCCATGGTGCCCGCGTCGCGGGCGCGCTCGACCAGCTCGCGCTGGCTGAACGCGGTCAGGATGACCACGGGGGCGATGCGGTCGGTGGTGATCTGGGACGCCGCCTCGATGCCGTCCAGCTTGGGCATCTTGACGTCCAGGATCACCAGGTCGGGCTTGAGCTCGGCAGCCAGCTTGATGGCCTCTTCGCCGTCGCCCGCCTCGCCCACCACCTGGTATCCCTCTTCGCGCAACATCTCGACGAGGTCAAGCCGGATCAGTGCTTCGTCTTCGGCGACGAGCACCCGACGCTGCGGAGCGGTGGCCACACCGCTGGCCTCGGTAGCCTCTTCGGTCACCGGGGTCCTCCTGCGTGCTCGACGGAATGGGAATGCGGTAAACCGCAGGACGAGCCTACCCGGAACGATCCAGTCGGTGGATGGCGCAGACCACGTACCGAGCATGGTGTTCACCACGTCGTGCGACGGCGTGTCGCGTTGATCGACTCGCCCGTGAGCGGTCGTCACTGAGGGCTACCCCCGCTGCTCGGGTGGGTGGGCGG
>NZ_PQHW01000016.1 GCF_003385215.1 Amycolatopsis thermalba | reverse complement strand
GCGCTGCGCCCGCCCGCCGCGTTGCGTGCTCCACCCCACCCCACCCCGCTGCGGCTTCGCTCTGCCCCCGTGCCCACCACCCGAGCCGACGGGGCTGCCCCGCCGCGCTCGCCGTTCGGCGCGGCCAGCCCCGTTCGGAATTTCTGAACGTCCCGGTTCCCGCGCGCCCGCGCGCGTTAGAACCGATGCCATGACCGAGTCTGCCGTGCTGCCCGTGACCCGGCGGGTGTGGCCGCGCGCGGCGTGGCTCATCACCGCCACCGGGTGGGGCGCCAACCAGTTCTCGCCGCTGCTGGGGGCCTACCGGCGCGAGATGGGCCTGTCCGCGGCGACCGTGACCGGGCTGTTCGCGATCTACATCGTCGGGCTGGTGCCCGGGCTGCTGCTCGGCGGACCCGGCGCGGACCGCTTCGGTCGGCGGCCCGTCGTGCTGGGGGCGGTCGTCCTGTCGGTGCTCGCGACGGGGGCCCTGCTGCTCGGCGAGGTGGGGGTGCCGTGGCTGGGCGTGGGACGCTTCGGCTCCGGGTTCGCCATGGGCGCGGTGCTGGCGGCGGGCAGCGCGTGGGTGAAGGAGCTGTCGCACCCGCCGCACGACGACGCCGCCGAGGGGACCGGCGCGCGGCGGGCCAGCCTGTTCCTGTCCGCCGGGTTCGGGATCGGGGGCCTGGTCGCGGCACTGATCGCGCAGTGGGCGCCGCTGGACGTGGCGTACCTGCCGCACCTCGTGCTGTCCGCCGTCGTCCTGGTCGCGGCGCTCAAGGTGCCGGAGACCGCGCCGCGGGTGGTGCCGGGCAAGCGGGTGACCGGCATCCGCGACCCGCGGTTCCGGCGGACGGTGGTGCCGGTGGCGCCGTGGGTGTTCGCCGCGCCCGCGACCGGGTTCGCGGTGCTGCCGTCGGTGGTGGAGTCGCGTCTCGGGGAGGCCGAGACGGTGTTCGCCGGCGTGGCGATCGCGGTCGTGCTGGGGGCCGGGCTGCTGATCCAGCCGGTCGGCCGACAACTCGCGGCGCGCGCCGTCGTGCTGCCCGCGCTGATCGGGCTGGCCGCCATCGGAACCGGGATGCTGCTGGGCCTCGCCGCGGCGGTGTCGGCACAGCCGGCGGTGGCGCTGCTGGCCGACGCGGTGCTGGGGTGCGGGTACGGGCTGTGCGTGACGTTCGGCCTCACGGAGATCGCGCGGATCGCCCCGCCGGAGGGCCTGGCCCGGCTCGCGTCGGTGTGGTGGGCGCTGACTTACGTCGGGTTCTGCGCGCCGTACGTGTTCGCGCTCCTCACGCAGGTGACCACGCCGCCGGTGATCCTCGGCAGCGCGGCGGGACTGGCGTTCCTGACCGGCGCGGGCGTGGCGCTACGCCACCGGACGGCGCCATCATGACGGGGTGGACATCGCGGACACCGACCTCACCGGCTCCACCTTCCGCACCTGCGACCTGAGCGGGCTGAAGATCGCCGACTCGCGACTGTACGACGTGTCCATCTCGGGCGACCTGGCCCGGTTCGTGGTCAACGACGTGGACGTCACGGACTTCGTGGAAGCCGAACTCGACCGCCGCCACCCCGAGCGCGTGCAACTGCGGACGATGGAGACGCCCGCGGACTTCCGGGCGATGTGGGGCACCATCGAATCGCTGTGGGCGGACACCCTCGCCCGCGCACGCCGGCTCCCCGGGGAGCTGCTCCACGAGCGCGTCGACGGCGAGTGGTCGTTCGTGGAAACCCTGCGGCACCTGGTCTTCGCGACGGACGCCTGGGTGAGCCGGACGATCCTGGACCAGCCGATGCCCTACCACCGGCTGGCCCTGCCGCAGACGTCCTACCCGGATCCGGAGACGCTGCTCGGTGTCGACGTCGGCGCGCGTCCGGCGCTCGACGAGGTCCTGGAAGTCCGCGCGGACCGGATGGGGCTGGTGCGGCGCATCGTCGGCGGCCTCACCGACGGGGAGCTGTCCCGGCCCTGCCGCCGATCACCGGCGCCCGGCTACCCCGCGGAGCCGCACCCGGTGGGCAAATGTCTGCGCGTGGTGATGAACGAGGAGTGCGAGCACCGCCGTTACGCCGTGCGGGACCTGGGCGTGCTGGAGGCGCGGACCAGCGGCAGGTAGACCTCGTCCACGATTTCGACCAGCACGTCGTCCGGGGCGGTGGGTACGCCGCGCACCACGAACTCGTTGCGCAGCAACACGATCGCCACCGTGGCGATCCTCGGGCGCAGCGCTCCCGGTGCCGCTTCGCCGCGTTGGACGGCCCGCTCGAGGATCGTCAGCCACGGGGCGGCCGCGTCCTCGCCCGGGTCCTGCAGCTGCGACAGCAGCTCGCTCGCACCACCGGCCGCGGAGATCAGCTCGCGCAGGATCGCGCCCAGCGGGGAACTCCAGTGACGGTTGGCGCCGCGCAGCAGTTCGAGCGCGTCCTCGCGCAGGCTGCCCGTGTCCGGCAGCGGCACCGACTTCGTGAGCCGCTGGTAGGCCGCGACCCCGAGGGACAGCCGGTTCGGCCAGCGGCGGTAGATCGCGTTCTTGTTGGTGCCGGCCCGCGCGGCGACCTTGTCCATGGTCAGCCCCGCGAACCCGGACTCGGTCAGCTCGTCCGCCGCCGCCCGCAGGATCGCGTCCTCCAGCGCGGCCCCCCGCCGCCGTGTCCTGGACTCCATGGGTACGCACAGTACCTTATCTCTGTTAGGGTACCGACAGTACCTTATTGGAGGAGATGACACATGCGAGCCAAGGGCATCAGTTACGACACCGGTTTCGTGCAGAACGGGAAGTGCTCCCGGACGCGATTCGACCCGGAGCTGGTCGAGCGCGAGCTGCGGACCATCCGCGACGACCTGCACTGCACCGCCGTGCGGATCACGGGCGGCGACCCGGAACGGCTGGAGTTCGCCGCGACCCGCGCCGCGGACATGGGCCTCGAGGTCTGGTTCTCGCCCTATCCGCTGGAGCTGACCGAGGCGGAGACGCTGAAGCTGTTCGCGGACTGCGCCGAGCGCGCCGAGCGGATCCGCAGGCGGGGAGCCGAGGTCGTGTTCGTCGCCGGCGCCGAGCTGAGCCTGATGAACAAGGGTTTCCTGCCCGGCGAGGGAGCCCGGGAGCGCGTCGCGTCACTGCTGGACAACCGGGAGCACATCGGCGAGGTCGCCAGCCGGATCAACGATTTCCTCGCCCGGGCGGTGGCCGTCGTGCGGGAACGCTTCGGCGGCCTGGTGACGTACGCGTCCGTGCAGCTGGAGCGCGTCGACTGGACGCCGTTCGACTTCGTCTCGGTGGACCTGTACCGGACGGCCGAGATCGCCGACCGCTTCGCCGACGGGGTCCGGGTCCTCGTCGCGCAGGGCAAACCGGTCGCGATCACCGAGTTCGGCGCCGCGACCTACCGCGGCGCGGGCGATCTGGGGGCGAGTGGTCTGGACGCGGTGGAGTACGACGACGACGGCCCGGTCCGGCTCAACGGCGTCTACGAGCGCGACGAGGAGGGCCAGGCCGCGTACCTGCGCGAGCTGCTGGAGACGTTCGACGCCGCCGGGGTGGACAGCGCGTTCGTGTTCACCTTCGCGCTGTACGACCACGTCCACCGCCCCGGCGGCGACCCGTGCCAGGACCTGGACCTGGCCAGCTACGGCGTGGTGAAGGTGTTCGCCGACCGCGACGGCCTGCCCTGGGAACCGAAGGCCGCGTTCGCCGCGATCGGCGAGTACTACGGGGAGCACTGAGCACGAGAACGGCCCCTCCCACCCGGGAAGGGGCCGTCACCACGAACGACTCAGCGGTCCGCGACCGCCTGCTCCGCCGCCTGCATCCACTCCCGCCACTGGGCCGCCTGCTCCTCGGCCTTCTTGGCGCGCCGCTCGTCGCCGGCGGCGCGGGCCTTCGCGGCCTGCGCTTCGAACTGCTCGACCCGCTCGCGGAACTGCGCGGCCCGCGCCTGGGCCTCCGGGTCGCTCCGGCGCCACTGGCTGTCCTCGACGGCGCGGATGCGGTCCTGCACCGCCTTGAGCCGGCCGTCCAGCTCGCGGATCCGCTCCCGCGGCACCTTGCCGATCTCGTCCCACTGCTCCTGGATCCGCCGCAGCTGCGCCTTCGCCGCGTCGAGGTTCGCGCCCGGGTCGATCTTCTCGGCCTCGACGAGCAGCTCCTCCTTGCGCGTGGCGTTCGCGGCGAACTCGGCGTCACGCTCGGAGAACGTCGCCGAGCGGCGGGCGAAGAACGCGTCCTGCGCGGCGCGGAAGCGCTGCCACAGCGCGTCGTCGGCCTCCTTGGGCGCCCGGCCCGCGGCCTTCCACTCCGCCATCAGTTCCTTGTAGCGCCCGGCGGTCGGGCCCCAGTCGGTCGAGTCGGCGAGCGCCTCGGCCTCCGCGATCAGCTCCTCCTTGCGGGCCTTCGCCGCCGCGCGTTGCTTGTCCAGCTCGGCGAAGTGCGACCCGCGGCGCCGGTTGAACCCCTCGCGCGCCTTGGAAAAGCGCTTCCACAGCTCGTCGTCGGTCTTGCGGTCGACGCCCTTGATCGTCTTCCACTCGTCGAGGATCGCGCGCAGCCGGTCGCCCGCGGCCTTCCACTGCACCGATTCGGCGGCGATCTTCTCGGCCTCCTCGGCGAGCGCCTGCTTGCGCCCGACCGCGGCCGCGCGGGCCTGTTCGCGCTCCTGCTTCGCCGCCGCCAGCGCGGTCTCGGCGTGCGCGACGATCTGGTCGATCCGCGCCGACAGCGCCGCGAGGTCCCCGACGACGGCCGCCGTCGGCAGGCTCTCCCGCAACTGCGTGGCGGTGGCGAGCGCGTGCTTCGGGTCGCCCGCGCCGGACGACAGCCGGGTGCCGAGCAGCTCGACCTCGGTGCGCAGGTCGTCGAAGCGCCGCGCGTAGTGCAGCAGTCCCTCCTCCGGCGAGCCGGCCTGCCACACGCCGACGGTGCGTTCCCCGTCCGCGGTCCGGACGTAGACGTTGCCCTCGTCGTCCACGCGGCCCCAGCGGGAGGGATGCGGCTCGGCCGGCGGGACCGGCGCGCCGTGACCGGCGGCGGGCGTGTGGCCGTGGGGCACCTGGTGGGGTGCCGGGGTGCCGGTGTTCTCGTCGGACATCGCAGGCTCCTTATCGCCTGTCGGCCCGCCTGGTGGCGGGCGCCCCGCGGGCGCGCGGGGCCGGGTCATGCGGGTTTCGTTCCCTCTGGCCGCATTCAAGCAGTTCAGCGCCGCTCGTGGTACTCGGTTGGGGGGTCGGAGCGGGTGATTCTACTTCCGGACCACGTGGGATCGCTGTGATCGTCGATCTCGCTGCGCTCCGTGTCCGCGGGTTGCCCGAGAGTGGCTGCCGGTAACCTCGACGGGTGTGATCGTGCAAGCCGTGGTGGTACCGCAGCCCCCGCTGCTCGTGCCCGCCCTGTCCCCGGGTGCGAACGCCGAGCTGGAGGCGCTGCGCGCGGCCTGCCGCACCGCGGTGGCGCGTCTCGCCGCCGTCACCCGGGAGTGGGTCGCGGTCGGCGCCGGTGACCACGAACGGGTCATCGAACCCGCTACGTCCGGGTCGTTCCGCGGATACGGGGTCGACGTTCCGGTCTCGCTGACCGCCGGGCCCGCGACCCCCGCCGACCTCCCGCTGCCCGCGCTGGTCGCGGCCTGGCTGCGCGAGCAGGCGGACGCCGGGTCGGTGCGCGTGCACCTCGCCGGCGGCGACCCGGCCGAGTGCGAGCGCCTGGGCAAGCACCTCGCCCACGGCGACCGGACCGGCCTGCTCGTGCTCGGCGACGGTTCGAACCGGCATGGCCCCAGGTCCCCGGGCAGCGAGGACGACCGCGCCCCCGCCTTCGACGACGCCGTCGCCCGCGCGCTGGGCAGCGCCGACACCGCCGCGCTGCGGGCGCTCGACCCCGGACTGGCCGCCGAACTCGGCGCCGGCGGGCGCGCGCCGTGGCAGGTCCTGGCCGGCACCGGCGACGACTGGCGCGCCGAGTTGCTCTACTCCGCGGCGCCGTTCGGCGTCGGCTACCACGTCGCGGTGTGGGAGCGCGGATGAAGCCGATCGCCGTCGTCGGCCCCACCGCCACCGGGAAGTCCGACCTCGCCATCACGATCGCCCGCGCGGTCGGCGGCGAGGTGGTCAACGCCGATGCCCTGCAGCTCTACCGCGGCATGGACATCGGCACCGCCAAGGTCCCCGAGGCGGAGCGGCGCGGCGTGCCGCACCACCTGCTCGACGTCCTCGACGTCACCGAGACCGCCTCCGTCGCCGCCTACCAGCGCGACGCGCGGGCCGTCATCGAGCGCCTGCTGGCCGCGGGCAAGGTGCCGGTGCTGGCCGGCGGCTCCGGGCTCTACGTGCAGGCCGTGCTCGACGACCTCCGCTTCCCGGGCACCGACCCGGCGGTGCGGGCGCGCCTGGAGGCCGAGGCGACGCAGGCCGGCGCCGCGGCCCTGCACAGCAGGCTGAGCAGGCTCGATCCCGCCGCGGCCACCGCGATCCTGCCGACCAACACGCGCCGGATCGTCCGCGCGCTGGAGGTCATCGAGATCACCGGGCAACCGTTCTCCGCGAACCTGCCCGAACCCGGTCCGGCGCGCTACGGCGCGGTGCTGATCGGGATCGACCGGGACACCGAGGACCTGGACCGGCGGGTGGAGCTGCGGGTGGACCGCATGTTCGCGGCGGGACTGGTCGACGAGGTCGCGGCCCTGGCCGAGCGCGGGCTCCGGGAGGGCAGGACCGCGTCGCGGGCGCTGGGCTACCAGCAGGTGCTCGCCGAGCTGGACGGCGACCGGGACTTCGCCGCCGCGGCCGAGGCGACCAAGCAGGCGACGCGCCGATTCGTTCGCAGGCAACGATCCTGGTTCCGCCGGGACGCCCGGATCCGGTGGTTCGACGGTGCCGATCTTGACGTGGCCGAGCGGGTGCTCTCCGTGGTGGACCAGTAGTCTGATCGTGTGGTTATCGAGTTCCTCAAGGGGCATGGCACCCAGAACGACTTCGTGGTGCTTCCCGACCCCGACGCCCGGCTGGACCTGACGGCGAGCCGGGTCGCCGCGCTGTGCGACCGGCAGCGCGGGCTCGGTGCCGACGGCGTCCTCCGGGTCGTCCGCAGGGAAGCCGTGGACATCCCCGCCGCGTCCGATTCGGCGGGGGAGTGGTTCATGGACTACCGCAACGCCGACGGGTCGATCGCCGAGATGTGCGGCAACGGGACGCGGGTCTTCGCGCGCTACCTCGTCGAAGCGGGCCTGGTGCCCGGCCGCGAGTTCGTCATCGGCACCCGGGCCGGCGACCGGCCGGTGGTGGTGCACCCCGATCTTTCGGTGACCGTGCAGATGGGCCCGGCCACGATCACCGGCGCGTCGGTCGCCATCGTCGACGGGCACAACTTCTCCGGCGTCGCCGTGAACGTCGGCAACCCGCACCTGGTGTCCATTGTGGACGAGGACATCGACGAGCTGGACCTGTCCCGCCCGCCCCGCTACGACAGCGACTTCTTCCCCGACGGCGTCAACCTGGAGTTCGTCAACCCGCTCGGCGAGCAGCGCCTGAAGATGCGGGTGTACGAGCGCGGGGTGGGCGAGACCCGCGCGTGCGGCACCGGCACCGTGGCGGCCGTCGCGGCCGCGCTGCACCTGGCCGGCACCGACACCGGGAAGTCCGCAGTGGACATTCCCGGCGGCCGGGTCGAGGTCAGTGTGGAGCGGGGGGCGTCGACACTGACGGGCCCGGCGGAGTTCGTGGCGCGGGGTGAGCTGGATCCGCGGTGGTGGGAGAAGGCGGGCTGACCGGCAGGTCGCGCATCTTCCGCAACGGCGACAACAGCACCGGCAGCATCGTCACGGCCATGAGCGAGCACCCGGCCCACACCGTGGGCCGGACGCCGATCAGTTCGCCCAGCCCGCCGCCCGCGAGCCCGCCCAGCGGCATCGTGCCCCACACCACGAACCGCACGGTCGCGTTCATCCGGCCCAGCAGCCGGTCCGGGCAGATCGCCTGCCGGTAGCTGACCTGCGCCACGTTGTAGACGACGATGCCGTAGCCGCTGGCGACCAGGCCCGCCACGCCCAGCGCCACCGACCAGCCCGGCTGGGACAGCGGCAGCAGCAGCTGGAGCGGCCAGGTGGTCAGCGGCACCAGCCAGATCGCCCTGGCCTGCCCGATGACGCGGGTCCAGAACCCGGCGGTCAGGGCGCCGAGCACGCCGCCGGCGCTGCCGAGGGCGAGCACCAGACCGACGCCGGACGGGCTCAGCCCGAGGTCGCGGGTGAGGAACAGGACCTGCATCGAGAGGACGATCGTCCCGGCGAAGTTGCCGGTCGAGGTGCACAGCGTGATCGCCCGCAACGCCGGGTTGCCGAACACGAACCGCAGGCCCTCGGCGATCTGCGTGCGCAGCGGGGTGCCGTCGTGCGGCTCGGGCTCCGGCTCGGGGGTCTTGATCCGCAACAGGAACAGCCCGGACGCGAGGTAGCCCACGCCGGTCGCGAGCACCGCGTTGGCCGCCCCGAACAGCTGGGTCAGCCCGCCGCCCAGCCCGGGCCCGGCCACCTGTGCGACCGACTGGCTGGCCTGCAGCTTGGCGTTGCCCTCCACCAGGTGCTGCCGCCCGATCAGCGACGGCAGGTAGGACTGGTAGGAGACGTCGAAGAACACCGTCCCGACGCTGACCAGCAACGCGACCACGACCAGCTGGGTCAGCGTCAGCCAGCCGGTCCACCACGCCACCGGGATGGTCAGCAGCAGCGCGGCGCGCGCGAAGGCGGCGCGCAGCATGAGCGGACGCCGTTTCATCCGGTCCACCCACACCCCGGCGGGCAGCCCGATCAGCAGGAACGCGGCGTTCTCGGCCGCGGTGAGCAGGCCCATCTCGCCCGGGGTCGCGGACAGCACGGTCGCGGCCAGCAGGGGCAGCACGGTGATCCCGACGAACGTGCCCGCCTGGCTGACGGTGTCGCCGGCCCACAGGAGGCGGAAGCCCGCGTGGAACCACAGGGAGTCTCTTCGGCGCACCCCGATAGGGTGACGTAGTGATTGGAATCCGTCAATCACTTCCGCGTTACGCTTACCCGGTGCGAGACCGCCGCCCCGCGACCGAGGCCGAGGCAGCCGCCCTGGCCTCGGGAATACGCCTGCGCATCATCCGGTTGACCTATGCGGAGGCGTTGACGAACAAGGAAATCGCGCAGCGCCTCGGCCGCGACCCGGCCACCACCCTGCACCACGTGCGCAAGCTCGTCGACACCGGATTCCTGGCTCCGCAACCGGTCCGCCGGGGCAACCGCGGCGCGAAGGAGATCCCGTACCTGTCCACCGGGAAGTCCTGGGACCTGTCCGGGAAGGACAGCGAGGCGCTGGCCGAGGCCATGCTCGAGGCCTACCTCGCCGAGGTCGCCGAGCTGGACCGGGGCGAGCTGGACCAGTCCCGCCTGGTGATCCGGGTGGCCCCGGACGAGCGCCGCGAGTTCGAGCGACGGCTGGCGGACCTGCTGGACGAGTTCCGGAACCGCTCCACGCCGGAGGGCGACGAGCAGTTCGCGGTCTACGTCGCGACGTACCCGAGCCGCTAAAGGATTCGGACAATCCCGCGAACCGTGGGACCATGGAAGGACGATGACAGAACTGACCTACACAGACCTCGTGGCAGACCCCTCGACGGGTGAGCTGGAACTCTCCGACCGCGCCTCGCTGCGCCGCGTCGCCGGCCTGTCCACCGAACTGTCGGACATCACCGAGGTCGAGTACCGGAAACTCCGCCTCGAACGCGTGGTGCTGGTCGGCGTGTGGACCGAGGGCACCGCGGAGCAGTCCGAGGCCTCCCTCGCCGAACTCGCACGCCTGGCCGAGACCGCCGGTTCCGAGGTGCTCGAAGGTCTCGTGCAGCGGCGCTCCAAGCCCGACCCGGCCACCTACATCGGCTCGGGCAAGGTGCGCGAGCTGTTCGACATCGTCGTCGCCACCGGGGCCGACACGGTCATCTGCGACGGCGAGCTCTCGCCCGGCCAGCTGCGGCAGCTGGAGGAGCGGCTCAAGGTCAAGGTGATCGACCGGACCGCGCTGATCCTCGACATCTTCGCCCAGCACGCGCGCTCGCGCGAAGGCAAGGCGCAGGTCGAGCTGGCCCAGCTGCAGTACCTCATCCCGCGGCTGCGGGGCTGGGGTGAGTCGCTGTCCCGGCAGGCCGGTGGCCGGGCCGGCGGCGCGAACGGCGGCGTCGGCCTGCGTGGTCCCGGTGAAACCAAGCTGGAGACCGACCGCAGGCGCATCAACAAGCGCGTGGCGAAGCTGCGCCGCGAGATCGCCGCGATGGACACCATCCGGGCGACCAAGCGGGGCCGCCGCGTCGCCAACGAGGTGCCCAGCGTCGCGATCGTCGGCTACACCAACGCGGGCAAGTCGAGCCTGCTCAACGCCATCACCGGGGCCGGTGTGCTGGTGGAGAACGCCCTGTTCGCCACCCTGGACCCGACCACCCGGCGGGCGGCCACCCCGGACGGGCGCACGTTCACGCTGACCGACACCGTCGGGTTCGTCCGGCACCTGCCGCACCAGCTGGTCGACGCGTTCCGCTCGACGCTGGACGAGACGGCCGACGCCGATCTGCTGCTGCACGTGGTGGACGGGTCCGACCCGGCGCCGGAGGAGCAGGTCAACGCGGTGCGCCAGGTGCTCGCCGAGATCACCCGGAGCCACGAGAGCCCGCTGCCGCCGGAGCTGATCGTGATCAACAAGGCGGACGCGGCCGACGAGCTGGCGCTGGTCCGCCTCCGGCACCTGCTGCCGGGCGCGATCGTGGTGTCGGCCAAGACCGGTGAGGGCGTCGCCGAGCTGGTCGAGACCCTGGCCGAGCGGCTGCCGCGGCCCGACGTGGTCGTCGACGCCCTGGTGCCCTACACCCGGGGTGAGCTGGTGGCGCGGGTGCACTCCGAGGGGGAGGTCCTCACCGAGGAGCACCTGCCGGAAGGCACCCGGCTGAGCGCACGCGTTCGCCCGGACGTGGCGTCCGCGCTGGAGGACTACGCGGTCCACGGCTCACCCGCCTGAAATCGGTACCGTGGCTCGGGTGAGCCTCGGTAGAGCTGTGCTGGTGCCGGTCCTGTCCGTCCTGCTCGCGCTGGGGCTGGCCGGACCGGCGAGCGCGGCGCAGGCACCCGCCCCGGAGCCGGTGTGCTCGGTGTCCGACAAGCGGCTCGGTGAGCTGTCCGGCCTGGTGAGCGACGGGTCGCGGTGGTACGCGATCAACGACGGCGGCACGAAGGTGCAGATCTTCGTGCTGGGCCGGGACTGCGCCGTGCAGCGCGTGATCTCCGGTTCGACCGACCCGTACGACGTCGAGGACCTCGCGCGGGCCGCGGACGGCACGTTCTGGCTCGCCGACACCGGGGACAACCGCAAGCAACGCGACACCGTCGCCCTGCTGGCCGTCACGCCGCAGGGCAAGGTGACGCTCCACCGCCTGACCTATCCCGACGGGCAGCACGACGCGGAGGCACTGCTGCTCGACGCGTCGGGAACGCCGTACCTGGTCACGAAGAACCCGCTGGGCGAGGCGGGGATCTACCGGCCGGCCCAGAAGCTGGCCAGTCCGGGGCCGACACCGCTGGAGCGGGTCGGCTCCCTCACCATCAAGTCCACGGACACCCCGGGCGGGCCGGTCGCCGGGTTCGGGTCCGTGCTGGTCACCGGGGGAGCCGTGAGCGCGGACGGCAAGGTCGTCGCGCTGCGCACCTACACCGACGCCTACCTGTTCGCCGCTCCCGACCGGGACGTCGCGGCCGCGCTGCGGCGCGAGCCGGTGCGCGTGCCGCTGCCGGACGAGCAGCAGGGGGAGGCGATCGCCTTCGACTCGGACGGCACGCTCGTGTCGGCCTCCGAGGGCACCGGGCCGATCCGCGTGGTGCACGGGGCCACCGCCCTGGTGGCGGACGCCGAGCCGGCCGACGAGGGCGGCCAGTCCTCCGGCTCCGGCGGGGAGGCCGCCGGCCCGTCCGGCGAGGGCGGGGTGGACACGGTGCCCGGGCTGCTGCTGGCGGTGGTCATCGCGGGCGGCGTGGTGTTCGCCTGGACGAAGCTGCGGAAGCGCTCCGGCCGCTGATCGTTTCGAACGACCGATCGATCATCGGCGCTTGTGGCGGCAAGCAACTCGCACCGCCGCGGGTTCTCAGGCGGCCTCTCGCGAGGGCAGCGCCGACGTGGTGAATTGGCATTCATGAGGAGGCGATCCCACAGCGGGAGGCCGTCTGAGGTTCCGCCACCCGCGCCGCTACGCGAGCTGCTGTGCAACCTCGTTTCAGAGGCGGCGGATGACCGCGACGACCTTGCCGAGAATGGTGGCTTCGTCGCCGGAGATCGGGTCGTAGGCCTCGTTGTGCGGCATCAGCCAGACGTGGCCGTCCTTCTGCTTGAACGTCTTCACCGTGGCCTCGCCGTCGATCATCGCCGCCACGATCTCGCCGTTGTTGGCCGTCGGCTGCTGGCGCACGACCACCCAGTCGCCGTCGGTGATGGCGGCGTCGACCATCGAGTCACCGGTGACGCTGAGCAGGAAGACCTCGCCCTCGCCGACGATGTCCTTCGGCAGCGGGAAGACGTCCTCGATGGACTGCTCGGCCAGCACCGGGCCACCGGCGGCGATGCGGCCGACCAGCGGCACGTACGCGGGCTTGGGCATCGGCGTGGTCTCGGCCTCGGCCTGGGCGGTCAGCACCCCCACCGCGCGCGGGCGGTTCGCGTCCCGGCGCAGGTAGCCCTTGCGCTGCAGCGTGCGCAGCTGGTGCGACACCGACGAGGTGGACGTCAGCCCGACCGCCTCGCCGATCTCGCGGACGCTGGGCGGGTAGCCGAACCGCTCGATCCACGCCTTGATGACCTCGAGGATCTGCTGCTGGCGAGGGCTGAGGCCCTCCTCGACGTCCTCCGGGTCGGGGAGGGGATGCACGTCCCCGAACCGGCCACCCGGCCTGCGGATCGTCTCGCCCGTCTCTTGCGACACCGTGCTGCCTCCCAGCTCTGGAGCGGCCGGGAACGCGCACCCGCGCGGCCGGCGCTGTCCGCCTCTGCTGGTCACCCACAGTAGTGCACCCGACAGCAAACATCAAACAACTGTTCGACGACACGCCGGGGCACGCTCGATTTTGTCGTACCCGGGTGGTACACATTCGCACGGAGGTTCGATAGAACGGTTGTTCGACCGACGGCGCCCCTGGCCGGAGGTCGGGGTCTGCGAGGAGGTTCCGCCATGTCGGTACTGACACACCAGGAGTCGCTGGTCCGGCGCGCGCCGGAGGGCACGACGGACGTGCGCGTGCCGCTGCGCCCGCGCCGCCCCGAGGTGCGGCGCCCGCCGACACGGGCCAGGGTGGTCGCCGGGCGCCGTCCGGGTCCGGTCGCCGCGTGCCCGCGCCGGGTCGCGCCGCGGTGGCCGTGGCTCGCCGCCGTCGCGGTCGCGATCGCGCTCGCCGTCACCGGGTTGGGTGTTTTCGCCGGATCGTTCGCGCCGGACGTCCCGGAGCGGACGGCCACGGTCGCGGTCGCGCCGGGGGAGACGCTGTGGGATCTGGCGCGGCAGTACGCGCCGGGGAGCGACACCGGTGCCGTGGTCGAACGCATCGAGGAGCTGAACCAGCTGCCGGCGGAGTCGGTCGTGCCCGGTCTGTTGCTCACCGTGCCGGTCGAATCCGGCTCCGTGATCACCGGCCCGTGAGGGGCGCCGCCATACCTCATCGGTCGCTCGTGTCGCCTTGCGCCCCGCCCGCGCGCGATCTAAGGTCCACCGCTATATCTAGTAGTTACATGGCTGTAGTTGGTCCACAAGTTGGGGTAGACTGAGGACGAGTTGTCCACAGGCGGTGGGTGTCTGCCCACCGGATATCCACATGTTGATCACCAGGTTCCGGGTCGTAGCGTGGCGGCGCGGGCCGGGGTGGATGTCGCCCGCGGGACGAGAGGGGAAGGTGTTCGGAAGATGCGGTGCCCGTTCTGCCGTCACGCCGACTCCCGGGTCGTCGACTCGCGGGAGGTGGACGAGGGGCAGGCCATCCGCCGCAGGCGGTCCTGCTCGGCCTGCGGTCGCCGGTTCACCACGTCCGAGACGATGGTGCTGGCGGTCGTCAAGCGTTCCGGGGTCACCGAGCAGTTCAGCAGGGACAAGGTGGTCCGGGGCGTGCGCCGCGCCTGCCAGGGCAGGCCGGTCGACGACGACGCGCTGCAGCAGCTCGCCCAGCGGGTCGAGGAGTCGATCCGCGCGGCCGGAGTCGCCGAGATCCCGAGCCACGAGGTCGGCCTGGCCATCCTCGGGCCGCTGCGGGAACTCGACGAGGTCGCCTACCTCCGGTTCGCCAGCGTCTACCGCTCCTTCTCCTCGGTCGAGGACTTCGAGAAGGAGATCGCGGACCTGCGCAAGGCCATGGCAGACAAGCACGGCGACGAAAGCGCGGCCGGGGCGTGAGCCCGGCGCGTGGCGGGAGGGACGAATCCATGACGGAGACCGTGGGTGCCGGCACGACGGGCGGCAAGGCCGCCAAGAAGGGCAAGCGGGGGCTGAAGATCAGCCGGGTGTTCACCACCGAGGGCGTGCACCCGTACGACGAGGTCACCTGGGAGCAGCGTGACGTCGTCATGACCAACTGGCGTGACGGGTCGATCAACTTCGAGCAGCGGGGCGTCGAGTTCCCCGAGTTCTGGTCGATGAACGCGACCAACATCGTCACCAGCAAGTACTTCCGCGGTGCGGTCGGCAGCCCGCAGCGCGAGCGCAGCCTCAAGCAGCTCATCGACCGCGTCGTGCACGCCTACGTCAAGGCGGGCACCGAGCACGGCTACTTCGCGACGGCCACCGACGCGGAGATCTTCGAGCACGAGCTGACCTGGATGCTGCTGCACCAGGTGTTCAGCTTCAACTCCCCGGTGTGGTTCAACGTCGGCACCTCCTCCAAGCAGCAGGTCTCGGCCTGCTTCATCCTCGCGGTCGACGACACCATGGAGTCGATCCTCGACTGGTACAAGGAAGAGGGGATGATCTTCCGCGGCGGGTCCGGCGCGGGCATCAACCTCTCCCGCATCCGCTCCTCCAAGGAGCTGCTGTCCTCGGGCGGCACGGCCTCCGGGCCGGTGTCGTTCATGCGTGGCGCGGACGCCTCCGCGGGCACCATCAAGTCCGGCGGTGCCACCCGCCGCGCCGCGAAGATGGTCGTCCTCGACGTCGACCACCCGGACATCGAGGAGTTCATCCAGACCAAGGCGCGCGAGGAGCAGAAGATCCGCGTCCTGCGCGACGCCGGCTTCGACATGGACCTCTCCGGCGCCGACATCACCTCGGTGCAGTACCAGAACGCCAACAACTCGGTGCGCGTCAGCGACGAGTTCATGCGCGCGGTCGAGTCGGACGCCGAGTTCGGCCTGCGGGCTCGCCTGACCGGCGAGGTCATCGACACCGTCGGCGCGAAGAAGCTGTTCCGCTCGATGGCCCAGGCCGCGTGGGAGTGCGCCGACCCGGGGCTGCAGTACGACGACACGATCAACGACTGGCACACCTGCCCCGAGTCGGGCCGGATCACCGCGTCGAACCCGTGCAGCGAGTACATGCACCTGGACAACTCCAGCTGCAACCTGGCGTCGCTGAACCTGCTGAAGTTCCTCAAGGACGACGGCATGTTCGACGGTGAGCTGTTCGTCAAGGCGGTCGAGTTCGTCATCACCGCGATGGACATCTCGATCTGCTTCGCGGACTTCCCGACCGAGTCGATCGGCGAGACCACCCGCAAGTTCCGCCAGCTGGGCATCGGCTACGCCAACCTGGGCGCGCTGCTGATGGCCACCGGGCACGCCTACGACTCCGACGGCGGCCGGGCGCTCGCCGCGAGCATCACGTCGCTGATGACCGGCACCTCCTACCGCCGCTCGGCGGAGATGGCCGGCGTGGTCGGCGCGTACGAGGGCTACAGCCGCAACGCCGAGGCGCACCAGCGCGTCATGCGCAAGCACGCGGCGGCCAACGACGCGATCCGCACGATGCACACCAACGACGCCACGATCCGTGACCTGGCCACCCGGGAGTGGCGCAACGGCATCGAGATCGGCACGAAGAACGGCTGGCGCAACGCGCAGGCCAGCGTGCTCGCGCCGACCGGCACCATCGGCTTCATGATGGACTGCGACACCACCGGCATCGAGCCGGACTTCTCGCTGGTGAAGTTCAAGAAGCTCGTCGGCGGCGGGTCCATGCAGATCGTCAACCAGACCATCCCGCGGTCGCTCAAGACCCTGGGCTACCAGGACGAGCAGATCGAGGCGATCGTCGAGTACATCGCCGAGCACGGTCACGTGGTCGACGCGCCGGGCCTGCGCCCGGAGCACTACGAGGTGTACGACTGCGCCATCGGTGAGCGGTCCATCGCGCCGATGGGCCACGTGCGGATGATGGCCGCCGTGCAGCCGTTCCTGTCCGGCGCGATCTCCAAGACCGTGAACATGCCGGAGACGGCGACGGTCGAGGACATCGAGGAGATCTACTTCCAGGGCTGGAAGCTGGGCCTCAAGGCGCTGGCGATCTACCGCGACAACTGCAAGGTCGGGCAGCCGCTGTCCAGCGCGAAGAAGAAGGCCGAGGTGGCCGAAGCTTCAGCGCCGGAGAAGGTCGTCGAGTACAAGCCGATCCGCAAGCGGCTGCCGAAGAAGCGCCCGAGCCAGACCCTGTCGTTCACGGTCGGCGGCGCCGAGGGCTACCTGCACGCGGGTTCCTACCCGGACGACGGGCTGGGCGAGATCTTCGTGAAGCTGGGCAAGCAGGGTTCGACGCTGGCGGGTGTCATGGACGCCTTCTCGATGTCGATCTCGGTGGGCCTGCAGTACGGCATCCCGCTGGAGTTCTACGTCTCGAAGTTCTCGAACCTGCGCTTCGAGCCGGCCGGCATGACCGACGACCCGGACATCCGGATCGCCACCAGCGTGCTGGACTACCTGTTCCGCCGTCTCGCGCTGGACTACCTGCCGTACGAGAAGCGGGCCGAGCTGGGCATCTTCACGGCGGCCGAGCGCGCCGCCCAGGTGGAGACGGGCTACGGCGCGCAGCCGGCCGAGCAGGTCGACCTGGAGGCGCTGCGCAGCACGGTCGACTCGAGCCCGGCGAAGGCCGAGCCGGCCGAGCAGCCCCACCCGGCGCACAGCACGGCCGAGCTGATGGAGCTGCACCTCGGCAAGGCGGCCGACGCGCCGCTGTGCATGACCTGCGGCACCAAGATGCGCCCCGCGGGCTCCTGCTACGCCTGCGAGGGCTGCGGCGCCACGTCCGGCTGCAGCTGATCGCGTGAGGTGAGGGGCCGGGTGCTTGCGCGCCCGGCCCCTTGTCACGTTCCGGCCGGCTACCGAGTCTTGTCGGGATGAGCGAAACGATCCTCGTCACCGGTGGGACCGGTGTGCTCGGCCGGCAGGTGGCCCGGCGGCTTCTCGCGCCGGGACGGGAAGTGCGCGTGCTGAGCCGTCGTGCGGCGCCCGCGGCCACGCCCTACGCCTGGCGCACCGGCGACCTCCGCAGCCACGACGGCATCGACGCGGCGGTGCGTGGCGCGGATGTGATCGTGCATTGCGCCACGACCCTCGGCGGCAAGGACGTCGCCACCACGAAAGCGCTCCTCGACACGGCCCGGCGCCACGACACCCCGCACGTCGTGTTCATCTCGATCGTCGGTGTCGACCGGATCCCGCTCCCGTACTACCGGGCCAAGCTCGCCGCGGAGGAGGCCGTCGTCGCGTCCGGTCTGCCGTGGACGATCCTGCGTGCCACGCAGTTCCACGACCTGGTGTGCCGCCTCGTGGAGGTCCAGCGGTTCCTGCCGGTCGTCCTGTACCCCGCCGGGTTCCGCGTCCAGCCCGTCGACGCCGGCGAGGTCGCCGCGCGCCTGGCGGACCTCGCCCTCGGTGAGCCCGCCGGTCGCGCACCCGACCTGGGTGGCCCCGAGGTTCGCGGCTTCGCCGACCTGGCCCGGGCTTCGTTGCGCGGCAAGGGACGACGCCGTGCGCTGGTGCCGGTGCCGTTCCCCGGCGCCACCGGCCGCGCCTACCGGGCGGGCCACCACCTGACCCCGAACGCGACGGGCCGCGTCACGTTCGAGGAGTTCCTGGCCGTTCAGGCCGCCATCGCGTAGAGGACCTCGCGCAGGCCGTCCTCGCGATCGGTGCGCCACACCACGCGCAACGCCAGCTCGGCCGGGTCGTCGAGCGGCAGCGCGACGAGCGTGCCGTCCGCGAGGTCACCGCCGACCGCGAAGTCGGGCAGCAGGGCGGTTCCGAGGCCCTGCGCCACCCACGCGCGGATCGTCGAGACGCTGTCGAACTCCAGCCGTTTCCCGCCGGTGCCCAGGAGCCGGTCGGCGGCCATCCGGAACGAACAGCCGCTCGGGGTGACCAGCAGGGCGTCACCGTCGTACCCCGGCCGGGCCACCAGGAACAGCCGCACCGTGTCGATGTCCACGAAGGACAGATCGCCGCCGTCGAAACCCAGCGTGCCCAACGCCGTTCCGGTGTCGAGCAGCAGCCCGGCGTCGAGGGACCCGTCCGACACCGCGCGCAGCAACGGCTGCCGCATCAACGACCGCACCGCCAGATCGACGTCCGGCCGCCGGTCCCCGAGCCGGGCGGCCACCGCGGGCAGCCGCGTGGCGACGAGCGTTTCGAGCGCGCCGATGGTGAACCGGGTCCGCTCGTCGCTCACCAGGCGCCGGATCGACTCGGCCTGGTCCAGCAGGCGCCGCGCCTCGGGCAGCAGCACGCGCCCCCGCTCGCCGAGCACCATCCCGGTCGGTTTCCGATCGAACAGCACCACGCCGAGCGAGGACTCCAGCGAGCGGACGTGCTCGGACACGGTCGCGGGCGACAACCCGAGCCGCCCGGCCGCCCCGGTGACCGTACCGGCCCCCGCGACCGCGACGAAGGCCCGCAACTGCCGCAACTCCATGCGATCACTCTACCGAGAAGGCATTCGGAAAAGGCGAACGCGCAGGTCGGCGACCGGATTCCGGGTGGTTTCGAGTGGACCGCGATGTGGTGCCGGCACCGCCGCAGCTCCGCGAGTGGTGCCGCTGGCCCCGGGACTCCGGCCCCGGCGCCGCCCAAGAGTGGGTGCCGCCGTGCAGGCGACTCCGACCCCCACCCCCATGAAAATCACCTTAACCACTCCGCATTCGGGAAAACCGAACGCCGCATCAGGCTCAGCCCGTTGAGCAGCGGCCCCGAAAACCGGAGAGTCGCCGCCGTGACCACAACCTCCACCCGGGGCAGCCTCCTCGGAGTCTCCCTCGCCTACTTCCTCGTCCTGCTGGACACCACCGTGCTCACCGTCGCGCTGCCCGGCATCCGCGCCGACCTCGGCGGCTCGGTCGCCGGGCAGCAGTGGGTGGTCAACGGCTACACCGTCTCGTTCGCCGCGTTCCTGCTCGGCGGCGGCGCGCTCGCGGACCGGTTCGGCCCGCTGCGCGTGTTCCGCTGGGGCGTGGCGAGCTTCGGCGTCCTCTCCCTGGTCTCGGCCGCCGCGCCGAACCTGACCCTCCTCGTCGTGCTGCGCGTCCTGCTCGGCGTCGCGGGCGCGGCGTGCCTGCCCAGCTCGCTCGCCCTGATCAGCCGCCTGCACCCGGACCCGGCCGCCCGCGCGAAGGCGCTCGGCGCCTGGGCCGCGATCACCGGCGTCGCGCTCGCCGCCGGGCCGATCGCCGGTGGGGTACTGGTCGACCTCGCCGGCTGGCGCGCGGTGTTCCTCGTCAACGTGCCACTCGCGGCCCTCGGGCTGGCTCTCACCCGCGGCCGCGAGACGGCACCGCCCGGGCGCCGGTTCGACGTCAAGTCCCAGCTCGCCGCGTGCGTGTTCCTCGGCCTGCTGACCGAGGCCATCGTCGACGCCCAGCCCGTCGCGGCCGTCCTCGCCCTGCTGGTCCTGGCCCTGTTCGTGCACCGGGAACGCCGCGCCGCGAACCCGTCCGTGCCGCCGGTCCTGGTGCGCACCCGGGGCGTCGCCGTGAACCTGTTCGCCGGCGCGGCGGTCAACTTCGTGCTCTCCGGCGCGTTGTTCGCGGTGACCCTGCTGCTGCAGGACGAGCGTCACCTCACCCCGGTCGAAACCGGCTTGGCGTTCCTGCCGCTCACGCTGCCCACCGCGTTCAACCCGCTGCTGACCAGCCGGATCGTCGCCGCCCGCGGCCCGCGCCTGCCGGTCGTCGCCGGGCTGACGCTGCTGACCGCCGGTGCCGCCGTCCTGGCCGCCAGCGTCCACGCGCCCTACCCGCTGCTGGCGTGCGGCCTCCTGCTGCTCGGGTTCGGCGTCTCCCTCGCGCTGCCCGCGCTCGTCACCGGCGTGGTGACCGCCGCCCCCGAGGGCTACGCCGGAACGGCCGGTGGCCTGCTCAACGCCGTCCGCCAGGTCGGGGCGACCGTCGGCGTCGCGGCGATGGGCGCGGTGGTGGCCACCGGCTCGTTCGGCTGGGCGTTCGTGCTCGCCGCGGCGGTGGCGGCGAGCGGTCAGCTGCTGAGCTTCTGCCAGAGGAACTCGAACAGCAGGGCCCACTTGTAAGCCAGCTGCTCGTTGTCGGCCGCGGCGCCGTGCCCGCCCTCGATGTTCTCGTAGTACCGCACGTCGTGCCCCTGTTCGAGCATGCGCGCCATCATCTTGCGCGCGTGCGCCGGGTGCACGCGATCGTCGCGGGTGGACGTCATGAACAGCGTGGGCGGGTAGGTCCGTCCCTGGTGGACGTTCTGGTACGGCGAGTACTTCCCGAGGTACTCCCACTCGGCCGGGTCGTCCGGGTCGCCGTACTCGGCCATCCAGGACGCCCCGGCGAGCAGCAGGTGGTAGCGCTTCATGTCGAGCAGCGGCACCTGGCTGACGATCGCGCCGAACAGCTCGGGGTAGCGGGTGAGCATGACGCCCATCAGCAGGCCGCCGTTGCTGCCGCCCTGGATGCCCAGCCGCTGCGGCGTGGTGATGCCGCGTTCGACGAGGTCCGCGGCGACCGCGGCGAAGTCCTCGTAGACCAGGTACCGGTTTTCCTTGATCGCGCCGGTGTGCCAGCCGGGCCCGTACTCGCCACCGCCGCGGATGTTCGCGAGCACGTACGTGCCGCCGCGCGCGAGCCAGCCCCGGCCGATCACGCCGCTGTAGGCGGGCAGGCGGGACACCTCGAACCCGCCGTAGCCGGTGAGCATCGTCGGCCCGTCCCCGTTGCGGGGCCGCACCACGAAGTACGGGATCCGCGTGCCGTCGTTCGAGGTGGCGAAGTGCTGCTCGACGGTGATGTCCGTGGCGTCGAACCGGGCCGGGGCCTGCTTGAGCACCTCGGTGCCGCCGCCGACGTGCCCGTACGAGAGCGTCGAGGGCTGCGTGAAGCCGCTGGTGTTGAGCAGGTACTCGTCGCTGTGGTCGGGATCGGTGTCGATGATCTCCGCGGTGCCCAGCTCGGGCGCCCCGGCCAGCGGTTCCCGGCGCCAGCCGTCCGCGCCGGGCGTGAGGACGTGCAGCTCGGTGTGCACGTCGGCCAGGGTGGTCAGCAGCAGGTGGTTCCGGGTCCAGTCCCACGCCTCCAGCGAGGTGCGGCCGTCCGGCTCGAACAGGACGGTGAGGCCGCGATCGCCGGCCAGGTAGTCGTCGAACCGCGCGGCGAGCAGCGTGCCGGGCGCGTACTCCCGTCCGCCGACGCTCCACGCGCTGCGGGTGCGGATCAGCAGCCACTCCTTGCGCGTGGTGGTCTGCGCGTCCTCGGGCACGTCGAGCTTGACCAGGCCGTCCGCGGTGCGCAGGAACTTCTCCGTGCGGTAGAAATCCAGGGAGCGGCCGACGAAATCGCGCTCGAAGCCCGGCGTCGGGTCGTGGTAGGCGAACACCGCGACGTCGTCGGGCTTGCCTTCGAAGACCGTGACGGCGTCGGCGAGCGGCGTGCCGCGGCGCCACTCCTTGATGATCCGCGGATAGCCGGACGTGGTCATCGACCCGGGGCCGAAGTCGGTGCCGACGTAGATGCGGTCCTCGTCGATCCAGCCGACCCGGCTCTTGGCCTCCGGCAGCTCGAACCCGTCCGTGACGAACTCCCGCGCCTCGAGGTCGAACTCGCGCACGACGGCCGCGTCCGCGCCGCCGCGGGACAGCTCCGCCAGCCCGCGCCGGTACGACGGACGCAGCACCGCCGCGCCCTGCCAGACCCAGTTCTCGCCCTCGGCCGCGGCGAGCGCGTCGACGTCGAGCAGGACCTCCCACTCGGGCCGCTCGGTGCGGTAGGAGGCGAGCGTGGTGCGCCGCCACAACCCGCGCGGGTGCGCGGCGTCCTGCCAGAAGTTGTAGAAGTACTCGCCGCGGCGGCGGATGTAGGGGATCCGGTCGTCGGCGTCGAGCACCTCGCGGGCTTCGTCGCGCAGCTGCTCGAACCGCGTGCTCCCGGTGAGCTCGGCGACCGATTCGGCGTTGCGCTGCCGAACCCAGTCGAGCGCCCGCTCGCCGGTCACGTCCTCGAGCCACAGGTACGGGTCTTCGTCGGCCATGTCCCCATCCTGCCAGGTGGGGATGGTTTTCAACGCCAGGCGGGGTCCCGGCCGGTCAGCGCGAGGAACCGGTCCAGCTCCGCGGCGCCCGCGGCGATCTCGACGGCGGGGGCGAAGGCGTCGTCGCCGGGACGGGGCCGGGCGCGCATCCGCTCGCCGAACAGCAGCGCGACGTGCACGGCTTCGGGGTCCGGGTCGTAGGGCGGGTCGAGGGTGCGGGCGAGGTCCCAGCCGTGGGCGACCGAGTCGACCAGGTGCATGGTGAGCGCGACCGGACCGGGGAAGGTGCCGAATTCGCGGATGGTCACCGGACGGTCCAGCACGGTGTCGTCGGCGGAGGCGGCGAGGAAGGCGTCGACGGAGTCGGCGTAGGCGCGGTACGGGTCGTCGCCGAGGGTGCCGCTCGACCAATCCGGCGCCGCGCCGTCACGCAGGGCCACGGCGAAGGCGTGGTTCTCACTGACCTGGTGGATGAGCAGGTCGCCGAGCGTCCACCCCGTGCACGGCGTGCGCAGTCCGAGGTCGGTGACGCCGGAAACGATCTTGTCGACGGTGGTGAGGACCCGCCGGTCGAGGTCTCGGATGTCCATGTGGTCACCGTATGCCGCAAGCGGCCCTGCTGGAGGGCCAAAACTGGGCGTAGTGAGGTGGGCCAATTAGGCTCGGGAGATGGACATCCAGATCGAGCTGGGGGCCGGCCGCGGCCGGCGGGATGCCATCTACCGGCAGATCCGCGAGGCGATCCTCGACGGGCGCCTGCGCGACGGGGACGCGCTGCCGCCCACACGCGAGCTGGCGCAGCGGCTGGCGGTGTCGCGCAACACGGTCAGCGCGGCCTACGACCGCCTGGTCGCCGAGGGTTTCGTGGAATCGCGGGTCGGCGCGGGCACGTTCGTCGGCGCGGGCGCCCGGCGGGACGGCCACCCGCCGCGGGGCGGCCCGGAGTCGCTGACCGCGACCGCGGTGTGGGACGACGTGCCCCGCCCGCCGGACCGGTTCCGCGAGCGGCCGCGGTTCGACTTCCGCTCGGGCGCGCCGGACGTGTCGCTGTTCCCGTTCGACACCTGGCGCCGCCTGGTGAGCCAGCAGCTGCGCCGGTCCCGGCACGACCTGCTCACGTACGGTGATCCGCAGGGGCACCCCGGCCTGCGGGAGGCGATCGCGCGGCACATCGGGGTGTCCCGGGCGGTCCGGGCCACCGCGGACGACGTGCTGGTCACCAACGGATCGCAGCAGGCGGTGGACCTCGCCGCCCGGGTGCTGATCGAGCCGGGCGCCCGGGTCGCGGTCGAGGACCCGGGCTACCCGCCGCCGCGTCAGCTGTTCGCCACGCTGGGGGCGCGCCCGGTCGGGGTGCCGGTGGACGACGAGGGCATCGTGGTCGACGCCATCCCGGACGACTGCCGTCTGGTGTACGTGACGCCGTCGCACCAGTTCCCGCTCGGGGTGCCGATGTCGATGGCGCGGCGCGTGGCCCTGATCGACTGGGCGCGTCGTCACGACGCGGCGATCCTGGAGGACGACTACGACACCGAGTTCCGCTACACCGGCCGTCCGCTGGAACCGTTGCGCAGCATCGATTCCAGTGGGCGCGTGCTCTACATCGGATCGTTTTCCAAGGTGCTGCTGCCCGGGTTGCGGCTCGGGTTCCTGGTCGCGCCACCGGGGCTGCGGCCGGCCCTGGCGAAGGCGAAGTACCTGACCGACTGGCATTCGGCGAGCGTCACGCAGGCGGCGCTGGCGGAGTTCATGGACAGCGGCGAGTTCGCGCGGCACGTCCGGCGCACCCGCCGCGAGTACGCCGCCCGGCGCGAGCTGGTGTCCCGGGTCGTCGCGCGGGAGTTCCCGGAGCTGCGGCTGATCCCGTCGTCGGCCGGACTCCATCTGAGTGCTTTCAGCGCGACGCCGGTACGTCCGATGGTGCGAGCCGCGCGGCGGGCCGGGGTGCGGATCTACACGCTGGGTGACTTCACGGCGGTGCGGGATGCCCTGGACGGACTCGTCTTCGGGTTCGGCGCGATCCCGCGTGACCACATCGAAGCGGGACTGCGTGAGCTGCGGGCTTTCGCGGACAGCGACCGGGCTCTAACCTGATGTGAGCCGGGTCACGTCCAGCTGGGAGGCTGCCGATGCGGATCGCCGACGTACTGCGGAGCAAGGGGAACTGGGTGGCCACGGTGCGGCCCGAGGCGTCCATCACCGATCTGCTCGCCGGGCTGGCCGAGCACAACGTGGGTGCGATGGTCGTGGCCGGGGAGGGCGGCATCGAGGGCATCGTCTCGGAGCGGGACGTGGTGCGCCAGCTGCACGAACACGGGCCGGCCCTGCTGGAGCGGCCGGTGTCGGAGATCATGACGAGGGTCGTGGCGACGTGCACCCCGCGCGATTCGGTGGACGACCTGAGCGTGCTGATGACGCAGCGCCGGGTGCGGCACGTCCCCGTCCTCGAGGACGGACGGCTGGCCGGGATCGTCAGCATCGGCGACGTGGTGAAGACCCGGATGGAAGAGCTGGAGGCGACGCAGCAGCAGCTGGCGGCGTACATCGCGCAGGGCTGAGGTCGCTCGCACCCGCCACGGCCGGTGCGCGGGACGCAACTCCCGGCGCCTCCACACGCGGTGCGCTCCCCCTCGCGCCGCACGTGTCCGTGCCGCCCCAACGCACGTTGCGCCACCCGTGATCGAGACCCACCGGCGTCGAGCACCCAGCGCGCCTCCGCAGCCGTGCGGCCGACGCCCCGCGCTCAAGCCCGCGCCCAGCGCTCCAGCACGCGGTCGAGATCCGGCCGGATGCGCTCACGGGCGTCGGCGCGCGGCACACCGTCCATGAGCATCCGGTCGTAGCCGGTGTCCAGGTGCCGCACCGAGGCGATCACCGCGAGCCGCACCGCTTCCTCGTCCAGCGCCCGCCCCGCCGCCGACCGCCCCACGCGCCCGCTGCCCCGCGTCCCGGCGTGCTCGGCGATCGCCCGGGCCCGGTCCGGCGGGCAGCCGGGGTACAGCCGCCGGATGGCGTCGGCGAAGCCGGCCTGGAACTCGACGTCCTGCGCGGCGCGGCGGTGCGCGTCCCGTTCCCGCCGCCGGGCACGGACGTCCTCGTCGGCGAGGCACTGCTGTTCGGCCCGCTCCAGCGCGGCCTCTTCGACGAGGATCCCCTGGCGCTCGTGGCGTTTGCGGCGCCGGTTGAACCGCAGGACCAGCACGGCGAGGGTGCTTTCCTGCTTGGCGCGGCGGGACAGCGCGGCGTTGCCGGCGGGCAGGAAGACCAGGTGGTCGAAGTCGGCGCACGCCAGGCACAGGTGGCCCTCGCCCTCGGGCAGGTGCAGCTCACCGGCCTCGCCCCGGCCGGCGCACCCCGCGCAGGTCCACGAGGTACCGGCGACGGTCACGGCCAGGTCCGGCGCCTTGTTCTGCCGCTCGGTGAGGCGTTCCCGTTGCTTCTCCGTCAGACCCGGCGCGAGCCAGTGCGTGCGGCACAGGCGGTCGAGCCCGTCGTCGTCGGTGAACCGCAGATCGCGGCGATCGCGGGTGCCGGCGACGTAAGCGCTGTCGGACCGCGTCAGCCCGTTCTCCCGCGCCCAGACATCGAGGCACCGCAAGGCTTCGGCGATGCGCGCGTTGTCGACGGGCAGTTCCTTCGCGAGCGGACTGAACCGCCCACGACGCCACTCTTCGACGCGGGACGGATGCACCCAGCCGAGCGCGGTGAACAGGTCGACAGGAGCGACGTACTTGCGCTGCGCGAGCGCGGCGCCGGCCACCGAAGCGACGCGGTTGTGCAGTTTCCCGGCCATCGGCCCGGAAGTCTAGCCATGCTCCCCGCTCGCAACCGCGACGCCCGGAAGGGGTCAGGGCAGGCCGGCCACGGTCGGCCGCAACGCGCTGATCCCGGCCGTCAGCGCGGCGCGCCCCGTGGCGTAGCTCGTCCCGAGTGGCAGTTCGGTCAGCAGCACCGCGACGTAGCGGTAGTGCTGTCCGACCAGCCCGGTCGTGTTCAGCACGACGGCCCGGCTGATCTCCATCCAGCCCTGCTTCACCGCGCGCGGCAGCCCGGACAGGTCCTCCGGGATGCCGAAGTACTGCGGGAACCCGTCCGCGGCCGGGGTCCGGATCGCGGCCAGCCCGTCGAGGATCGGCTGCCGGGCCTCGGGCGGGACCTGGCTCGTCAGGTACCGGTAGATGGCCACCAGGTCGTTCGGGGTGGTCCTGGTCATCTCCCACTGGTCGGAAACCCGCGGCGGCTGGGTGCCTCGCAGGTTCATCAAATCAGCCATCCGCGTGATGATCGACCCGCGCCCGCCGGAGTTCCACAACGAGTCCGCCTCACCGTCGTGGCTGAGCGACAGCATTTCGACGATGCGCTCGCGCTGCGCGTCGCTCGGGGCGTGCCACCCGCCGGTGTGCAGCACGTCGAGCGCCATCAGCAGTTTGACCACCGAGGCCGCGTAGAACGGCCGGTCCCCGTTGGCGGATGCCAGCAGTTCACCGGTGGCGGTGTCGTAGAGGGCGAGGCCGACGGTGGTCCCGGGCACCTCGCCGGTCACCGCGCGGGTCGCGGCGCCGGCGAGACGCACGCGCTCGTCCTCGCTCAGCGTCGAGTGGGCTGTGCTGCTCGGGGCGCTGGACGGTGTCGTTGTGGTGCCGGCCGACGGCAGCGCGCTCGGCGCCGCGACGGGCACCGAGCCGGTGTCCGCCTTGCCGACGGTCAGCGACGTCACGACCACGGCCGTGGCCACGCCCGCGCCGACCCCGGCGAGCACGACACGCCATTTCATGCCCGGCATAACGTCCAGCTAAGCGGATTCGTGCCCCGCTCGGGTAACCGTACGGTAAAACCACACGATTTCGTGCCGGTCATCGGCATGCCGGGTCGGGTCTACTGTGGACCGGGCACGGGGGCGCACACCTTACCCCATACCCCCGACAAGAATCCGCCGTCTGCTCCAGGGGTCGGCGAGTTGTCCACATCGTCCTCAGCCATCCACAGAATCTCGTTCTGTTCTTTCCCGGCCTGTTTTCTGCCGCATAGTGGGTGCATGACATCCACGACCACCAGCACCGGCACGGACGGCCGGATCACCGTCCGCATCTCCGACCCCGGCGAACTCATCGCGGCGGTTCCGCACCTGCTGTCGTACCGGCCCGGGCCGTCCGTCGTCCTGCTCAACCACAGCCGGGGCAGGAAGCGCAGGATCATCCCGGTGATCCGCGCGGATCTGCCGGACGAGACGTGCGAGCCGGACGCGACGCGCGAGCTCGTGCGCTGCGTGCTCCGACATCCCGGCGCCGGGGTGACGGTCCTCATCGTCGGCTGCCGTCCCGGCCACCGCGCGCCGCCGGGCACGCTGCCGCACCACCGCCTGGCCCACCGGCTCGTCGCCGAGTGCGAGGCCGCCGGGCGGCCGGTCGACCACGCCCTGTGGGTGCCGGAGATCCGCGGCGGCGCGCCGTGGCGGTGCTACCACGAGGACTGCCGGCCGGGCGTCCTGCCGGACGATCGGGAGACGGTGCTGGCCGCGGCCATGGCGGCGAACGGCCAGGTGACCTACGGCAGCCGGGAGGAGCTGGCGCGGCAGCTCGACCCGGACGACCCGGCCGCGATCGAGCGCCGGGATCGGTTGCTGGCAGCAGCGGCCGACGACGCGAGGCCGGATGCGCCCGCGATGGGGTCGTCCGGTGTGGCGGAGCCGGCCGGGCACGTCGCCGTGGTCCGTGCCGCGCTGGCCCGGGCCGTGGCGGGTGATTTCGACCTGAGCGACGAGGACGTCGTGTCCCTGGCGATGGCCTTGTCGGACCTCAGGGTGCGCGACCGTTGCCTCACGACGGCCGAACCACCCGGCGAACCCCCGGCGGCCGCGGCCGAACGCCTGTGGCTGGAACTGGTGCGCCGCACCCCGCCCCCGGAACGCGCCGAGGCGGCCGTGCTGCTCGGCTACGCGGCCTACCGCCGCGGTGACGGCGTCCTGGCCGCCCTCGCGTTCGACAACGCCCTCGCCGCTCACCCCGGCCACCGCCTCGCGGAGCTGCTCCAGATCTGCCTGACGCGCCAACTCCCACCCGACGCACTACGCCGGCTGAGCCACTGCCAGGAGGGAGGCTTGATGCCGCCACCCCCGTAAGCCCGGCAGCGCCGGCCCCGGAGGGAATGTCGAGCTGGCGGCCTGCACCCAGGACCGCAGCCAGGACATCACCGCAACACGCGACTGACGACAGGGAGTCACAGCGGATGCGTCCCCAGCGCAGCCGCACCGGGAAGCCCAGCCCCTTCAACTCTGAGCGGCGGCTGCCTGGGCCTGCCTCCCTGCGGTGTGAGCCGCTCCCCGGCTGCCTACGGCGCGGTCCGCTAACCGGTTGCCTGCGGCGTAGGCCGCTCCCCGGCTGCGTACGGCGTGGCCCACTCCTGGGTCGCCCGGGGTGGGCAGCTCCCAGGTTCCCTACGGCGTCGGCCGCTGTCGGGTTGCCCGCGGCGCGGGCCGCTCCCTGGTTGCGTAGGGGTCGGGTTGCCGACGGTGTGTGCTTTCCGGCTACGTACGGCGTGGGCCGGTCCCCGGCTGCGTACGGCGTGGGCCGCTGTCGGGTTGCGCGCGGCGTGGTCGTTACCGGACTCCCCCCGTGTGAGCCGCTCCCGGCTGCCTACCGGGAGCCACTGTCCTGCGGCACCAGCCGCAGGAGCATCGGCACGGCCGAGAGCCTCACCCTCCGAGCAGCAGCTGCGGGACCCACCGGGACATGCGCCCTGGACGGGGGAGCCGATGGCTGCTGTCGCGGGGCCGGCCCAGGGCGTCAGCCCTCGGAGGGGCCTGCCGGTCGGGAGCTACTGCGCTGCGGCACCAGCGCGGGAGCCTCCGGCAGTTCAGGTCCCGCCGGACGTCGGCAGGCATGCTCACCCAAGGGCCAGCCCCGCACCGGAAACCCGACCGGCGGCACCACCGGCAACCGGCCGCCACAACCCCAGCCGCATCCCGCTCACCACGCCCCGCGAGCCGCGGCACCACCGGCAGAACCGGGCGCCTCAGCCCCCGAGCGCCTGCCGCTCCTGGGTGAAGCGCCACGCGTCGCGGACGATGGCTTCCAGGTCGGCGCGCTCGGGCTTCCAGCCGAGCTCCTCGCGCGCCCGGTCGCTGGCCGCCACGAGGATCGCGGGGTCGCCGGCCCGGCGGGGCGCCACCTCGGCCGGGATCGGGTGCCCGGTGACCGCCCGGCAGGCCTCGATGACCTGGCGCACGGAGAACCCGGTGCCGTTGCCCAGGTTGTAGATGCGGTGCTCACCGGCCCGCGCGTGCGTCAGCGCGAGCAGGTGGGCGTCGGCGAGGTCGGCGACGTGGATGTAGTCGCGGATGGCCGTCCCGTCGTCGGTGGGGTAGTCCTCGCCGAAGATGCTGACCTGCGGCCGGTCCCCGGTGGCGACCTGCAGCACCAGCGGGATCAGGTGGGTCTCGGTGGTGTGCCGCTCCCCGTAGCGGCCGTAGGCGCCGGCGACGTTGAAGTACCGCAGGCTCACGGCGGCCAGCCCGTGGGCCCGCGCGTAGCTGGTGATCGCGTGGTCGATGGCCAGCTTCGACGCGCCGTAGGTGTTGGTCGGCATCGTCGGCGCGGTTTCCGGGATCGGGCTGCGCTCCGGCTCGCCGTAGGTCGCCGCCGTCGAGGAGAACACCAGGCGAGGCGTGCCGTGCGCACGCATCGCGTCGAGCAACCGGATGGAGGTGATCACGTTCCCGTGCCAGTACTTGGCCGGGTCCTGCATCGACTCGCCGACGAGGGACTTCGCCGCGAAGTGCAGCACGCCGTCGAAGCCCTCGCCGAGCAGGGACGCCGTCGCGTCGGCGGCGTCGCCCTCGACGAAGCGCGCGCCGTCGGGGACGGCGTCCGCGTGGCCGGTGGACAGGTCGTCCACCACGACGACCTCGTGCCCGGCTTCCAGCAGACGGGCCGTGCACACACTGCCCACGTAACCGGCACCGCCCGTGACGATCAGCTTGAGGCGGGAGGAGTCGGAAGCCATCGAAGCCTTTCTCGAGAACGAAAAGGAGGTGTCCGCCAGTGTGGACCATCGACCTGTGAGCCACGCACAGGCTCGGCCCGCCCGGGCTACAGCTCGTCGCGACGTGCGCCGGGGGACGGGACCGCCACGAAGGCACGCGGCGCGCGGTAGCCCGCGCGGTCGAAGGCCGCCATGACAGCCGCCTCCACGGTGTCCACAGCGGACTCCGGCACGAGGGCGATCGCGGTGCCGCCGAACCCGCCGCCGGTCATCCGCGCGCCGAGGGCGCCGCTGGCGTTGGCCACGTCCACCGCGAGGTCCAGTTCCGGGCAGGAGATGCGGTAGTCGTCGCGCATGCTGACGTGCGAGGCGGTCAGCAGCGGGCCGATGTCGCCGATCCGGCCGTCGCGGAGCAGGGCGACGACGTCGAGCACACGCTGGTTCTCCGTCACGATGTGACGGACGAGCGGGCCGAGGTCGGCGGGCAGCCGCGCGAGCGCGCCGGCCAGGTCGTCCGGGCCCACGTCCCGCAGCGCCTTGACGCCGAGCAGGTCGGCGGCGCGTTCGGTGCCCTTGCGGCGCTCGCCGTAGCCGCTCTCGCTGTGGGCGTGCTTGACGCGCGTGTCGATGGCCAGGATGCGCAGGCCCGCGGCCGCGGCGTCGAAGGGCACCTGTTCCATGTCGCCCGAGCGGACGTCGAGGAACAGCACGTGCCCGTCGGCGCAGCACAGCGACGCGGTCTGGTCGAGCACGCCCGTCGGGACGCCGACGAAGTCGTTCTCGGCGCGCTGGGCCCAGCGGGCGATCTCGGCCCGCCGTTCCAGCCCCGGGTCGTCCTCACCGGCCAGCCCCAGCAGGGCCAGCGCCACCGCGCACTCCAGCGCGGCGGAGGAGGACAGCCCGGCGCCGGTGGGGACGTCACCGGCCAGCACGACATCGGCGCCGCGCTCGACGCCGTGGTCCCGCAGCACCCACGCCACGCCGGCCGGGTACGCGGCCCAGCCGTCGACACCACCGGGACGCAGGTCGGGGATCGTGACCGGCTCGGCTTCCTGGATGCGTCCATCGGAGCCGAGGGTGGACACGGTGAGGACCTGGTCGGTCCGCGGGGACGCGGCGGCGGCCAGCCGGTGCGGCAGGGCGAACGGCAGCACGAAACCGTCGTTGTAGTCGGTGTGCTCGCCGATGAGGTTGACCCGGCCGGGCGCCGACCACACCCCGGCCGGGGCCCGCCCGTGCACGGACCGGAACGCCTCCGCGGCCTCGCTCGCGGAGCTCACTTGGCCTGCGCCAGAACCGCGTGCAGCACCGACATGGGCACCTGGACCGCGCCGAGCTCACCGGTCAGCTCGGCGGTGCCGCCGCCGTCCGCGCGGCGCACCGACACGACGCTGCCGGGGGCGACTCCCGCCTTCTTCAGGTCGACCATCAGCTTCTCGTCGAGCTGGATGTGCTCGGCCAGGCGCCGGATCTCCGCCTTGCCGCCGCCGGAGCGCGCGAAGTCGTCCAGCCGCACCAGGTCGGCCTCGGCCGGCGGCGCGGGCAGCCCGCCCTCGCCGAGCTTGTCCAGACCGGGGATCGGGTTGCCGTAGGGTGAGGTGGTCGGGTGGTCGAGCAGCCGGACCAGCTTGCGCTCCACCGCCTCGCTCATGACGTGCTCCCAGTGGCAGGCCTCGGTGTGCACGTGCTCCCACTCCAGGCCGATCACGTCGAGCAGCAGCCGCTCCGCGAGGCGGTGCTTGCGCATGACGGCGATGGCGAGCTCCCGCCCGTGGTCGGTGAGCTGCAGGTGGCGGTCGTCGGCGACGCGCACCAGCCCGTCGCGTTCCATGCGGGCCACCGTCTGGCTGACTGTCGGACCGCTCTGCTGCAGCCGTTCGGCGATGCGGGCGCGCAGCGGTACGACACCTTCCTCTTCGAGCTCGAAGATGGTCTTCAAGTACATCTCTGTGGTGTCGATGAGATCGTTCACGATGTCCCCTTCGTCCGCGACAATCCATGGTAGTCGTTCCGGGCGACGGTCACCCCAGGTGACCGGGAGGATAATCCCGCTCCTCACGGCTACCATCGGACGTCATGCAGCCCGCCGTCGTCTGGGATCCCGCCCTCCTCGGTTACGACCTCGGCGGTGAGCACCCGTTCAACCCGGTCCGGCTCGACCTCACCGTGCGGCTCGCCACCGAGCTGGGGGTCCTCGACGGCGTGGAACTGCTCGTGCCCGAGCCCGCCACCGATACCGAGTTGTACCGCATCCACGCTGAGGAGTACCTGGCGGCGGTCAAGCTGGCGCCGACCGCGGGCTGGGACGTCGGCCACGGCCTCGGCACCGCCGACAACCCGGTGTTCAGCGACATGCACGACGCCTCCGCCCTGGTGGTCGGCTCGACCCTGCTCGGCGCCCGCAAGATCGCCGACGGGGAGGCGCGCCGCGCGGTGAACATCGCGGGTGGCCTGCACCACGCCATGCGCGACCACGCCGCGGGCTTCTGCGTCTACAACGACTGCGCGGTCGCCGTCTCCTGGCTGCTCGACCACGGTTTCGACCGCATCGCCTACATCGACACCGACGTCCACCACGGCGACGGCGTGCAGGCCGCCTTCTACGGCGACCCCCGCGTGCTCACCGTCTCGCTGCACCAGCACCCGTTCACCCTGTGGCCGGGCACCGGGTACAGCGCCGAAACCGGGTCCGGCGAGGCCGAGGGCACGTCGGTGAACGTCCCGCTGCCGCCGGGCACGCGCGACGCCGGGTGGCTGCGCGCCTTCCACGCGGTCGTGCCGTCCCTGCTCGAGGTGTTCCGGCCGCAGATCCTGGTCACCCAGTGCGGCGTGGACTCGCACGAGGAGGACCCCCTGGCCGACCTCGCGCTCTCGGTCGACGGACACCGGACGATCTACGCTACTCTGCGTGACCTCGCCGAGCGCCACACCGAGGGCCGGTGGCTCGCCGTCGGCGGTGGCGGGTACCAGCTGATCCGGGTGGTGCCGCGGTCGTGGACGCACCTGATGGCGACGGTGCTCGACCGAGACGTGAAGCCCGAGACGCCGCTGCCGCCCAACTGGGTCAGCACGGTCCTGAGGGCCGCGCCGAGCGCCGAGGTGCCGCCGGAGATGACCGACGGGCGGGACACCGCGTTCCGCGCCTGGGGCGACGGGGTGGACGACCCGGTCGACGTCGCGATCCGGGACACGCGCCGCGCGGTGTTCCCGCTGCACGGCCTCGACCCCGACGACCCGAGGGACTGACCCGACCGAGCCGAGGAATCGACGTGAGATGAGCAGGACCGACACGCCCGGCGGCGCGCACGAGGACGAACCCGGCGGGACCGCTCACGGCCTGAGCGGGGCGGAGCAGCGGTGGACCGGCGGGCCCCGCGGCGAGGCCGGCGCGCACCGGGCCTCGGCCGGCGGGCCCGGTGAGAGCCGGAGCGGCGGCGGCGACCGGAAGCAGCCGGGCGAGACCGGCCCCAGGGGTAGCGGTGGCGCTGGGCCCGCAGGTGCCGACCGCGGTGGTGCTGGACTTGGTGGCGCTGGACTTGGTGGCGCTGGGCGCGGTGCGGCTGAGCCTGGCGCAGAGCGCGGTGGCGGTGGGCCTGCTGGTGCTGGGAGCGGTGGCGCTGAGCCCGATTCTGAGCGCGGTGGTGCCGAGCGTGGTGCGGCTGGGCCGGGTGCCGAGCCTGGTGGTGCTGGGCGCGATGGTGTTGGCAGTGGTGGCCCTGAGCCTCGTGCTGGGGGTGGGGCGGGTGAGCCCGGTGCCGAGCGCGGTGGTGCTGACCGTGGGGCGGCTGAGCTCGACGCCGAGCGTGGTGGCGCGAACCGTGACAAGCACGGGCCCCGCGATCCCTATGACTACCCCCGCCACTGGGAGGCCGACGTTCTGCTCAGTGACGGCGGCACCGTCCACTTGCGACCCATCATCCCCAGTGACGCCGACGCCCTCGTCTCCTTCCACGGCAAGCTTTCCGAGCGCACCCGGTACCTGCGCTACTTCGGCGCCTACCCGCGCATCCCGCAGCGGGATCTCGAGCGGTTCTCCGTCGTGGACCACCACGACCGGGTCGCGTTCGTCGCCCTGCTCGGCGACGACATCATCGCCGTGGGGCGGTACGAGCGGCTCGGGCACGGGCCGTCGGCCGAGGTGGCGTTCGTCGTCGACGACGCTCACCAGGGGCGCGGCGTCGGGTCGATCCTGCTGGAACACCTGGCCGCGGCCGCCTCCGAGAGCGGTCTGCGCCGGTTCGTCGCCGAGGTCCTCGCCGAGAACGCCGCCATGGTGCGGGTCTTCCGCGACGCCGGCTACCAGGTCAGCCGCGCCATCGAGGAGGGCGTGCTGCACCTGGAGTTCGACATCGACCCCACCGAGGAGTCCCTCGCCGTCGCTCGGGCGCGGGAACAGGCCGCCGAGGCGCGTAGCGTCTACAACCTGCTGCACCCGCGGTCGGTGGCCGTGATCGGTGCCTCCGCCGACCCCACCAAGGTCGGTTACTCGGTCCTGTCGAACCTGCTCGCCGCGGACTTCGCCGGCACCGTCTACCCGGTCAACCCGGAGCACCGATCGGTGCGCGGGGTGCGCGCCTATCCGTCCGTTGTGGACATCCCGGACCCGGTGGACCTCGCCGTGGTCGCGGTCCCCGCCGACCAGGTGGAGTCCGTGTTGGACGGTGCCCTCGCCAAGGGTGTCAAGACGTTGCTGATCGTCACCGCCGGGTTCGGCGAGGCCGGACCGCACGGCCTGCACGCCGAGCTGCGCCTGGTCGGCGAGGCCCGCGCACACGGCATGCGCGTGGTCGGCCCGAACGCCCTCGGCGTGCTCAACACCGACCCGGCCGTGCGGCTCAACGCCACCCTCGCCCCGCGCCTGCCCAAACGCGGCCGCGCCGGCTTCTTCTGCCAGTCCGGTGCGCTGGGCACCGCGATCCTCGCCGACGCGGAGGCGCGCGGCCTGGGCCTGTCGACGTTCGTCTCCGCAGGCAACCGCGCCGACGTCTCGGGCAACGACCTGCTGCAGTACTGGGAGACCGACTCCAACACCGACCTCGTCCTGCTCTACCTCGAATCGTTCGGCAATCCGCGCAAGTTCGCGCGGCTGGCGCGGCGGCTGGGCCGCAGCAAGCCGATCGTCGCGGTGAAGTCCGGCCGGCACGCCGTCCGCCCGCAGCTGGCCGCGACCTCCGCCGAGGTCGACGAGTCGAGCGTGCAGGCTCTGTTCGAGCAGGCCGGCGTGGTGCGGGTGGAGACGCTGGCGCAGCTGTTCGACACCGCCCTGGTGTTCGCGCACCAGCCGCTGCCCGCGGGCCCGCGGATCGGGATCGTCGGCAACTCCAGCGCGATCGGCCTGCTCGCCGCCGACACCGCCCGCGCGCAGGGGCTGCGGCTGGCGTTCGACCCGGTCGACGTCGGGCCGCAGGCCGGTCCGGACGACTTCGCCGCCGCGGTGCGGGAGGCGCTGAACAACCCGGAGACCGACGCGCTGGTCGCGGTGTTCGTGCCGCCGCTGTCGATCCCGGGCAGCACCTACGCGCGGGCGCTGCGCGAGGCGGCGCAGGAGCTGGACCAGGGCAAACCGATCGTCTCGACGTTCCTCGCCGCCGAGGGCGAGCCGGCGGAGCTGGCCGTGCCCGGCCCGGACGGCGCCCCCGGCCGCGGGTCGATCCCGTCCTACCCGAGCCCCGAGCGCGCGGTGAACGCGCTGGCGAAGGTCGTGCGGTACGCGGCGTGGCGGCAGCGGCCGCAGGGCACGCTGATCCGCCCCGACGGGCTGCACGTCGAGCAGGCGGAGCAGGTCGTGCGGGACATCCTGGCCGGCGGTGACAAGAACGTCGTGCTGGAGGACGCCGACATCGTGCGGCTGCTCGGGTGCTACGGGATCGACGTGGTGCCGTTCCGGATGGTGTCCAGCGCCGAGGGCGCGGTCGAGGCCGCCGAGGAGCTGGGCTACCCGGTGACGGTGAAGGCCGTGGACGAGCGGTTGCGCGGACGGCCGGACCTCGCGGGCGTGCGACTGGACCTGGCCTCGCCCGACGCGGTGCGGCGCGGGTACGAGGACCTGAGCGAGGTGTCCGGCGAGCAGGACGTCTACGTGCAGAAGATGGCGCCGAAGGGCATCTCGTGCCTGATCGGGCTGCAGGACGACCCGTCGTTCGGCAGCCTGGTGTCGTTCGGGCTGTCCGGGCTGGTGAGCACGCTGCTGGGGGACCGGGCGTACCGGGCGGTGCCGCTGACCGACGTGGACGCCGCGACGCTCATCCGGGAGCCGAAGAGCGCCCCGCTGCTGACCGGCTACCGCGGCGACGAGCCGGCGGACCTGGCCGCGCTGCAGGACATGGTGCTGCGGGTGGCGGCGCTGGCGGAGGACCACCCGGAGGTGCGGGCGCTGACGCTGGACCCGGTGATGGCTTCGCCGGAGGGGGCGTTCGTCGCCAACGCGCGCATCGTGCTGGGCCCGCCGCCCGCCCGGCCGGACACCGGACCCCGGCGCCTGCGGCCGATCAACGTGCGGTTCTGAGCCGCCGGGGAGAGGCCCGCGGTGGGGAGCAGGTTCAGTGCGTGAACCCCACCGATACCGCCACGCTACGGTCGCACCGTCGGCCGGGGGGCGTACACGCAGTCCTTGCCGGTACGTGACCAGACCGGGTCCGAGCAGCCCGTCCCCTCCGCGGCCAGCCGCCGTTTCGCCACCTTGTACGTCGACGTCCGGGGGAGTTCCGAGACGAGGCGCACGAACCGGGGCAGCTGCTTCGGGCCGAGGTCCGGTTGCGCCGCCAGGAACGAGCCGAACTCCCCGGGCGTCAGCGGCCCCGACAACACGAGCGCGGCCATCACCTGGTCACCGACCGCGGGGTCCGGCACGGCGTACACCGCCGCCTCCGCGATCGCCGGGTGGCGCAGCAGGATCCGCTCGATCGGCGCGGTGCCCAGGTTCTCCCCGTCGACCCGCAGCCAGTCGCCCAGCCGGCCGGCGAAGAAGCAGAACCCGTTCTCGTCCACGTACGCCAGGTCGCCCGTGTGGTACCGCCCGTCGCGCAGGCGCTCGGCGTCCGCCTCCGGGTTCTTGTAGTAGCCCGCGAACGCACCCGCGCCGGCGGTGTTCACCAGTTCCCCGACCACGCCGGGCGGGCACACCGAGCCGGTTTCCGGGTCCAGCACAGACACTCCCTCGGGCAGCCGGCCCAGCGAACCCGCCGGCGTGTCCGGCGTCCGGGCGAAGCCGATCCCGCCCTCGGTCGAGCCGAACGCGTCCACGACGTGACAGCCGAACCGCCGCCCGAACTCGGCCAGATCCGCTTCCGCGCCCTCGTTGCCGTACACGATCCGCAGCGGGTTGTCGGCGTCGTCCGGCAACTCCGGCGTCGCGAGCACGTACGACAGCGGCTTGCCGACGTAGTTCGCGTAGGTGGCGCCGAACCGCCGCACGTCCGGCAGGAACCCGGACGCCGAGAACCGCCGCCGCATCGCCAGCGTCGCCCCGGCGGCCAGCCCCACCGACCAGCCGGCCATGATCGCGTTCGAGTGGAACATCGGCATCGACAGGTAGATGCAGTCCGATGTGGACAACCCGAACCGGGTGGCGAGCATCTGCCCGGGGAACGCGATCTTCTCGTGCGTGCACCGCACCGCCTTCGGATCGCCGCTGGTGCCGGAGGTGAAGATGAGCATCAGCAGATCCGCGGGCGTCGCGGCCACCGGGGACAGCGGAGACCCCGCGCACGAGGCCAGCAACGAAGCCCACTCCGGCCCGTCCAGGTCCAGCACCGGGACGTCGATGCCGGACAGCAGCGACGCGTGCCGCCCCTCGGTGAGCACCAGCTGGCAGTCCGCGAGCCGGATGTCCCGCTCCAGCGCCGCACCCCGGCGCGTCGGGTTCAGCCCCACCAGCACCGCACCCGCGAACGCGCACCCGCCGAGCAGGAACGAGAACGACGGCACGTTGTCCGCCAGCACACCCACGTGCTTCACCGGCCCGGTGAGCAGCGACCGCAACACCGCCGCGTGATCCGCGCACTGCTGCACGTGTTCCCGCCACGTCCACGACGCGTCCTCGAACCGCAACCCCGGGCCGTCGTCCTCGGCGCGGGCCAGCAGCAGATCGGTGACCGTCATGACGCCGCGAGCAGGTCGCCCAGCACCCGCAGCTGCGCCGTGGCCCCGCCGAGGGTGAACTCCAGCCGCTTGGCCGCGACGAAGTACCGGTGCAGGTCGCCTTCGGTGTCGATGCCGACGCCGCCGTGCACGTGGACCGCGGTGTGCGCGACCCGGTGCCCGGCCTCGGCGGCCCAGTACTTCGCGGTCGCGACCTCCTCGCCTGCCGGCAGCCCCTCGGACAGGCGCCACGCGGCCTGCCACAGCGTCAGCCGCACGGCCTCCACGTCGATGTAGCCGTCCGCGAGCCGCTGCCGCACCGCCTGGAACGCCCCGATCGCGTGCCCGAACTGCTCCCGCGAGCGCGCGTACTCGGCCGTGCGGTGCAACGCGCTCTCCAGCACCCCGAGCTGCTGCGCGCACAACCCGACCGTCGCCCGCTCGCGCACCCACGCCTCGGGAAGAGCCAGGCGCGTAGCCGGGGCCCCGGCCAGTTCGACCAGGCCGGCGTCCGCGTGGTCGACCACGCTCTGCGGCTGCACCCCGTCCGCGTCCACCACGAACACCGCGGTGCCCTCCGGCGTGTGCGCGGGCACGACCAGCGCATCGGCGAACGCGGCGAACGGCACCGCCGTCTGCGCCCCGGAGACCCGCCAGCCGCCGCCGTCGCCGTCCGCCGTGAACCCGCACGGCGCACCCGCGTCCGGCAGGGCCAGGGCCAGCACCGCCCGGCCGCGCACCGCCGGCACCACCCACCGCTCGATCAGCCGCCCGTCGCCGGCCTCGGCGATCGCGGACGCCGCCACCACGGTCGGCAGGTACGGCACCTCGGCGACCGCCCGGCCGATCTCGGTCAGCACCGCGCACTGCCCGAGCAGACCCAGGCCACCGCCGCCGACCGCGGCCGGGAGCGCCGCGTCGATCACCCCCGCCCGTGCCAGCTCCGCCCAAGCCGCCCGATCGAACCCACCCGAGCCGTGGGCGCTCGGCGTCGCCCGCTCGCCCAGGATCCGCCGGACGAGCGAGGCCAGCTCGGTGACGTCCTCACTCAGCGCGAAGTCCACGGGTTCCTCCTCAGCGGGTCACGGGCAGGGACAGGGCGGTCGCGGCGATCAGGTCGCGCTGGATCTCGTTCGTGCCGCCGCCGAAGGTCAGGATCAGCGCCGAGCGGTGCGCGCGTTCCAGCCGTCCGCGCAGCACGGCGCCGGGGGAGCCGGCACGCACCACCGCGCCCGGCCCGACGACCTCCATCAGCAGCCGGTACGCCTCGATCGCCAGCTCCGTGCCGAACACCTTCGTCGCCGACGCCTCCGCCGCGCCCAGCTCGCCCGACCCGGCCGCCCACGCGATCCGCCAGTTGCGCAGCTTCAGGTACTCGGCGTGGGCGTGCACGCGGGCCAGGTGCGTGCGGACCCACCCGGCGTCGATGACCCGGCTGCCGTCCGGCTGCTTGGTCTCCCGCGCCCACCTCCGCACCTCGTCCAGTGCCGCGATGATCGGCGCGGCCGAGGTCAGCGCGACCCGCTCGTGGTTGAGCTGGTTCGTGATGAGCGGCCAGCCGGCGTTCTCGTCGGCGATCCGGGCGGACACCGGCACCCGCACGCCGTCGTAGAAGGTCGCGCTCGTGCCGGGCCCGGCGACGGTGCGCACCTTGGTCCAGGAGATCCCGGGCGCGTCGGTGGGCACCACCAGGATGCTCAGCCCCTTGTGCCGCTTCGCGTCCGGATCGGTGCGCGCGGCCAGCCACACGTAGTCGGCGTACTCGATCAGGCTCGTCCACATCTTCTGGCCGGTGATCACGTAGGAGTCGCCGTCGCGGACCGCGCGGGTGCGCAGCGACGCCAGGTCGGTCCCGGCCTCCGGCTCGGAGTAGCCGATCGAGAAGTGCAGCTCCCCGGCGGCGATGCGGGGCAGGTAGAACGTCTTCTGCTCGGGCGTGCCGAACCGCATGATCGTGGGGCCGATCGTGTTGACCGTCAGGAACGGCACCGGCACCCCGGCCACGGCCGCCTCGTCGGTGAAGATCAGCTGGTCGAGCATCGGCCGGGCCTGCCCGCCGTACTCCTCCGGCCACCCGATCGCGAGCCACCCGTCCCGGCCCAGCTCACGCACGATTTCCTTGTAGGCCTTGCCATCCCCGTACTCGCCGCCGTCCCCGGTCAGCGCCTCCCGCCGCTCCGGGGTCATCAGCCGGGCGAAGTAGTCGCGCAGTTCGCCGCGCAGTTCCTCCTGGTCGGGCGTGTAGCTGATCCGCATGCGTCACCTCCGGCCCGCCCGGTCGTTGCTGGAAGCAGACCGGTCCATGGCGCTAGTCTAGAACACGTTCTATTTCTATCAGCTCCGCCGCCGAGGAGGAAAGCCATGGAGGTCGCCGTCGACCGGTCGCTGTGCGAGGCGAACGAGGTGTGCATCAGGTTCGCGCCCGCCGTGTTCGAGCTGGACGAGGACGAGGAGTTGCGCATCATCCACTCGTCGGTACCGGAATCTGAAGTAGAACGTGTTTCGCAGGCGATCGCGGCCTGCCCGAAGAATGCGCTGTTCACGGTCGGGTAAACGGCAGAAACTGGGGCTTGTCCGGAACGAGAACAGATTCTAGTCTGACCGTCGTGGATGCTGCGAGGGAACCGCGGGTGGCGATCGTGACCGGCGCCGGGGCGGGACTGGGCCGGGCGGAGGCGCTCGCGCTGGCCCGTTCGGGTGCCGCGGTGGTCGTCAACGACGTCGCCGAAACCGCCAAGACCGTCGTCGACGAGATCGAGGCCGAGGGCGGCCGGGCGCTGCTCGTCACCGGGGACGTGGGCGAGCGCGCCACCGCCGACGCCCTCGTCGAAGCCGCGCTCGGCCACTTCGGCGGGCTGCACGTCGTCGTCAACAACGCCGGGGTGCTGCGCGACCGGATGCTCTTCTCGATGTCCGACGACGAGTGGGACACCGTGATCCGGGTGCACCTGCGGGGCCACTTCCTGTTGTCCCGCAACGCCACCGCGCACTGGCGCAAGCAGTCCAAGGAGACCGGGCGACCGGTGTTCGCGCGGATCGTCAACACCGCCTCCGAGGCGTTCCTCGTCGGATCCGCCGGTCAGCCCAACTACGCGGCGGCCAAGGCGGGGATCGTGGGCCTCACCGTCGCCACCGCCCGGGGCGCCGCGCGGTACGGCGTGCGGGCCAACGCCATCTGCCCCCGCGCGCGCACCGCGATGACCGCGGACGTCTTCGGCGACGCGCCGGACGGCGGCACCGACCCGCTGTCGGTGGACCACGTCGCCCCGTTCGTCGCGTTCCTCGCGTCGGCGAAGGCGGAGCGCATCAACGGCCAGGTGTTCGTGGTGCACGGCGGCATGGTCGCGTTGCTCAAACCACCCGCCGTCGAGCAGCGGTTCGACACCACCGGTCCGCTGTGGACGGCCGAGGAGCTGGACACCACCGTGGGCGCGCACTTCGCCGGCCGTGACCCCGAGACCATGTTCGCCGCCACCGAGATCCTGGAGCTCCCATGACACTCACCGTGCAGCCGCACCGCGAATCCGTCGGCCTCAAGACCGGTCAGCTCTACCTCGACGGCCAGTGGGGCCCGGGCGCCGGCAGCGAGTCCTGGACCCACCGGCACCCGGCCACCGGCGAGGAGATCGGCGAGTTCGCCATCGCCACCGAGGCCGACGTCGACGCCGCGGTCGCCTCGGCGCGCGTGGCCTTCGAGTCCGGCGCCTGGTCCCAGTCCCGCGCGAGCACCCGGGTCGCGGTGCTGCACCGGTACGCCGACCTGCTGCGCGAGCACGCCGAGGAGCTGCGCGCGTTGCAGGCACTGGACAACTCGGTGCCGCTGTCGTTCAGCAGCACGATCTACGCGACCTCGGTCGGCGCCGCGGCGGACGTGTTCGACCACCACGCCGGCTGGGTCGACAAGCTCGGCGGCGAGACCCTGACCCCGTACCAGGGCGGCGACCACCTGGCGATGACCTTCCGCGAGCCGATCGGCGTGGTCGCGGCGATCCTGCCGTGGAACGCGCCGTTCCTGCTGTTCGCGCAGAAGGTCGCCCCGGCGCTCGCGGCCGGGTGCACCATCGTGCTCAAACCTTCGGAGTACTGCACGTTCACCGTGCTGCGCATGGTGGAGCTGCTCGTGGAGGCCGGGCTGCCGGCCGGCACGCTCAACGTCGTCACCGGCCCCGGCGACCCGGTCGGTGAAGCACTGATCACGCACCCCGGCGTGGACAAGGTCAGCTTCACCGGCAGCCGCGCGGTGGGCAAGCACATCGTCGAGGCCTCCGCGGGCACGCTCAAGCGGGTCTCGCTCGAACTCGGCGGCAAGAGCCCGGCGCTGGTGTTCGCCGACGCGCCCAACGTCGCGCTGGCCGCCGCCACGGTCGTTGGCGCCGTCACCATGGGGCTGTCCGGGCAGGCGTGCGTCGCCAACACCCGCGCCCTGGTGCACCGCGACGTCTACGACGAGTTCCTCGGCGCGGCCCAGGGCATGGCGCAGGCGATGACCTACGGCGACCCGTTCGACCCGGGGGTGATGGCCAGCCCGCTGATCAACCCCAGGCAGCTGGAACGCGTGCTCGGCTACATCGAGAAGGGCAAGGCCGAGGGCGCCCGCCTGGTCACCGGCGGTGAACGGCTCGGCGGCGACCTGGCAGGCGGCAACTTCGTCGCCCCGACCATCTTCGCCGACGTGGACAACCACGCCACCATCGCGCAGGAGGAGATCTTCGGCCCGGTGCTCGCGGTCGTCCCGTTCACCGACGAGGACGAGGCCGTGCGGCTGGCCAACGACACCGAGTACGGCCTGGGCGCGGGCCTGTTCACCGCCGACGTCCAGCGCGCGTTCCGGGTCTCCCGCAAGCTGCGGGCCGGCACGATCGGCATCAACGGCTTCCAGATCGAGCCGCACCTGCCCTTCGGCGGCTTCAAGCAGTCCGGGCTGGGCCGGGAGGGCGGCAAGTCCTCGATCGAGGCCTACACCGAGCTGAAGTCGGTGTACCTGCCGCTGACCGACGAGATGATGTGATGGGACGCCTCGACGGGAAGGCCGCGCTGATCACCGGCGCGGCCCGCGGACAGGGCGCGGCCGCGGCGCGGCGCTTCACGCAGGAGGGCGCGAAGGTGATGGTCGCCGACGTCGCCGACGACGACGGCAAGGCGCTCGCCGGGGAGATCGGTGCGGTCTACCAGCATCTGGACGTCTCGCGCGAGGACGACTGGGCCGCCGCGGTCCAGCGGGCCGGGGACGAGTTCGGCGGGCTCACCGTGCTGGTGAACAACGCGGGAATCCTGCACTTCTCGGAGCTGGCGCACACGTCACTGGCCGATTACGAACGCGTCATCGGGGTCAACCAGATCGGGGCGTTTCTCGGGATGCGCTCGGTCGTTGAACCGATGACGCGGGCCGGTGGCGGCTCGATCATCAACGTGTCCTCTGTGGAGGGTCTGGCCGGCATGCCGTTCCTCGTCGCCTACACCGCGAGCAAGTTCGCGATCCGGGGGATGACGAAGGTGGCCGCGCTGGAGCTGGGGCGCAAGGGGATCCGGGTCAATTCGGTCCATCCCGGCATGATCGACACCAAGATGGTGTCCGACGCCGCGGGCGGGGCCGAGATCGACACGTCCTGGGTCGGCAAGAAGGTCGCGCTGGGCCGGGTCGGCGAGCCGGACGAGATCGCGCAGCTCGCGGTGTTCCTGGCGTCCGACGAGAGTTCCTACTGCACCGGCGCCGAGTTCGTCGCCGACGGCGGGGCCACCGCCACCCACGCACTGAACATCCAGGGGTGATCGACTTCACGGGAATACGAAGTAAACACCGCTAACGCAAAGCGGTTTCCCGCCAGGGAGTAAGACTCAGAGCAACGAGGCTGGGGTCGCGGAGGTGTGATGGGGTCACGCACGGGAACGCTCACGATACCGGGCACCGCCGCGCTCACCCAGGTCGGCCGCCTGTCCACACTGGCCTGGGAGGTGCTGCGGGCGATCCCGCGCAGGCCCTTCCAGTTCCGCGAGTGGATCCTGCAGTGCTGGTTCTTCGCGAGCGTGACGATCCTGCCGACCGCGCTCGTCGCGATCCCGTTCGGCGCGGTGATCGCGCTGCAGCTGGGCTCGCTGACGCAGCAGATCGGCGCGCAGTCGTTCACCGGCGCGGCCAGCGCGCTGGCGATCGTGCAGCAGGCCGCCCCGCTGATCACCGCCCTGCTCGTCGCCGGCGCCGGCGGCAGTGCCGTCTGCGCGGACATCGGGGCGCGCAAGATCCGCGAGGAGATCGACGCGATGGAGGTGCTCGGGGTCAACCCGATCCAGCGCCTCATCGTGCCGCGCGTGCTCGCCGCGATGGTCGTGTCCGTGCTGCTCAACGGCCTGGTCAGCGTGGTCGGGGTGCTCGGCGGTTACTTCTTCAACGTCGTCATGCAGGGCGGCACCCCGGGCGCGTACCTGGCCAGCTTCAACGCGCTGGCGCAGCTGCCCGACCTCTACGTCAGCGAGATCAAGGCGGTGCTGTACGGGTTCGTCGCCGGGGTGGTGGCCGCCTACCGCGGGCTCAACCCGGCCGGCGGCCCGAAGGGCGTCGGCGACGCGGTGAACCAGGCCGTGGTCATCACGTTCCTGCTGCTGTTCCTCATCAACGTCGTGCTGACCGCCATCTACCTGCGGATCGTTCCGCCGAAAGCGCTGTGATGACCGCCGAAACCCTGGAGAGACAGCCGGGGGTGTCCGACCGGACACTCGAGATGATCGCGCGCCCGGGCGCGGTCCTGGAGGGACTGGGCGGCCAGCTCTCCTTCTACGTCCGCGCGCTCGCCTGGGCGCCGCGCACGCTTCGCCGCTACCGCAAGGAAACATTGCGGCTGCTGACCGAGGTCTGTTTCGGCACCGGCGGTCTGGCCGTGATCGGCGGGACACTCGGCGTGATGATCGGCATGACCCTGTTCACCGGTCTCATCGTCGGCCTGCAGGGCTACGCCGCGCTCAACCAGCTCGGCACGGCCGCGCTCACCGGGTTCATCTCGGCCTACTTCAACACGCGTGAGGTGGCGCCGCTGGCCGCCGGGCTCGCGTTGTCGGCGACCGTCGGCTGCGGGTTCACCGCGCAGCTCGGCGCGATGCGGATCTCCGAGGAGATCGACGCGCTCGAGGTGATGGCGGTGCCCAGCCTGCCGTACCTGGTCACCACGCGCGTGCTCGCCGGGCTCGGTGCGGTGATCCCGCTCTACGCGGTCGGCCTGCTGTCGTCCTACCTGGCGTCCCGGCAGGTCACGGTGTGGCTCTACAGCCAGTCCGCGGGCACCTACGACCACTACTTCGGGCTGTTCCTGCCGCCCGAGGACGTGCTGTGGTCGTTCGGCAAGGTGATCGTGTTCAGCGTGCTGGTGATCCTGTCGCACTGCTACTACGGCTACACCGCCAGCGGCGGCCCGGCCGGCGTCGGGGTCGCGGTGGGCCGCGCGGTGCGGACCTCGATCGTGCTGATCTCGGTGCTGGACTTCTTCCTCAGCCTGGCGATCTGGGGCGCGACCACGACGGTGAGGATCGCGGGATGAGACGGGCGGTGCTGCTGCGGCGACTCTGGTACCAGGTGCTCGGCCTGGTGTTCCTCGTCGTGTGCGGGCTGTTCTTCGCCACCACGGTGGCCGCCTACAACAAGGAGTTCACCCCGGTCGCGATGGTGCGGCTGGAGACCGACCACGTCGGCAACCAGCTGCGCAAGGGCTCCGACGTCAAGATCCGCGGCGTCGTGGTCGGCGAGGTGCGCTCGATCGACGCGCTCGGCGACCACGCCGTGCTCGACCTGGCCCTGGACCCGGACCAGCTGCCCCTGATCCCGGCCAACGTGTCGGCGCGGCTGCTGCCCAAGACCCTGTTCGGCGAACGCTACGTGGCGCTGCAGATCCCGCCCGATCCGGCGGCGCGGCACATCGCCGCCGGTGACGTCATCCCGCAGGACCGCAGCAGCTCCGCGATCGAGCTGGAGCAGGTGCTCAACAACGTCATGCCGCTGCTGCAGGCCGTCCAGCCGCAGAAGCTCGCCAGCACGCTCAGCGCGGTGTCCACCGCGCTCGACGGCCGCGGCGAGCAGCTCGGCGCCACGCTGGTCAACCTGTCCGAGTACCTGGCCGGGCTGAACCCGTCGCTGCCCGACATCAAGGCCGACATCACCGGGCTGGCGGACGTCGCGGACACCTACGACCGGGCCGCGCCGGACTTCCTGCAGGCGCTGGCCGATCTGACCACCACCACGAAGACCCTGGTGGACAAGCAGCAGACCCTCGCCCAGGTGTGGGCGTCGGTGACCGGCGCGAGCGACAACCTGGACAGCTTCCTGCGCGTCAACCGGGCCAACCTGATCAACCTCACGGTCACTTCGCAGTCCACATTGGAGGTCCTGGCGAAGTACGCGCCGGAGTACCCGTGCCTGCTGCAGCAGCTGGCCGAGGCCGTGCCACGCGCGTACCAGGCCTTCGGCGCCGGCACCGACAAGATGAACCACGTCACGATCCGGTTCATCGCCGACCGCACCAAGTACGAGCCGGGCAAGGACGAACCGGAGTACCTCGACAAGCGTGGCCCGCGCTGCTACCCGATGGTGCCGCCGCCGGGCCGCTGGCCGCAGTACCCGCCGGGCGGGCCCATCCAGGACGGCTCGACCCACCCGCCGGCCGGCCCGGGCGCGAGCGTGCCGCTGCCCAGCAACGGGATCATCGCGGGCGGGTCCTCCACCACGGGTTCGGTGGCGAACTCGCCGGCCGAGCAGGACCTGGTCGCGGCGCTGCTGTCCCCGGCCGCGCCGCAGGACGTGCCGGGGTGGGCGACCCTGCTCGCCGGGCCGCTCTACCGCGGGGCGGAGGTGGAGGTCCAGTGAACCGGTTCCTGCCGTCGCTGATCAAGATCGCGATCTTCGCGGCCGTCACGGTGCTGCTGACCGGGATCCTCGGCGCGACCATCGCCAACACCGACTTCGGGGTCACCTCCACGTACACCGCGCGCTTCACCGACGCCTCCGGGCTGCACGAGGGCGACGACGTGCGGATCGTCGGCGTGAAGGTCGGGCAGGTGGACAGCATCACCGTCGAGCAGGACGGCGACGCCAGCTACGCCGACGTGCACTTCACCGTCCAGTCGGCCTACCGCCTGCCCGGCTCGGTCACCGCGACCGTCAAGTACCGCAACCTGGTCGGGCAGCGGTACCTGTCGCTGGGCACCAACGTCCCCGGCGACGACCGGCTCGCGGCGGGCGGCATGATCCCGCCGGAGCGCACCCAGCCCGCGCTCAACCTCACCGTGCTGTTCAACGGGTTCAAGCCGCTGTTCGCCGCGCTCGACCCGCAGCAGGTCAACCAGCTCTCCTACGAGATCATCCAGGTGTTCCAGGGCGAGGGCGGCACGATCGAGAGCCTGCTGTCGCACACCGCGTCGCTCACCCAGGCCATCGCCGACCGCGACCAGGTGATCGGCCAGGTGATCGGCAACCTCAACACCGTCCTGACCACGGTGAACGACCGCGGCCCGCAGCTGTCGAACCTGATCGACCAGACCCAGCAGCTGGTGTCCGGCCTGGCCGCCCAGCGCGGCCCGATCGGGGACGCGGTGTCCGCGCTGGGCGACCTCACCGACGCCACCGCCGGACTGCTCGCCGACGCCCGCCCGCCGGTGCAGCAGGACATCGCCGCGCTCGGCACGCTGTCCGGCACCCTGGCCGACTCCGGGCAGCTGATCGACGAGCTGCTGACGAAACTGCCCGGCAACCTGGAGAAGTTCACCCGGACCCTGAGCTACGGCGGCTGGTACAACTACTACCTCTGCGGCCTGACCGGGACGATCGGCGTGACCTCGCTGAACATCACGCTGCCGCTGCTCCCCCTTCCGGCGACCGAGCTTCCGGAGAGGTGCAAGACGTCATGAAGCCGCTCAAGGACCGCAACCAGGCCGCCGTCGGGGCGGTGACGCTCGTGCTCGTCGTGCTGGTGACGCTGGTGTCCTACTTCTCCGACGAGCTGCCGCTGCTCGGCACCGGGACCACCTACCAGGCCTACTTCGCCGAGTCCGCCGGTCTCGCGCCGGACAACGAGGTGCAGGTGGCCGGCGTGAAGGTCGGCCAGGTCACCGACGTGTCGCTGGCCGGCAAGACGGTGCTGGTCAGGTTCAAGGTGGAGAACACCCGCGTCGGCCGTGACTCGACCGCCTCGATCGAGATCAAGACGTTGCTGGGGGAGAAGTACCTGGCGCTGAAACCCAGGGGCGAGGGCGCGCTGGACCCGGACGAGCCGATCCCGGTCGAGCGGACCACCACGCCGTTCCAGCTGCAGGACGCCTTCCAGCAGCTGTCCACCACGGTCGATCAGATCGACACCGGCCAGCTGGCGCAGAGCTTCGACGTGGTCGCCGACGCGCTCAAGGACACGCCGCAACCGTTGCGGGACACGCTGTCCGGCCTGTCCGCGTTGTCGCGCACGGTGTCCTCCCGCGACCAGGAGCTGGCGAACCTGCTGGCGAACACCAGCCAGGTGTCGCGCACGCTCGCCGACCGCAACGCCCAGCTCACCGCGATCATCGACGACGGCAACCTGCTGCTCGGCGAGCTGCAGCGGCGCCGGGACGCGATCAAGGCGCTGCTCACCGGCACCCAGCAGCTCGCCGCCCAGCTGTCCGGCCTGGTCGCCGACAACCGCGCGCAGCTGCGGCCGACGCTGGAACGGCTCGGCGAGGTCACCACGATCCTGCAGAACAACCAGGACAACCTGAACCGCAGCCTCGAGCTGCTCGCGCCGTTCACCCGCGTCGGCGCGAACGCGACCGGGAACGGGCGCTGGTTCGAGGGCTACATCTGCGGGCTGCTGCCGCCGGTGATCAAGGCGGGTGGGCTGTCCATCAACCCGGAGGGCTGCACGCCGCCGATCTCCGCGCCGGACCAGGGATTGGGGGGCGGATGACGCTCGACAGCCGTGCCTCGCGCGGCGTCTACCGCTGGGTCGCGACCGGGTGCGTGGTCGCGCTGCTCGTGACCGCCGGGCTGTTCCTGGTGTTCCGGGACACCGGCGGCACGCGGATCTCCGCGCTGTTCGACAAGACCGTCGGCCTCTACGCCGGATCGTCGGTGCGGGTGCTCGGCGTGCAGGTCGGCGAGATCACCGGGGTCACCCCGGAAGGTGCCGTGGTGCGCGTGGACATGCGGGTCGACGACGACGTGCAGATCCCCGCCGACGCGGGTGCCGTGGTGGTCGCGCCCAGCCTGGTCAGCGACCGGTACGTGCAGCTCACCCCGGCCTACGACAGCGGCCCGGTGATGGCGTCCGGCGCCGTGATCCCGCGGGAGCGCACCGCGACGCCGATGGAGCTGGACGACCTCTACGGCACGCTGGACGAGCTCTCCACCAGCCTGGGCCCCAACGGCGCCAACGCCAACGGGGCGCTGTCCGATCTGCTGGACACCGCCGCGGCCAACCTCGACGGCAACGGGCTGAACCTCAACAGCACCGTCACCGAGCTGGCGAACCTGTCGCGCACCCTGGACAACTCCAAGGACGACCTGTTCGGCACCGTGCGGAACCTGCAGTCGTTCACCACCGCGCTGGCCGGCAGCGACGCGCAGCTCAACGAGTTCTACCAGCGGCTGGGCAACGTCACCGGCTTCCTCGCCGAGGACTCCGACGACGTCAGCGCCGCGCTGGCCGCCCTCGGCTCCTCGCTCGGCGACGTGCAGAGCTTCGTGGCGGAGAACAAGGACCTGCTGACGTCCAATGTGGACAAGCTGGCGAGCATCACGCAGGTGCTGGTGGACCAGCGGGCGGCGCTGGCCGAGGTGCTCGACGTCGGCCCGACCGGCATGACGAACTTCATCAACTCCTACGACGCGGCGTCGGGCAGCATCGCGATCCGCTACAACGCCAACGAGTTCACCAACCCGCTGATCACCACGCTGTGCCGGCTGATCAAGGCGTCCACGCCGGTCGGGCTGCCGACCACGGTCAGCGACGTGTGCGAGGCGATCGCCCCGGTGGTCGAGGGCATCGCGAAGGTGCCGTCGATCCCGCAGCTGCTGGCCGACATCAACAGCGGCAAGCTGCCGCCGCTGCCCCTGCTGCCGCTGGTCGACATCCCGGAGGCCGGGTCGTGAGGCGGCTGACCGGGGTGCTGAGCGGGGTGCTGCTGCTGGTGGCCGGCTGCGGGACGGCCGGCTTCTCCGGGCTGTACAACACGCCGCTGCCGGGCGGGGCGGACCTCGGCGACCACCCGTACCGGATCACCGCGCAGTTCGCCGACGTGCTCGACCTCGTCCCGCAGGCCGCGGTGAAGGTCAACGACGTGCCGATCGGCCGGGTCGACACCATCACGCTGGCGCCGGACACGAAGTCGGCGATCGTCACCATGAGCCTCAACGGCGACCTGAAGATGCCGGAGAACTCCTTCGCCCAGCTGCGCCAGTCGAGCCTGCTGGGGGAGAAGTTCGTGCAGCTCGCCGAGCCGGCCGGGGAACCGGCGGCCGGGACGTTGCGTGAGGGCTCGGTGATCCCGCTGACCCGCACCAACCGCAACCCCGAGGTGGAGGAGGTGCTGGGCGCGCTGTCGCTGCTGCTCAACGGCGGCGGCGTCAACCAGCTGGCCGACATCACCCGCGAGCTGAACCACGCGCTCACCGGCAACGAGGCGGAGATCCGGGCGCTGCTGGCGCGGGTGGACCGGATCGCGACCGAACTGGACGGGCAGAAGTCGGAGATCATCCGGGCCATCGACGGGCTCAACCGGCTGTCCGGCACGCTGGTCGCGCAGACCGCGAACCTGACCACCGCCCTGGACGATCTCGCGCCCGGCATGGCCGTGGTGACCCAGCAGCGGGACCAGCTCGTCGGGATGCTGCAGTCGCTCGACCGGCTCTCCGGGGTGGCCGTGGACACGATCAACGCCAGCCGGGAGTCGCTGCTGGCGGACCTGCGGGCGCTCGCGCCCACCCTGTCCAAACTGGCCGAAGCGGGCACGGACCTGCCGGAGGCGCTGAAGATCCTGCCGACCTACCCGCTGCCCGACGTGGCCGGTGACGTGGTCAAGGGCGACTACGCGAACGTCACCGCGCGGCTGGACCTCAACCTGGACGCGATCTTCCAGAACATCGCCAACTCCGGCAAGTTCCCGTCGATCCAGCTGCCGAGCAACAACGTCACCGGCACGCAGGCCACGGCGCCGCCGCTGCCGATCCCGCAGCCGCAGCTGGGCACGTCGGGGGCCCAGACCCAGCCGCAGCCGGCGACCGGCCTGCTGCCGGGGCTGTCCGACCTGCTCGGCAACCTGCTCGGAGGAACGCCGTGATCACGCGCAAGCACCGGCTCCAGCTGATCGCGTTCCTGCTGATCGCGCTCGCGTCGGTCGGTTACGCCGGCGGCGAGTACGCCGGGCTGGGCCGGCTGTTCGGCACCAGCGGTTACCTGGTGACGGCGAACCTGACCGAGTCGGGCGGGATCTTCGAAGGCGCCGAGGTGACCTACCGCGGGGTCGCGGTCGGGCGCGTGACGAAGCTGCACCTGACCGAGGAGGGGGTCGCGGTCGACCTGGACATCACCTCCGACGAGAAGATCCCGGCCGACACCGAGGCCGTCGTGGCGACCCGGTCGGCGGTCGGGGAGCAGTACGTCGACCTGCGGCCCAAGCACGAGGACGGGCCCTACCTGGCGGACGGGTCGGTGATCACCAGCGACCGCACGGCCATCCCGCTGTCGCCGGACACCGTGCTGGCCAACCTCGACCGGCTCGTGTCCAGTGTGGACACGCAGTCGCTGAAGACGGTCGTGGACGAGACCTACGACGCGTTCGCGGGCAGCGGCCACGACCTGCAACAGCTGCTCGACACCGCGAACTCGTTCACCACCACCGCGACGGAGAACCTGCCGCAGACCACGCGGCTGCTCGCGGACGGCCGGACCGTGCTGGACACCCAGCAGCGGCAGGCCGACACCATCACGTCGATGGCGACCGGGCTGCGCACGATCGCCGAGCAGCTCAAGGGCGCCGACCCGGACCTGCGGAAGGTCATCGACACCACGCCCGGGCTCGCGCGGGACCTGGACACGATCCTCGCGACCTCCGGCACCGACCTCGGCGTGCTGATCGCGAACCTGCTCACCACCGCGCAGATCACCTCGGTGCGCACGGACGCGATCGAGGAGCTGCTGGTGGCCTACCCGGTGATCTCGGCGTTCACCCGGTCGGTGTGGTCCAACGGCGAGGGGCACCTCGGGCTGGTGCTGAACTTCTTCGACCCGCACTCGTGCACCAAGGGCTACGAGACGACGCAGCAGCGTCCGGCGAACGACACCCGCGAGGTCCCGGCGAACCGGCAGGCGTACTGCGCCGAACCGCCGGGCAGCGCGACGGGCGTGCGGGGCGCGCAGAACGCGCCGTACGCGGGCAAGCCGGTCAACCCGGCGAAGCCGTCCGGCCCCGCGCCCGCGCCGGAGCAGTCCTCGTCGCCTCAGCTGCCGGGGGTGCTGGGACTGGTCAGCGGGACCGCGAGCTCGCTCGGGCAGCTGCTGGGGCTGCCGGGATGACGCGGTTGCTGGGCGCGCTGGCGGCGGTCGCGGTGCTGGCCGCGGCGTGGTTCGGGTGGAGCTGGTGGAGCGCGGCGCACGACGACGGGCTGGTGCGTGCCCGGGACCGGGACGCGGTGATCGCGGCCGCGGGCGATGCGCTGGTCGCGTTGAACACGATCGACTACCGCGAGGCCGGCGCCGCGCTGGACCGGTGGATCGCGGTGACGAGCGGGCAGCTGGGCACGTCGCTGAGCGGGGACCGGCAGGGGCAGGTGGACCGGGCCACGGCGGCGAAACTGGTGGCGACGGCGTCGCTGCGGCAGATCGCCGTGACGGAGCTGACGGGTGACGCGGCGCGGGTGATCGCGGTGCTGGACGTGTCGATCGCCTCCGGTGGCGGCGAGCCGAAGCCGGGCCGCAGCCATCTGACGGCGGACGTGGCGCGGGCCGGCGGGACGTGGAAGATCACGTCCGTGCAGGGGTCGTCGTGACTCCCCGCGTGGCGACGTGGGTGTCGGTGCTCACGGCGGTGATCGTGCTGGCCGGCGGGTTCGCCGGGTGGGCCGCGGTGCAGGCCGGCCGGTGGCACACGCCGAACGCCGCGCTCGCGGACGCACCGGCGACGACGGAGGCGGCGGAGCAGATCAGCGCGGCCCTGAAGGCGGTGTTTTCCTACGACTACGGCAACCTGGCGCGAACCGAGCGCGCCGCGGCGATGGTCCTGGTCGACGAGGCGGTGGCCCAGTACCAGGACACCTTCGCGGCGGCGCAGGAGCAGGCGGCCGCGCAGAAGCTGATCCGCACGACGACGGTGGCGTCCCTGGGGGTGCAGGACCTGAGCGGCGGCACGGCGCGGGTGCTGGCGTTCCTGGAGCAGCAGACGCTCAACACCACGACGGGCCAGCAGACCTCGTCGTCGGCGGCGCTGTCGGTGACGGCGCGCAAAGTGGACGGTACGTGGAAGATCGCCGCGCTGACACCGCTGTGACCACCGGCGGCGTGCGTCGGGATGGTGCCCGGCCGGCGCGAGCGCGGATCCCATCGGGATGCCCGTGCGCGCGGCGGTGCTCGGCAGCGCTCGCGGGCGGCGTGCGCGGCGGAGCGCTTGCCATCGCGGCCGGTGCCGCTGGGTTCACCGGCGGCGTGCAGCGGTGGGGTGACCGCCTTGCCGGCGGCCGGCTGCGGCCCGAGGTGGCGCGCGGCGGCGGGCGCGGTGCACCGCCTGCACCATCGCCGCGCCGGCTACAAGCGCAGCAGCGCGTACTGCGTCGTCCGGCCGGGCTGGGTGTACGTGCGCACCAGGTCGGCCAGCTGGTGCACCATCAGCAGGCCCCGCCCGCCCGGCTCGCCGTGCGGGCGCGGGCGTCGTCCGGCCAGGGGGTCCGCCAGGTGACCGTCGTCGTGGACGGCGCAGCACACGTGGCCGTCCGCGGGCCACAGTTCGACCCGGCACGAGCCGCCGGCGTGGCGCAGGCTGTTGGTCACCAGCTCGGTGACGATCAGCTCCAGATCCGGCACCCGGTCGTCGTCCAGGCCGAGGCGTCGCGCCTGCTCGGCCGCCCAGCGCCGGGCCTGCCGGACCTCCGCGTCGGCGGTCACCGCGAACGCGACCGGCGCCGCCGCGGGCACCGGCTGGTTGTAGCGCGCCACGACGTCGTCCGGCGCGTACTCCCCGCTGACGTACCGCCGCGACGCCTCCCACACCTCCGGGTGCGTCGCCCTGGCGTCGGCGACCACGTCCGGCTCCAGGGCCACCGTGTCGTAGGGGCACACGATCGTGACGTCCCGGCCGGTGAACGCGTGGTTGATCAGCGCCTCGTGCTGCGCGCACGCCGGGTACTCGGTGGCCGAGCGACCGGCCCAGATCGGTTCGCCGATGATGCGCACGTGCCGGTCCGGGTGGGCGTCGGCGAACCGGCGCAGCACCGTCGGGATGATCCGGCCCGGGTTGCGGCCGGCCTCGTTCATGTCCAGCCACAGCACGTCGTCACTGCCGACCGCCGGGCGCAGCACCCGCAGCCGGTCGCCGGGCACGGCCACCGCGACCGGTTCCCGCCGCGCGAGACCGTCGGTGACGAAGGGGACGAGCGCGTCCAGGTATTCCGCGTCGGAGCGGTAGAACAAGGCGGGGTGCACGAACGCGGTCACGCGGCCCCCTCCACCCGCACCGACGGCAGCCCCAGCACTTCGACCAGGCGGGTGACGGCCGGCGAGGGATCGCGCAACACCAGTGTCGCACCCTCGCTCGCGGCGTGCTCGGCCAGCCGGGTCAGGCTCCGGTAGTCGGCGAACCGCAGACTGCTCACGTCGAGCACCAGACGGCCGTCGCCCGGCCGCGGGTTCGCCCGCCGCAACGCCTCGGCCAGCAGCTGTTCGGTGTAGAGGTCCAGTTCCCCGGCGAGCGCGGCCGCCGCCGAAGCCGAGCCGAACAGCCGGAACCCGGGATCGGCGTTGCCCACCGGGTGCAGGCACGCCACCCTCGCCACCGCCTCGTCGTCGACCCGGCCGCGGTCGTACCCGCACATCGCCGAGAACGTCCCCGCGGCCGCGTACCGGTCCACCGTGTGCTCGTACCGCGCGAACGCGTCCAGCTGCTCGGGTGTGGCCACCAGCGTCGTGCAGTCCGCGGCGACCCGCAACCCGGTGTAACCCGCCGCGAGCGCGGCCTCGGTCGCCTCGGCGTAGCTGCGGGTCTGCTCGTCCGGATCGACCACCGTGCCCACGGCGTAGGTGTCGTCCAGCGAGACGACGCGCGCGGCGCCGGTGCGCAACGCCTCGTCCAGCCCGTCGAGCTCGGGCTCGCCGGGCGCGACGAACCAGACCTGCGTGCCCTGGGCGAGCCCGTCGCGCAGGAACTCCCGCGCGCGGGCCCGGAACTCGTCGGCGGACTCGAAGGCCCAGCACCGGTGATCGTGCAGCACTGACACAGCGTAGTAGTCTCGTTACTTCTGGTACAGGCTCTCGATGAACGTGGCGTAGTTCTTGGTCACCACGTTGCGCTTGAGCTTCAGGCTCGGCGTGATCTCGCCGCCGGCCTCGGTGAAGTCGTTGCCGAGGATGACGAACTTCTTGATCGACTCGGCGTGCGAGACCTGCTTGTTCGCCTCGTTCACGGCGCCCTGCACGGCCGCGATCAGGTCCGGGTCCTGCGCCAGGTCGGCGACCGTGGCGTCGGCGGGCTTGCCGTTCTGCGACTTCCAGGCCGGGAAGAACTCCTCGTCGATCGTGATCAGCGCGGCGATGAACGGGCGCTGGTCGCCGACCACCATGGCCTGGCTGATCAGCGGGTGGGCGCGCATGGTGTCCTCGAGGCCGGACGGGGCGACGTTCTTGCCGCCCGCCGTCACGATGATCTCCTTCTTGCGCCCGGTGATCTTGAGGAAGCCGTCGTCGTCGAGCTCGCCGAGGTCGCCGGTGTGGAACCAGCCGTCCTCCAGCGCCTCCTTGGTGGCGGTCTCGTTGTTGAAGTAGGCGCCGAACACGACGTCACCCTTGAGCAGGACCTCGCCGTCGTCGGCGATCCGCACCGAGGTGCCGGCCACCGGGCGGCCCACGGTGCCGACGCGGAACGCGTCCTGGGTGTTCACGTTCGCCGCGGCCGAGGTCTCGGTCAGGCCGTAGCCCTCGAACACCGGCACGCCGATGCCGCGGAAGAAGTGCGCCAGCCGGGCGCCCAGCGGCGCGCCACCGGACACCGCGGCGATGCAGCGGCCGCCCAGCGCGGCCCGCAGCTTGCCGTAGACCAGCTTGTCGAACAGGAGGTGCCGCGCCTTCAGCCCCAGCCCGGCGCCACCGGTGTCCTGCGCCTCGCTGTAGGACACCGCGACCTGCTCGGCCGCGTCGAAGATCTTGCCCTTGCCCTCGGAGTGGGCCTTCTGCTTCGCGCCGTTGTAGACCTTCTCGAACACGCGCGGCACGGCCACCACGAACGTCGGCCGGAACGTGCCCAGATCGGCGACCAGGTTCTTGACGTCGGAGGTGTGGCCCAGCGTGACGCGCGCGGTGACGGCGGTGACGGCGATGGCGCGGGCCAGCACGTGCGCCAGCGGCAGGAAGCACAGCAGCGAGTTGCCCTGCTCCATCAGCTGCGGGAAGGCGTTGATGTCGGCCCGGATCTCGGCGAGCAGGTTGCGGTGGGTCAGCTCGACGCCCTTGGGGCGGCCGGTGGTGCCCGAGGTGTACACGATGGTGGCCAGGTCGCCGGCCCGCACCAGGCGGCGCCGCTCGTGCACGGTGTCGTCGGCGACGTCGGCGCCCAGCGTGGTCAGCTCGTCCACCGCGGGCCGGGCCGCCTCGATCTGCCAGGTGTACCGCAGGTCGGGCAGCCGGTCGCGGACCTCGTCGACGGCGGCCAGGTGCTCGCTGGTCTCCACGAAGACGCCCTTGGCGCCGGAGTCGGACAGGATCCAGGCGACCTGCTCGGGCGAGGACGTGTCGTAGATCGGCACGGTGACCGCGCCCGCGGCCCAGATGGCGAAGTCGATCAGCGTCCACTCGTACCGGGTCTTGGACATCAGCCCGACCCGGTCACCCCGCTCGATCCCGGCCTCGACCAGGCCCTTGGCGATCCCGATGACCTGGGCGGCGAACTCGCGGGCGGTGACGTCCAGCCACGAGCCGTCCACCTGGCGCCGGAAGCTGATCGCGTCGGGGAACCGCTCGGCGTTCGCCCACACGATGTCGGCGAGGTTCTCGTCATCGGCAACCGGCTGCACTGCCGGGGCGCTGTACTCGCGCACGGTGGACCTCCGTGGTTCAGGGGTGTTACTCGCCAGTCACAACTTAGCGTCGGTGACACCTTACGACCAAGGGGGCGGACCGGCGGTAACACGGGCATGACATTCTGCTCGGCGTGAGCACGCTCAACGGTGCGCCGCCCAGCATCGACATCGTCGACGAGACGTTCCTCGCGGTGCCGCCCGCCACCGTGGCGGCGGTGTTCGCCGATCCGGCCGCGTGGCGGCGGTACTGGCCCGACCTGGTGCTCGAGGTCTACACCGACCGCGGTGACGAGGGGCTGCGCTGGACGGTCCGGGGCGCCCTGGTCGGCACGATGGAGGTCTGGCTGGAGCGCACGCTGGACGGCACGCTGCTGCACTACTTCCTGCGCGCGAGCCCGGCCGCGGAGATGAGCCCGCGCCGGCTGCGCCGCGAGTTCGACCGGCGAGCCCGCGCGGCCAAGGCCGTGGCGCTGGGGTTGAAGGAGATCCTCGAAGACGGCCGCGAGCCCGGCGTGCCCCCGAGGACTTCTTAGCGTCGCTAAACTGGGGCATCATGCGCGTTCATGTCGTCTCGGACGTCCACGGCAACACCGAGGCCCTGGCCCGGGCCGGTGAGGGGGCGGACGCGCTGATCGTCCTCGGCGATCTGCTCGACTTCGTCGACTACCACCAGCACGACCGGGGCATCCTCGGCACGTTGTTCGGCCCGGAGAAGGTCGCCACGTTCGCCCGGCTGCGCCGCGAGGGCACCCGCGAGGAGTCGATCGCCTTCTCGCGCTCCCTGTGGTCGAGCCTGGACGACCCGGCCGCCGCCGTCGAGGAGGCCGTCCGCGAGCAGTACTCCGCGATGTTCGCGGCGATGACCGCGCCGACCTACGCGATCGCCGGCAACGTCGACTCGCCGGACCTGTGGCCGGAGTTCGCCGGCGACGACGTGCGGCTCGTCGAGGGCGAGGTCGTCGAGATCGGCGGCCTGCGGTTCGGCTTCGCCGGCGGGGTGGTGCTGCCCGCCGGGGCGACGATCCGCCGGTCCAACCCGGTGTGGCGGCCCTACCTGCGCACCCAGGAGGAGTTCGACGCGGCCGTCGGCAAGCTCACCGACATCGACGTGCTGTGCACCCACCAGCCGCCCGCGCTGCCCGAGCTGACCTACGACGTGGTGGCGCGGCGGCACGAACTGGGCTCGGCGGCCCTGCGCGGGCTGGTCTACGCGGAGCAGCCGCGGTGGTCGCTGTTCGGCCACGTGCACCAGCCGCTGTCGGCCAGGCTGCGGGTCGGCCGCACCGAATGCCGTAACGTCGGTCACTTCAAGGTCACCGAGCGCCCGCACGTCCTGCGGTGGTGACGCGGGACAGGCGGTAACCTCTCCGCCATGGCCGACCAGTCCACGCAGTCCATCGAGGTCGACGCGCCGCCGGAGAAGGTCATGGCGGTGATCGCGGACTTCGCGTCGTACCCGGAATGGGCCAAGCAGGTCCGGGAGACTGAGGTGCTCGCCACCGACGACACCGGCCGCGCGAAGCAGGTCAAGCTGACCCTGGACGCCGGTCCGATCAAGGACGTCTACACGCTGGAGTACGACTGGGCCGCCGACGGCCGCTCGGTGAGCTGGCACCTGGTGCGCGGGCAGATGCAGAAGGCGCAGGACGGCCGCTACGAGCTGGTCCCGGTCGGCGAGGGCCGCACCCGGGTCACCTACACGCTGTCGGTCGAGCTGGTGCTGCCGATGATCGGCCTGCTGCGCCGCAAGGCGGAGAAGATGGTCATGGACACCGCGCTCAAGGAGCTCAAGCGCCGCGTGGAGGACCTCGCCTGAGGGCGGGGCGGCGATGACGCGGCTGCTGCTGTTCACCGGCAAGGGAGGCGTCGGCAAGACGACGCTCGCCGCGGCGACGGCGGCGGGCCTGGCCGCGCGCGGGTACAAGACGCTGGTGGTGTCCACCGATCCGGCGCACTCGCTGGGCGACGCGTTCGGCAAGCGCCTGGGCCGCGAACCGTCCGACGTGGACACCCGGCTGCACGGGGCGCAGGTCGACTCGCGCGGCCTGGTCGACGACATCTGGCAGGACCTGCGCGGCCGGCTCAAGGGCGCGCTCGCCGGCGCCGGGGTGGACGCGCTGGACGCCGAGGAGCTGAGCGTCCTGCCGGGCGTGGACGAGCTGCTCGCGCTGACCGAGGTGCAGCGGCTGGCCGAGGCCGGCCGCTGGGACGTCGTGGTGGTGGACTGCGGGCCGACCGCGGAAACCCTGCGGCTGCTCGCGCTTCCCGAGGCCGTTTCCGGGTACCTGGACAAGGTGTTCGGCTGGCAGCTCACGCTCACCGGGTCGCGCGGTCTGGCCCGGTCGGTCCGCGACCTCGCGGCGCACGTGTCCGCCCTGCGTGACCTGCTGACCGATCCGGCCGTCACCACCGTGCGGCTGGTGCTGACGCCGGAGCGGGTCGTGGTCGCCGAGGCGCGCCGCACGCTCAGCTCGCTGGCGCTGCGCGGCATCCGCGTCGACGGGCTGATCGTGAACCGGCTGATGCCCGCGCCCGGCGTGTGGCGGGGCGCGGCGGCGAACTGGATGCGCACCCGCCGCCGCCAGCAGGACGAGGTGCTCGGCGAGCTGACCTGGGAGCTGGCCCGGGTCGAGCACCGGGCCGCCGAACCGGTCGGGCTGCCCGCGCTGCGCGAGATCGCCACCGAGCTGTACGGCGAGCGGGATCCGTTGGCGGGCAACGGTTCCGGGTCCGCGCCGCTGCTGCACGTGACCGAAGTGGACGGTGGGTACCGGCTGCGGCTGGCGCTGCCGCTGGACCGCGGCGCCGAGCTGGACCTGGCGCGCGTGGACGACGACCTGGCCGTCACCGTGGACGGGTTCCGCCGCCTGGTCGCGTTGCCGGAACCGTTGCGCCCGTGCCGGATCACCGGTGCCGAGTCCGATGCGGACGGTCTCGTCGTCTCGCTGACCAAGCCGGGGGAGGACGGATGACGACCGAAGGGGTGACCGCGGCGAGCCTGGCCGAGGAGATCCGGCTGCTCGTCGAGATGGTCGCCGAACGCGCCGCGCCGTGGCTGGACGGCGTGGTCGCCGCCGGGCACGGCAAGCCCGAGACGCCCGAGGGCGACGGCGACTGCGGCTGGTGCCCGCTGTGCGCGATCGTCGCGGTGGTGCGCGGTGAGAAGCCCGAGTTCGTGGCTCGCGTGCTGGAGCAGGCGGCGCAGATCATCGCGTTGCTGCGGGCCGTGCTGGCCGACCGGTGGGAGCCGCAGGAGGGCGTGCACATGCCCGGCTTCCAGCCGCCGCCGCGGCCGCGGCCGGAGTCCGGCCGGGTGCAGCGCATCCCGGTCCAGTGGCGGGACGGCTAGTGCGTGCGATCGGCCTGGACGTCGGCGGCACGAGTGTCCGTGCCGGGGTGGTGGACGAGCACGGCTCGATCCTGGACACCGCGCGGGCGGGCACGCCGAGCGCCGAGGACGCGCTCGAGGACGCGATCACCGGTGTGATCGACGAGCTGCGCAACCGGCACGGGGACGTCACCGGGGTCGGTCTCGCGGTCGCCGGGTTCGTCGCCAACGACCGGCGCACCGTGATGTTCGCGCCGCACCTGGCGTGGCGGAACGCGCCGGTGGCGGACCGGATCGCCAAGCGCGTCGGGCTGCCGGTGACGCTGGAGCACGACGCCAACGCCGCCGCGGTCGGCGAGCACCGCTTCGGCGCGGCGCGCGGAGCCAAGGTCGCGGCGCTGGTGGCGATCGGCACCGGGATCGGCGCGGGCCTGCTGCTGGACGGCCAGCTGTACCGCGGCGCGAACGGGGTGGCGCCGGAGCTGGGGCACCTGACGGTCGTGCCGGACGGGCGGGCGTGCCCGTGCGGCAAGTACGGCTGCTGGGAGCGCTACTGCAGCGGGACGGCGCTGGCCGCGACCGCGATCGAGCTGCTGGCCCGGTATCCGGGCACCTCGACGATCCTGTCCCGGGACATCGCGCTGGACCCCGGCGCGCTGACCGGGCGCCGGGTGGCGGGGGCGGAGCGCGACGGCGACCCGGTCGCGCAGCGGGCGGTGGCCGAGCTGGCGAAGTGGCTCGGTGAGGGGCTGGCCCTGGTCGCGGACGTGTTCGACCCGGAGATCGTGGTGATCGCCGGCGGGGTGTCGGAGTCGGCGCCGCTGTTCCTCGACGAGGCTCGTGAGCACTACGCGGCCGCGATCACCGGCGGCAGGCACCGGCCGCTGGCGCGCATCCGGACCGCGCAGCTGGGCGACGACGCCGCCCTGGTGGGGGCCGCCGCGCTCGCGCTCGAAGCCCGGGCGGTATGACAAGCTGGACTGATGACCCCTGATGACGGCGACGGCTTCGTGTACTGCGAGCGCGGCCATCGGCACTGGGGCCTGTTCGGCGCCGCCGGCCTGTTGCTGACCGATCCCGAGCGGGGGGTGCTGCTGCAGCACCGGGCCTGGTGGACCCACCACGGCCGGACGTGGGCGTTGCCGGGCGGCGCGCGGCGCGGCCACGAGTCGGCGCGCGAGGCGGCGACGCGGGAGGCCGAGGAGGAGGCCGCGGTGCCGGTCGGCGCGGTGCGGCCCACCGCGGAGTCGGTGGTCGACCACGGCGGCTGGAGCTACACGACGGTGCTCGCGAACACCCGGCACCCGGTGCGGGAGCGGGTGGTCGACGAGGAGAGCGCCGAGCTGCGGTGGGTGCCGCCGGAGGAGGTCGGGTCGTTCCCGCTGCACGCCGATTTCGCCGCCGCGTGGCCGGCGCTGCACGCCCAGCTGGGGCGCGAGCTGGTGCTGGTGGTCGACGCGGCCAACGTGGTCGGGTCCCGGCCGGACGGCTGGTGGCGGGACCGGGCCGGCGCGGCGGAGCGGTTGCGGAACCGGCTGTCCGGGCTGGTGCGCGACGGGGTGCGCAGCGCGGACGTCGGGCTCGGCGGGGCGGAGTGGTCGTGGTGGCCGCGGGTGCAGATGGTCGTCGAGGGCCAGGCCCGGGACGTGCCCCCGGCCGACGACGTGGAGGTGATCGCCGCGGTCCGCGACGGCGACTCGCAGATCGTGGAGAGCGTCCGCAAGGCGCGGGACGCCCGGCCGCGGGACCACGTGGTGGTGGTGACGGCGGACCGGGAGCTGCGCTCCCGAGTCGAGGCCGAGGGCGCGAACGTGCTGGGCCCGGCGAAGCTGCTGGACCTGGTGGCGGACTAGGGAGTGTCCTAAGTCATCGGGGCCAGAGGACGATGGCGGCGGTGGTGAGCCGGTTGCAGCGGCGTTCGACCACGTTCCGCTGCCGGTAGGCCTCGGCATCGGAAGCGGGAGGACGCCCGCCGCGGGAAGCAGCACCCGCATCGGCAACCCGCGCCCATCGACCGCACGATGGATCTTCGTGCTCAGCCCCGGAGCGGCCGCCAGGTGCCATCCGCGGCCCACCACGTCACTGAGAAATAAGACCGACCGCGTCATGGCACCCGCGCTGCGCACGCCGCCCGGCATCCGGCGGGTGTTCGCGCTGCACGAGGCGCGGATGGCCTTCTACGCCGGCGGTGTGCTGCCCGGTGGGTGCTTCTTCCTCGCCGCGCAAACCGAGTTCGACGACCGGCCCGGCGCGGTCCAGGCGAAAACGGCGCAGGCGCTGCACGACTGGCTCGCGTTCATCCGCTCGCTCGTCGACGAGGCGATCGCGCTGGGCGAGCTGACCGAAGACGCCGACCCGGACCAGCTCGCCTACGAGATCGACGCGCTCGGCGAGTCGGCCGTGATCCACTCGCGCCTCGTCGGGCACGAGGTCACCTACGCCCGCGCCCGCCGCGCCGTCCTGGAGCGGCTGCGCGCCCTGGCCACCGATCCCGCCACCCTGCCGGAGGACTGAACCGTGCTGCGCACCTCGTGGACACCCGGGCCCGCCACCGCGAGCGGGCTCGTGCTCGTCAGCGTCACCGGCTTCACCGCCGACCGGCTGCGCGACCTGCCGGGGATCTACCGCGCGGGCAGACAGCTGGCGCGCCTGTGGCCGGCCCTCGACGGCGCGGTCGGGCACTGGCTCTGGGCCGAACCCTCGCGGCGCAGAACCGGCTCGGTCTCACTGTGGCGGAGCGAGGACGCCATGCGCGGCTTCGTCGGCCTGCCCGTGCACCGCCGGATCATGCGGACCTACCGCGGGCGGGGCGAGATCCGCTCCACGACGTGGACCGCGAGCGATCCGGACCTGCGCGAGGTGTGGCACCGGGCCGCGGAGTTCCTCCGCCTGCCCCGTTGACCACTCAGGTCAGCGCCGCGGTCAGCTGGTCCACTCCGGCGGCCATCAGATCGGCCAGGTCCGCTCGCGGGTCGCGCAGCCACTGCTCGTACGCCGCCAGCGCGATGCCCAGCGCGGTGTAGGCCACGGTCTGCGGCGCGAGCGCCGAGGCGTCCACCCCGAGCCGGTCCGCGACGAACTCCGCGATCACCTGCCGCCAGTCCGCGTACCGCAGCGTGGAATGCGCTTGCAGCGCCGGGGTGGTCAGGATCAGCTCCATCCGCTGCCGGTGCCACACCGCCTCGTCCGGGTCGACCCGGTTGAAGTCCACCAGCGCCTCGCGCAGCACACCGGGCAGCGGGCGGTCCGGCGGGTAGGTGGCGAGCCGCTTGCGCATCCGGTCCAGCTGCCCGTCGAAGTCGCCCCAGGCGATGTCGTTCTTCGACGGGAAGTAGCGGAAGAACGTGCGCCGCCCGATGCCGGCGGCCTTCGCGATGTCGTCGATCGTCGTGCGGTCGAAGCCGCGGGTGGCGAACAGCTCGAACGCCACGTGCTCGACCTCCGCCCGCGACGTGATCGGCTTGCGCCCCGCCCTGGGCGCCGGCTCCGCCTTTTCGGTCATCCCTCTTCCATTCGGCACTGGGTGCCATTATCGTCCGAGAAGCGCGGCCGCACCGGAGCGGCCGGATCGCCGAAGGGAGCATCCCATGTCCGACAGCAAGAATGTTTCCCCCACCGCGGAGGACTCGCTCGTCGAGGAGGACCTGCTCGTCGAAGAGGTCTCCATCGACGGCATGTGCGGCGTCTACTGACCGTGTTCGATCCGGACCAGGCCTACCGGTGCTCCCCGCGCGTCGCGTTGCGGCCGGAACCGTTCGGGGCGCTCGCCTACGACTTCGGCACCCGGAGGCTGTCGTTCCTGAAGACGAAGATCCTGGTCGAGGTGGTGCGCACGCTCGGCGACCAGCCCGACGTGCACACCACCCTCGACGCCGCCGGCGTCCCGGACGACCAGCGTCCGGCCTACCTGACGGCGCTGGCGGGACTGGCCGAGAACGGCACGATCGAACCGCGCTGACCGCAGACGAGAAGGGCGTGCGATGAAGCTCGTCGAACACTTCAAGCAGGGGCTGACCTCGCCCATCTGCCTGACCTGGGAACTGACCTACGCCTGCAACCTCTCGTGCGTGCACTGCCTGTCCTCGTCGGGCCGCCGGGATCCGCGGGAGCTGAGCACGGCGGAGTGCAAGGCCGTCATCGACGAGCTGCAGCGCATGCAGGTCTTCTACGTCAACATCGGCGGCGGCGAACCGACCGTGCGCGCCGACTTCTGGGAGCTCGTCGAGTACGCGGTGGACCACCAGGTGGGCGTCAAGTTCTCCACCAACGGCGTCAAGCTCACCCCGGAGCGGGCGCGGTGGCTCGCCGCGACCGACTACGTGGACGTGCAGATCTCCCTCGATGGCGCGACCGCCGAGGTCAACGACCACGTCCGGGGCCCTGGTTCCTACGACACGGCGATCCGGGCGATGCGGAATCTGAAGGACGCCGGGTTCCGCGGCTTCAAGCTCTCCGTCGTGATGACCCGGCACAACGTCGGTCAGCTCGACGAGTTCAAGGCGATCGCCGACACCTACGGCGCCCAGCTGCGCATCACACGGCTGCGCCCGTCCGGCCGCGGCGCGGACACCTGGGACGAGCTGCACCCCACCGCCGACCAGCAGTTGCAGCTCTACGACTGGCTGGTCGCCAACGGCGAGCAGGTGCTCACCGGCGACTCGTTCTTCCACCTCAACGCGCTCGGCTCGGACCCGCTGCCCGGTCTGAACCTGTGCGGTGCGGGACGGGTGGTGTGCCTGATCGACCCGGTCGGCGACGTCTACGCCTGCCCGTTCGCGATCCACGAGGAGTTCCTCGCCGGCAACGTCCGCGACGAGGGCGGGTTCGCCGCGGTGTGGCGGACCTCCGAGCTGTTCGAGCGGCTGCGTGGCCCGCAGACCGGCGGCGCGTGCACGTCGTGCTCGGCCTACGACGCCTGCCAGGGCGGGTGCATGGCGGCGAAGTTCTTCACCGGGCTGCCGCTGGACGGCCCGGACCCGGAATGCGTGAAGGGACACGGCGAACTGGCGCTGGCCGGGGTCAGCGCGGCGCCGCGCTCGCACATCGACCATTCGCACCGCACGACCCGCCAGGCTCGCAAGACCGGCAAGGTGCCGGTCAGCATCGGGTTCGGCCCGCCGGAGGGCGGCACCCGGCCCGACCGGGCCTGCGACACCAGCCCGCTCGCGGGGTTCCAGCCCGCGCGATGAGCAGGCTCGCCGGCCCCGTCCGGGTCGGCGGCGGCACCGCCCCGAGCCGGGTCCTCTTCGGTCCGCACGAAACCAACCTGGCTCGGGGCCGGGCGCTCGCCGACCGGCACGTCGCCTACTACCGGCGGCGGGCCGAGGGTGGCGCCGGGGTCATCGTGACCGAGACGGCGAGCGTGCATCCCTCCGATTGGCCGTACGAGCGCGCCCCGCTGGCCGCGTCGTGTGGTCCTGGTTGGACGTCCATCGTGGACGCCTGCCGTCCACACGGGACGCTTGTGATCGCGTCACTCGGGCACGCCGGCGGGCAGGGCTCGTCGGCCTACCACCAGTCTGCGCTGTGGGCACCGTCGCGCGTGCCGGATCCGGTGAGCCGGGAACTGCCGATGGAGATGGAGGGCCCGGAGGTCGCGGCGGTGGTCGACGGGTTCCGCGCCGCGGCGGCACTGGCCGTTGGGTCCGGTGTGGACGGTGTGGAGATCGACGCCGGCCAGTACTCGCTGCTGCGGCAGTTCTGTTCCGGGCTGACCAACCGGCGCACGGACGCCTACGGTGACCGGGGGCGGTTGCTGCGTGAGGTGCTGGCGGTGGTCCGGGAGGCGATCGGGGACCGGATCCTCGGGCTGCGCCTGGCGTGCGACGAGGGTGCGCCGTGGGGCGGAATCACGCCGGAGACCGCTCCCGTGCCCGGTGGGATCGACTACCTGGTGCCGGTGCGCGGTTCGGCGTTCGCGGATGCCCGGCCCGATCTGCGGACGGAACCGGGGTTCAACCTCGATCTGTGCCGGACGGTGTCCGGGCGGACCTTGACGGTGTGCCAGGGCAGCGTGGTCGATCCGGCACTCGCGGAGCGGGCGCTGGAGTTCGCCGGGCTGGTCGAGATGACCCGCGCGCAGATCGCCGATCCGGACCTGGTCCGGCATCTGCGGGCGGGGACGGCGCCGCGGCCGTGCGTGCTGTGCAACCAGAACTGCCGCGTGCGGGACCCGCGCAACCCGATCGTCAGCTGCATCGGCGAACCGGGCAGCGGGCACGAGACCGAGGACCTCGTGGCCGGCGCGGGTGGCGGGGAAGTGCTGGTGGTCGGTGGCGGGCCGGCCGGGTTGGAAGCCGCGCGCGTGCTCGCGTTGCGGGGGTTCGACGTCGAGCTGACCGAGCGGGCCGACCGGCTCGGTGGGATGGTGCGTGTCGCGGCGCGGCTCGCCGGTCGGGACCGGCTGGCGCGGCTGGTGGACTGGCTGGAGGCCGAGGTCCGGCGGCTGGGGGTGCGGATCTCGACCGGGGTGGAGACCCGCGCCGGGGACGGGCGGCCGGTGATCGTGGCGACCGGCAGCCGGCCCGGCCCGCGTGACTACGCCGTCGAGGGCGGTCGCGTGCTCGATGTGGTTGCCGTGCTGGACGGTGCGACGCTGCCGGACGGGCCGGTCGTGGTGCACGATCCGCTCGGCGACTGGACCGGCGCGGGTGTCGCGGAACTGCTGGCCGCCGCGCGTCCGGTGGCGATCGTCAGCCCGGATCCGGTGATCGCGACGCAGGTGCGCGACATCGCCGGGGTGAACGCGCGTCTGCAACGGGCGGGGGTCACGCTCGTCAAGCGGTCGCGTCTTCGCGTGGTGCGCCGGGATCACGTGGTGGTGGAGGACGTGCTCACCGGGGAACGCCGGGAGCTGCCGTGTGGTGTCGTGATCCATTGTGGACACCGGTTGCCGGATGCCGCGCTGTCCGGGACGACGGTCGGTGACGCGGTGGCGCCCCGGACCATCCACGAAGCCGTTCTGGACGGTCGCCGGGCGGCGGTGGCGCTGTGAGCCTGCTGTTCGAGCCGTTGCGGCTGGGGCCGGTCGAGGTGCGCAACCGGATCGTGTTCGCCGCGCACCTGACCAACTACGCCACCGGCAACCTGCCCACCGAGCAGCACGCGGCGTACTACGCCGAGCGGGCCGCGGGCGGCGCCGGGCTGATCATCACCGAGGAACACGTGGTGCACCCCTCGGACTGGCCCTACGAGAAGGTGATCCACGGGTACCGGCCGGAGGTCGTGCCCGGCTACCGCCGTATCACCGGCGCGGTGCACGCGCACGGGGTGCCGATCTTCGCGCAGCTCAACCACAACGGCGGGCAGGCGTCGTCGAGGTACACGCGGCGCGCGGTGTGGGCGCCTTCGCCGGTGCCGGATCCGCTGTTCCGCGAGGTGCCCAAGGCGATGTCCGCCGCGGAGATCGCCGAGGTGGTCGCCGGGTTCGGGCGGGTCGCGCGGCACTGCGCCGCGGGCGGGTTCGACGGCGTGGAGATCCAGTGCTCGCAGTCGTCGCTGGTGCGCGGGTTCCTGGCGCCCGCGACGAACCTGCGCACCGACGACTACGGCGGGCCGCTGGCGAACCGGGCCCGGATCCTGCTCGAGATCATCGCGGCGGTGCGCGCGGCGATCGGCCCGGACCGCGCGCTCGGGGTGCGGCTGTCCGGCGACGACCTGGTCGAGGGCGGCATCACGCTCGGCGAGGCGGTCGAGGTGGCGCGGATGATCGCGCCCGGAATCGACTACCTGAACACCTCGATCGGGGTCGCGACCTCGACGTTGTACCTGGTCGAGCCGTCGATGGCGGTGCCGCGGGGGTACGCGTTGCCGGTGTCCGAGACGTTGCGGCGGGCGGTGCCGGTGCCGGTGGTCGGCATCGGGCGGATCAAGTCGCCCGAGGAGGCCGAGCGCGCGCTGGCTGAGGGGCGGTGCGACCTGGTCGGGGTGGTGCGCGGGCAGATCGCCGACCCGTCGTTCGCGGCGAAGGCGCGGGCCGGGCGGGAGGTGCGGACGTGCCTGTCGTGCAACCAGGAGTGCGTGGGGCGGATGGGACTCAACCGGTGGCTGGGGTGCGTGGAGAACCCGCGCGCCGGGCGGGAGGCGGTGCCGCTGCCGCCGCCGGGGCCGCGTCCGAAGCGGGTGCTGGTCGTCGGCGCGGGCCCGGCGGGGCTGACGGCGGCGGCGACGGCGGCGGAGCGGGGACACCACGTCACGGTGCTGGAGCGCGGTGAGCCGGGCGGGCAGATCGCGCTGGCGGCGACCGCGCCGGGGCGGGCCGAGCTGGGGGACCTGGTGCGCAACCTGCTGACCGACTGCCGGCGCGCGGGTGTCGACTTGACGACAGGGTGCGCGGCGACGCCTGCGGTGTTGCTGGACGAGGCGCCGGACGCCGTGGTGCTGGCGACGGGGGCCCGGCCGGTGCTGCCGGAGTGGGCGGTTTCGCCGCGGGTGGTGCACGCGCGGGAGGTGCTGGGCCGGGTTTCGCCGTCGGGTGAGGTGGTGGTGATCGACGAGGTGGGCTTCCACCCGGCGACGTCGGTGGCGGAGCTGCTGGCCGCGCGGGGGTGCCGGGTGACGGTGTCGACGCCGGGGATGGTGGTGGGGCAGGACCTCGGGCTCACGCTGGACCGGGAGCTGTTCGCACGGCGGGCGCACGCGCTCGGGATCGCGGAGCGGACGGACGAGATGGTGCTCACCGCCGCGGCGACGGAGGATGGGGGCGTGGCGTTGCGGATGCTGAAGCACACGACCGGCGAGACCAGGGAGGCCCGCTGCGACTGGGTGGTGTGCGCGACGCACCAGGAACCGGAGGACACGCTGTGGCACGCCCTGCGGGAGGCGCCGTTCCGTGTGCTGCGGGCGGGGGATTGCGTCACACCGAGGCGAGCGCACGCGGCGGTGGTGGAGGGGTATCGGGTGGGGGTGTCGTTGTGACGGTTGAAGTGGCACGCTCCCCGCGTGGAGATGATCACGTGGCCCGGCGCGTCGCCGTGGTGACGGGGGCCGGGCGCGGGATCGGGGCGGCCGTCGTGCATCGGCTTGCGGAGGAGGGCTGGCGGGTGGTCGCCGTGGACGTCGCCGAGGATTTGCCCGGGCTGGGCTATCCGCTCGCGCGTCGGGAGCAGCTCGCCGAGGTCGCCGCGAAATGGCCGGGCCAGGTGATCGACGTCGTCGGGGATGTGCGGGACCAGCGGGCTCTCGACGCGGCCGTCGGCGTCGCCGAGCGGGAGTTCGGCGGGCTGGACGCGGCGGTCGCCGCCGCGGCGGTCATGGCCGGTGGGCGGCCGCTGTGGGAGACCACCGATTCCGAATGGGAATCGCTGTTCGGCGCCGGGGTGGACGGCGTCTTCCACCTGGCCCGCGCGGCGGTGCCGGCCCTGCTGCGCCGCCCGCGGCCGCGCAGTGGACGGTTCGTCGCGCTCGCCTCGGCCGCCGGGCACACCGGCTTGTGGCGGCTGGCCGGCTACAACGCGGCCAAACACGCGGTCGTCGGGCTGATCCGGGGCCTCGCCACGGACCTGCGCGGCACCGGCATCACCGCGACGGCCGTCTCCCCGGGCTCGACGCGCACACCGATGCTGGAGGCGACGGCCGAACTGTACGAACTGGACGACGTCGAGGAGTTCGCGCAGCACCAGCTCGCCGAGCGCCTGCTGGAACCCGACGAGGTGGCCGCGGCGGTGTGCTGGCTGTGCGGCCCCGACGCGAGCGCGATCACCGGCACGGTGCTCCACGCGGACGGGGGTTTCACGGCATGACGGTGCTCCGCCTGGATCCCTCCACCAAGGCCGTCGCCGGGGGGCGCGTTCTCCTCGGGGGCTCGCCCCTGCGCGTCATCAAGCTCTCCGCCGCCGGGGCGCGCCTGTTCGCCCAGTGGGCGGCCGGCGCGGCGGTCGGCGACCAGCCCCACCACCGGCGGCTCGCGGACAAACTCGTCCTCGCCGGCATGGTCCACCCCACCTACCCCGAGGTGCACCTGACCCCGCAGGACGTCACCGTCGTCGTCCCGGTCCGCGACCACGCCGACCGCCTCGCCGGGCTCCTCCCGCGCCTGGCCGACGTCCGCGAGACGCTCGTCGTCGACGACGGGTCCGCCGTGCCCGTGCCGCACGCCGTCGACCGGCATCCCGTCCCGCGTGGCCCGGCCGCCGCCCGCAACACCGGCTGGCGCAAGGTCACCACCGAGCTGGTCGCCTTCCTCGACGCCGACACCCGGCCCGCACCGGGCTGGCTCGGGCCGCTGCTCGCGCAGTTCCAGGACCCCGCCGTGGTGGCCGTCGCGCCGCGGGTGCGCAGCGCGCCCGGCCCGGAAGCCCTGTCCCGCTACGAACAACTGCAGTCCTCTTTGGACATGGGCGCCACCCCAACGCAGGTCCGCCCCCGCGGCCGCATCACCTACCTGCCCACCGCCGCACTCGTCGTGCGCACCTCGGCGCTGCAGGCGATCCACGGCTTCGACGAGGACCTGCGGTTCGGCGAGGACGTCGACCTGATCTGGCGCCTCGTCGACGCCGGCGGCTCCGTGCGCTACGAGCCGGAGTCCGAAGTGGAGCACGAACCACGCACCACCTGGCGTGCCTGGCTGAAACAGCGGTACAACTACGGCACCTCCGCCGCGCCACTCGCCAAACGGCATGGGCGGCAAGCGCTCGCGCCGGTGCGGGTGTCCGGCTGGACCGCGCTGGCCTGGCTCGCGCTCGCCGCCGGACGGCCGAAGACCGGCGTCGCGATCGCGCTCGCCACCGCCGCTCTGTTGCCCCGCAAGCTGAAACCCCTCGACGTGCCGGCGAAGGAAGCGCTCGGCATCGCCCTGCGCGGGCACGTCGCCGCGGGCCGCTTCCTCGCCGACGCCCTGACCCGTGCGTGGGGCCCGGCCGCGATCCCGTTGCTGGCGCTGTCCCGGCGCGGCCGCCGCGTCCTGGCCCTGACCTACGCCCGGCACCTCCTCGACTGGGCCCGCACCCGGCCGGACATCGACCCGCTCCGGTGGCTGCTGGCCCGCGCCGCCGACGACCTCGCCTACGGCGCCGGGGTGTGGCGCGGCTGCCTGCGCGAGGACGAACCCGGCCCGCTGATCCCCGATCTCTCCAACTGGCCGGGCAAAAGGCCATGAACCTCGCCGATCTCGCCTGGCCCGAACTCGGCGACCGCCGCCTGCTGGCCGTGCCGCTGGGCGCCACCGAGCAGCACGGTCCGCACCTGCCGTACACGGTGGACACCGAGATCGCGGCCGAGCTGTGCCGCCGCCTCGGCGCGGCCCGGCCGGAGGTCGTCGTCGCGCCCGCCCTGCCCTACGGCTCCAGCGGGGAGCACGCCGATTTTCCCGGTACGCTCTCGATCGGTCAGGAAGCCACCGAACTCCTCGTGGTCGAGCTGGTGCGGTCCGCGGACGCCTTCGCCGGGGTGCTGCTGGTGTCCGCGCACGGCGGCAACGCGCTCCCGCTGCGCCGCGCGGTGGCGAAACTGCGTCACGAGGGCCGGAACGTGCGCGCGTGGTGCCCGGACGGCCCGGCCGACGACACGCACGCCGGGCGGCTGGAGACGTCGGTGATGCTCGCGTTGCGGCCGGAAGCCGTGCGCACGAACCGGTTCGAGCCCGGCCAGACGCGGCCGTTGCCGGAACTCATCGGACGGTTGCGTGACGAAGGTGTGCGTGGGGTGAGTCCGAACGGGGTGCTGGGTGACCCCGCGGGGGCGAGCGCGGAAGCGGGGCGCGCCACCCTCAGTCGATGGACGGACGCTCTACTTGAAGCTGCCGCGGCGCTTGCCAGAGATGGCATCATGTAGCAGTCGGTGCATGAGACCCCTGTCACAAAGAGGTGATCGGTGTGAAGACCAAGGCCGCAGTCCTGCACTCCGCGGGCAAGCCGTTCGAGATCGAGGAACTCGAGCTCGACGGTCCACGCGAAGGCGAGGTTCTGATCAAGTACACGGCCGCCGGCCTGTGCCACTCGGACCTGCACCTGATCGACAACGACCTCGTGCCGCGGTTCCCGATCGTGGGCGGGCACGAGGGCGCCGGGATCATCGAAGACGTCGGCCCGGGCGTCTCCAAGGTCAAGCCGGGCGACCACGTCGTGTGCAGCTTCATCCCGAACTGCGGCCACTGCCGCTACTGCGCCACCGGCCGCTCGAACCTGTGCGACATGGGCGCGACGATCCTCGACGGGCACATGCCCGACGGCACCTTCCGCTTCCACCGCGGCGGCACCGACTACGGCGCCATGTGCATGCTCGGCACGTTCTCCGAGCGCGCCACGATCTCCGAGCACTCGGTGGTCAAGGTGGACGACTGGCTGCCGTTGGAGACGGCGGTGCTGGTGGGCTGCGGTGTACCGACCGGCTGGGCCACGGCCAACTACGCCGGCGGCGTCCGCGCGGGTGACACCTGCGTCGTCTACGGCATCGGCGGGATCGGCATCAACGCCGTCCAGGGCGCCGCGCACGCGGGTGCCGCGAACGTGATCGCGGTCGACCCGGTCGCCTTCAAGCGCGAGAAGGCGATGGAACTGGGCGCCACCCACGCGTTCGCCTCGGCGGACGAGGCCGCCGCGAAGGTCGCCGAGCTGACCTGGGGCCAGATGGCCGACCAGGCGCTGATCACCGTCGGCACGGTGGACGAGCAGGTCGTGACGGACGCGTTCAACGTGGTCGGCAAGGGCGGCACGGTCGTGATCACCGGCCTGGCCAACCCGGAGAAGCTGACGGTGCACCTGTCCGGCGGCGTGATGACCCTGTTCGAGAAGACGGTCAAGGGCACGCTGTTCGGCTCGGCCAACCCGCAGTACGACATCCTCCGCCTGCTGCGCCTGTACCAGGCCGGCCACGTGAAGCTCGACGAGCTGGTCACCAAGCGGTACTCGCTCGAAGAGGTCAACGAGGGCTACCAGGACCTGCGCGACGGGAAGAACATCCGCGGCGTGCTCATGCACTCGGCGGACTGAGTGCGCTCACCCGTGAGGGCGGGCCTGCCCGCCCTCACGGGTCGACCAGCGGCTGGAACGCCGCGCGCACGTCGGCGTCCGAGGGCGTCACGTACACCTGGCTCGGCGGGATGTCGACCGCCAGGTCGATGTAGGTCCGGTAGTGCAGCACCGGCGGGCAGGAGGCGCCGCCGATCTCCACCCGGGTGTCGGTGACCAGCCGCCCCGTCTTCACCTCGTACACGCGCACCGGGATCGCGATCTTCCGGAAGGACACGTCCTGGTAGCCGTACGGGCTCAGTCCCGACTCGTACGGACACGACCGCACCTGTGCGCCGTAGTCCGTCGTGCCCGCGCAGATCACCGCCACCGCGTCGGTGGGGCCACCGGCCCGCCACTCCGCGGGGAACCGGCTCAGGTGCTCGTCGTCGCCGAAGACCAGCGCCCGGTTCGGCCCGTCGCCGTACGGTGCCGCGGCGCTGTAGGGCGCCGGGTGGTCGCAGTACTCGGGTTCGGCGCCGGGGTAGGAGACCTCCAGCAGATCGCGCACGTTCGCCAGCTCGATCGCCTGGGTGGCGCGGGTGACGCCGTCACCGGCCCGCGCGGTCAGCTCGTGCCCGGGGTACTGGTCGACGATCTGCTGGTACCGGTCGCGGGCCCGCGGCCAGTCGTTCGCGGCCATCAGCCGGTCCGCGCATCCGGCGAGGGCGGCGGGCGCGACCCGGGGGACCACGGCAGCGGCGTGGTCCAGCACGGGGCCGCGGGCGCCCTGGCGGAGCCAGTCGGTGATCGCGGCGGTGTCGCACGGGTCGGGGACGGGCAGGCGAGCGGTGAAGCGGTCCAGCACCTCCCGGATCCGCTGGTCCTGACCCGGGATCCCGCGCACCTCCACCAGGGTCGCGAACGCGCGCTCCAGGTTCGCCGGATCGCCGCCGAGGGCCTTGCCCAGCTGGGCTTCGGCCGCCAGCAGCAGACGGCAGGCCCGGGTGGTTTCCGCGGCGCGGACGGTCAGTGGCGCGTCGGCCAGCGTGTGCCCGGCCCACAGCCCGTCGAGCGCGGCCAGCGTGCCCGGGCAGTCGCCGCGGCCGTGCGCCTCGGTGGCGTCGCCCTCGATGCGGGCCGCGTCGAAACGCAGCAGCCCGGCGGCCAGCAGCACCGGGAGCGCGACGGCGAGGCCGATCAGCCGCTGCCGGGCCGCGTTCGGCGGGCGATCGGCCCGGCGCGCCAGGTACCAGCCGTGCCCGGTCATCGCCGCCCACCACGCGAGCACGACGATCTCGAACCACACGGTCCGCACCGCCAGGGCGAGGACCGCGACCAGCGCGATCGTCACCAGGCCGGTGAGGACCGCGAGCCGCCGACGGCCGAGCATCAGGTATCCGGCGCCGAGCAGCGAGGCGTTCGCGAGCGTCACGGCCAGTGGATCGGCGGGCTTGTCCATGATCGCCAGTGTCGGGGGAGCAGCCGGGCGTTGGTGCCGCCACGGCACGAACCTGCCACCGGTTCGATTGATCGACCGTCGCGATCAGTAGACCATCCGGCGCAGGCTAGTACGACGTTCGGCTGTGTCCGCGTCACAGTTGTGTGGCACGCGACTGTCATCCGGTCACAGAGATGCGCCGACGCGGCTACGGATCGTTGACCCCCGTGTGGCCCGATTCCTATCGTGACCGCGATCAACGTGGATCTCGGAAGGACACTCTCCATGGCGCATCAACGGCGATCGGCCGCGTCCGGGGACGGGGCGCCGTCTCTGGAACGGCGCCGGTTCCTCGGTTACCTCCTCGCGGCGCCCACCCTCGCGGTCGCGGCGAAGCTCGGCGGGGACCTCGCCGCCCCGGCCCCGGCCGACGCCGCGATCCCCACCCTCCCCGGGCCCGCCGACATCCTGGACCTCGGCGACGCGCTCACGCTCGCGGCGATGCCGACCTCCAACCTCATCGCGATCCAGGTCAACCGCGACGACACGGTCTCGTTCGCGGTGCCGCGCGCCGAGGTCGGTCAGGGCATCACCACCACCGTCGCGATGCTCATCGCCGAGGAGATGGACCTCCCGCTGAGCAAGGTCGGCGTCAACCTCGCCGACGCCCGCCCGGAACTGGTGTTCAACCAGCTCACCGGCGGGTCCAACTCGGTGCGCTCGCTGTACAACCCGGTCCGCACCGCCGCCGCCATCGCCCGTGCCCGTCTGCTGGCCACCGCCGCGGAGCAGTGGAAGGTCGACGCCTCGACGCTCACCGCGCGCGACGGCGTCATCCGCTCCGCCTCCGGCCGCACCGCGACCTACGGTTCCCTCGCCGAAGCCGCCGCGAGCGCCCGCACCGAGGAAACCAGCGCCACGCTGAAGGAGACCTCCGAGTTCCGCATCATCGGCAAGCCGACCGGCCGCATCGACGCGCTCGAAGCGGTCACCGGGCGCAAGCAGTTCACCATGGACCTGCAGGTCCCGAACGCCAAGCCGACGATGGTCTGCCGCCCGCCGACGATCAACGGCACCGTGCGGGCGGTCCGCAACCTCGCCGAGGTCAAGGCGATGCCCGGCGTCACCGACGTCGCCACGATCTCCACCGGCGTTGCGGTGCGCGCCGAGACCTTCGGCCAGTGCATCGACGCGATCCGCGCGCTGAAGGTGGACTGGGGACCGGGCACTGTGGACGGTGAGACCGACGCCTCGGTCGAGCGGAAGCTGCGCGCCGCCGAGCTCCCGATGACCGTGCCGCCGGTGCTGACCCAGTCGATCGACGCCGAGTTCGTGTTCGCCTTCGCCAGCAACAGCGCGCTGGAGACCAACTGCGCGATCGCCGACGTGCGGGCCGACCGCGCCGAGATCTGGTCCGGCCTCAAGTCGCCGATCACCACCCAGGAGCAGATCGCGCTCAAGCTCGGCCTGCCGATCCCGGCGGTCAAGGTGCACGTCGTCACCGGCGGTGGTTCCTTCGGCCGCAAGCTGTTCGGCGACGCCGCGCTGGAGGCCGCGGAGATCTCGAAGAAGATGGGCAAGCCGGTCAAGCTCATGTGGCACCGCGCCGACGACGCCCGTCACGGCCGCACCCACCCGATGTGCATCTCCCGCGTCCGGGTCAACCACGCGCTGGGCAACGTCGTCAGCTACGAGCAGCGGCACACCAGCGTCACCACCGACTTCGGCCACGGCCTCGGCGAGATCCTCACCGCGGTCGCCGCGAAGCTCCCGGTCGGTGACATCGGGTTCTCCCAGACGGTGTTCATGCTGTCCACGCAGATGCCCTACAACTTCGGCGCCACCACGCAGCTGCTCAACGAGGTGCCGCTGAAGTTCCACACCTCCAGCATGCGCAACGTGTACTCGCCCAACGTGGTGTGCGCGCGTGAGCTGATCGTCGACCAGCTGGCCGCGAAGATGGGCCAGGACCCGCTGACGTTCCGCCGGAACTTCCTCAAGGACGACCGCATCCGCAAGGTTCTCGACAAGGCCGCGGAGGTCGGCGACTGGGGCCGGAAGATGCCCGCCGGCACCGCGCAGGGCATCGCGCTGCACTCCGAGTACAAGAGCGTCAGCGCGGTCCTGATGGAGATCGACTGCCGCCCGGAGACGGTCAACCGCAAGATCCGCAACGGGGTCGCCGGACCGCGCGTCACCAAGGCCGTCGCGGTCGTGGACGCCGGTCTGCCGATCAACCCGAAGGGCCTGGAGGCGCAGACGATCGGCTGCGTCAACGACGGCATCGCGATGGCGCTCACGTCGAGCCTGCACATCGACAACGGCCTGCCGCTGGAAGCGAGCTGGGACAACTACTTCTACACCCGGCAGTGGAACACGCCGCCGGAGATGGAGGTCGTGGTCATGCCCGCGACCACCGGTGAACCCGGTGGCGCCGGGGAGCTGGCCGTCGCCAGCTCGTTCGCCGCGGCCGCCTGCGCCTACGGCCGGGCGGTGGGGAAGATGCCGACCCGCTTCCCGATCAACCACGGCACGCTGAGTTTCGAGCCGAAGCCGAAGGTGCCACCGGTGCCCGAATCGCCGGTCGACGGCCTGGCCCACACGTACTGAGGAGCTTTCGTTGTCCCAACACACTTTCACGGTCAACGGCGAGCGGGTCACCGTCGACGCCGACGACAAGGTCCGGTTGCTCTGGGTGCTGCGCGACCTGCTCGGCATCACCGGCCCGAAGTACGGCTGCGGCATCAACGTGTGCAAGGCGTGCACGAGCCACATCAACGGCAAGGCGTTCAACCCGTGCGCGGTGCCGGTGTCGGCGATCGGCCCGGACGACGAGATCACCACGATCGAAGGTCTCGCCGACCCGGCCACCGGCGAGCTGCACCCGATGCAGCAGGCGTGGATCGACCGGGACGTCGCGCAGTGCGGCTACTGCCAGCCCGGCCAGATCATGGCCGCCATCGCCAAGGTGAAGCAGGCCCGCGCCGAGGGACGCGAGATCAGCGACGCCGACTTCGACGAGATCCGCAACATCTGCCGCTGCGGCACCTACTCCCGGATCCGCGAGGCGGTGAAGAGCGCGGCTGCCAAGATGTAGTGCATATGCGGCACCACGGCCCCGCAATCCTCCGCGATTGCGGGGCCGTTTCATGCCACTGCGCAACCTGGGACACCTTCGTGTTAGATGTCCACTCGCGAGCCCTCGACGGGGAGGACGGACATCTCATGAGGTACACGGGCGCCGAACCCGCCGTGGCCGGTCTGGCCGGCCGTGCCCTGCCGCGGTTGCCGGAGATGACCAAGGCGACCTACGCGCAGATCATCGAGGAGATGGCCGTCTACCGCGAGGAACGGTTCGTCTCGCACGACGACCTGTTCGCCTCGTGCCGGGACAACCTCCAGTTCCTCGTCCGCGCCCTGGCCGAGCCCGGTGCCCCCGACCTGTCCAAGGCACGCGCGACCGGGCGCGAGCGCGCGCTGATGGGCGCCCCGCTGCCGGAACTGCTGCGGGCGTTCCGCATCGGGTTCACCGAGGTGTGGCAGTGCTTCGTCGAGCTGACCGCGCCCGCGCAGGACGTCGCCACCCTGGTCTCGGCGACCACCGCCATCTGGGACCTGATGGACGACTACATCGAGGAGCTGACCTCGACCTACCGCGCGACGATGGCCGAGATCAGCCGCACCCGGCAGAACCGCAGGCTCGCGCTCGTGGAGGCGCTGTTCACCGGCGGCAACGCGACCGAGGGCACCCTGTGGGACATCGCGCGCATGCTCGACCTGCCGCTGGAGGGCAGCTTCGTCGTCGTCGCCGCGGAAACCCCCGGGCTGGGGCAGGAGGCGTTGCCGCTGATCGAGGTCCGGCTGCGGGAACGGCACCACGCGTCGGCGTGGCGGCTCACGCCGGAGCTGCAGATCGGGGTCGTGTCGGTGCGCGATCCGGGCCAGGTCCTGGAGCTGCTGCGGGAGAACCCGCGCGGGCGGGTGGGGATGAGCCCGGTGTTCACCGGCCTCGGCGACACCGCGCGCGCCCTGCACCTCGCGCGGGTCGCGCTGTCCAGCCTGCCGGCCGGGACGAAGGACGTGGCCCGGTTCCACGAGTCGCCGCTGGCCGGGCTGGTCGCCAGCGACCCGGAGGCGTCGGCCCAGCTGGCCGGGCAGGTGCTGCGGCCGATCCTGGAGCTGCCCGTCGAGGAGGGCAACGTGCTGCTGCTGACGTTGCGCGCCTGGTTCGACTGCGGCGGGTCCACGAAACAGATCGCCGAGCGGGTCTACTGCCACCCCAACACGGTGCGGCACCGGTTGAAGCGGATCACCGACGTGCTGGGCCGCTCGCTGAGCGACCCGTCGGACATCGCGGAGCTGGGCACGGCACTGCGGGCACTCGCCATGTTCGGCGAGTCCGCCCGCAGAGCCGTGCGAAATTGACACCCGTATCGCCTTGCTCGGCGGTGCGGGTGGCGGCCCCTCCCGCCAGCCCACCACCGTCAACGGACGCGCTCCGCGCGGCTGGGCCGACTCAGCCCCCTCGCTGTGGGATCGCCTCCTCATGAATTCCCGCCCGCCGGCCCGACCACCACCCCTGGTGGACGCGCTTCGCGCGACAGTGCCAACCACCACGTCGGCGCTGTCCTCGCGAGGGGGCTCCGGAGAACCCGCGGCGGTGCCGGTTGGCAGGCGCCGTCAGAAGAGCTCAACCGTCGAGCTTCTTGCCGGTGGCCTTGGTGAACGCCTTGGCGCCGGCGCGGTCCACCGCCGCCTTCACCCCGCCGAAGATCGCTCCCTGCAGCACCGCCGCGGTGAGCACCGCTTTGGTGGAGTGGTCGCCCGACGTGGCCTCCGGCGCGTCGTCCTCGCCGGTGACCGCCTTCCACGCCTGCTTGAACAGCATCCCGGCGAGGATCCCGCCCAGTGCGCTCACGGCCAGGCTCAGCGGCTTGTACAGCAGTTTCATCCCGTCACCTCTCCACAGTGGACCCGGCTCCACCCGTCCGGGTACCCGGAGTTCCGGAGGCTGACACTTCGCCGTTGTGCGGCGGCGGCGAGGGGGCGTACCTTGGCGCGATACTTTCGCCGGGAGGGTCACTGGTGGTCAGGGGCAAGGTCGTCCGGTTCGACGAGATGCGCGGGTACGGGTTCGTGACGCCGGAGGGGGGTGGCGAGGACGTCTTCATGCACGTCAACGACCTCGACGTGGACAAACGCCTGATCACGCCCGGCGTGGTCGTCGAGTTCACGGTCGAGGACGGCGAACGCGGGCTCAAGGCGTCCGACGTCCGGCTGGTGCGCCAGGCCGCCGACGACGACCGCGACGACGCGTTCCCGGCGCGCGACTTCCGCGAGGAGCTGACGGAATCGCTGCTCACCGGCGTCCCGACGCTCACCGCCGAGGAGGTCCTGCGGGTCCGCCGCGTCGTCCTCGAACTCGTCCGCGACCACGGGTGGCTCGGCGGCTGAATGTTTCGGTGACCTGGGTGCGGGCACACGAACACCCATGAAGGCTGTTACCTGGCACGGCAAGCGCGACGTCCGCGTCGAGGACGTCCCGGACCCGCGGATCGAGGAACCCACGGACGCGATCGTCCGCATCACCTCGACCGGTATCTGCGGCTCCGACCTGCACCTGTACGAGGTGCTCGGGCCGTTCATGGGGGAGGGCGACATCCTCGGGCACGAGCCGATGGGCATCGTCGAAGAGGTCGGCTCCGGCGTCACCGACATCAAACCGGGCGACCGGGTCGTGGTGCCGTTCAACATCTCCTGCGGCCACTGCTTCATGTGCGATCAGGGCCTGCAGTCCCAGTGCGAGACCACCCAGGTCACCGAGAAGGGCAAGGGCGGCGCGCTGTTCGGCTACACCAAGCTCTACGGCCAGGTGCCCGGCGGGCAGGCCGAGTACCTGCGCGTCCCGCAGGCCCACTACGGGCCGGTCAAGGTGCCCGAGGGTCCGCCCGACGAGCGGTTCGTCTACCTCTCCGACGTCGTGCCCACCGCGTGGCAGGCCGTCGAGTACGCCGCGATCCCCGACGGCGGCAGCGTCGTGGTGTTCGGGCTCGGCCCGATCGGGCAGATGTGCTGCCGCATCGCGCGGCACCGGGGCGCCGGCCAGGTGATCGGCGTCGACCTGGTGCCCGAGCGGCTGGCGCTGGCCGGACGCTACGGCGTCACCACCATCGACGCCAGGGCGGAGAAGGACGTGCCGGGCGCGGTGCGGGAGATGACCTCGGGCCGCGGCTCGGACTCGGTGATCGACGCGGTCGGCATGGAGGCCCACGGCGCGCCGCTGGGCAAGCTCACCCACCAGATGGTCGGGCTGCTGCCGGACACGATCGCCGCGACGCTGATGGAGAAGGGCGGCGTGGACCGGCTCGCGGTGCTGCACCAGGCCATCGCCACGGTGCGCCGCGGCGGCACGATCTCGCTGTCCGGCGTCTACGGCGGGATGCTCGACCCGCTGCCGATGATGGAGCTGTTCGACAAGCAGATCCAGCTGCGGATGGGCCAGGCCAACGTGCGCCGGTGGATCGACGACGTCCTGCCGCTGGTCAGCGACGACGCCGACCCGCTGGGCGTGGTGGACCTCGCCACCCACAAGCTGCCGCTGGAGGACGCGCCGCGCGCCTACCGCATGTTCCAGCAGAAGCAGGACGGGGCGATCAAGATCCTGCTCCAGCCTTCGGCGTGACGCAGGCGGCGGGCGAGGATTTCCGGACAGCGGAGCGTAGCCCCGGATGATCACCCGGCTATGATCTGGCTCCCTGGGATTGTCCAGCAGCGTGGCACCCGTGTTCGAAGCAACTCCACTGCAGGAGCCGTACACGCATGTCCACGCCCCGGAAGCCGGACCCCTTGTCCGACCTGCCCGCAGGCCAGAGCGCCGATCAGGTCGGGATGTACCAGTGGGACATCCGTGCCGCGACGTGGACGTGGTCGGCGGAGATCTACCTGATGTACGGCTACCAGCCGGGCGCGGTCGAACCGGGCCTGGACCTGGTCACCAAGCACGGCCACCCCACGGACCGCCGCCAGCTGGCGGCGGTGTTCGACGAGGCCCGCCGCACCGGGCAGCCGTTCAGCGCGCAGCAGCGCATCCTCGCCGCGGACGAGAGCACCCGCGCGGTCGTCGTGGTCGGTGACGTCGAGCGGGAGGACGGCGAGACCGTCGGGGTGCACGGGTACTACGTCGACCTGACCACGGCCCGCGTCCGGGAGGCCGAGCAGCTGTCCGAGCTGGCCGGCGAGGCCGCCGGGCTGCAGCGCGCGATGGCCTCGCGCGCCACGATCGAGCAGGCCAAGGGCATGATCATGCTGGCGTACGGGCACGACCCGGCGGCCGCGTTCGAGCTGCTCATCCGCGCGTCCCAGCAGAGCAACGTCAAGCTGCGCGACCTCGCCGACCGGCTCGTCGACGCGGTGCAGGCCTCGGGTGAGCCACCTGCCCAGGCGCGGGCCCACCTGGAAACGATTCTGGCGCGATTGGCGGTGCCGGAGGACGTGTAACCGGCGCGTCTCGAGGTACCCGGAGCGTGACCGGGTGAAAGGAGACCTGCCGAAATGAGCACGATCACCGAGTCCGTCGACGTGAACGTCGACGTGCGCACGGCCTACAACCAGTGGACCCAGTTCGAGTCCTTCCCGCAGTTCATGGAGGGCGTCGAGGAGATCCGCCAGCTCGACGACACGCACACGCACTGGGTGACCAAGATCGGTGGCGCCAAGCGCGAGTTCGACGCCACGATCACCGAGCAGCACCCCGACGAGCGGGTCGCGTGGCGGTCCGACTCCGGCCCGAACCACGCCGGTGTCATCACGTTCCACCGGCTGGACGACCACAAGACGCGGGTGACCGCGCAGATGGACATCGACCCCGAGGGCTTCGTCGAGAACGCCGCCGACAAGCTGGGCATCCTGGACCGCCGCGTGCACGGCGACATGGAGCGCTTCAAGGCGTTCATCGAGAAGCGCGGCGGCCGGGAGACCGGCGCCTGGCGGGGCGACGTGGACCGTCCCGGCAGCTGATGGCCACGAAGACACAGCGGACCGCCGCCGAGTTCGTGCCGGACAGCCGCGCGCTGGACCGGCTCCGCTCGGCGGCGTCGCGCTGCGAGGGATGCGACCTCTACCGCGACGCGACGCAGACGGTCTTCGGGGACGGTCCCGCGCCGGCGAAGGTCATGATGCTGGGCGAGCAGCCGGGCGACAAGGAGGACGTCGCCGGGGAGCCGTTCGTCGGTCCCGCCGGGCGCCTGCTGGACCGGGCACTGGAGGAGGCCGGGGTCGACCGGTCGCAGGTGTATGTGACCAATGCGGTCAAGCATTTCAAGTTCGTGCCGGCCGAGCGGGGGAAGCAGCGGATCCACAAGAAGCCGTCGCGTGGGGAGATCGTGGCGTGCCGGCCCTGGTTGGTCGCCGAGCTGGAGGCCGTGCAGCCGTCGGTGGTGGTTTTGCTGGGGGCTACCGCGGCTTCGTCGTTGATGGGGCCGTCGTTCCGGGTGACGGCTCATCGGGGGGAGTTGCTTCCGGCGCCGGAAGAGTTCGCCGGGACGCCGGAGCGGGTGCTGGCGACGGTGCATCCGTCGTCGGTGCTGCGAGCACCGGACCGGGACGAGGCGTTCGCGGCGCTGGTGAGCGACCTGCGGGCGGTGCCGTCGGTGATGTGACTTCGGGGGGCGGGGGGCCGCCTCGCTTCGCATCGGCGGAGATTGAGCTGGGCGGGGGTTCCGCAGGCAAGAAAATGCAGGAAGCCCCCACCGCGTGGTGGGGGCTCCTTTTTTCCGGCTCTGTTGATCTATGTGTGGGTGCGGTCAGGTAGTTCGGGGCGGTAGCCGCCGAGCGCGAGGAGTGCGAGGGAGATCAGGGCGTCGGCGTGTTTGAACCCGAAGGCCAGGCGGGTCAGTAGCCGG
>NZ_PQHW01000159.1 GCF_003385215.1 Amycolatopsis thermalba | reverse complement strand
CCGGCTACTGACCCGCCTGGCCTTCGGGTTCAAACACGCCGACGCCCTGATCTCCCTCGCACTCCTCGCGCTCGGCGGCTACCGCCCCGAACTACCTGACCGCACCCACACATAGATCAACAGAGCCCAAAAAAAAGGGGGCCCAACCACCGCCCGCCGCGCCCGGCAAAGGGGGGCACAACCAAACCCTCACGGCTGCCACCGCAGCAGCGGCACCCCGCTCGTCGTGCGGATTTCCAGCGCCTTGATCTCCTCGGGCGGCAGGTCGGTGCCCACCGAGATCCGCGCGTCCCGGTCCGGGGCGGCGTTCCAGGTCGCCAGCTCGAACTCCGAGCCGTCCGCCCGCACGGCCACCAGCAGGTACCCCGCGCCCTGGTAGGCGCCCCGGTAGCTGCACGACATGTCCACCCGGCTACCGCCCGACACCTCGGCCACCGCGGCCGTCGCCTGGACCGGGTAGGCGCCCAGGGGCGTCATCGCTGTCCCACCACCGGCATCCGGCTGCGGTGCGAAGATCGCCACCAGCACCGCCGCCGCCGCGGCCACCGCCACCCCGAACGTCGTCAGCACCCGCCGGCGCCGCGCGCGCCGCACCCCGCGCAGCAGCGCCGGCAGCACCCGGTCCGGCGGCGGCTCCGCCTCGACCATGTCCGGCGTCACCTGCGACAACAGCCCGGTCAGGCCGGTCAGCTCGGCCACCGCGCGGGAACACGCCGCACACCCTCGCAGGTGCGCCTCGTAGGCGGCGCGGTCCTCCGGTGAGAGGGCGCCCAGCACATACGCCGCGTCGTAGGGCACGAACTCGTCGGGCTCGGTCACCGGGTCACCCCCTTCTCCTCCAGCGCGAGCTTCAGCGCCCGCAGCGCGTAGTGCGTCCGGGACTTGACCGTCCCGGCGGAAATCCCGAGCCGCGCGGCCGCGTCGGCGACCGAGAAACCCTGGAAGTAACACAGCAGCAGCACCTCGCGGTGCGCCGCGGACAACTCCTTCAACGCCTCCACCACCAGCCAGCCCTGCAGCGCCCGGTCGGTGTCGTCCGGCGTGGCCAGCTCGGGCGGCGAAGCGGTGGTCACCTCCGACCGGTGGGCGGCCGACCGCCAGTCGTCGATCGCGATGCGGCGCGCCACCGTGAACAGCCACGCCCGCGCCGACCCCCGCGTCTGGTCCAGCACCCGGGGATGCTTCCACGCCCGCAGCAGCGTCTCCTGCACGACGTCCTCGGCGCGGGCCCGGTCCCCGCCGGTCAGGCGCAGCGCGTAGGACCAGAGGGCGGCCGCGTGGTCGTCGTGCAGCGCCCGCATCAACTGGTCTTCCGCGCCGCCGGTCACGCCGGCACGCTCTGCTTCCGCCGCACCCGCTGCGCGAACAGCAACGCCACGCCGAACACGACGCACCCGGCCTCGGTGACCACGCCCCAGGTCTCGGCGGACGTGGCGAACTGCTCCCGCACGCCGAACAGCCCGCCGGGCGTCAGCGAGATCAGGTACGCGCCCAGCGTCACGGCGCCGAACCCGATCGCGGCCAGCACCGGCAGCCAGTGGTGCCAGAACAGCACGGCCAGCGCGATGACCACCCCGGCGACGACGTTGACCAGGAACAACGGCCCGATCACGTCGATCGAGTCGAAGCCCTCGTTGGCCCACAGGTCCCAGTGCACCCACGCGGATCCGAGCAGCCCGAGGACCACCAGGATCCGCAACAGCCACGCGACCATGACCCGACCTCCTCCACCGGCGATCCTTGCACCGTTCACCACGGGGCGGAACGCGATCGGGTTCAATCCGCCGCCGGATTGAACCGGCCGAGGCCCTCGGTCGTGTCACCGGGCATGACTGCTCACTCACCCACCCGCCGTACCGTCCTGACGACCGGGGTCGCCGTGGCCGGCGCCGCCGCGGGCACCGTGGTCCTGACCGCCTGCGGTGGCGGCGACAGCGGCACGTCCGGAAGCAGCCAGAACACCGGCCCGGCCCCGGCCGCCCCGTCCGGCACCACCGTCGCGGCGCTCAACGACGTCCCGGTCGGCCAGGCCAAGTCGGTCACGGTCGACGGCAAGCCGGCCATCCTCGCCCGCCCCACCGACACCACCGCGGCCTGCTTCAGCGCCGTGTGCCCGCACCAGGGCGCGACGGTGGCCCCCGAAGGCGACGCGATCAAGTGCCCGCTGCACGGCTCGGAGTTCGACACCCTGACCGGCGCGCTGGAGAAGGGCCCGGCGGAGACCGGCCTGACCCCGATCCCGGTCAAGGTCGAGGGGCAGAACGTGGTGACGGCTTAGTCCCAGGCGAAGAGCTGCTCGCCGGCGTCGACGGTGCCGCCGGTGAGCACCCCGGACAGCGCCGCGGCGTCCGCATCGAGCGCCACCACCGGCACCACCGGTGAGTACCCCGCCGCGGCGACCGCGTCCGGGTCCCAGCTGATCAGCGGCTGCCCGGCGCGCACCGACTCGCCCTTCACGACGTGCAGCGTGAAGCCCTCGCCCTTCTGCTTGACCGTGTCGATGCCCAGGTGCACCAGCACCCCCTGACCACCCTCGGTCGCGACGACGAACGCGTGCGGGTGCAGCGTCACCACCGTCCCGTCGACCGGGCTGAGCGCGTCCTGCCGCCCGCCCGCGGGCAGCACCGCGACCCCGGGACCGACCATCGACTGCGCGAACACCGGGTCGGGCACCTCGGACATGGGCGTGACGCGGCCCGGCACCGGGCTCTGCACGGTCAGGCTCACATCAGGTCCTGGATGTCGCTGGCGATGGTGTCCGCCTCGGGGCCGACGACGACCTGCACCACCGAGCCCATCTTCATCACGCCGTGCGCGCCGGCCGCCTTGAGCGCGGCCTCGTCCACCAGCGAGCCGTCCTCGAGCTCGCACCGCAGCCGCGTGATGCAGCCTTCGATCTCGACGACGTTGTCCGCGCCGCCCAGTGCCGCGAGGATCTGTTCCGGCCTGTCGTCCGCCACGGCGGCCTCCTTCTCTGCTTGCCGAACACGAACCCGTAACGGTGGTTGACACCCGCCCGGGTAGCGGAGCATTCTGCCCCATCAAGAAATGGTCTAGACCGGAACGTACCAATTCCCGGCGTCCGGTGCGACCCCGGAAACCAACCCGAAACCTGGAGGTGGCATGGCGCAGACCGCGACCACCGCCGACCGCGTGGTGGACGGGCCGACGCCGAAACACGCGCAGCTGCGGGAGATCCTGCGGCGCAGCATCGAGCGCGAGCTGCCGCCGGGGTCGCCGATCCCGTCCGAGCGCGAGCTGGCCGAGCGCTACCAGGTGTCCCGGCTGACGGTCCGCTCCGCGATCGGCAAGCTCGTCGAGGAGGGCCTGCTCACCCGCGCCCGCGGCAAGGGCACCTTCACCGCCACGCGGCGCATGGAGCTGCAGCTCTACCTGATGTCGTTCACCGACGACATGCGCCGCCGCGGCCTCACCCCGGCCACCGAGCTGCTGCACTGCGGCCTGGAGAACCCACCGGTGGAGACCGCCGGCGCTCTCGGGCTGGGCCCGCGCGAACCGGCCTACCGGCTGGTGCGCCGCCGCCGCGCGGACGGCACCCCGCTGGCCGTCGAGCGCGGCTGGTACCACCCGGGCCGGGTGCCCGGGCTGCCGGATCTGGACCTGACCTCCTCGCTGTACGCGCAACTCGCGCAGCACTACGACCTCCGCTTGGACCACGCCCGCCAGACGGTGTGGTCGGAAGCGGCGGACCGGGAGACCGCGCGGCTGCTCGGCATCCGCACCGGCGACCCGCTCCTGGTCTTCCGCCGGGTCTCCAGCGCGTCCGGAGTCCCCGTGGAGGACATGACCTCGTGGTACCGGGGCGACCGGTACCAGGTGTCCATGCAACTCGATCGCACAGTCCCCGCCGAACACGGAGGTAACCCGTGAGCGCCACCGTCGCAGATGGAACCAAGGGCAAAGGCAGGGGGATGGCGGGGCTGCAGCGCTTCGGCCGCAGCCTCATGCTTCCCATCGCCACCCTGCCCGCCGCCGGCCTGCTGAGCCGGCTCGGGCAGGACGACCTGCTCGGCAAGGACGGCCTCGGCTGGGACAAGGTCGCCGCCGTGCTCGCCGCGGCCGGTGGTGGCCTGTTCGACTGGCTGCCGCTGCTGTTCGCGGTCGGCATCGCCGTCGGCTTCGCGCGCAAGGGGGACGGCTCGACCGGGGTCGCCGCCGTGGTCGGGTTCGTGGTGTTCAACAAGGTCGTGCAGGTGTTCGCGCCGGTCAGCGACCTGGAGGGCTTCAAGGAGGGCTGGTACCTGCAGCCGATCAAGTGGCCCTACAGCGTGCTCGGCGGCATCGTGGTCGGCCTGGTCACCGCGGTGCTGTGGCAGCGGTTCCACCGCGTGAAGCTGCCGCCCTACCTGGCGTTCTTCGGCGGCCGCCGGTTCGTGCCGATCGTCAACTCGCTGGTGCTGCTGCTGATCGGCGTCGTGTTCGGGCTGGTCTTCCCGGCCGTGGACAACGCGATGCAGTGGCTCGGTGACGCGGTGACCGGCAACGCCGTCGTGGGCGGCGGGATCTACGGCCTGCTCAACCGGCTGCTGCTGCCGATCGGCCTGCACCAGCTGATCAACGTGCCGGTGTGGTTCATCTTCGACGGCGGCGACATCACCAACTTCTTCAACGGCGACCCCAACGCCGGCGCCTTCACCACCGGCTTCTTCCCGATCTTCATGTTCGCGCTGCCCGCCGCCGCGCTGGCGATCTGGCAGACCGCGCGGCCGGGTCAGCGCAAGGTCGTCGGCGGCATCATGATCGCCGGTGCGTTCACCTCGTTCCTGACCGGCGTGACCGAGCCGATCGAGTTCGCGTTCATGTTCGTCGCGTGGCCGCTGTACCTGATCCACGCCGTGCTGACCGGCCTGTCTCTGGCGATCTGCAACGCGCTGGACATCCACCTCGGGTTCTCGTTCTCGGCCGGGTTCATCGACTTCGCGCTGAACTCCTCGGCGCCGGCGGCGAACCGGGCGTGGCTGCTGATCCCGATCGGCCTGGTCTACGCGGCCATCTACTACTTCCTGTTCCGGTGGGTGATCACGAAGTGGAACCTGCGCACGCCGGGCCGGGAGGACGACGCCGAACAGCCCGCCGCCGACGCCGGCACGCCCAGCAAGTGAGGAAAGGGACGACATGCCGCAACGACGTGTGACGGTCGCCAGCAAGGTGGGCCTGCACGCCCGCCCCGCCGCCCTGGTCGCCAAGACGGCGGCCGCGCAGGCGGTGCCGGTGACGATCGCCAAGGACGGCGCCGACCCGGTGCCGGCCGGGAGCCTGCTCAGCCTGATGACGCTGGCCGCGGGCCACGGTGACGAGGTGGTCATCGCCGCCGAGGGCGACGGGGCGGAGGTCGCGGTGGACGCGGTCGCCGAACTGGTCGCCAGCGACCTCGACGCCTGATCCGGCGGCGGCTGTCCCCGGCGCGGGACAGCCGCCGTTTAGGCTTTGCGGTATGCGGAGCCTGGAGCGGATCGATCAGTGGCCTGCCCCGCACGCGGCGGCGGCCGTGGTGCGGGCGGACGGAACGGTGGCGGGCAGCCACGGCGACACCGCGCGCACGTTCCGGCTGGCCTCGGTGACCAAGCTGCTCACGGCGTACGCGGCGCTGATCGCCGTCGAGGAGGGCGTGGTCGAGCTGGACACGCCCGCCGGGCCGGAGGGCGCGACGATCCGGCACCTGCTCGCGCACACCGCGGGCCTCGGCTTCGACTCCGACCGCGTGATGGCCCCGCCCGGCACGCGGCGCATGTACTCCAACGCCGGCTTCCAGGTCCTCGGCGACGCGCTGGCCGAGCACTCCGGCATCCCGTTCGCCGAGTACCTGTCGGAGGCCGTGCTCGCCCCGCTGGGCATGACGTCGACCCGGCTGGCGGGCTCCCCCGGCGCGGGCGGGGTGTCCAGCGTGGACGACCTGGTGCGGTTCGCGGCCGAGCTGCAGGCGCCGAAGCTGCTCGACCCGGCCACCCTGCGCGCGGCGACCACCGTCGCCTTCCCCGGGCTGAGCGGGGTGCTGCCCGGGCTCGGGCACCAGAAGCCCAACGACTGGGGGCTGGGCTTCGAGATCCGCGACTCGAAGAGTCCACACTGGACCGGAGCGGGCAGCTCGCCGCGGACGTTCGGGCACTTCGGCCAGTCCGGCACGTTCCTGTGGGTGGACCCGGACGCGGCCGCCGCGTGCGTCGTGCTGACGGACCTGGACTTCGGCCCCTGGGCGATCGAGGCGTGGCCGCCGTTCACCGACGCCGTGCTCGCCGAACTGCGCGCCGGGTGACCGGCCACTGGTCGTAGGCCATCCGGGTCGTTCCCGGCCACCCGATCCGCATTGACGACTTTCGTCGGGTTCTTCTCGCGCTAACTTCTGCCTGTCGCGCACATCGTCGGGCGCGAATACCTCACCCCTGCGGAGGTTTATTCGTCATGCGCATTTTCCGGTGGATTTCCACCGTTCTCGCCGCGGCCGGGATCGCCGCGGGCGGCGCCGCTCCCGCATTCGCCGCGGGACCGGCCGTCGAACCGTTCATCGTCGGGGGCAGCACCGTGTCGAGCGCGCCGTGGGCGGCGGCCGTGTTCGTCAACGGTCAGTTCAACTGCTCGGGCACCATCATCGCGTCGCGGTGGGTGCTCACCGCCAAGCACTGCCTCGGCTCGGGCATGACCGTGCGCGTCGGCAGCGTGTACCGCTCCTCCGGCGGCGTCACCGCGACCGTGACGCGCCAGGTCGCCAACCCCAGCAGCGATTTCGCCCTGCTCCAGCTCGGCACTTCGATCAGCACCACCTACGCCCGGCTGGCCGGCGCCGACCCGGCGGTCGGCAGCACGAACTCCATCTACGGCTGGGGCCGCACCAGCTACGACGGCTCCGCGGCCGAGCAGCTCAAGACCGCGACCGTGCGCAACACGCGCATCGGCGGCAGCTGCACCGACGCCTACGGCGGCCGCGCGATCTGCTCCACCGGCGTGAACGGCGTGGCCTGGAAGGGCGATTCCGGCGGCCCCCAAATGGCCAATGGCGTGCAGGTGGGCGTGGCGTCGATGGCGGACGGCAGTTCTTCGCAAATCTACGGCAGCGTCGCCGCGAACCGATCCTGGATCACTCGGACGGCGGGGGTCTGACAATGCGGAAATCACTGCGCAAAACAATCCGGCGGGCCATTCTGACGACCGCCGCGTTCGCCACCGCGCTCACCGCGGCGCTGACCCCGGCGCAGGCCGCGCAACCGGCCGGTGACACGGTCACGCCGTTCGTCGTCGGCGGCACCAACGCCACCCAGGGCCAGTTCCCGTGGATGGTGCGGCTGTCCATGGGCTGCGGCGGCGCGCTCGTCGCACCCCGGGTCGTGCTGACCGCGGCGCACTGCGTGTCCCGGACCGGCACCAACTCCAGCATCACCGCCACGATCGGCAAGGTGGACCTGCAGAGCAGCGGCGGCCAGTCGATCAAGTCGACCTACGTCTACCGCAGCCCCGCCTACGCCAGCACCGGCGCGCAGGACTGGGCGCTGATCGAACTGGCCTCCGCCCCGTCCGCGCCGACGCTGAAGTTCGCCGCGCCCGGCGACACCTCCCTCAACAGCGGCACCTTCACCATCATGGGCTGGGGCGCCACCGTCGAGGGCGGCGGCCAGTCGCGCTACCTCAAGTACGCGACCGTGCCCTACGTCAGCGACTCCACCTGCCAGCAGTCCTACGGCAGCGATCTCCAGCCGGCCTACGAGCTGTGCGCCGGCTACCCGGAGGGCGGCACGGACACCTGCCAGGGCGACTCGGGCGGCCCGATGGTCAAGAAGAACGCGGCCGGCGAGTGGGTCGAGGTCGGGATCGTGAGCTGGGGCGAAGGCTGCGCCCGGCCGGACTACCCCGGTGTCTACGCCGAGGTGCAGTCCTTCTCCAGCAACATCAGCAACCGCATCAGCTCCAGCGGCACGATCGTCCGCTGAGCCGGCCAGGGGCGCCTCTCCCCGCGGGGAGGCGCCCCGTCACAGCGTCATGACCCGCACCGGGTTGCCGTCGCGCCAGGCAGCGATGTCCTCGACCGCGTCCCGGTAGAAGATCTCGTACACCTCGCGCGTCACGTAGCCCAGGTGCGGGGTCAGGGTGGCGTTGCGCATCGCGCGCAGCGGGTGGTCGGCCGGCAGCGGCTCGATGTCGTAGACGTCCAGCGCCGCGTGGATGCGGCGCGCCCGCAGCGCGTCCAGCAGCGCCTGCTCGTCGACGATCGGGCCGCGCGAGGTGTTGACCAGCAGCGCGCCCGGCTTCATCGCGGCCAGCTCGGCCGCGCCGACGAGACCGCGGGTGCGCTTGGACAGCACCAGGTGCACCGACAGGACGTCCGCACGCGCGAACAGGTCCTCTTTGGACACCGCGGTGACGTCGTGCTCGGCGGCCCGCTCGGCGGTCAGGTTCTGGCTCCAGGCGATGGTTTCCATGCCGAACGCCTGGCCGATCTTCGCCACCCGCTGGCCGAGGTTGCCGAGCCCGAGCAGGCCGAGCGTCTTGCCGTGCAGGCCGGTGCCCACGGTGGACTGCCACGCGCCGTCGCGCATGGCGGCCAGCTCGGTCTCCAGGTGGCGGTGCGCGGCGAGGATGAGCGCCCAGGTGTGCTCGGCCGTCGGGTGCGGCAGGTAGCCGGTGCCGCACACCGTGACGCCCAGCCGCTCGGTGGCCTTGAGGTCGATGGCCGCGTTCCGGCGGCCGGTGCTGACCAGCAGCTTCAGGTCGGGCAGCCGCTCCAGCAGCTCGGCGGTGAACCGCGTGCGCTCCCGCATCGCGACGACGACCTCGGCGCCGGCCAGCCGCCGGACCAGCTCGTCGTGGTCCCCGAGGTAGGAGGTGATCACCTCGACCTCGGCTCCCAGCGCATCCCAGTCCGCGAGGCTCCGCGCGACGTCCTGATAGTCGTCCAGCACCACGATCTTCATGGTGCTCACGCTAGTCCAGGGGCAGCGGCAGGATGCCGCCCGTGGCCGCGCGCAGGGCGTCCCGCATCGCCTCGCGCGGGGCGGGCCGTCCGGTGAAGTGCTCGACCTGCCCGAACGCCTGGTGCAGCAGCATGTCCAGTCCGGTGGCGACCCGGCCGGCGGCTGCCTCGGCCAGCGGTGTGGGCCACGGGTGGTAGATCACGTCCAGCACGCACGGCGCCGCGGCCAGCTCGGCCGCGTGCTCCGCGACCGCCGCGGGCGGGACGGTGCTCACCAGCACCGCGCAGTCGGCGGCGAGCTTGCCGAAGTCCGCCGAGGCCCACCCGCGCACGTCGGCCTCGATACCGGCCCGGCCGGCCGCCTCGACGGTCTCCCGCGCCCGCGCCGGGTCGCGCACCACGAGCACCGCGCGCCGGATGCCCAGGGCCGCGAACGCCACGACGGTCGCGGCCGCCGTGCCGCCCGCGCCGAGGACCAGGCCGGTGTCCCCGCCGGTGAAGCCGCCCGCGCACCGCAGCGCCCCCGCGACCCCGTCGACGTCCGTGCAGTCGGCCAGCCACCCATCGGCGGTCCGCACCAGCGTGTTGGCCGCGCCCGCGGCCACCGCCCGTGGCGTGGCCTCGCTCGCGAAGTCCAGCGCGGCCCGCTTGCCCGGCATGGTCACCGACAGGCCGGCCCACTCCGGGCCGAGCCCGCGCACGAACCCGGGCAGCCCCTCGGCGTCCATCTCGACGCGGTCGTAGGTCCACCCGTCCAGTCCGAGCGCCGCGTACGCCGCCTGGTGCAGGACCGGCGACAGCGAGTGCGCCACCGGCTTGCCCAGCACCGCGGCCCTGCGCTCGGTAGGCACCGGCTCAGTAGGCACCGCGTTGCCTCGCCAGGGTCTTGTTCTGCTCGTGCTCGGGGAGGTCCGACGCGAAGCAGGACAGGCCGTTCTTCTCGCACTTGACGAAGTACACGTAGGTGCCCTGGGTGGGGTTGGCCGCCGCGTCGATGGCCTCCGGGCTGGGCGAGGAGATCGGCGTCGGCGGCAGCCCCGGGATCTTGTACGTGTTGTACGGGCCGGGCCGGTTGCGGTCCTCGTCGGTGGTGGTCACGACCGGCTTGTCCAGCAGGTAGTTCACCGTCGAGTCCAGCTGCAGCCGCATGTTCTGCGCGAGCCGGTTGTAGATGACCTGCCCGATGTTCTCGAAGTCCTGCTTGACGCCCTCCCGCTCGATGAGCGAGGCGACGATCAGCGTCTCGTACGGCGTGCGGCCCTGGAACTTCGACGTCGCGGCCAGCCCGGCGCTCTGGATCCGGGTGGCCGACGTCTTGAGCACGTAGGACAGCAGTTCCTCGGCCGACCAGCCGGGCTTGACGTCGTAGACCCCGGGGGCGACCAGGCCCTCGATGCGGCGGGCGTCGGTGGACCCGGAGATCACCGGCACCGCCCAGTCCGGCGCGCCCAGTGCCTTCAGGTCGGCCTTGGCCGCGGTGTCGCGCAGCTGCTCGACCGGGATGCACGTGCTCTGGCCGTTCAGCTGCGCGCAGGAGGCCTTCGACAGCAGCGAGAACACGCCGGGCGTGACCGTGCCGTCGGGCTGGGTGATGTCGTCCAGCTGGGTCCCGGCACGCACCTGCAGCACGCCGACGCGCGAGCCGTCCTGGGTCAGCCTCGCCACCGCCGCGGCGCCGGACATCTTCGTCTTCACGACGTAGTAGCCGGGCTGCAGGCTCAGCACCTTCGAGTTGTCCTCGCTGGCCTTCACGAACGCCTTCGCGCTGGCCACGACCCCGGCGCCGGCCAGTTCCTGCCCGATCGCGCCGGTCGAGTCGCCCGCGCTGATCTCGATCAGGACGTCGGACTCGCCGCTGCCCTCGTAGTCGTCGTAACCGAAGACGGCGTCGATGCCGTACCAGGCGCCGCCGCCGATGAGCGCGAGCACGACGAGCGCGACCAGCCAGCGCACCGGCTTGCGGCGGCGTTCCGGCTCGGCCGGATCGTCGTCGGCCGGCTCGATGTACTCGGGCTCGGCGCGCTCCTCGTCGGCGTTCTCCGGGTAGTCGTCGTACTCGTCGTAGTCGTAGTCGTCCTCGAGGTGGATGATCTCGGTCGGCGACTCGTCCGGCGGCGGCTGGCGCGGCCGGCGGGGACGCGGCGGCGGGGGCCGCTCGTCGAACAGATCGAGGCCGTGGTCGGCCGGCGCGGGACGGCGCACGGGCGGGCGTCGCGGCGCCATCGGCGGCGGTGCCTGCGGCGGCGCCGGCGGCGGTGGCTGGGGCGTCTCGGGGCGCGCGTGACGCGGCGCGCCGGGACGGCGTGCGGGCATGGCCCGGTCCGCTCCGACCCGCGGGAACGGCGGCGGCGGGGGCACGGGCGGACGACGCCGTCGTCCCCCGCGACGTGG
>NZ_PQHW01000158.1 GCF_003385215.1 Amycolatopsis thermalba | reverse complement strand
CCCGCCCCACCATCCACTCCGGACCCGCGACGACGTGGTCCTCACCCCGCACGTCGCGTTCAACTCCGACGGCTCACTGGCCGACCTGGCCCGAACCGCCGCCACCAACGTCGCCGACGTCCTGACCGGACTCGTCCCAGCCACGGTGGTCAACCCCGAAGTCCTGTCCAGCACGGCCCTGAGGATGCGATGATCGCCGAACACCTGGTGCGGCGCGGCCTCGCCACCCGCACCGAAACCCTCGACGTGCGGCCCCTGACCGGCGGGGTGTCCAACGACGTCTTCGCCGCCACCGGCCCCGGCGTCGACGTCGTCGTCAAACGCGCGCTGCGACGGCTGCGGGTCGCACAGACCTGGACCGCCGACCCCGCGCGCATCACCACCGAAGGCCGCGCCCTGCGGCTGGCCGGGCGCATCACCCCCGGCGCGGTCCCCCGCGTGCTCGACCTCGACGACGGCTACCTGGTCATCAGCCGCGCTCCCCGCACCTGGCACACCTGGAAGGATGAACTGCTCGCCGGCACCGTCCGACCGTCCGTCGCCGGAGAGCTGGGGCACCTGCTCGGCCGCTGGCAACGGGAGACAGCCGCGATGCCGGGCGTGCTGCACGACTTCGCCGACCGGACCGTCTTCACCCAGCTGCGGGTCGACCCGTTCCACCGCGCCATCCGGCGCCGCCACCCCGACCTCGCCGGGCCGATCGACACCACCCTGTCGGTGATGGCCGAGACCACGACCTGCCTGGTGCACGGCGATTACACACCGAAGAACGTGCTCGTCGATCCCGATGGCCACCAGCTGTGGGTCATCGACTGGGAGGTCGCCCACGCCGGCGACCCCACCTTCGATCCCGCCTGGACGGTCGGCCACCTGCTGCTCAAATCACTGCACCGGCCCACGGCCGCCCCCGCCTGCGCCGCGGCCGCGCACGAGTTCCTGGACGCGCTCGAAGTGCCCCTCGACGAGAACCAGCTGATCCGCCAGACCGGCTGCCTCGTGCTCAGCCGGGTCGACGGCACCAGTCCCGTGGACTACCTGGCGCCCACAGCCCGGGATCGCGCGCGGGCGCTCGGCCGCCGTCTCCTGCTCGACCCGCCCGACGTGGTGACCGACATCTGGAAGGACCTGACGTGAGTGACACCGCCATCAGCGCCGTGCGGGCGTGGGAGGCCCTCGACTCCCGCGGCAAGCCGACGGTCGGCTGCGAGGTGCGCCTGGAAGGCGGGGCACGTGGGGAGACCACCGTCCCCTCCGGTGCGTCCACCGGTCGCCACGAGGCCCGCGAGCTGCGCGACGGCGGAATCCGGTACGGCGGTCAGGGCGTTCGCGGAGCGGTCAGCGCCGTGTCCGGGGAGCTCTTCGGCGCCGTACGCGGTCTGGACGCCACCGCCCAGAGCAGCGTGGACCAGGCGCTGCGCAGCGCGGACGGCACCACCGACCTCGGCCGGCTCGGCGCGAACGCCATCCTCGCCGTCTCGGTCGCCACCGCACTCGCCGCGGCCGACGCGCGCGGCCTGCCCCTCTACCGCGCCGTCGCCGACGACGACGCCACTCCCCTGCTGCCGCTGCCCATGGTTAACATCATCTCCGGCGGCGCCCACGCCGGCCGCGCGATCGACGTCCAGGACTTCCTCGCCGTGCCCGTCGGCGCGCGCTCGTTCGCCGAAGCCCTCGAATGGTGCTCGCGGGTGCGGGCCGCCACCGCCGACGTCCTCACCGCTCGCGGCACGTCACCCGCGCTCGTGGCCGACGAAGGCGGGCTCGGTCCGGTCCTGCCGACCAACCGGGCCGCGCTGGACCTGCTGACCGCCGGGATCGAACGCGCCCGGCTGCGCCCCGGCGACGACATCGGGATCGCCATCGATGTCGCCGCCACCCAGTTCTTCACCGGCGACCGCTACCGGCTCGCCGCCGAGGACCGCGACCTCACCGCCCACGAGTTGATCGATGAGCTGGCCGGCTGGTGCGACCACTATCCCATCGTGTCCATCGAGGACGCTCTCGCGGAGGACGACTGGACGGGCTGGCGCGACGCCACCCAGCGCCTGGCCGGCCGCCAACTCCTCGGCGACGACCTGTTCGTCACCGATCTCGCCCGCCTCGACCGCGGCGTGCGTGGCCAGGTCGCCAACGCCGTGCTGGTGAAGCCCAACCAGACCGGCACACTCACCGCCGCCCGCGCCGTCGTCCGCCACGCCCAGGACAACGGCTACACCACCGTGCTGTCCGCACGCTCCGGCGAAACCGAGGACAACTGGCTGGCCGACCTCGCCGTGGGCTGGCGCACCGGCCAGATCAAGGTCGGCTCCATCACCCGATCCGAACGCACCGCCAAGTGGAACCGCCTGTTACGCCTGGAAACCGAACTGGGCGAGGACGCCGACTACGCCGGCGCCACCGCGCTTCGCGCGAGCGCCCGTACCACACTTGACGGTGCACGACGCACCTGACGAGCGTCGTTGAGTTCGCACAGCGCTGGTGGCACCCCGGCCAGACCGGGGTGCCACCAGGCAAGGGTTACCGCACCGCGACGCGGTACTCGCCGCCGGGCACGGTCAGCAGCACGTACCCGCCGGACTCGGTCGCGCCCAAGGCCGTGCCGCGGCCGTCGCGCCATACCGTGCGGCCGTTGACCGACACGTCCGCCCCGCGGGTCACCGGCACCGCGATCACGCCGCTGGTGCCCGCCGGCGTGCGCGCGGTCAAGGCGAACCGGCCCGCCTTCTGCTCGGAGCTCCAGCTGACCTCGATGTCACCGAACGCGGTCGGCACGCTGCCGGCGCTCCACTTCAGCTCGGCCGGACGCGGCTGGATCCGCCAGCTCTGGTAGCCGGGCCCGACCGGTGCCACGCCGAGGACCTGCTCGGTCAGCTGCACGGTCGGCGAGGCGGCCCAGCCGTGGGCGAGGCTGGCCGTGGCGCGGTTGACCCCGCCGTCGCTGTTCTTGAACTCCCAGAACGCCCCGGTGTAGAGCGGGTTCGCCGGATCGACCATCGGCCCCCAGGTGCGGCGCATCAACTCCAGCGCTCCCCCGGTGTCACCGACCGCGAAGCGGCCCGCGGTCTCCATGCCGTTGGCGAACGGTTCGATCGTGTGCCCGGTCGGGTCCTTCAGGCCCGGCCCCATGATCGCGCCGTAGGGAGTCCACAGTGTCCTGATCGCGGCCAGCACCCGCCCTTCCTGACCGGCCGGCACGAACCCGTACTGCAGCGCCAGCGCGTTGGCGTCGCCGACGAGCACGCCGGGGTTGGTGCTGCTCTGCGGGTACGCGCCGAGCTGCGGGTTCCACAGCTTCGTCATCACGGCGGTCTTGATGGCGTCCGCCGTGGCGTCGTAGCCCTCGGCGGCCGAGGCCGACCCCACGGCACGCTCCAGCCACGCCATCTCCCGCAGCAGGATGTAGTAGTCGATGCTGTACTTGGTCACTTCGCCGGTCTGGGTGGCCTGCCAGTAATCGCGGTCGTTGGACACCACGAGGTTGTCGGCGGTGCGGAAGCTGTCGTTGTAAGCCAGTTCCCGCCGCAGCGCCGGCAGGACGCTGGTGATGTAGGCCTTGTCGCCGGTGTAGCGGTAGTAGTCGATGAACGCCCGCGCACCGTAGCCCGAGTAGTTGTTGGAGTAGAACAGCGGCGAGCCCTCGGGCGAGGTGCGCTTGGCGAAGTCCGGCGAGCCGGGGAACGCCCCGTCCGCGCGCTGCTTGGCCAGCAGCACGTCCAGCGACGAGCGCAGGTAGTCCGCCCCGACGTCGCCGAGGGTGCTGATCGCCGTCGGCCCCTGCACCAGCAGGTCACCGGTCCAGATGCTGCGGTCGCGCTTGGCGCCGTCGTAGATCCGGGCGTCGGCCAGCCCGTTGAGCCCGGGCGCCTTGAGGTTCATCTGCAGCGTGTACGCGCCGGAGTACCACATCCGGTTGAGCTGGTCGTCGCTGGAGAGGAACCAGCCCCGGTAGTCGGCGGGGGTGGCGCGGTAGGCCTGGAAGTCGACCCCGGCCGAGGACAACGACACGCTGCCCGGCGAGCTCACGGTGACCAGCGCGAACCGGAACCCGCCGTGGAAGCCGCCGTTGAGACGGCCTGGCCCGGTCGGCTGCAGGGTGTCCGGACCACCGACACCGGCCAGGCCCCGCGACTCGTCCGAGCTCGGCGCCCCGGGCGAAGTCGTCACCGGGGTGCCCGCCGCCAGGTCGCGGGGCAGGCCGGAATCCAGGTCGACGGTCTTGGCGGCGGGGTCGAAACCGGTGATCGTCCGCGTGACGGCGTCCGCGCCGGTGCCGAAGGTGATGGTGTTCCCGGCCTCCAGGTTGGCGGCCGAGGCCAGCGGCACCCGGGTCGTTCCCGCCGGGACGGCCGCCGCGACCGTGGTCGACGCGGGTGTCCGGATGTACTGGCGCGCCTCGGACGTCACGATCGTGATCGTGGGGCTGCCGGTGACAGCGATGATGTCGAGATTGGGCACGCCGCCGACCTCGCGACCGAAGTCGAGCAGGACCGACGCCGGGGTGCCGCCGGCCGCGGTGGTCAGGGTCGTCGCGGGCCCGTGCCCCGAGACCAGGGTCCGGGGGTGGCGCACGTCCCCACGCTCTTGGGCGGCGACCGGACGCACCTGCGGGGACGACGGCCCCAGGACGTATTGCTGCCACTTGGCGGACGCCGACTGGAAGACTGTGTCCGGCACCGGAGCACCGGCAGCGGGCACGGTGGCGGTGACCATGGTCGCGACCGTCAGCACGCCAACGGCCACACTTCGCGCGGATCTAGGAGTAAATCGTTTCAACTCCGACCTACCTCTCTCCCTCGAGCGGATGTTCATTTCGGAGTACCGGGAAGGTACGGGGCCGCCCCCGCCACGGTGCAAGGATTTGTCCGGAACCGGACATGCGGAACGCCTGGATGGCGCAGCACTACCATGGGCTGATCGACACCGTGCCGACATCGACCGAGGAGGACAGGCTGAACAGGGTGACCATCCGCGAGGTCGCCGAACTGGCCGGCGTGTCCCCCGCGTCCGTGTCGAACTTCTTCCACAAGCCACGCAAGCTCTCCGAAGCCACCCGCGAGCGCATCCAGCAGGCCGTCGACAGGCTCGGGTTCGTGCCCAACGACGTGGCCCGCACACTGCGGATGGGCGTCAGCCCGGTGATCGGGTACATCGCCTTCGAACTGGCGGGAGCGACCACCCCGGAGATCGCCGCGGCGATCGAGCAGCGGGTCTCGGCGCGGGGAATGTACCTGTTGATGGCCAACGACACCGGCTCCCAGCAGCGCGAACGCGCCTACCTGCAGCTGTTCGCCAAACAGCAGGTCAGCGGCGTGATCATCGCTCCGGTCGGCGACGTGGAGGACGAACTCGCGCAGATGCGCGCGCACGGAATCGCCAGCGTGCTCAGCGCCCGCCGTGCGGTGTCGCCGGAACAGGCGTCGGTGTCGATCGACCACGTGGAGGGCGGCCGCCTCGCCATGCGCCACCTCCTCGACCGGGGGCACCGGCGGATCGGCTTCGTCGCCTCGTCGCTCGAACTGCGCCAGGTGGCCGACCGGCTCAACGGCGCCCTGTCGGTGGTCGGGTCCGTCCCCGGCGCGACGCTGGAGATCATCCCGGTGCCCGAACGCTCGGTGGACGCCGGAATCGCGTGCGCGAACGACATCGCCGACCGCTCACCGGAGCACCGGCCGGACGCGTTGTTCTGCGTCAACGACCTGCTGGCGATCGGGGTCGTCCAGGCCTTCGTTGCCGGCCGGCGGGTGAGCGTGCCGGGCGACATCGCGGTCATGGGCTACGACGACATCGAGTTCGCGAAGTCGACGATCGTTCCGCTGAGCACGATCCGCACGCCGCACGTCGAGCTCGGCCGCGCGGTCGCGGACCTGCTGTTCGAGGAAATGACGGTCCTCGAAGCCGGCACCGACCCGGAGCACCGGCGGCAGATCGACTTCTCCCCCAAGCTGGTGGTCCGCGCCTCCACGGGCGGCGACTGACCCTCCCGCTCAGCGGCCACGCCGCCGGGCGGCGGTTGCGCCGAGTGTTGAATCGTTTTACTCTCACCGGCACCAACCTCGTTACCTCCTCTAGCAAGACTCGCAATAACCATAGGTAAATCGTTTTACCTCTCTTCGACGATGAAGGAGAACCCCATGCCCGACCCGACATCGGCGCGCCTGGACCGCAGGCACTGGCTGCTCGCGGTGGCCGCCGGAATGGCGTCCCTGCTCGACTCCGGCGCGATCATCTCTGTCGGCCTCGGGCTGGCGCTCTGGAAGAAGGCGTTCGACCTGGACGTGTGGACCGTGGGCGTGCTCGGGTCCGCGCTCACGCTGTTCATCGCCGTCGGCGCGCTCACTGGCGGCCGCCTGGCGGATCTGGTCGGCCGCGGCCGGATGTTCTCGATGACGATCCTGCTCTACGCCGCGGCCGCGGTCGCGGTGGCCGTCGCGCCCAACGCCACCGTGCTCGTCGCCGGCGTGATCGTCATCGGTGTGGCGGCGGGGGCGGACCTGCCGACCTCGATCGCGGTGCTGTCCGAGCGGGCGCCGCAGGGCGCTCAGGGCCGTCTTGTCGCGTTCACCCACGTCATGTGGACGGTCGGCGTCGTGCTCGCGACCGCGCTGGGCTTCGCGGTGTCCGGGCTCGGGCTGACCGGCATCCGCTTGATCTTCGGACTGCTGGCCGTGCTCGCGGTCGCGACGTTCGCGTTCCGCGCGTTCTACCCGCCCTTCCGCGACCTGGAGGCCGACGCCGAAGCCCGGCACGCCGCGGCCGGCGTCGATGCCGCGAAAGCGTTGCCCCTCAAGGAACTCGTCCGGGAACGCTCCTACCTCGGCATGATCGCGCTCACCGCGCTGTTCTACCTGTTCTTCACGCTGGTGGCCAACACGTTCGGCTCGTTCAAGACCTACTTCCTGGTCACCGTCGGCGGCACCACCCAGGCCGTCGCCACCGCCGTCTCCTTCGGCACCACGCTCATCGGCCTCGTCGGCACCGTGGTGTTCACCCGGATCGCGGACACCCGCTGGCGCAGCAGGTTCTTCGCCGCGGGCGTGGTCATCTTCGCGTCCTGCCAGCTGCTCATCGCCGTCACCGGCGGTGTCGTGCTGCCCGCGATGATCGCGGCCCTGGTGCTCTACAACATCGGGTTCCCGTTCGTCGGCGAGGCGCTGTACAAGATCTGGACCCAGGAATCGTTCCCGGTCAACGCCCGCGCCACGGTGCAGGGCGCGACCATGGCGGTGGCCCGGTTCGTCGCCGCGGCCTTCGCCCTGGTCACGCCGGCGCTGATCGCCTGGAGCCCCTCGGGTTTGTATTACCTGCTGACGTTCTTCGCGCTGGTGTCCGGCTTCATCGGGGCAGTGATCATCCGGCGGGTTCGCGGCTCAGGCGTGATCGAACCGGCGCCGCTCGCCGACGAGGTCCGCTCATGACGGTCGCGAACCCGCCCCGCATAGGCCTGACCAGTGAGCCCTTCGCCCCGGACCCCTGTCCCCCGCTGTCGTGGACGACGACCACCACGGCCGGCGACTGGGTCCAGGCCGGGGCGGACCTCGAACTCACCACGGACGGCACCCGGCACACCGCGCACGTGGAAGGCGACGCGTCCGTGCTCGTGCCGTGGCCGTTCGCGCCGCTGGTCCCCCGGCAGACGGCCCACCTCCGGGTCCGGGTCCACGGCACGGACGGCTCGCGCTCGAAATGGAGCGAGCCGACCACGGTGACCGCCGGATTCCTCGCTCCTGGCGAATGGGAAGCGAGGTTCATCGGCTCTGGTGCGGAACATCCGCACCTGCTGCGCGGAACGTTCCGCCTTCGGGAAGGCGTGCGGCGGGCGCTGTTGTACGCCACGGCGTTCGGCGTCTACGACGCGCGGCTCAACGGCCAACGGGTGGACGACGCGGAACTGAAACCGGGCTGGACCAGCTACCAGTGGCGCCTCACCTACGACGTCAGCGACGTGACCGCCCACCTGCGGCCTGGTGCGAACGAGCTCGGCATCGAGCTGGCCGGCGGCTGGTACACCGAGCGGTTCGGCTTCCGCGACGCCGCGAGCCGGTTCTACCAAGGACCGCCCGCCGCCGCAGCGCAGCTGGTGATCGAGTACACCGACGGCACGACGGACACGGTGACCACCGGCGAGCACTGGCGCTGGGCGCGTGGCCCGGTCGTCTCCGCGAGCCTGTACCAGGGCGAAACTTACGACGCACGGCGGGAACCGGGCACCTGGCGCCCGGTCGCGCTGATCGACGTCCCGGACGTGACACCCGAACCCCGGAGCGCACCGCCGGTCCGCGTGATCGAGCACCGCGCCGTCGAGCAAGTCCGCACCACACCGTCCGGAAAGACGATCGTCGACTTCGGACAGAACCTGGTCGGCCGGGTGCGGATCACCGTGTCGGGGCCGGCCGGACACACCGTCACGCTCCGGCACGCCGAAGTGCTCGAACACGGCGAACTGGGCACCCGCCCGCTGCGCAACGCCGCCGCGACCGACCACTACACGCTGCGCGGCGACGGGGTGGAGACCTGGGAACCGAAGTGGACGTTCCACGGGTTCCGGTACGTCGAAATCGGCAACTGGCCGGGCGAGTTCGATCCCTCCGCGGTCACGGCGTCGGTGATGCACACCGACATGCGGCGCACCGGCGGGTTCACCACGAGCCACCCGCTGGTGCAGCGGTTCCACGACAACGTCGTCTGGGGCATGCGGGGCAACTTCCTGTCCATCCCCACCGACTGCCCCCAGCGCGACGAACGCCTCGGCTGGACCGGCGACATCCAGGTCTTCGCCCCCACCGCGTCATTCCTCTACGACTGCGACGCCTTCCTCCGCTCCTGGTTGCGCGACGTCGTCAACGAGCAACGAGCCGCCGGCGGCGTTGTGCCCATGGTCGTGCCGGCGGTAATCCCCCAGGTCCCCGGTCTCTCCGAGCCGGTCGCCGCGTGGGGCGACGCGATCACCGTGGTGCCGACGGTGCTGCACGAACGCTTCGGCGACCGGGAGGCACTGGAGTCGTGCTTCACCGCCATGGCCGCCTGGGTCGACACGGTGAGCGACCGCTGCGCCGGCGCGCTGCTGTGGGAGGGCGGTATCCAGTTCGGGGACTGGCTCGACCCCGATGCTCCGCCCGACCTCCCCGGGCAGGCGAAGACCGACGCCGGGATCGTCGCCACCGCCTACTACTTCCGCTCCGCCGACCTGACGGCACGCGCCGCCGCGCTCCTGGGCCGCGACGACGACGCCCACCGCTACGGCGACCTGGCGCGGCGAATCGCCGCCGCCTTCCGCGACGCCTACGTCACGCCCAGCGGCCGAATGATGTCCGACGCGCCGACCGCCTACGCCCTGACGATCGTGTTCGGCCTAGTCACCGACGAGCGCCGGGCAGCACTGGGCAGGCGGCTGCGCGAACTGGTCCGCGCGTTCGGCTACCACATCTCGACAGGCTTCGTGGGCACCCCGATCATCTGCGACGCGCTCACCGCCACCGGGCACGCCGACGCGGCCTCGCGCCTGCTCACCACGACCGAATGCCCGTCGTGGCTCTACCCGGTGACCATGGGCGCCACCACGATCTGGGAACGCTGGGACTCGATGCTCGAAGACGGCTCCATCAATCCCGGCCAGATGACCTCGTTCAACCACTACGCCCTCGGCGCGGTGGCGGACTGGCTGCACCAGCACGTCGCCGGCCTCGCCCCGGCCGAGCCCGCCTACCGGCGCATCCGAGTGGCACCGGTGCTGCTGGACACCCTCGACGACGCCGCCGCCTGGCACGACACGCCGTACGGCCGGGCGTCCGCCGGCTGGCGGCGAGAGGGAGACCTGGTGCGGTTCCACGTCGAGGCACCGCCCAACACCCGCGCCGAGGTGCTCCTGCCCTCCGGGGTGAAGTATGAGGTGGGCAGTGGGATCCACGAGTGGGCTGAACCCCACCTTCGCGCGGCATCGGCACGTGACGACCTGAGCCTGGACAGCGATCTGACCACGGTGATCGACGATCCCAGCGCCTACCAGGCCGTCCTCGGCGCGATCCGCGACCTCGATCCCGACCGCGCGGCCACCTTCCGCCGCACCACGAGGTGGACGCCCGGCCGCTCCCTGCGCGACCCGCTCAACAAAGCCCCGCTGGATATCCTCGACGCGGTCGACAAGGCGCTCCGCGGCCTGCCCACCACCTCAGCGGTCCCGGAGCGTGCAGAAGATCTGGCGCCGCCCGATGAGGACGACGCCCGCACGTGACCCTTCCCAGCGTCCCCAGTCCTCCGCAAGCGACCGAACTGGACGAAGAAGCCGAGTACGCCGGCGTGTCAACCCGGCGCCCCCGTGATTCGCGAGGTGCGGACGCGTGTCTGCAGGTGGTACCTGCTTCCGCCCTGCCGCTCCAAGCGCCTTCCAGCCGCCCGGGTAGATCGCGGCGACGACGCGGCCGCCCGTTCGTACCACCGGCGGGCACTGGCGAGCGCGATCTCGGCCATGTATTTCGCAAGCGCCAGACCGCGGTCGGCAGTTCCATTGCGTTGAAGCCCCGGGCGGAACTGGGAAATCCAGGCGCACCTGTGCCGGTCCAACCCGCCGACGTAGGGACCGAGGTTTCCGCCAGGATCAGGTGCCTTACGAACGCTGCGGCAAAGACCTCTCACCTGATCATTCTCACGGCCCCGCACCACCGGTAGCCCTTGCCCTGGGGTCGCGGATGAAGGTTCCCTTCGACGGCACTGTGACGACGAGTCCTTCGTCTCGCAGGAGCTGGGTTGCGTGGCGAAGGGTACCGAGCGCGACGCCAAGTTCTGCCGCCAAGCGCCGTTCGGCCGGTAGCGGTGTGTTCGGCGGGAGTTCACCGGATCCGATGCGGGCCTTGAACTGCTCGAAAACCGTCCGATAGAGATATTGCGGAGTTCGACGATCTTCCGTCATCGCCGACTCCGGTGCACGCGTACCCAGCCGTTTTCTTCGTTGAGCGCAACCTTCACGCGCTCGGGCATCGCGTGGCGAGGGCGATGCTGCGGCCGAACGCTTCTCGCCGAGGAAGGCACGCCACGGCAAATACGAGAAATCCACCGCCACATCATTCTTCCCTCCAGGTTTGGTGCGGTGCTACACACCAAACGACGGTGCAATGCGCGAACAGGGTCTGTTCAGGGTCTGGTTGACACCTCACCTGTGAGGTTCCGGCCTCGCCTGGAAGGATGTCATCGTGCCCAAGCCCTATCCCCGCGAGTTCCGTGACGACGTGGTCGCCGTGGCCCGTCGCGGCGAGATCCCGTTGAAGCAGGTCGCCGAAGACTTCGGGATCTCGGAGTCGTGTCTGGCCAACTGGCTGCGCGCCGCCGACGTCGAGGACGGCACCCGGCCCGGCGTGACCCGCGAGGAGTCCGCTGAGCTGCGCGAACTGCGTAAACGCAACCGGCTGCTGGAGCAGGAGAACGAGGTTTTGCGCAAAGCCGCCGCCTACCTCGCGCAGGGCAACCTGCCGGGAAAATAGCCTTCCCGCTCGTCCGTGAACTGGCCGCGGCCGGCGCCCCGATCAGGGTGCCGGTCGCGGTGACGTGCAGGGTGCTGGGTATCTCCCGGCAGGCCTACTACCAGTGGCTTCGCGATCCGGTCTCGCAGCGGGACTGGGATGACGCCCATTTGATCAATGCCGCCCTCGACATTC
>NZ_PQHW01000157.1 GCF_003385215.1 Amycolatopsis thermalba | reverse complement strand
GACGTCACCGCGGGAGGGCATCGCCCGGCTGGGCGGCGGTCCGGGGCGGCGGGGCGGCGGCTGCCGGTAGGCGCCGTCGCGCCCGGGCAGCGGCATCATCTGCGCGGGCTGGTGCTGTCGCGGGCCGCGCGGCGGTACGCGCGGTGGGTAGCCGCCCTGGTTCGTCACGCCATCACCGTTCCCCGATCGACCGGCCCTAGGACGCACCTAGTGAACCGCAAACCTCTCGATCAAGGACGTCCAGCACCCCGAAAGGGTTGCTCACCTCTACACGGGCAGGCGAAGCCGCTGGTCGGGACGCACCGTCCAGGCGGTGAGCGGCGCCACACCCGCCGCGTCCAGGGCGAACTCGCGTGCCAGCCGGTTCCACACCCCGGGCCGGTGCAGCATGGCGTGCCCCTCGGACATGACCTCGATGCGCACCACCCGCTCGGCGACCGCCTGGGCGCGCTCGGCGTAGGCGAAGGACTCGGCGGGCCGGGTGATGCGGTCGCGCGTGCCGTGGGCGATCACCACCGTCTTGCCGGTCACCGGTTCGACCGGCTCGCCGAGCGGCGTCCACGGGGCCAGCGCCAGCACCGACCGGACCTGCGGATCGGCGGCCACCCGCAGCGCGACCCGGCCGCCCATCGAGTGCCCGGCGAGGAACAGCGGCACGCCCGGCCGTTCGGCGCGGATCCGCTCCAGAGCCCACCGCGCGTCGGCGACCGGGTGCAGGTCGGGGTCGTTCCAGCCGCGGACCCGGTTGCGCATCAGCCGAACCTCGACACCGTGCGGCGCGCCGGCGCGCAGGATCTGCCGCGCCAGGGGCACCATCCGCAGGTAGGCCAGGCCCCACGGGCGGACCACGTTGAGGCCGTTCTCGGCGCCGCCGTGCAGGACCAGCACCACCGCCCGCACCGGTCCGCGGGCGCGCCAGGTCCTCAGCACGGGATCACTCGTCACACACCGGCCAACACCACGGACGGCGGGAATCTTCCACCGGCCACCCGGACGAGGTGATTCGGTGCCGGGGTCCGCCAAACCGGGCGAAGTCCCGCGGAGCGGGACCGTTGCGGGTGCGGCAGCCCGGACGGCGGGAACCGTCCATCCACCACCCGGGCGGAGGTGGCTCGCTCCCAGGGGCGGTTCCCTCAGCGGCGGAGCCACTCGCATCGGGGCCGTCAACCAGCACCACCACGGGCGAAGTCCCGCGGAGCGGGACCGTTGCGGTGGCAGTGGGAACCTTCCACCCACCACCCGGCGGGGTGGTTCAGTGCCCAGGGGCCGTCCCCTCAGCGGCAAAGCCGCGCAGAACCCGACCGCCGTGGCTGGCAGCAGGCCGGACAGCCAGAGCCGTCCACCAACCACCCAGACGGCGTGGTTCAGCGCCCAGGGGCCCTCTCCTCAGCGGCAAAGCCCCGCGGAGCGCGACCGTTGCCGGTGGCGGCGGGAACCGTCCGCCGACCACCTGGCGGGGTGGTTCGTTGCCTAGGGTCGGGCGCATGATCCACGATCTGGTCGCCGGGGCCCTCGCGCGGGCCGGCGAACGCAACTCCGGCGCGATCCGGCGGGCGGCGGGCCTCGTGCTGGCCGCGGTGCGGGCGGACGCGCTCGTCTTCACCGGTGGCGCCGGGCATTCGCTGGCGTCGGTCGCCGAGACCTTCTACCGCGCGGGCGGCCTGGCCTGCGTGTACCCGCTCTACCACCCGGACCTGCTGCCGCTGCACGGCGCCGCCACCAGCACGGCCGCCGAGCGGCGGTCCGGTCTGGCCGCCGAGGTCCTGGCCGAACGCGCACCCGGTCCGGACGACGTGGTGTTCGTCTTCTCCAACTCCGGTGTCAACCCCTACCCGGTGGAGCTGGCCGAAGCCGCGGGAGCGCCGGTGGTGGCCGTGACGTCCCGGGCCTCGGTCGAGGCGGCGCCGCGCCGCGCGCACAGCACTCTGCTGGAGCAGGCCGACGTCGTGCTCGACACCGGCGTCCGGCCGGGCGACGCCGCCTTCCCCGAGGACGATCCGCGCACGGTGGCGCTGTCCTCGTTGCTCAACGTCTACCTGTGGAACGAGGTGCTGGCGCACGTCGTCACCACCGCCGCGCAGGAGGGCGTCGAGGTGCCGCTGTGGCGCAGCTCGAACGTCGAGGGCGGCGACGCGGCCAACGTCGCGCTGCTGGACCACTACCGCCCCCGCGTCCCGGCGCTGCGCTAAGCGGCGGCGGGCTCCTCGGCGAACTGGGTGTGGTAGAGGTCGGCGTAGCGGCCGTTCGCGGCGAGCAGCTCCTCGTGCGTGCCGCGTTCGACGATGCGCCCGGCCTCGACCACCAGGATCTGGTCGGCCGCCCGCACGGTGGACAGCCGATGCGCGATGACCAGCGCGGTCCGCCCCTCCAGCGCGTGCGACAGCGCTTCGCTGACCGCCGCCTCCGACTCGGAGTCCAGGTGCGCGGTCGCCTCGTCCAGCACGATCACCCGCGGCTGGGCCAGCAGCAGCCGCGCGATCGTCAGGCGCTGCCGTTCCCCGCCGGAGAGCCGGTAGCCGCGCTCCCCCACCACCGTGTCCAGCCCGTCGGGCAGGCTGCGCACCAGCCCGGCCAGCCGCGCGCGGTCCAGCGCGTCCCAGATCTCCTCCTCGGTCACCCCGGGCCGCGCGTACTCCAGGTTGGCGCGGATCGTGTCGTGGAACAGGTGCCCGTCCTGGGTCACCACCCCCACGGTGTCGCGGATCGAGGCGAAGCCCAGGTCACGCACGTCCACATCGGACAACCGGATGGCGCCGGAGTCGACGTCGTAGAGGCGCGGCAGCAGCGACGCGATCGTCGACTTGCCCGCCCCGGACGACCCGACCAGGGCGACCATCTGCCCGGCCTCGGCGCGGAAGCTGATCCCGTGCAGCACCTCCTCGCCGCCCCGGGTGTCCAGTGTGGACACCTCCTCCAGCGAGGCCAGGGAGTACTTGTCGGCGGCCGGGTAGGCGAAGCGCACGTCGTCGAACTCGACCGACACGCCACCCTTCGGCACCGTCCGGGCGTCCGGCTTCTCGGTGATCATCGGGTCGAGGTCGAGCACCTCGAAGACCCGCTCGAACGACACCAGCGCGGTCATCACGTCCACCCGGACGTTGGCCAGCGCGGTCAGCGGGCTGTAGAGCCTGGTCAGCAGAAGCGCGAGCGCGACGACGGTGCCCGGGGCGAGCTGCCCGCGGATCGCCAGCCAGCCACCCAGGCCGTAGACCAGGGCCTGCGCGAGCGCCGACACCAGGGTCAGGCTGGTCATGAACCAGCGGGTGAGCATCGCGGTGCGCACCCCGATGTCCCGCACCCGCCCGGCGCGGGCGCCGAAGTCCTCGGCCTCCCGCCGCGGCCGCCCGAACAGCTTGACCAGCGTCGCGCCGGGCGCGGAGAACCGCTCGGTCATCTGCGTGGTCATCCCCGCGTTGAGCTGGGCGGACTCGCGCTGCAGGTCGGCCATCCGGCGGCCGATGCGCTGCGCCGGGAGCACGAACACCGGCAGCAGCACCAGCGCCAGCAGCGTCACCTGCCAGGACAACGTCACCATCACCGCGAGCGAGAGGACCAGCTGGATCACGTTGGTGACCAGGCCGGACAGGGTCGCGGTGAAGGTCCGCTGCGCGCCGATCACGTCGTTGTTCAGACGGCTGACCAGCGCGCCGGTGCGGGTGCGGGTGAAGAACGCGATCGGCATCCGCTGCACGTGCTCGAACACCGCGCGGCGCAGGTCGTAGATCAGCCCCTCACCGATGCGGGCCGACAACCAGCGCTCGACCAGGCCGAACCCGGCGTCGGCGACCGCCAGCCCGGCCACGATCACCGCCAGCAGCACGACGAGCCCGGAGTCCTTGCCGCCGACGATCGTGTCCACGACCTTGCCGGCCAGCACCGGCGTGCTGACCGCGACCACCGCCGACACCACGGTCAGCGCCAGGAAGACCAGCAGGCTGCGCCAGTACGGCCGGGCGAAGCGCGCCACCCGGCGGATCGTGCCGGGCGCGAGGCCCTTCGGCGCGTCCGCGGCGCGCATCGCCGAACTCATCAACGACCAGGTGTTGTCCACGCCGCCCACCCTAAAACTTCGACAATGCTTGAGGTCTACCCCGAAGACCTCCAGGCCAACGCGGCCGGACACCAAAAGCTTCCCGGACGGCGCCGCCGATTCCGCCCTCGGTAACCTTTGCCCATGGGGAGGGACGAAACCGGTGCCGGATCACCCGGCGGCCCGCGATGACCACTGAGCACACCGCGGTGCGTCCGCCGGCTCCCGCGCTCGACCGCTGGCGCGCGCTGCTCGCCGCCCACCCGCTGACCGTCGACCTGGTCTTCTACCTCGGGTGCACCGTCTACGCGATCGCGCTGGCGATCACAGGCGAGTTCTACGGCTTCCGCATCTGGGGATCGTGCGCGGCGTTCGGCTACGCCTTCGCCGCCGCCCACACCGGCTGGCTGATGGCCACGCGCCGCCGGGCCGGGCTGCTGCGCTCCCGCTGGGTGGGCCTGGCCGGCATCGGCGTGCTGTCGATGCTGCTGCCCCTGACCGTCCTGGTGATCCGGCGGCTGACCGGCACCGACTGGCTGTACACGCCGTTCTCCTGGAGCGCGCAGCCCGAGGTGTGGGTGATCGAGCGCTCGGCGAGCCTGCTGCTGGACCACGGCACGCCCTATGTGGACGTGGCGGCCCTGGCGCGGGCGCCGGAGGTCAACGACTACACGCCCTACGGCCCGGTGATGGCCGTGTTCGGGCTGCCCCGCGCCCTGTTCGGCGGGAGCCCGGTGGCCGACGCGCTCACCGACGCGCGGCTGGTGTTCGCCCTGACCGCGTGCGTGTGCGCGTGGCTGACGATCCGGCTGTCCCGCACCCCGCGGGTTCCGGTGCGCGCCGCGCAGTTCGCCATGGCCTGCCCGCTCACCGCGCTGACCTGGGCGGTCGCCGGGCCGGACCTGGCGATCGTCGGTCTCATGCTGGTCGCGGCCGCGCTCGCGGCCCGGGACCGCCCGGTGGCGAGCGCGATCGTGCTCGCGCTGGTGATCAGCGCGAAGCTCATCGTGGCACCGGCCGCCGTGGTGCTGGCCGTGCTCGTCTTCGCCCGCCTGGGCGGCAGGGCCCTGGCGCGCTTCCTCGCCACGACGGTGCTCGCGTGCGCGGTGCTCAACGTCCCCGTGTTCCTGGTGAACCCGCGGGCGTTCGTCGAGCACGTGATCCGGTTCCCGGCCGGCCTGGGCCAGGTGACGTCACCGGCGGCGAGCCCGTTGCCGGGCTACCTCATCGCCAGTACCGGACCGGCCGGGAAGGTGGCCGCGTTCGTCCTGCTCGCCGGCGCCGCTGCCGCGATCCTCGTCTGGTTGCTGCGGCGTCCGCCCGTGGCCGGATCGGACGCGTTGTGGCGCATCGCCGTGGGCCTGGGGGCCTTCACCCTCCTGACGCCCGCGACGCGCTTCGGATACCTGGTGTACCCGTGCGTGCTCCTCGGTGCGATGTTGTGCTTCCGCCGTGCCGAGGCCGGGGACGCCCGGCCTACTTCTTCTTAGCGCGCGTCGCCCCGCCGCGCCCGCGCAACTGCACACCGGATTCGGAAAGCACGCGGTGCACAAAACCGTACGAGCGTCCGGTCGACTCGGCCAGGGCCCGAATACTCGCACCCTTCTCATATTTCTTCTTCAGGTCAGCGGCAAGCTTGTCGCGCGTACTGCCGGTGATCCGCGCGCCCTTCTTCAGGTCAGCCACGTCGTTCCGCCTTCCACCAGATCGCGTTGGCAGGCCACGGTGGGCCTCGTCACGCAATGATCGAACACGAACCGCGAATTTGCCAGACGAGCGGCGAAAAACCTGCCCAATGGCGGAAAAATTGCGCCATTCCAGGTGGTTGCCTAGTCCAACTAAGCAATCAGCCCTTTGTTTACGTCACGCCAACTGGACGAGTTCCAAGTAATCATCCGACCAGTGATCCTCCGTGCCGTCGGGCAACAGGATCACCCGCTCGGGTTCGAGGGCCTCGACGGCGCCCGGGTCGTGGGTCACCAGGACGACGGCGCCGGTGTAGCTGCGCAAGGCGTTGAGCACCTGCTCGCGGCTGGCCGGGTCCAGGTTGTTGGTCGGCTCGTCGAGCAGCAGGACGTTGGCGGCGCTGGACACCAGGCCCGCGAGCGCGAGCCGGGTCTTCTCGCCGCCGGAGAGGGTGCCGGCCGGCTGGTCCAGCTGCTCGCCGGTGAACAGGAACGAGCCCAGCAGGTTCCGCAGCTCCTGCGCGCCGGTGTCCGGGGCGAGGTGGCGGATGTTCTCCCACACGCTGGCGTCGTGGTCGAGCGTCTCGTGTTCCTGCGCGTAGTAGCCCAGGCGCAGCCCGTGGCCGGGCTCGACGCGTCCGGTGTCCGGCTTTTCCATGCCGCCCAGCAGGCGCAGCAGGGTGGTCTTGCCCGCGCCGTTGAGGCCGAGCACGACGACCTTGGTGCCGCGGTCGATCGCGAGGTCGACGCCGGTGAAGATCTCCAGCGAGCCGTACGATTTGGACAGTCCCTCGGCGGTGAGCGGGGTGCGCCCGCACGGGGCCGGGGCCGGGAACTTGATGTGCGCGACCTTGTCGGCCTGGCGCTGCTCGTCGAGCCCGGCGAGCATCTGCTCGGCGCGGCGGGCCATGTTCTTCGCCGCGACGGCCTTGGTGGCCTTCGCGCCGAGCTTCGCGGCCTGGGCCTGCAGGGCGGAGGCCTTCTTCTCGGCGTTGGCCCGCTCGCGGCGGCGGCGCTTCTCGTCGGTGGCGCGCGCCTCGAGGTAGCGGTTCCAGGTCATGTTGTAGGTGTCCAGCTCGGCGCGGGTGGCGTCGAGGAACCAGACCTTGTTCACGACCTCGGCCAGCAGGTCGACGTCGTGGCTGATCACCACGAGGCCGCCCTCGTGGCCCTTGAGGAAGCCGCGCAGCCAGTTGATCGAGTCGGCGTCGAGGTGGTTGGTGGGCTCGTCGAGCAGCAGGATCGTGTCCGAGCGGCCGGAGGCGCCCACGTCGGAGGCGGCGAACAGGATGCGGGCCAGCTCGACGCGGCGGCGCTGGCCACCGGAGAGGGTGCGCAGCGGCTGGGTGAGGACGCGGTCGGCGAGGCCGAGGTTGGCGCAGATGCGGGCGGCCTCGCTCTCCGCGGCGTACCCGCCGAGGGAGGCGAAGCGCTCCTCGAGGCGACCGTAGCGGCGGATCGCCTTGTCCCGCTCGGCGTCGTCGACCAGCTCGGACATGGCGGTCTGGGCCTTCTCCATGTCGCGCAGGAGGGTGTCGAGGCCGCGGGCGGACAGGACGCGGTCCTTGGCGGGGACGGACAGGTCACCCTCGCGGGGGTCCTGGGGCAGGTAGCCGAGCTCGCTGCCGCGGCGGACCTCGCCCGCGTAGGGCTCACCCTCGCCGGCGAGGACCTTCAGGGTGGTCGTCTTGCCGGCGCCGTTGCGCCCCACCAGGCCGATGCGATCGCCCGGCTGGATGCGCAGGGTGGTGTCGGAGAGCAGAATGCGCGACCCGGCGCGCAGTTCGAGGCCGGTGGCCGTGATCAAGGAAACTCCCGGTTTCGGGGGTGGACAGGTGGCATCGACGGGCCTGCTGCACAGGCGGCCCGGAGCTACTCCAACTGGACGTCCACGAACCCAGTGTACGGACCGCTGTCGAGGGATTTTCCCCACGGTGGCGGGCCTCACCCGCAGCACCAGTGAAGCTGGGTGGTCATCCCGTCGCCTGACACCGCAACGATCACTTTGAGCCAGGCCCGCAACCCAGGCCGCCCACCGCCGCCCGACAACGCAACCTTGCGGGCCTGGCTCAAAGTGATACACCCAAACCGGAAGGCGACGGGATGACCACCCAGCGACCACCCACCCGAGGCGAGCTGACAACGGTCCCCCGTCATCCCGGAGCCTGCCCGTCCGGCGAGGACATCTTTTGATCTTTAGAGCCGCGCCCCCGTCGGCAGGCGAGGAGTCCGCCCTACGGGCGGAGGGCACCTACGGCGCCGAACGGTCCACTCGCGTTGCCGGCCGGCGGTTCGTTGCCGGGTGCCGCTCAGAGCACGAACGAGTCCGACCACGGCTGCCCGGACCGCCCCGACAGCGCCTCCAGCAGGCTGACCGCCTGCTTGTCCGTCAGCGACGACACGAAGTCGATCACCGCGCGGCCCCTCGCCAGGCCCCGGATCGCGTCCGCCCCGGCGACCGGCTCGCCGGTGGCTCCGACCAGCAGCTCGGGGGCGTTCCGGGCCAGCCCCTCGAACTCCGACTGCGCCAGCTCCACCAGGTCGTACAGGCGGCGCGGCAGCCGCGACACCTCGTCCCGGTCGGCGAGCCACGCGTCCAGCGCGTCGACCAGCGTCGTCAGCAGCGACGCCTGTCCCCGCTGGTGCAGGGCCAGCTCGGGGCGCAGCAGCACGAACCGCCGGTGCACGAACTTCAGCACCTGCACCTCGTGCCACTGGGCGGTCCGCAGCGACACGTGCCCGGCCCGCGTGGACGGCGACGGCAGCACGATCACCCCGTCCACCAGGCGATGCGTCCACCGGGCGGAAAACGCCGCCGTCGCCTGCTCCGCCTCGATCGAGCCGTCGAAGGGCTCGCCCAGCAGGCCGTCGACCAGCTCGGCCCGGATCCGGGACACCGCGTGGGCGAACGCGTCGTCGTCGACGATCCAGGCGTCCTTGGCGTGCATGCGGCGCCGCAGCTGCTCCAGCGACCGGCCGGGGCGGCGGATCTGCGCGGCGAGCGTCGCGTTGTCCAGCCCGGCCAGCTCGACCGCGTGATCGAGCCACTCCCCCAGCTCGGCCGCCACCGGCGCGTGCTGCAGCACCCCGATGCGGTGGAAGTCCTGGATGTCGTGGATCGCGTAGGCGAGGTCGTCGGCGGTGTCCATCACCGACGCCTCGACGGTCTGCTGCCACGGCTCGATCCGCCCGGCGAACGGCCGGCGCGCCGCGACCACGTCGTCCAGCTCGGTGCAGTAGGCGGAGAACTTGCTCGACCCGGTGCCCGGCGCCTCGTCCGGCTCGGCCGCGCCCCGCGGCGGGATGCGCATCGCCGCCGGGTGCGGGTCCGGCCAGTGCAGGCGCGCCCACGGGTACTTCAGCACCGCCGCCCGCACGGCCGCGGTGAGGTCCAGCCCGACGGCGGCCGGCCCGCGGACGTCGGTCGTGGTGATGATCCGGAACGTCTGCGCGTTGCCCTCGAACCCGTCCGGCAGCGAGAACCGGTGCCGCGCGATGCGGTCCAGCACCTGCTCCCCCAGGTGCCCGAACGGCGGGTGCCCGAGGTCGTGGGCCAGCGCGGCGGCCTCGGCGACGTCCGGGTCGAGCCCGCCCAGCTTGCCGATCAGCTCCGCCGAGTCCACCGAGGACAGCAGCCGCTCCGAGATGGCGCGCGCGACCTGCGCGACCTTGAGGCTGTGGGTGAGCCGGTTGTGCAGCAGACCGGACCCGGCCGCGCTGACCACCTGGGTCACGCCGCCGAGCCGGGCGAAGAACGGCGACACCACGATGCGGTCCCGGTCGGCCCGGAAGGGGTTGTCGGCCAGATCGGACCAGGCCGGTTCCCGGGCGTTTTCCCGGCGTATCGTCCGCGGATCGGGTTCCATGCACATCACCGTATCCGTCCCGCCCCGGCCCGCGTGGGAGTACGCTGCCCGCCCCCGAGGTGAACATCAGTCGACATCTCTTTCACAACAGCCACCTCACCAGCGAAGATCGGTCCGTGCGCCCAGTCCGGTTCGCCTTCCAGCCGCTCTACAGCCTCAACACCGGCGGCATGGTCGCGCTCGAAGCGCTGGCCCGCCCCGCCGAGGGGTCCGTGCACGAACTGCTCGACACCGCCCGCCGCGAACGGCGCCTGGTCGAGACCGACATCGCGCTGGCGTGCGACGCCGTCCGCGCGGAGGCCGACCAGCAGACCCTGCTGCCGCTGCACCTCAACGTCACGGCGGCCACGGCGTCGGCGGCCTCGGTGGATCCCCTGCTCGACGCCCTCGCCCGCGCCGGCAGGCGGCCGCGCGAGGTGGTGCTGGAGGTCGGGCCGCCGTTCTGCTCCGTGTGGCCCGAGCAGCTGCTCGCCGGCCTGCAGCGGCTCGGCGAGCTGGGGTTCCGGCTGGCGCTGGACGGTCTCGGCCGCGGCGACCTGCCGTTCGCGATGCTCGCGGCCGCGCCGGTGGACGTGCTCAAACTCGACCGCAGCGTGCTGCGCGGGCTGCCCGGTGACGCCGGCTCGGTCGCGGTCGTCGAATCCCTGCTGCACTTCACGGCCCGGACCGGCGCGCGGCTGGTCGCGACCGGGATCGAGACCGAAGCGCAGCTGGCAGCGGTGCGCCGCCTGGGGGTGCGCATCGCTCAGGGCAACCTGTTCGCCCCCGCCCGGGACGGGGTGAACCTGGGGCACCTGCTGACCCCGGCGATCCCGGACCCGGCGGAGCGCCTCACACCGGGGCCGCTCACCACGCCGCGGGTGCGGGACTTCCTGCGCCCGGCTAGCACCCTGCCGCACGACGCGACCTGCGACGACGTGCGCACCGCGCTGGCGGCGGGCGACGCGCCGAGCGGCATCGTCGGGATCGACGACGAGGGCCGCCCGCGGTGGTCGATCGACCGCACCCGGTTCCTGGTGTCGGTGACCGGCCCGTACGGGCACGCGCTGCACGCCAAGCGCAGCGCGGAGCGGCTGGCGGACACCCCGCACACCATCCACGCCGATGCCGGGGCGCTGGAGCTGCTGGAGCTGGTGACCGACGCGGACTGGGGCCGCACCGGCGACGACGTGGTGGTGGTCGACGACGCGGGCCGCTGCCTGGGTGTGGTGCTGGTGACCGAGGTGGTGCGCGGCGTGGCCGAGGCGAAGGTCGAGGAGGCGGCGGCGCTGAACCCGCTGACCCGGCTGCCCGGCAGCGACACGGTGGCGCGGGACGTGGACCGGCGGATCGGCAGCCGGGAGGCGTTCGTCGCGGCGTGGCTGGACGTCGACTCGTTCAAGGCGGTGAACGACAACGCCGGTTTCGCCGCCGGGGACGACCTGATCCGCGCGATCGGCCGCACCCTGACCGATCTGGCGTCGCGGCTGCCGCGGATGGTGGTGAGCCACGTCGGCGGCGACGACTTCCTGATCGCCTGCGACGTGGACGAGATCGGCACGATCGCGGGCGCGCTGCTGGATACGCCGTGGACGGCGGAGGGCATGCCGGTGACCGTGTCGCTGGCGACGCTGGTCTGCGCCACGGCGACGATCGAGTCCTACCGGGAGGCGTCGCGGCTGCTGGCGCCGCTGAAGAAGCAGGCGAAGGCGGTGCCGGGGTCGAGCTGGGTGCTGGGCCGCCCGGGCTCCGAGCGGGTCGAGGTGCTGCGCGGCCGGTCGCGGCACGCGCTGCCGGAGCAGCGGCCGGCGGGCCAGGTCGGCTTGAGCCGCGCCGGATAGGTCGTTATCCATGCAACCGGAGGCGGCCGCGGTCCGTCTGTCCGGTATGCGGATGTTGCCGGTGGTGGCGCTCGGAATCGCTGTGCTGACGGCCTGTGGCGCGTCGGAGGGTGCCGCGGGCGGTCGCGCGTGCACGATGATCGGCGCGGTGCCGGGGATCAGCCTGGACGTCGAGCCGCGGCCGGGGCGGACGGTCGCCGCGGCGACGGTCACCGTCTGCCGGGACGGCGCCTGCCGGACCGGGGAAACGCCGGTCTTCCCCGCGACCACACCGGGACCGCAGACGTGCACCGGCACCGGCCCGGAGGACTCCTGTTCGGTGGAGCTGCGGGAAACCGGCGGCTGGTACGGCTTCGTCCCGATCGACGATCTACGCGAGGCACCCTACGAAGTCACAGTCGTCCTGACGAACGCGAGCGGCGGCGAAGTAGGCCGCACGACGCAGAACACCGCCGCGCAGCTCGTGTACCCGAACGGGCCCGAGTGCGGCGGCGGTGTTCCGCAGGCGACGGTGGCGGTCTAGTGTCCTGAGTCGTTAATTCGCGTGCAGTAGCGTGCGATGGAGTCAAGGATCTGGTCGGCGGTCTTGGTCCAGACGTAGGGCCGTGGTTCGTTGTTCCAGGTCTCGATCCATGCGCGGATGTCGCGATTGAGCGCGTGGA
>NZ_PQHW01000156.1 GCF_003385215.1 Amycolatopsis thermalba | reverse complement strand
CCGGGTGGGCTGTGGTGCTCGGTGGGGTGCCGGGTGGGTCGTGGTGTGCGGCGAGCCGTGCTCGTGGGGTGCCGGGTGCGTAGGTGGCGGGCTTCTCGCGGGCACGGGATCGGTACGCCGTGGTCCGTTGGGGTCATTGCGGCGCCGCCGCGCCGGGGAGGGAGGACCCTGGCTTTCCCTCGCCCGCGAGGCGTGTCATCAGGTCCGCCGCGATGCGCAGCACGTCGCGTTCGGCGGGGGTCAGCTCCGTGCGCAGCGCCTCGGCCAGCCAGGCGTTGCCGTCGCGCACGTGGTCGTCCAGGGCGGCCCGCCCCTGGGCGGTGAGCCTGATCGTCTGCTGGCGGCGGTCCCGGTCGTCGCGCGATCGTTCGACCAGTCCGGCCTCGTCGAGGGCGTTGATCGTCCGGGTGAGCGACTGCGGCTGCAGCCCCTCGACGTCCGCCAGCGCGGTCGGCGTCAGCGGGCCGCCGTGCCGCAGGTTCGCCAGCACCGACGTCTCCAGCCGCGTCAGCCCGGTCCGCCCGGTCTCGGCACGCAGCCGCTGCGCCAGACGGGACACGGCCCACCGCACGGCTCCCGCGGTCTCCCAGCAAGCATCGTTCACAGGTGCCACGCTAAAGCTTAATAACTGGCCCCGTCAAACCCAAGCAGGACCCGAAAATAACAAGCTGCTGCTTACTGTCTGGTGCTGGTGCGGACGACCACCGACCACGGGGCCTCACCCGGGGCGTCGGCCCCCAGGGCGATCAGCGCGCAGCTCCGGCCCTGCTCGCACAGGGACTGCGCAACCGTGGTGAGCCCCTCCCGCTCCGCGTCCGGATCGTCGTCCCACCCGGCGACCGCCACGTCCGCCGGCACGCGCAGCCCCCGGCGGCGGGCGGCGTCCAGGACGGCGAACGCGAGCTGATCGCTCATCGCCACCACCGCGTCGGCCCCGGTGTCCAGCAGCGCGTCGGCCAGGGGTGCGGCTTCGGCCCGGTCGTTGCGCGCCACCACGGCCACCGGCATCGCCCCGGCGTCGAAGCCCGCGTCCCGGCAGTGACCGGCGATGCCGCGCAGCCGCTCGCGCGTCACCGGGAACTCCACGCTCTCCGGATCCGGCCCGGTCTCCAGACGCGCCCTGCGGTCCCGCCCGAACGGGAAGCTCAGCACGGCCGGCCGGGCCGCACCGGCGAACACGCCCGGCGCCAGTTCGCGAGCCGAGGCCCGGTTGTCGATCGTGACCACCCGGGCGCCGGGCACGGCCGGGCCGCCGTGCACCGCGACCGGCTTGCCCAGCCCGGTCACCACGGGCAGCACCGGATCGGTGTCGGCGGTGGTCCACACGATGTAGCCGTCCACCGATGCCGACGTCACCCGCTCGACGTCGGTGTCCTCCCCGGTGGTCGGAATCAGGTTCAGCCCGGTCCCGCGCTCCCGGCAGACCTCGGCGACCCCGGTGAGGAACCTCCGGGCCTGCGGGTCCTCGAAGGCGTAGGCGAGGTGCTCGCCGAGCACGACCCCGATCGTGCCGGTGCGGCGGCGGCGCAGCGACCGCGCGGTCGGGTCCGGCCCCCGGTAGCCCAGCTCGGCGGCGACCGCGCGGACCCGGCGCAACGTCTCCGGCGCGACCCGGTCCGGCTGGTTGTAGCAGTACGACACCGTCATCGGCGAGACACCGCTGCGGCGCGCCACCTCGGCCATCGTGACGCGCGGCGATCCCGGGCTGGACATGCCCCCACCCTATCTGTGTATCGTTACACAATGCGCATCCAGAGGACGGGTGTCGCGCTCGGAGCGCTCAGCGCCGCCTGCTTCGTGTCCGTGACGTCGGAGAACCTGCCGGTCGCCCTGCTGCCGCAGTTCGCGGCCGGGTTCGGCGTCTCCGGCTCGGCCATCGGGCTGCTGATGACCGGGTACGCGATCGTGGTCGCGGTCTCGGTGGTGCCGCTGGTCGCGCTGACGGCCCGCTGGGACCGCCGCACGGCCGCGCTCGTCACGGTCGCGGCCATCGCGGTGTCGAACCTGCTGCTGGCGCTCGCACCCGGGTACGCCGTCGCGGTGGTCGCCCGGCTGGTCGCGGCGGCCGGGCACGGCGTGTTCTGGTCGGTGGTCGCGCCGATGGCCGCCCGGCTGCTCGGACCGGACCGGTCCGGCCGCGCCACCGCGGTCGTCTTCGCCGGCAACTCGCTGGCGTTCCTCTTCGGGCTGCCGCTGAGCTCGTGGCTCGGGGAGACGATCGGCTGGCGGCCCACGGTCCTCGCGGTGGCCGGCGCCGCCGCGCTGGCGGCGGTGGTGATCCGCGCGACGGTCGAGCCCACCCCCGCCGGACCGCCGGCGCCACGCCGCGGCGCGCTCGGCCGGGCCCTGCTGCCGGTCAACCTCGCCACGCTGGTCGTGGTGACCGGGCACTTCGCCGCGTTCACCTACATCACCGCGATCATCGCCGACTCGGTCCACCTCACCGGGGCGGCGACGTCGGCCCTGTTGTTCGCGCACGGCGCGGCCGGCCTGCTCGGCCTGGTCCTGATCGGGCGGCGGGTGGACAGCCGTCCGCGAGCCACCGCCCTGGTCGTCACCGGCGGCCTGGCGGTGTGCATGGTCGTGCTGCTGATCCCGGGTTCCGGCGTGGTCGCGGGCGCCGCGGTCGTGCTGTGGGCCGTGCCGGCCGGCGGGATCGCCGTGGTGCTGCAGGCCGCGGTCCTGCGGGTGGCCGCCCAGCCGGACCTGGCGTCCGCGGTCTACATCGTCGCCTTCCAGGTCGGCATCGCCACCGGCGCCGCGGTCGGCGGCGCCGCCCTCGACCACGGCGCCCTGCCCGCCGCGGTGGCGCTGGCGGCGGGCTGCGGGCTGGCCGCCACGCTGATCGTCCGGCGGTCCGCCGCGTTCCGGGGCACGCCATGAGGCCGTGGTGGCAGGACGCCGTGATCTACCAGGTCTACCCGCGCAGCTTCGCCGACAGCGACGGCGACGGCGTCGGTGACCTGCCGGGCATCCTCGAACGACTGCCGTACCTGCGGTGGCTCGGCGTGGACGCCCTGTGGATCTCACCGTTCTTCCGGTCGCCGATGCTCGACTTCGGCTACGACATCAGCGACCACACCGCCGTCGACCCGGTCTTCGGCACCGGCGCGGACGCCGACGCCCTGATCGCCGCCGCGCACGCGCACGGCCTGCGGGTGATCCTCGACATCGTGCTGGGCCACACCAGCGACCGGCACCCGTGGTTCACCACGCGCCCGGACTTCTACGTGTGGCGGGACGGGTCCGCGCCGCCGAACAACTGGCTCGCCGGGTTCCCGCCGGGCAGCCCCGCCTGGACGTGGCACCCCGGGGCGGGGCGGTGGTACCTGCACTCGCACCTGCCGCAGCAACCGGACTTGGACTGGACCAATCCGGCGGTGCGGGCCGCGCAGCTGGACGTGCTGCGGTTCTGGCTGGACCGGGGCGTGGACGGGGTGCGGCTCGACTCGATCAACCGCCTCGGCAAGGACCCGGCGTTGCGCGACAACGTGCCCGGCGAGCCGTCGCGGCACCAGGACTGGCCGACGCTGCACGACTACCTGCGGGAGGTGCGCGCGGTCGCCGACGCCTACCCGGACGTGGCGGTGATCGGGGAGGTCTGGGAGTTCGACCAGCGCCGCATCCTGCCCTACCTCGCGCCCGGCGAGCTGCACCTGGCGCACAACTTCGTGTTCGCCCGGGTGCCGTGCGACGCCACGGGAATCCGGCGCACCGTGGAGGAGTTCCTGGATCTGGCCGGGCCGGACGTGTGGCCCGCGTGGTTCCTGAACAACCACGACGAGCCCCGGATCGCGAGCCGCTGGTCCCCGGGCGGCGCGCGGCTGGCGGCGATGCTGCTGCTGACCCTGCGGGGGACGCCGTTCCTGTACCAGGGCGAGGAACTGGGCCTGCCGGACACCGCGTTGCCACCCGGGACCGGCACCGACCGCAACGGCCGCGACCCGCAGCGCACGCCGATGCCGTGGGCGCCGCCGTCCGAGGCCGGCCCCGGCGCCGGGTTCACCACCGGCGAGCCGTGGCTGCCGGTGGGGGACACGGCCGAGCACCTCAACGTGGCCGTCGAGCGTCGGGACCCGGCGTCGATGCTGTCGCTGTACCGCGCGCTGCTGGCGCTGCGGCGCGCCCGGCCCTCACTGCGTCACGGCAGCCAGGTGTTCCTGGACGCGCCGCCCGGCGTGCTCGCCTACCTGCGGGTGGCGGGCCGCGAACGCACCCTGGTGGCGCTGAACTTCGGCGACACGCCCCACGCGCCCGGCTTCGGCGGCCGCCCGCTGCTGGCGACTGGGGACGTGCTGGCCCCGGGCGCCGGCGCCGTGTTCGACGCCGGTTAGCGCTTGCGGAACACCGAGCGCGGGAACAGCCGCCCGCGCCAGGACATCGGGGCGTTGCGCTGCAGGCTCCGGCGCAGCCCCTCGAACGCGGTGGCGAGATCGGCGTCCGTGGACTGGCTGGGGGAGTACCACGAGCGCTCCACCTCGGTGACCACGGTGCGCAGGTCGGTCTTCCCGGCGTCGTCCAGGTTGTGCTGCACCGCCATCTTCTGCGCCGCCGCCCGCACGGTGTCGCTCGGCGGGATCGGGATGCCGCGGTCGGCGCACTCGTCCATCAGCTCCGCCCACGCCGCGTCCGCCGCGCCCGGACGGCGCGCCGTGATCGCGGTGAGGCGCCGCCGCCGCTGGATCTCCCGCAGCACCGCGGGGGCCATCCCGGCCACCGCGACCAGCAACAGCACCAGGGCCAGCACCCAGTGCACCAGCCACGCGGTGAGCACCACGGCGACCAGCCACGCCCCGGCCGCGGCCAGCGGCAGCCAGGACGCCGTCCGCCCGCGGAACTTGCGGATCGCGAAGAACGCGCCCGCGGTCAGGGCCAGCGCGATCAGCACCAGCACCAGCGCGGTCCACCCGGTCCAGCCCGGCGCCGAACCGGCCGGCGCGGCCTGCGTGCCACCCGGGTTGGCGGCGCTGCCCTGCGTCTCGGGGACACCGGTGGGCGCGACCCGCGTGGTGGACACGCTCGGCACGTCCTGCTCCTCCGAGTCCGAGGACCCGCTGGAGGTGCCGCCGGACTGCAGGTAGGGCGGGACGTAGCCGCGGCCGTCGGAGCGCGGCGTCGGGTCGAAGCTGACCCAGCCCAGGTCGTGGAAGTACACCTCGACCCACGCGTGCGCGTCCTGCGAGGTGATCATGCGCGAGTCGCCGTCGGCGTAGCCGGAGGTGAACCCGACCGCCACCCGCGACGGGATGTTCAGCACCCGCAGCATCACGGCCATCGCGGAGGCGAACTGCTCGCAGAAGCCGCGCTTGCCGTTGAGCAGGAAGTCGGCCAGCGCGTCGCTGTCGGTCGCGGCGGCCGTCTCGGTGTCGTAGGTGAACCCGTTCTCGGCGCTGAAGTACCGCCAGATCGCGCTCGCCCGGTCGAAGTCGGTGGCCGCGCCCGCCGCGAGGTCCTGCGCGAGGCTGACCACGCGCGGGTCGACGCCGGTGATCTGGCTGTAGCTCGCCGGGATGTCGCCGCCGCGCGTGCTGGCCGACTCCAGCTCCTCCTTCGTCGGCTCGGCCAGGGACGCGGTCTCCACGTAGGCGGGGATGCGCTGCTTGCGCTCGCTGAAGACCGCGCCGCTGGTCGGGTCGTAGTACCAGCCCTGCGACACACCCTGCAGGCCGCGCAGCTGCCCGTACACCGGCATCCACACGTCGACCCAGTTCAGCGGCTCGATCTGGATCTGGCGCGCCTCGCCGGAGCCGTCGTCACCGGGCGCGGCCGGCAGCGGCTGGTTGGCCGGGAAACCGGCCGGCATCGGGCCGTCCGGGAGGCTCCATCCGCGGTTGGGCCGGTAGGTGTCCAGCGTGAACGCGCGCAGCAGGCGCTTGTCGTTGCCCAGGCCGCGGACGCGGAAGAGGTCGACCGTGCTGCCCTGGTCGAGCATGCCGCGCAGCGAGGTGAACGGGTTGACGCCCAGCCCGCCGGACCCGGCGCCCGCGCCGCTGCGGCCGCTGCCGGGCAGGCGCCCGACGGTGCCGACCGCGGTGATCGCGGTGCCCGCGACCAGTCCCAGGACCACGGCGACCGCGACCACGGCCACCGGTGCGGACGCGGCGGCCGGCGCGTTGCCGAGGCCGGAGTCGCGGTTGCGCCAGCGGCGGTGCCGGTGGTTGCCGTCGACGGCGAGCAGGCCCGCGAAGGCCGCCGCGCCGAGCAGGAACGTCCACCACGGGAGCATGTCGTCGGCCAGCGAGGCGGGCACCGCGTAGACGCACAGCAGCACCAGGCCGGTGGCGGCGGGCGCGGACGCGGCGACCGCGAGGGTGTCCACGAGCACCGCGACCAGGCCGATCGCGATGGTCACCAGGCACAGGATCGGCGGGGTCGCCTCGACCGGCGGCAGGCCCGTGCGGATCTGCTCGAACGCCGCGGTGAGGACACCGTTGATCTCGCTGAACGCGGCCGGGCCGGGGATCACGCCGAGGATGCCGCTGCCGGTGAACACGCCGGTGATCAGCAGCAACAGCACGACGAGCTGGGCCAGCCCGACCACGGCGGTCGGCGTGCGGATGGTCCGCAGCGCGAGCCCGGTGGCGGCGACGAGCACGACGGCCACCGTGACGTACCCGAGCCAGCCGGCCCCGCCCACGACGCCGGTCAGCGAGGTGGAGGCGCACAGGGTGGCCAGGCCGGCGGCGATCGGCGCGAGGACCGAGCCCCGCCACTGCGGCGGCGGCTCCACGACGCGCTGCGTCGGCCGGTGCAGCTCCGGCCGCCCCGGCGGTGGGGCGTCGGGCTGCTGCCCGGGACGCGGCGGACGGCCGGCCAGCGTGGTCACTGCGTTCCCCCGGAGTTCAGATGGCCGGGTGCCCGGCCGGTGGTCGGCGACGGCGCCACGCTCACAGCGCACCCCCGATCAGGGTGCCCCGCCCCGCGGCCGTGCGGCACAGATCGCCCCAGACCTGGGGCATCGGGGAGGTCGGGCCGGCCACCACGACGCCCCAGCCGGACGCGCGCAGCAGGGCCGCCGACTCCTCGGTCGCCGCCGCGCGGTGCTCGGGCGCGCTCACGCCCCCGGACCACGCCGGGGTGTCCAGCAGCACCGCCAGGCTGCGGATGCCACGCGGCCGGAACCGCGCCAGCTCCGTCACCGCCTGGTTCGACACCGTCCCCAGGATCGCGATCAGCTCCTGCCCCTCGGCCGGATCATGACCCGTCGTCAGGTCCCGCTGGTGCGCCGGCTGCAGCGCGGCCAGCGCGTCCAGCAGCACGTTGTCGTAGCCCTCGCCGCCGTCGCCGGGCACGTCGGCCAGCGGCTTGCCGTGCTCGGTGACCAGGCGGACGCGGTGCCCGGCCCGCCGCACGTGCACGCACACGCTCGCGGCGAACGAGATCGCCCACTCCAGGCTCGCGGCCGGGCCGGTCCCGTGGTGCGCCGCGGCCCGGTGGTCGAGCAGGACGGTCGTCCCGCCGCGCCACGGCCGCTCCTCGACCCGCACCATGATCTCGTCGCGCCGCGCGGTCGAGCGCCAGTGCACCTTGCGCAGGTCGTCGCCCTGGCGGTACTGCCGCACGATCACGTCGGTCTCGCCCTGGCCGGCGTGCAGCCGCACGCTGCCGTCGTCGCCCGCGCCGATCCCGGCGCCGCTGGGCAGCCCCCACAGCGACACCACCTTCGGCACCACGACCAGCCGCGAGTGCGCGATCAGCTCGCGGTCGAACTCGCACAGCCCGAACGGGTCGGTCAGCGTCGCGCGCAGCGGCCCGACCTGCTGGATCCCGCGCATCATCGGCTGGATCGGGTACCGCAGCGCGATGACCCGCCCGTGCGGCAGCCGCTCCACGACGAACCGCGGCCGCGACCCCAGCGCGTAGGGCACCCCGTCCTCGAGCAGCACCTCACCGGCGGGCAGCTTGCCGTTGCGCCACAGCGCCAGCTCCACCTCGCCCGCCGAACCGGCCGAGACCCGATCGGGCAGCAGCGTGCGGGACGCGCCGATGCGCACCCGCGACGCCGCGATGAACAGGGCGATCAGCAGCGGCAGCGCCACCACGAACACCGCGACCCGCAGCAGGTCGCGCTCGTTGAGCACCACCGCGCACACGGCGGCCGCCACGCCGGCGGCGAGCAGGCACCGCCCCCGCGTGGTCAGCCCGGACAGCGAGCGGAACACGGCCGGCTACCGGCGGCCGGCGGTCTGCGGGTGACCGCCCTGGGGCACCGGCACCCGGTGCAGCACCGCGCGGACCACGTCGGTGGCGGAGCGGCGGGCCGCGTGCGCCTCGGTGGTCAGCACCAGCCGGTGCGCGAGCACCGGGACGGCGACGGCGTGCAGGTCGTCCGGGACGACGAAGTCGCGGCCGGACAGCGCGGCCTGGGCGCGCGCCGAGCGGACCAGCTGCAGCGTGGCCCGCGGCGAGGCGCCCAGCCGGATCTCCGGCACCTGGCGCGTCGCGGCGACCAGGTCGACCGCGTACTTGCGCACCTCCGGCGCCATGTGCACCGCGCGGACCTGCTGGATCAGCCGGTTGAGGGTGGCCGCGTCGGACACCGGCTGCAGATCGGCCAGCGGGTCGTGGCCGGCGTGCTCGTCGACCATGGCCAGCTCGGCCTGCTGGTCGGGGTAGCCGATCGACACGCGCGCGGTGAACCGGTCGCGCTGCGCCTCGGGCAGCGCGTAGGTGCCCTCCATCTCGATCGGGTTCTGGGTGGCGATGACCATGAAGGGGTCGTCCAGGCGGTAGGTCGTGGTGTCGACCGTGACCTGCTTCTCCTCCATGCACTCCAGCAGCGCCGACTGGGTCTTCGGCGACGCGCGGTTGATCTCGTCGCCCACCACGATGTTGGCGAACACCGGGCCGGGCCGGAACTCGAACCCGCCGGTCTGCCGGTTGTAGATGGACACGCCGGTGACGTCGCTGGGCAGCAGGTCGGGCGTGAACTGGATGCGGCTGACCGTGCAGTCGATCGACCGGGCCAGCGCCTTCGCCAGCGACGTCTTGCCGACGCCCGGCACGTCCTCGACCAGCAGGTGGCCCTCGGCCAGGAGCGTCACCAGCGCGACGCGCACCACCTCGGGCTTGCCGACGAGCACCCGCTCGACGTTGCCCGCGATGCGGCGCATGGTCTCGTGCAGCTCACCGTGGCCGTTGTGGCTGATCGGCAGGCCGTGTGCCGGGCTCGCACCGGACGGGTGGTACGGCGCTTGCCCGGGCGCCTGCTCGCCGGTGAACTCCCCGGACGATGCAGGCTGTGTCCTCGACGTCACTCGACCTCCTGGTGCCGAAGCCCATTTTTCAAAACCGGAACACGGGTGCGGCCCGCCTGAACCGCGCCGCGGCGCGGAAGGATCTCACAGCCGGGGACGGGCGACGCGCGCGGTGGCCCGCCCCGGCACCCAGCCTGGCATCCAGTGTGTCAAACCCCGGCCAAGTCGGTCGAAGAACCCTGAATTCGATTCGGACGCTATGCTGCGTTGCGGAACCGGTCGGCTACCGAGAGGTGCGAACAGAACCGATGACCGACACGCACAGTGGCCTGAACGTGAACGCGGGGGCGTTCGCGGTCTCGCCCGAGCTGGCGGCCGGGGCCTATCAGCAGATCAGTCAGCTGCAGGACGTCGTCGGCGAGATGGTGCGGGAGGCCCGCGTGCTGGGCCGCACCGTGCCGCTGGGCGGCGGGTACGCCGGCGAGGTCGGCGAGTTCATGGCCCGCTACGGCCTGGGCGGCCCCGGTTCGGCCGCCGATTCGCTGATCCGGTTCGGCCAGGAGCTGGAGACGCTGAAGACGAACATCCGCCGCGCGCTGAAGCGGTACTCCGACAGCGACGACGACGCCGCCGAGGGCGTCGACTGCAGCGGTGGCTGAGCGGATGCGCGGTGCGGTCCTGGTGCTCGCCGCCGGCGCGCTGCTCGCCGCGTGCGGGCAGCCGGTTCCGCCGCCGCCCGCGGCGCCCGTCCTGTCCAGCTCCGCCCCGGCGCCGAGCGCGCCGCCGTCACCGGCCGGGCTGGCCGCGCTGAAGCCGTGCGAGCTGCTGTCCGCGACCGACCGCTCCACCGCCGGGCTGACCTCGCTGGGCGAGGAGAAGACCATCGGCACCGCCCGGGCCTGCGACTGGACCGAACCGGGCACCTTCGGTGTCACCGTCACGCTCGCCGAGGACGCGCCGCTGGCGTCGCTGGAGATCGACAAGGGCACCGGCAAGCGCGTGACCGTCGGCGCGCACCGGGGTTTCCGGGTGTCCGACCGCCGCGCCGGGGACGGCACGTGCGCGGTCCTGCTCGGCGTCGGCCAGGAGGCCAGCGTGCAGGTGGACGTGACCAACACGGGCTTCGCGGACACCCCGCTCGCGTGCGAGCGGGCCGACACCGTGGCCCGGCTGATCGAGCCGAAACTGCCCTGAGGAGCCGGCGTGAACCAGGTGCCCGAGCCGACGACGCGGTACGAGTCCTACAGCCACGAGGCGATGGCGGCCGAGGTCGCCGACGGCAACGACCCGGCCACCGCGGGCCGGATCGGTGAGCAGTGGGCGGGGCTGGCCGCGCGGCTGCGCGAGTCGGCGCAGGCGCTGGGCACGATCGCCGAGCGGGCGGGCGAGGCGTTCCAGGGCCCGGCGGGGGAGGCGCTGCGCAAGACGCTGGCGAAGGCCGAGAGCTGGTCCGGGCACGCCACCGAGCTGTCGATGACGCTGTCCGACGCGGTCGGCCGCCAGGCCGGGATCGCCGCGCGGGCGCGGGACGAGATGCCGCCGCCGGTGCCCTACGACCCGGCCGCGATGATCCGGGAGGCCGCGGCGAGCGGGAACTTCCTGGCGCTGGCCGGGCTGTCGGACGCGATGGAACAGCGGCGGGCGGCCGCCGAGGAGGCCCGGCAGAAGGCGATCGACGTGCTCAACGCGCGCGACGCGGCCCTGCGCGAGTCGGTGCCGGGCCGGTTCTTCGACGAGCCGCCGGAGCTGGGGCAGCCGTGATCCGGGTGTCGGCGTCCGCGTTCGACGTCCTGTGGCACGACCTCGGGCACGCCCGGGTGCCGGCGCCGCTGGAGGTGCGCAGTGTCGGCGCGACCGAGGCCGAGCGCGCCGAGATCCGCCGCGCGGTGCACGCGAACCTGGCCGAGCGGGGGTTGCGCGACGGCGACCGGCTGGACCCCGCGCTGGAGTCCCGGCTGGCGACGCTGGCGACCGCGGAGGTCTACGTCGAGTGCGAGGCCCTGGCCGACGTGCAGGCGGAGGTGCCGTTCCGGGCGGTGGCCGCGGCCGGCGGCAGGCGGGGCGTGCTGGCGGCGCAGCCGAGCCGGACGATCGGGCTGTCCGGGATCCGCGACACGGAGGTCTGCACCGCGGTGGTCGACCTGCTGCCCCCGCTGGAGCCCGGGCCGGGCTACGGAGTCAGCCTCCCGGCCGACGCCCTGTCCGGCGGTGGTGTTTCGCGGGCGGCCGCGCGGCAGGTGGACGAGGTGCGCGCGATCCAGTCCCGGCCGGTGCTCGGGGCGGGGCAGTTCACGGTGCGCGTCCGCGAGGGCGGACGGCTGCGCCGGGTGGGCGGCGTGAGCTGGTTCCGCACCGACCAGGGCGCGTACCTGGGCACGGTGGAACCCGGGCGCGGGGGAGCGCCGTGGGTGAACGTGGTGCCCGCCGGCTCGGCCAAGGTGGCGGCCCGGCTCGCGGAGCTGCTCGACTGAGCCGCCGCTCGCGGCTCGCACTGTTCGGCGCTGCGGCTCGCGGCACCCACCACTACCCCCGCGGCCTGAGCGCGGAACTCGCCGGCCTGAGCGCAGAACTCGCCGGCCTGAGCGTGGGACTCGCGGGCCTGAGCGTGGAACTCGCGGGCCTGAGCGTGGAACTCGCGGGCCTGAGCGTGGGACTCGCCGCTCCGCGAGTGCCACTCGCGAGTTCCGCGTTCCCGCTCGCGAGTTCTGCGTTCCGGCGCGCGAGTTCCGCGTTCGCGAGGGAGGTGGGTTTGCTGGCGGGCGACCCCGGGGCGGCGGGGGGCGGGCCGCCGTGCGGGGGGGCGGGGCGGGGGGGGCCGCCAGCCCGTCTCTTTTACACATATTCCAGCCCACGAAACTAGGCATGAGCACGGATGCCGGCCTCTGCGTGGTAAAAAAAAAAAAATAAAA
>NZ_PQHW01000155.1 GCF_003385215.1 Amycolatopsis thermalba | reverse complement strand
GACACCCGGGAACCGCCGCCCAGACGCCCGGGAACCGCCGCCCAGACGCCCGGGAACCGCCACCCGGACGCCCGGAAGCACCGCCCCGACCGCCCGGGAACCGCCACCCGGACACCCGGGAACCGCCACCCGGACACCCGGGAACCGCCACCCGGACACCCGGGAACCGCCGCCCAGACGCCCGGGAACCGCCGCCCAGACGCCCGGGAACCGCCACCCGGACGCCCGGAAGCACCGCCCCGACCGCCCGGGAACCGCCACCCGGACACCCGGGAACCGCCGCCCAGACGCCCGGGAACCGCCCGAATACCCGGAACCACCGCTCGGCCGCCCGAAACCGCCGCCCGGGCGCCCGGCACCACCGCCCGACCGCCCGGGAACCGCCGCCCAGACGCCCGGGAACCGCCGCCGGGCCGCCGGGAACCACCGCCGGGCTGCCGGAACCACCGCCCCGGCCGCCCGGAACCACCGCCGGACGCCCGGCCAGCCGGACGCCCGGCTCACCTCACGACTCCGGCGCCTCCTGCCGATGGTGCCGTCCGCTGGGCGACAGGTGGTGCCGCCACCGCGCGGGCCGATCGGTCTCATGACGGTTGCCCGCTCTCGAGCCGCTGCCCAGGACGTCCGAGGCGGCGATCCACCGCTCCCCGCCGTCCTCGTCGGTCATCGGCACCAGCAGGCCCTCCTCGCCGGTCCGGCACTTCCCGGACACGACACCCACGCGCACGGTCACCTTGTCCGGCCCGTCGTCGTCGCGGTCGAGGTACATCAGCCGGTCCCCGACGCGGAAAGCGTCCGCCTGCAGCTGGTGGTCGTGGGACGTGGTCGTCATCCGGTGCTCCCCTCGCATCGAGCATTCCAACAGCGGGCACCGCCGGGGTCCGGAGCGGGTTCCTCCTCCGCCGTCTGCCTGCCTCCTGGCGACGGCGGAACCCGATGCTAACCGGCGAATGTCCGGAACACGACCCTTCGTCCCCCGGAAACCGTCAGAAATCGTTCGGCCGCACCGGGTCGCGGCCGTCGACGATCGCGCGCGCCAGGTCCGCGACCCGCTGGTTGTGGTCACGCGCGTACCGCCGCAACCCCTCGAACGCAGTGTCCACACCGATCTTGTGCCGTTCGGCGAGCATCCCCTTCGCCTGCTCGATGACGATCCGGCTGTCCAACGCGGTCTGCAGGTGCCGCAACCGCACGCCGAGCTGGTGCAGATCCCGTTGGTGGGCCAGGCGAAGCGCCGCGGCGTGCGCCAGCCGAAGCCCGGTCCCGCCCGCGTTCCCGCCGGCGTCGAACAGACAGAGCGCACCGAAAACCCGGCCGTCCGCCAGAATCGGCAAAGTTTCTACTGAGGAGTAACCGGCTTCCGCGCAGGCAGTGGAAAACCGGGGCCACGGACCACCACCGGATGATCCACTGTGGAGGCATTCGGGCGCGGGCCCCTCGTCGTGTTCGAGCTGGAACCGCACGAGCGCCGGCGCGGCTCCGGTGCCGGCGGTGATCCGCTCCGGCTCCGCCGGGAACGACAGCACCACCCCGGCGTCGCGGGCCGGCCCGAGAACCGCCGCGCGCTCGGCGAGGTCCTGCGCGAACCGGTGCACGTCGAAGTCCTCGGATTCGCGCGCCAGCAGTTCGAGCAGGGCGTCGATCAGTTCGGTGCGCATCGGCCGCCCTCCCGGTGTCCCCAAGCCGTACCCGCCTACCGGTCCGCAGAACTGGGCTGATCGGGTGAACCACGATACGTGGCCGATCGGCTCTGCACCGTTGTTGACCAGCGTTTACGTCCCCAGCGCGGGCGATCGCGCTTGTGTGATATGCGTTACAGTCCTACCGTGTCGCATGACCACCGCGTTCGACACCGCCAGGGCGATCGGCGACGCCGTCCTGTACCACCCGCGGACGCCGGACTTCGGCGTGCTGATGCCGCCGGCGTTCGCGTCGCCGCAGGCCGGTGACTTCGCCGACTGCCGCGTGGAGTGCCTGCTCGAACCGCGCTCGCACGCCGTGCTGCACGTCCGGCTGCGGTTCCTGCAGAGCCAGGAGCGCGTCGTGTGCCGCCGCGGCGCCGACGGCGGGTACGACCCGGTGGCGTCGCTGACCGTGGACGGTACCGAGCACACCACCTGGGACGAGGTGGTCGAGCGCGAGATCGACGCGGTGCTGCCGGTCGCCGAGCTGACCGCCCAGCGCACCTGCGTCCCGTTCGTCGTCGGCGGCGCCGAGCGGACCGAAATCCTCGGCCGGGCCGGGAAACTCGTCCGCCGCAGCTGGTCGGTCACCGGCGAGCTGCGGCGGAGCGCGCGGGTCCTGGGCGGCCGCACCGGGATCCGGTTGCGCGCCGACGTCGTCAACACCACCGAGTGGTACGAGCCGGACTCATCGCGCGAAGAGGCGCTGCGGCACGCGATGTTGTCCGTCCACGTGGTGCTCGCCGTGAACGCCGGCCGGTTCGTGTCGCTGACCGAGCCGCCGCCGTGGGCTCGTGCGGCCGCCGAGCAGTGCGAAAGCCACCGGCTGTGGCCGGTGCTGCTGGGCGACAACGACGCCGCGGTGCTGGCCGCGCCGGTCACCCTGTACGACCACCCGATCCTCGTGCCGGAGAGCGAAGAACGCATCCAGTACCTGCGCCGGGGCATCCTGGAGGACACCTGGTGGGACCCCGGCGCGGTGTGCCCGGAGACCGACGAGGTGGTGGTCGCCGGGGTCGCGGTGTCCGCCGGGAGCCGGGTGCGGCTGCGCGACGGTCTGATCGGGACGGTCCACGCGGTACTGTCCGATGAAGAGGGATACCTGCACCTGGAGATCAAGGTGGGCGATCGGTACCGCTACGCCACCCCGGGCGAGATCGAACCCCTCCCGGTCTGACCGGTCAGGGCGCCAGGTCCGCCGCGTTGTACTTGCACGAGGCGTTCCACAGCAGGAACGAGTCGATCCCGTTGGCCCGCGCCCCGTCCAGCTGCGCGCGGATCTGGTCGCGTCCGTAGTGGACGGACATGCTGAACGCCTGGATCCACGGGATGATCACCGACTGCGTGCCGGCGGCCTTCTCGGCGAACGCCGCCAGCGACCGCTGGGTGATCTCCAGCGGCTGCGACTCCGGATCGGCGACCCCGTACTCGCCCGGACCCCAGTGCGACGGGTAGATCATCGGCGCGATGTAGTCCACCTTGCGTGCCATGGCGGTGATGTCCTGCCCGATCTGCGTCGGCCGGTTGACCGCTATCCCGAACACCGACGCGCCCAGGTACGCGCCCTCGGCCCGCACCGCGTTGCGGCTCTCGGCGAGGAAGTCCACGATCCCCTCCTCCGGCGTGCCCTCCAGTCCGGGGAACCGCAACTGCTCGATCGGGCCCTCGGGCCGCCGCACGTAGTCGTAGAGGATGTCGTCGAACCCGGCCCGCGCGGCTTCCGTCGCCAGCGCGATGTTGTACTCCCGCACCTCGCGGTTGGCGAAGTTGGTGAACGCGTACTCGCCGTACCCGCCCGCCCACGGCTGCCCGTCGGCGCTCTGCACGACCCGGTCGCGCTCGCCGGACTCCCACGACGCCCGCGCCAGGATCGGGTCCCGGAACGCGACGAGCCGCCCGACGACGCGGACCCCCTCCTTGTGCAGCTGCTCGACGACCCCGTGCAGGTCGTAGTAGTTCTTCGCGGCGCCGATCTCCTTCGCGAGCGGCACCTGCGAGGCGTACCCGACCTCGCCGCTCTCGTCCTTGATGTCCAGCTGGACCGTGTCGATCAACCCGTCCCGCGCCATCTGCAGCACCGGTTCGCGCAGCGCCGGCGCCGTCCACGCCACCGCGGTCATGTGCACGCCGCGCATGCCGGGGTGCCGCGCGCGCACCGGGACCCGGCCGGCCGCGCGGTTGCCCGCCGCGTCCTGCGCGCCGATCTCGATCTTCGCCGGGGGAGTCGGGATGGTGACGGTGAAGTTGCCGAACTCGTTGACCTTCACCTCTTCGCCCTGCACCGTGACCTTGTCCGCGCCCTTGGCCGTGCCGCGCAGGGTCACCGGCTTGCGCGGGTCGCTGATCTCGATCGGCTGGAAGGACAGCTCCGGCGCGGTGTTGTCGACGTGGAAGGTGCGGGACACCTCGGCGTCCGGCAGGCCCGGAATCTCGTTCGGCAGCCGGGCGACGAGGGTGTGCTCGCCGTCGCCGACCTTCAGCGGCGGCAGGACCAGCCGGCCACCGTCACGCGCTGTGGTCACCGGCTGGTCGTCCAGGATGACCGTGACCCGATCGAGGTCGCTGTCCCTGGCCGCCAGCACCCGGATGTCCCGCAGCGACTCCGCGTTGGTGGTGACCCCGTCGCCGAGGCCCTGGATGGCCAGCCCGAACGGGAGCGACTGCACCACCGTCGGGGTGGCGGCGATGGCGACCGTGGCGATGATGGCCACGAGGACCAGAACCGCGTTCCGGGACCGTGTCCGGTGCCTGCCCATGTAACCCTCCCGCGCCGGTGTGCCGAGCAGCGGGCACATTCCCCGGATCAGGCGGGTCATTCGGGAATCCATCCCTTCGGGTTACACCCCGTTGCCTCCGCGCTACGGACGGCGCACGTTGGTAGGCGTGACACCCAAGCTGGCTTCCCTCGTCGCGGTCCTGTTCCTGCTCACGGCGTGCACGACGGTCGTCGAGGGCCACCCGCACGAGCAGAGCGACGGCGGCGAGGGGTGGGCCGCGTTCGCCCCGCTGCGCTCGTCCGCCCCGGCGGCGGCCCCGGCCGCGCCCGCCACGGTGCGCGCCAACGAGCTGGGCCGGGTCCCGGTGCTGATGTACCACCGCATCGTGACCGAACCCGAATCGGTCTACGACCGCACGCCGGACGACTTCCGCGCCGAGCTGGAACGGCTCGACCGCGAGGGCTACGTCCCGGTGTCGGCCGCCGACTTCACCGCGGGCCGCATCGACGTCCCGGCCGGCACGCACCCCGTGGTGCTCACCTTCGACGACGGCGACCCGAGCCAGTTCGCGCTCGGCCCGGACGGCAACCCGGTGCCGGGCACCGCCGTCGCGATCATGCTCGACTTCGCCCGCAGCCACCCGCGGTTCCGGCCGGTCGCCACGTTCTACGTCAACGCCGAGCCGTTCGGCGACCCCGGTGGCGCCCGGACCATCCCGTGGTTGCTGGACCACGGTTTCGACGTCGGCAACCACACCAGGACCCACGCGAACCTGCGCGAGGCCGACGAGCAGACCGCGCAGGCCGAGATCGGCGAGCTGGACGCGCTGATCCGGCGGGCCTCGCCGCGGGCGAACCCGACCACGATCGCGCTGCCGTTCGGCATCCACCCGCGGCCCAAGGAGCTGGCGTTGCAGGGCGCGGGCTACCGCTACCAGGGCGCGTTCCTGGTCGGCTCGAACCCGTCCGCGTCACCGTTCACCGCCGACTTCGACCCGCTCAACATCCCGCGCATCCGCTCGCAGGGCCCGACGGGTGAGGAGGCCGAATACGGTTCGGCGGTGTGGCTGGACAAGCTCGCGCAGAACGCGGACAGCCGGTACACATCGGACGGTGACCCGGCCCGGATCTCCTACCCGAAGTCGGACACCGACGAGGTGGCCGCGAAGTTCCGGGACCGGGTGAACCCCTACTGACGCCGTTTTCGATAGCCTGGTGCGGTGCCGAACCCGGAGGACGCAGGTCAGGAGAGCACCACCCGCCCGGCGAGGCGGTGGCGGCGGCCCAGGAAACAGCGTCCGTTCTGGGTCGAGCTGCCGATCCTGATCGTCGTCGCGCTGGTGCTGGCGTTCGTGTTCCAGCAGTTCTTCGCGCGGGTGTACACGATCCCGTCGGGGTCGATGGAAACCACGCTGCACGGCTACGCCGGGTGCTACGGGGACAAGATCCTGGTCGACAAGATCACCTACGACTTCACCGACCCGGAGGCGGGTGACGTCGTGGTGTTCAAGGGCCCGGAGGCGTGGGTGGGCGACGAGGTGACGACCACGCGTTCGGACAACGCGGTGGTGCACTTCCTCCAGGACGTCGGTTCGGTGTTCGGCCTGGCGCCGCCGGACGAGCGCGACTTCGTCAAGCGGATCATCGCCACCGGCGGTCAGACCGTGCAGTGCTGCGACGACCGGAACCGGGTCCTCGTCGACGGCCGGCCGCTGGACGAGCCCTACATACACTGGCAGGACCCGGCGCGCCAGTGGCAGGACTCCTTCCCGCCGGTCCGGGTGCCGGAGGGTTACGTCTGGGTGATGGGCGACAACCGCAACAACTCGTGCGACTCGCGCTGCGAGGAGCAGGGCCCGGTCCCGGTGGACGACCTCATCGGCAAGGCACGCTTCATCGTGCTCCCACCCGGCCGCTGGGGCACCGTCGACTAGCGACGGGCCAGTGCCGCGTTCGCCATCACGTGCTGCATCAGGATCACCAGCACCTGCTTGGTCGACTCCCGGTCCCGCGCGTCGCACAGCAGGATCGGCACCGTGTCGTCCAGCTCCAGCGCCGCGCGCACCTCCTCGGTGCCGTAGCGGTAGGCGTTGTCGAAGCAGTTGACGCCGACCACGAACGGCAGCCCGCGCCGTTCGAAGAAGTCCACCGCCGGGAAGCAACTCTCCAGCCTGCGCGTGTCGGCGAGCACCACCGCGCCCAGCGCGCCCTGCGCGAGCTCGTCCCACATGAACCAGAACCGGTCCTGCCCCGGCGTGCCGAACAGGTACAGGATCAGCTCGGGGTTGATCGTGATGCGGCCGAAGTCCAGCGCCACGGTCGTGGTGGTCTTGCTCTCCACCCCGGTGAGGTCGTCGATCCCGGCCGAGGCCTGGGTGATCGCCTCCTCCGTGCGCAGCGGGGAGATCTCGCTCACCGAGCCGACCATGGTGGTCTTGCCGACCCCGAAGCCGCCTGCGATCAGCAGCTTCACCACGGTGGCGGAGACGTTCCGCCGGGGCTCAGAGCCTGCGAATGCCATCGAGAACCGCCTGAAGTACGTGTTGTTCCGGGGTGTCGGAGATGGGCTGGGACGTCCGGTAGATCACGTGTCCGCGCTCGATGAGGTCGGCCAGCAGCACCTTCACGATCGGCACCGGCAGGTCCAGGTGCGCCGCGACCTCGGCGACCGACAGCGGCCGCTGGCACAGCCGCACGATCCGGGCGTACTCCGGTGCCATGGTGGCCGCTTCGGCCAGGCCGGGCAGGGCGACCACGAGGGACAGCAGCTGCAGGTCGATGTCACCGGCGTGGGTGCGGCCGCCGGTGATCGTGTACGGCCGGGCGATCGGTCCGGCCGCGTCGTCGAACCAGGTGTCGTCGTCCCGCCTGATCATCATGGCGTGCTTTGCTGCTCAACTCGTGGCGCCGCGCTCAGTGCGGCACCGACCCGCTTGACCATCATGTTCATCGCGTACGCGACCAGACCCATGTCGACGTCCGCGGCGGTCAGCAGCGCGAGGCAGGCGCCGTGCCCGGCCGTGGTGACGAACAGGAACGCGTGGTCCATCTCCACGACGGTCTGGCGCACCGCGCCGCCGCCGAAGTGGCGCCCGGTGCCCTTGGCGAGGCTCTGGAACGCCGACGCCACCGCCGACAGGTGCTCACCGTCCTCTTCGGACAGGTTGGTCGACCGGCCGATCAGCAGGCCGTCGGCCGACAGCACAACCGCCCGGTCCGCTCCCACGACCTGCTGCAGGAGGTCGTCGAGGAGCCAGTCCAGCTCGTTGATTCCCGCGTTCGTCACGTGTGCTCTCCCAGAATGTCGGTGGTGCTCGGATCCTGTTCGCGTGCGCGGCGGGTGCCCTGCTGGAACGCCGAGAGCCGGCTGCGGGCCTGCTCCGGGCTGTCGTCGGGCACGGTGCTGTGGTCGGGCTTCGGGCTGTCGTTGGTGGCGGCGCTGAAGGTCGCGGTCTCCTCGTCCTTCCTCAACTGCGGGGCCAGGTTCTGCTGCCGTCGGCGCCGCGGCAGCGGCGGGCGGTCCGGCGAGATCGGTCCGGCGTGCTGCGGCGGCCGGGCCTGGGGCGGGCGCGTGTCGATCGGCACGCGGGTGTCCAGCGGCGCGCGCAGCGGGATCTGCGGGCGCTGCGGCGGCGTGTGCTGCTGCTGCGGCGCAGGCTCCGGCGGAGCAGCCGGGACCGTGGGGCGGAACAGGTCCACCCGCGCCGTCGGCTCTGCCTGGTGGTGCCCGTTGGTGGCCGGCTCCGGTGGCGCGTCGGCCTCACCGGGCCACCGGTGCGCCGGCGCGCTCTGGGCCGGGACCAGCGCCTCCTCGGGCTGCGGGGCGTCGTCCGGCTGCGGCACCGGAGCCAGCAGCTCGGACCGGACGAGCACGATCGCCCGGGTGCCACCGTAGGCGGAATCGCGCAGCGTCACCGAAATCCCGTGCCGGGACGCCAGGCGCGCGACCACGAACAGGCCCAGACGCGGTTCCGCGGACAGCGCCATGACGCTGAAGTCCGGCGGCTCACGCAGCATCGCGTTCAGCTCTTCGGCCTGCTCCGGCTCGATGCCCAGGCCCTGGTCCTCGATCTCGATGACCACGCCCTTGCCGACGACGTCACCGAACACCTCGACGCGCGAGTTCGGCGGCGAGAACGACGTGGCGTTGTCCAGCAGCTCGGCGAGCAGGTGCACCAGGTCGGCGACGACCGGGCCGGCGACCGCGACGTTCGGCAGCTTGCCGACGGTGACGCGCGCGTAGTCCTCGGTCTCCCCGGTGGCGCCGCGGATCAGGTCGGCCAGCGCGACCGGGTTGCGCCACTGCCGTCCCGGCCGCTCGCCGCCCAGGATGATCAGGTTCTCGGCGTTGCGGCGCGCGCGGGTGGACAGGTGGTCCAGGCGGAACAGCATGTCCAGCTGGTCCGGGTCCTCCTGCTTGCGCTCGGCCTCGTCGAGGGCCTTGAGCTGCCGGTGCACCAGCACCTGACTGCGGTGGGCGATGTTGAGGAAGACCTTCTTGGTGCCCTCACGGGTCTTGGCCTCGTCCACGGCGGCCGCGATCGCGGTCTGCTGCGCCTTGTTGAACGCGTCGGCGACCTGGCCGATCTCGTCGTCGCCGTGGTCCAGCAGCGCGACCTGGGTGTCGAGGTCGACGGCCTCACCGGTGCGGACCCGCTCGACCAGCTGCGGCAGCTGCGTCTCGGCGGCCTCCAGGGTCTCCTCGCGCAGCCGGCCCAGCCGCTGGATCAGCCGGTTGGACAGGCGCCACGCGAAGAAGAACACCGCCAGCGACACGATCAGCGCGGCGGCGCCGGCGATGATCGAGGTGACCAGGGTCCGGTCACCGCTGTCCAGGCCGACGTTGGTGGCGTTGGAGCTCTGCTCGATGTAGAGGCCCATCAGCGCGTTCCCGACCTGCGTCGCGGCGTCGCGCCACTGCGCCTCGGGCACCGGCAGCGAATCCTGGTTGCCGCGCAGGAAAGCGTTTTCCACCACGCTCAGCGTGTCCCACGCCGGGCTGGCCAGCAGCGCGTCGTACTTGGCGCGCACCGACGGGATCATCTGCGGGGCGGCGACCGCCAGCTCGGCGTGGTAGGCGCCGACCTGGCTGATGTAGGTGCGGAACTCCTCCTCGGACAGGCCGCGGCCGGCGATGCCGGCGGCCGCCAGCGCGTCACCGCGGGACATCGCGTCGGCCGCGGTGAACAGCGGCATCGCGGTGACGCGGAGGAACGCGGTCTGGGCGTCCGGCGCGCCCTCGGCCACGCCGTTCAGACCGGTGGCGAACTCGTCGATGATGCGGTTGTAGAAGGCGTAGGCCTCGAGCGGGGACGCCTGCCTGCTGTCCACGCGCTGACGCAGCTCGGGCAGCTGGGCGAAGTTCGCGCTGGTCTTGGCGATGCTCTGGCGCACCGACTCCGGGGCGTCGTCGACCATGTCCTGCAGGACGGTCGCCATGCGCGCGGCCGTCGTGTCCGTCTTGGCCCGGGCCTGGATCAGATCCGCCCCCGGCGTGCCGTTGCCGGCCAGCGTGCGCAGGGTCAGCACCCGCTCGGCGCGCACCGCGCCGAAGAAGAGGGCGCCCGGCTCGGCCGAGTCGTGGACCTTCGTCGCGAACTCGCGGGCGTTGACCGCCTGCACGACCAGGTAGCCCGCGAGCGCCACGCCGGCGAGCAGCAGGGCGACGCTGGGCACGATCGCGATCGCGAGCACCCTCGACCGGATCGAAGCACGCCGCCTACGTGTTCCGAATACCTTTTTCAACGCTCTGAGGAGCCTTCCCGCAACTCGATGTGATGGCCTCGGCCCCCGGACCCGAGTTGACGCTTCGCACAGGAACCGCAGTGGGTTGTACGACCGGGAGAGTGAACCAGCCCGGACAAGTATGAGTCAACTTCACGTTCTGTCCGCACCGGACGCCTCTCCGTCGAGGTGTCCGGGACTTCGTCAGCCGCGCGGATATTGTCGTCCGGCTATATGATCCCGTTACGCCCGCACTAACGGGGTCGCGCGGATCATCGCCGGACTGTGGAATGCCGAGGCGTTCCGCGGGTACTATTCCGCCGGATGGTCTTGCCGTTTGCTCCGATTGGTTGCAGTGGTCGGTGCTGCGTCCGTTTTTCCTGTGATATCGCACACCTTTATCGATGAGGGTACCGGGGTTTCCGAACCGGATTCTAGCTGTGGCGCAAGGGGTCCTGGTCGAGCCCGCGGCCGCGGGTCCACTTCGGAGGATCGCGCTGAACAGGCCGTCTCACGGTGGGTGCACGGATTGATCACGTTTCGTGCGCCGAGAACCGTGACGAATCCGACACCGACCGGGCCGCTGTGTGATCGACCGGTCACGCGAGCGGCTATTGCGTCGCGGTTTCTTCTATAGGGTTCGCACATGGTGGTGACGGCGAAGGCGCTGGCCGAGGCGGTGCGGGCCGGGGAAGCGGACCCGGTGCGGGAGACCGAACGGGTGATCGCGGGGATCGAGGCGGCGGACCGGGTCGTGGGCGCGTTCCGCCGGGTGCGCGCGGCGGAGGCGGTGGCCGAGGCGCGGCTCCTGCGGACGCGTGCGGACCTGGCGGAGCTCCCGCTGGCCGGGGTGCCGGTGGCGGTCAAGGACGTGGCCGGGGTCGCGGGCGAGACCGTGACGCGCGGGACCGCCACGGCCGTCCCGGCTGGTTCGGACCACTTGGTCGTGCGGCGGTTGCGGGCGGCGGGGGCGGTGATCGTCGGGATCACGCGCGTGCCGGAGCTGTGCATCTGGCCGATGACCGACTCGCCGGAGGCCGTGACGCGCAACCCGTGGGCGCCGGAGTACACGGCGGGCGGTTCGTCCGGCGGCAGCGCGGCGGCGGTGGCGGCGGGGCTGGTGCCGGTCGAGGTCGGCACGGACGGGCTCGGCTCGATCCGGCTCCCGGCGGCGATGTGCGGGCTGGTCGGGATCAAGGCGGGGGCGGACGTGCTGGCCGAGGACGGCTGGTTCGGGATGTCCGCGCACGGCAGCCTGGCCACGACGGTCGCCGACGCGGCGTTGCTGTTGTCGGTGCTGGCGGACCGGCCGGGGCTGGCGGAGGTCGGCGAGCCGGGACGGTTGCGGATCGCGGTGTCGACGGACGTGCCGCTGACGCACGCGCCGGTGCCGCGCCCGTTGACGGCGGCGGTGGAGCGGGTGGCGGAGCTGCTGGCGGCGTCGGGGCACGGGGTCGAGCGGGCGCGGCCGCGGTACGGGGTGGAGCCAGTGGCCGGGATCGTGTCGCGGTGGTTCGCCGGGCCTGCCGAGCAGACGGCGGGGTTGCCGGTGGAGACGCTGCAGCCGCGGACGCAGCGGCACGTGCGGATCGGACAGGCGGTGCGGCGGCTGGTGACGCCCGGCACCGCCCGCCGGTGGACGGCGCGGGCGGCGGAGTTCTTCGCCCGGTACGACGTCCTGATCACGCCGACGCTGGCGACGCTGCCACCGAAGGCGAGGGCGTGGCACGAGCGATCCTGCCTGGCGAACGCGTTGCCGTCGGTCGCCTTGGCGGGCTTCACGGGCCTGTGGAACCTGTCCGGCTACCCGGCGATGTCCGTCCCGGCAGGCCGCCACCCGAACGGCCTGCCGATCGGCGTGCAGCTGGTGGCCCCACCCGGCGGCGAGGGAAGGCTGCTGGCGCTGGCCGCGGAGCTGGAAAAGCAGAACCCCTGGCCGCGGCTGCCTTAGCGCCGGGCCGGTGGCCGCTCACAAGCGGCCCGGCGCGGTGGGGCGCGATCAACGGCCGCGCGCCCGGGTGGCTGCTGGCAGCCGGCCGTGGCGCGACGGGTGGATCTGGATGCCCCGCAGGGGCTGGGCGGGTGCGGTTGCAGGGCCGGGCCGGCCCGGCCCTGCAACCGCACCCGCCCAGCC